>NZ_JBCHVG010000001.1:0-630489 GCF_050474445.1 Ensifer sp. B1-9
TGGAGCGCGTGCCGGTGCCGGAGATCGGCCCGAACGACGTCTTGATCAAGGTCAAGAAATCGGCGATCTGCGGCACCGACGTGCACATCTGGAACTGGGACCAGTGGGCGCAGAAGACGATACCGGTACCGATGGTGGTCGGCCATGAGTTCATGGGCGAGATCGCCGCGGTCGGCTCGGCCGTTACCAAATACCATGTCGGCGAACGGGTGTCGGGCGAGGGGCATATCGTCTGCGGCAAGTGCCGCAACTGCCGCGCCGGCCGCGGGCATCTGTGCCGCAACACGCTCGGCGTCGGCGTCAACCGGCCGGGCTCGTTCGGCGAGTTCGTTTGCCTGCCGGAATACAACGTCGTGCCGATCCCGGACGACGTGCCCGATGAGATCGCCGCGATCTTCGATCCGTTCGGCAATGCCGTGCACACGGCGCTGTCCTTCGATCTCGTCGGCGAGGACGTGCTCGTCACCGGCGCCGGGCCGATCGGCATCATGGGGGCGCTGGTCGCCAAGCGCTCCGGCGCCCGCAAGGTGGTCATCACCGACATCAACCCGACACGGCTGGCGCTCGCGAGAAGCGTCGGCATCGACCATGTCGTCGACGCCTCGAAGGAAAACCTTGCCGACGTGATGAAGGCGATCGGCATGACCGAGGGGTTCGACGTCGGGCTGGAGATGTCCGGTGCCGCCCCGGCCTTCCGCGACATGATCGACAAGATGAACAATGGCGGCAAGATCGCCATCCTCGGCATCGCGCCGGCCGGCTTCGAGATCGACTGGAACAAGGTGATCTTCAAGATGCTCAACCTCAAGGGCATCTACGGCCGCGAGATGTTCGAGACCTGGTACAAGATGATCGCCTTCGTGCAGGGCGGCCTCGACCTGTCGCCGGTCATCACCCACCGCATCACGATCGACGAATTCCGCGACGGTTTCGAGGCCATGCGCTCCGGCAACTCCGGCAAGGTCGTCATGGACTGGTGAGCCTTATGGGCCGTCGTGCACGTGATGCGCGGCGGCTCAGTTGGCGAGGCCGAACTGGATCTCGATCTCGTGGTAGCGGGCGCCCTGGCCCGCCCAGCGATGATAGATCTCGCGGCTTTCGCCGGAGAAATTGTGCCTGCTCATCTCGATCTCCTCGACGAGCGGCGCGTAGCCCTGGGTGAAAAGGCTGCGCATCGGCCCCTGATGCAGGGCGGACGCGACCATGATCGGCGCCAGTTCTATCAGTTCGAGCTCGCCGCGATAGTTCTCGCCGCCCGTCACCGGGCGGCAGATGCGCCAGTCGAACCGGGTCTTGGCGTTTTTCGGCAGGTTCTGCGCGATGAAGATCCAGGGCCCGGCGGGCGCCATTCCGGCGCGCTCAATCTCTGCTTCGATGACAGGCGCCAGTGCGGCGCTTTCATCTTTGACGTCGGGAATGGTGAGGCGCCGTGCGATCGATAGCACGCGCATGGCGTCGGTTTCCTTGATGAGCATCTGAGCCTCCATAAATCGGCGGCGAAGGTCGTCTGCGATCGGGTCGGGCGCAAGCAAGAATCCGGAATAAACTTGCGAACTTTCGGCAGAAACGGGTCGTTCGGGAAATTGTTTTGCGTGCGCGTCGCCACTCCGCCCCTCGCTTGCCTGGAGGCGCTGCCTGTCGGAATTCGATCTGGAGGCGGCCAAGATCGTCAAATGCGACGGCCGTTCGGTTGGGCAACAAAGGGAAGATGGAGCCCTGGTTGCGGGTGCGGATATGGCACAACGGGACCTTGCCGATTAAATTCCCGGTACCCTTGTCTTTTGGCGGGCAGCGCCTACATCTTCAGCGGAAGCTGATAAACCCCAAAAAGCGATAGGAACGGCGATTTTTGCCGAATCAGCCGGTTTTTCAGCGGAAATGCTTGACGGGATCGAAAATTATGGGAATCACCATTTCCGAATAAGAAATGGCGAAGTGACACGGCGGTTAGGGAATCATGCCAGAGGCGTTTCAGTGGCAGGACTGTCGGAGCTTGCCCGCTTGCCACGATCGCACTCGTGGTTAAACAGGAATTAAACATCATCCCGTTACGTCAGGGGAAATGATTCGGTGGCGGGTACGCGGCGTGCCCGAACCTTCGAGCGGCATTGGCACCGGACTTAACGCCGGTTGCGACAAGGAAAGCGACGAACTAAATGGCAACCAAAGTCAAAGAAAACGAAGAAGCCGACGTAGAACGCGAAGGTGCTCCGGACGGTCCGCTTCTCGATCTTTCCGACGACGCTGTCAAGAAGATGATCAAGGCCGCCAAGAAGCGCGGCTACGTGACGATGGACGAGTTGAACTCCGTCCTTCCGTCCGAGGAAGTCACCTCCGAACAGATCGAAGACACGATGGCGATGCTGTCCGACATGGGCATCAACGTGATCGAGGACGAGGAAGCCGAAGAGGCGGCCGGTGGCGGTGACGACGAGGCCGGCGATGACGACGGCGACAGCGAAGGCGGCGAACTCGCGCCTTCCGGCGGCACGGCGCTCGCGACCAGCAAGAAGAAGGAACCGACCGATCGTACCGACGATCCGGTCCGCATGTACCTGCGCGAAATGGGCTCGGTCGAGCTCCTGTCCCGCGAAGGCGAAATCGCGATTGCCAAGCGCATCGAGGCTGGCCGCGAAACGATGATCGCCGGTCTCTGCGAGAGCCCGCTGACCTTCCAGGCGCTGATCATCTGGCGCGACGAACTGAACGAAGGCCAGACGCTGCTGCGCGAGATCATCGATCTCGAAACCACCTATTCCGGTCCCGAGGCCAAGGCTGCACCGCAGTTCCAGAGCCCGGAAAAGATCGAGGCCGACCGCAAGGCTGCCGAGGAAAAGGAAAAGACCCGCAAGGTGCGCACGGCCGCCAACGACGACGACATCACCAATGTCGGCGGCGATGCCATGCCGGTCGAGGAGGAAGAGGAAGACGACGACGAGTCGAACCTCTCGCTCGCCGCCATGGAAGCGGAACTGCGCCCGCAGGTCATGGAAACCCTCGACATCATCGCCGAGACCTACAAGAAGCTGCGCAAGCTGCAGGACCAGCAGGTGGAAGCCCGTCTTGCTGCCACCGGCACGCTTTCGCCCGCCCAGGAGCGCCGCTACAAGGAGCTCAAGGACGAGCTGATCAAGGCGGTCAAGTCGCTGTCGCTCAACCAGAACCGCGTCGACAGCCTGGTCGAGCAGCTCTACGACATCTCCAAGCGGCTGATGCAGAACGAAGGCCGCCTGCTGCGGCTTGCCGAATCCTATGGCGTCAAGCGCGACTCGTTCCTGGAGCAGTATTCGGGCGCCGAACTCGACCCGAACTGGATGAAGTCGATCAGCAACCTCGCCGGCAAGGGCTGGAAGGAATTCGCCAAGAGCGAAAACCAGACGATCCGCGACATTCGCCAGGAGATCCAGAATCTCGCCACCGAAACCGGCATCTCGATCGCCGAGTTCCGCCGTATCGTCTCCATGGTGCAGAAGGGCGAGCGCGAAGCGCGCATCGCCAAGAAGGAAATGGTCGAAGCGAACCTGCGCCTCGTCATCTCCATCGCCAAGAAGTACACCAACCGCGGCCTGCAGTTCCTCGATCTGATCCAGGAAGGCAATATCGGCCTGATGAAGGCGGTCGACAAGTTCGAATACCGCCGCGGCTACAAGTTCTCGACCTACGCCACCTGGTGGATCCGTCAGGCGATCACCCGGTCGATCGCCGATCAGGCCCGCACGATCCGTATTCCGGTGCACATGATCGAGACGATCAACAAGATCGTCCGCACCTCTCGCCAGATGCTGCACGAGATCGGCCGCGAGCCGACGCCGGAAGAACTGGCCGAAAAGCTCGCCATGCCGCTCGAAAAGGTCCGCAAGGTCCTGAAGATCGCCAAGGAGCCGATCTCGCTCGAAACGCCTGTTGGTGACGAAGAGGATTCGCACCTCGGCGATTTCATCGAGGACAAGAACGCGCTGCTGCCGATCGATGCCGCCATCCAGGCAAACCTGCGCGAGACGACGACCCGCGTTCTCGCCTCGCTGACGCCGCGCGAAGAGCGCGTGCTGCGCATGCGCTTTGGCATCGGCATGAACACCGACCACACGCTCGAAGAGGTTGGACAGCAGTTCTCGGTCACCCGCGAACGTATCCGCCAGATCGAAGCGAAGGCGCTTCGCAAGCTCAAGCATCCGAGCCGCTCCAGGAAGCTCAGAAGCTTCCTCGACAGCTAAGCAAGCTGCGCTTGTTCCTCGCTAAAGTCGGGCAACATTGAAAATCAGAAAGGCCGGGCCATGTGTCCGGCTTTTTCGTTTCTGCCTCACCCCGTTTCTGCCTAACCCATGTGATTTATTGTGAGGCTCTGCGCCCAGGAGTATATTCGCGCTTTCGGAGCAATTGGGGCGCCTCGTCTAAGACGCGGGAGCAATCGCACCGCGGGCGTGAAGCGTGCCCCGTGGAGGTGTAGGATGACCACTTATGTCATGCTCCTCAACTGGACCGAGCAGGGTATCAAGAATGTGCGCGAGTCTCCGAAGCGGCTCGACGCGGCAAGACAGGTGCTCGGTGAGATGGGCGGCTCCTTCAAGCATTTCTTCCTGACCATGGGTGACTACGACATGGTGGCCGTCGTGGAGGCGCCGGATGACGCGGTCGCCGCGCGCTTCGCGCTGACGCTCGGCATGGCCGGCAATGTGCGCTCGACCACACTCAAGGCGTTTCCCGAGGCGGCCTATCGCGAACTGATTGCCTCGCTCGGATAGGCTGAAGGGCAGGGACAGCGGAAGTGCTCAGGGCGACCCGTTTCCGGAGAGGAGGCGGGCCGCACCGCGTAGCGCGTTGCGAAAAGCGTCGTCGAAGCTGACGCCGCTGATTTGCCACGCGTGACTTTTGCCGTTCGACGCCATCCGCCAGTTGGCGATCCAGCCGCGGGCTTGGTCGGACCAGGCCAGTGTGCCGGCAAGCGTCACATCCCCCTTGCCGAGCACCGCGAGCCTGGCGAATTTTTCCGGGTTCGCTTGCGATATCGCGGCAAAGTCCAGCGCTCCACCGGCGACGGCCGCCCTGTCCGGCAGGATGACGGAAAGCGCCAGCGGTGCCGCGGCCGCGCGGAGCGAGTCGGCCATGTAGGGGCTTTCGTCGCCGTCGCTCGCCAGAACGAAACGGCGTTTCTGATCCTTAACTGCCAGCAAAACGGTGATCACCGGGCGAGGTTCAAGCCATGGCTTTCGTCCGAGCTTTGCAAGAAGCGGGTCGAGCGTCGCCGGGTCGTAGCGGCAGATGAGATCATGCGGGCGGTCGTGAGTGCCCTGTTCGTCATGGATCGGAACGCCTTCGAGCCGGTCGCGGTAGGAAAAGGACGAGACGAAGCTGCCGGCTTCCGCCTCGAGCGCGGCGAAGCCGGGCGCGTCGAGGATCGTCGGATCACCCGACAGCTTGACCAAAACTTCACTCAGGCACGCGCGAAAGCCGATCTGCCGGTTGACCTCGCCGGTGCCGGTGACAATGGCATCGCTTAGATAAAGCCGTCCGATGTCGGCGGCATTTGCCGCACCGCCAAGGCTCACGGCAAACAGCATCGGCAGCAGCACTTGTGACTTCGTCATGCCGTTCTCCCGATCGTTTGTCTTTGAATCAAAAGAGATCCTTAACGTTTACACTTTATCAATCTCTCGGAAACCCGAGGTTCTACGATGCGTTGTGTTTTTGTCGTCGTCCTCCTGTTGCTGGCCGGCTGCGGAACGGTGCCGAGAGACACCCGGAATGCCTGCGCGGTTTTCGAGCAGCGAGATGGCCTATTCAACAATTGGCGCCGTGCCGCCTACAGCGCCGAGCGCGAATATGGCGTGCCCGTGCCGATCCTGATGGCGACGATCTATACCGAGTCCGGCTTCCGCCATAATGCGCGGCCGCCGCGCACCAAGCTTTTCGGCTTCATTCCCTGGACGCGCGTTTCAACCGCCTACGGCTACTCCCAGGCGCTTGATGGCACCTGGGCGCGCTACCAGAGCGAGACCGGCCGCTGGGCGGCGCGACGCTCGGACTTCGGCGACGCCATCCGCTTCATCGCCTGGTACCATCGCGAAAGCGCACAACAGAACGGCATCGCGCTCAACGACGCCTACCGGCTCTATATCGCCTATTACCACGGCCACGCCGGCTACGCCCGCGGCAACTGGAGCGAGACGGCCAAGACCGGAGCGAAACGGGCGGCCGGCATTGCCTCGGTCTATAGCCAGCAACTGCGCGGCTGCGGGAGCTGACCAGCTCCACGGACCGAGCACCTGTTGCACCGCGCGGGTGGGAATGGCGCTAACCCGCCGCTGCCCGCTCGAGCTCGGCGACATCGATCTTGACCATGCCCATCATCGCCTGCTGGGCGCGGGCAGCGCGTGCCGGATCGGGATCGCTAAGGTGCCGCATCAGCGCGTCGGGAATGATCTGCCAGGCAAGGCCGAACTTGTCCTTCAGCCAGCCGCAACGCTGCGGCGTGCCGCCTTCGAGCAATCGGTTCCAATAATAGTCGACCTCCGTCTGGTCGGCGCAGCGCACGAAAAACGATACCGCCTCGCTGAACTTGAAATGCGGGCCGCCGTTCAAGCCCATGAAATGCTGCCCCTCGAGTTCGAAGCTTGCGGTGAAGGCCTTGCCATCGGGGCCCTTGTTGATGTCGGTGACGCGGGCGTCGCGAAAGATGGAGGTGTAGAAGCCGATGGCATCCTCCAGTTGGTCGTCGAACCAGAGAAAGGGCGTGATCTTCTGCATGGATATGTCTCCCGTGGTCATTGGTACCAACGAGGACGAATGGGCGACGCCCGTTCCGACAGGCGCCGCCTGAAAAAAATCGAAGGGGGTGTCGGAACCTTTGCGCCCCGAACGTCCTATGCTGGTCGAAAGAACCAAGGAGGATTTCTCAATGACCTATGTCGATGGTTTTATTGTTGCCGTGCCGAAGGCGAATATCGAGGCGTACAAGGCGATGGCCAAGGCGGCGGGCGACGTCTGGATGGAATATGGCGCGCTCTCCTACAACGAATGCCTGGCAGACGACGTGCCCTATGGCGAGGTGACGTCCTTCCCCCGCGCGGTGCAGGCCAAGGACGACGAGACGGTGGTCTTCTCGTGGATCGCCTACAAGTCCCGCGCCGACCGCGACACGATCGTCGCCAAGGTGATGGCTGACCCGCGGCTGCAGGGCGATGCCTGGAAGGAAGTCTTCGACGGCAAGCGCATGATTTACGGCGGCTTCCAGACCTTTCTCGAGATGTAGCCGGCGCATGGCGCTTTTCTTGCGACGGACTGCCTTGGACCGGGAACGGTCCGGGGATAGAAGCGTTGGGCAAATCAACGTGTTGCACCTGCCTATTGCATGTTGCCTTTAATCGTTGCCGATTAAGGGACAAAACATGCAGCATTTCAAAGTGCTACAGCGGCTTTTGCGCGTCTGATAGACACGCGCCGCCGTAGCAGCGGGTGCAGCTTTCCGTCGGAGATCGATATGCCGCAGACGAGCATCACCATTTCCACGCGCGGCCAGGGGCTCTACGAATTCACCGACGAGGCGGCCGCCTTCGTGCGGGCCAACACGGACGGCGAGGGGCTTTTGACCGTTTTCGCCCGGCACACGTCCTGCTCGCTTCTCATCCAGGAAAACGCCGACCCGGATGTGAGGCGCGACCTCGACACCTTCTTCCGCCGCCTGGTGCCGCCGTCCTCCGATCCCTCGATGAGCTGGGTCGTGCACACACAGGAGGGGCCGGATGACATGCCGGCGCATATCAAAGCAGCGCTGACGTCGGTTTCGCTCGGCATTCCCGTTGCCCGTGGTCGCATGGCGCTCGGCACCTGGCAGGGGATCTATCTCTTCGAACATCGCGACCGGCCGCACCGCCGCGAGGTCGTGCTGCACCTTGGCGCTTGACCGCCGTCCGATGGATGCAACACGGCGCAATTGACCGCAGCGGGATCCGTTCTAGTTAGAGCTTTGAGATCAGCGGGGCTCTCGCGCGGCGCCGGAGAGGAGCAGCAATGACGGATGCACAGACCATTGCCAATCGCTTCATCGAAGCGCTGAACCAGCGTGATTTCGAGGCGCTGGCGCGGCTTGTCCATGAGGATATCGAGCTTGATTCGATGACCGGCCAGCGCACCGTCGGCGCCGGGCCCTTGCGCGCCTGGCTGATGAACTATCTGCGCCGTTTCGACGAGCAGTTCGGCGACGTCGTGCTGATGCGCGACGCCTTCGGCCAGCGCGTGGCGGCGGACCTGACGGCGCGTGGCACCTACCGCGAGACGATGGAGGGCTTCCCGGCCGCATCGGGCCAGGGCTATTCCATTCCGAGCGTGCTCGTCTTCGAGATCGAGGACGGCGTCATTACCCGCCTCAGCCACTATCGCAACATCCGCGTCTTCGAGCGCCTGCTCGCCGGCGGACCTTCCGGCGGATAAGCGGGAGGACGGGGGCCGGGGATGACGCCGCCCTGCGACCCGCCTATCGTATGCTGGCGGTTGCAGGCCGGGTTCTTGTTTCGCGTTGATCGGGAGATGATGCATGAAAGCCATGCTTCGCAATTCGGTTCTGGGCGTTGCGCTCGCCGTGACGAGTTTCGTGACCCTGCCGGCGGAGGCTGCGGCCCCGATGCCGGTGCCGATGGTCGACCGTACGGATGTCGATCTCGTCCGCCACCGCGGCTACTGTTCGTCACGCGAGGCGTTGCGCAGGGCCTGGCGTCTCGGCTTTCACCGCGCCCGCGTCGAGCGCGTCACGCATTCGCGCGTTGTCGTCGTCGGCTGGCGCCGCGGTTTCCTGAGCCGGGTCGTTTTCGCCAACGCCTATGGCTGCCCGCGGATCGGCTGATCGCGCGCTTGGGGCCAGCAAATCCCGGGTGGTTTTCGGGCGCGGCCGGCGACGGCTGCACTCGATCTGTCAAACAGGGGAAGCGTCGGCGAGATGAATGTCCGGCAGTGTCCAACACGGTGTGCCGGTGCCTCCGCCTTTAGAAATTCAGCGTTATCAAAATGTTACAGCGTTCCCGCTTTGCTGGGTGCAACCTGCCGCGCGCCGAATCTCGCCGGAGGCGAGCATCGGGAATCACGCACCGGCTATCTGAACCTTCCATGAATACCAGGTTCCGCTGTCGTTCAGCTTGGGCCACCTATCCTCTGCTCAATCGCTTGGGACGGTGATTGCCCATTGAACCCTTCAAGCCTGGAGAGATGTCATGAAGAACCGCTTTTTTAACGCTGCTGCCGCCGCCGTCATCGGATTGACCGGCCTGCTTGGCGCAGCCTCCACCGCCTCGGCGGACTCGATCGAATTCGGCTTCGGCCCGGCTGACGGCATCGACGTGCAGTACCGCGACTATAACGGCGGCTATGGCGACGAGCGTGATTGGAACCGTGGCCGCGACCGCCACTGGGATCGGGGTCGCCGCGGCCGCTGCGCGCCGTGGATCGCCGTCGACAAGGCACGCGACCACGGCCTGCGTCGCGCCTATGTCGCCGACGTCACGCCGCGCCGCGTCGTCGTCGAGGGCCGCCGCCACGGCTACCGCCAGACGATCGTCTTCGCCAATGCCCGCGGCTGCCCGACGATCGGCCGCTGGTAAGCTCCGATCCTGAGATCTTCCCGCCTTGTCTCCCCCGGCCGGCGGAAGAATGGCCCCTCATGCTTCGGCATGGGGGGCTTTTTCGTTTGTGAGAAATCGGATCGTGCTCGCAACGTGCACTCCGAGACCGTCCCCGACGCCGTTTGTCTCGGGGGAAGGCTTCTGCTCACGGGCATCCTTGGGTTCGACCTCAGAACCTGTGTCGACAGCGGCCAGAATATGGATCCTGGCCTCACGTGTTCGGTCCGGGGGGACACCTGACAGGTGTTCGGGGAGATAGCGGACACATCACGGGCTGGATTTGGTCTTGAGGAGATCGGTCCCTGGCAAGAGGTGTCGATGAGAGCGTCGGGCCGCCGCAGCCACGGCAGCGGCCGGCTTCGCAGCTTCCGCCAGGGTTCGCGGACCGGCATCTACAGCGCCGCGCGTCCTATCAGACGCGCAAACGTCGCTGTAGCACTTTGATTTGCTGCATGTCTTCGTCCTTAAATCGAGGTCGATTCAAGGAGACATGCAGGAAGCCTGCCGCCCAAAACACATCGCCCCCGGCGCCGATCTCCGGCACCGGGGGCGAGAAGGGTGAGAGCCCGCACGGGTCGCGGCGGGCTTGCAAGTCAGTCTTACTGCTTGATTTCGAAGGTCACGTTGACCATCACGTTGTAGCTGTTCTCGCCGGTTGCAACCGGCACGGCGTCGGCGGCATATTCCTTGGCCATGCCGGCGCGCATCATCGGGACCGGCTCGGGGCGGTAACCCTGTTCGCTGATGTTGACGACCTTGCCGAGCGAAACGCCGGCGGCTTCGGCGAGAACTTTCGCCTTGACGATGGCATCGGCAACGGCGGCCTTGCGCGCCTCGGTAATGATGGGTTCCGGCTTGTCGTTGGTGAACTGGATGCCGCCGCCCTGGTTGACGCCGAGGGTGACCGACTTGTCGACGATTTCGCCGAGCTTGGTGAGATCGCGCACGCGTACGCTGACGCCGTTTATCACCTGGTAGCCGATCAGCTCCGGCGGGCGATTGCCGCCATCATTGTTGGTCGGGTAGTTGTATTGCGGGTTCACCGAAAAGCCGCTCGTCTGCAGGTCGCGATCGGCAATGCCGTCGGCCCTCAACGCCTTCAGCACCTCGGCCATGGTCTTGTTGTTGGCGTCGAGCGCTTCGCGGGCGGTCTTGGCGTCCTTGACGACGCTGAGTTGCAGGACCGCCATGTCAGGCGCGGCCGTCGCGCGACCTTCGCCGGCAACGACGATGGTTGCCTTGTCCTTGTCCGACTCCTCAGCCTGAGCGGCGGCCACGCCGGCAAAAGCGGCGGCGAAGGCGGCGATCGAAAGCGTGCGGGCAGTGCGTGTGGAAATCATGGTCTATGTCTCTCCGGTTGTTCCGTCCCTGCGCCTTCATGCTTAGCGATTGTGTGAGCATTGCGGCAATGGCTTGTCCGCAAAAAGGTTTTCCGCTAGAGCCTTTGCCATCCGCGAACTGCCATTGGTTCGCGAAGCTGGATCGCTGCAGCGCCACACGTTTTATCTGAGACGGGAACGGTCGCTGCAGCACTTAGAGTTGCTGCATGTCTCATCCTCGGATCATTGCGATTTGAGGAAGCCTGCAGATCCAGAGTGGGCCTGTAGCTCAATGGTTAGAGCCGGCGGCTCATAACCGCTTGGTTGGGGGTTCGAGTCCCTCCGGGCCCACCAAAATATAATGATTTCAATTAGTTATATGGTGGTTATCCAGTTAGGTTAGCCAAAGGGTTAGCCAACGGCATTTACCCCCATTCAATCGGCGCTGTATCTGCGGTAGTCGACCGGCTTTTTGAGTCTTGGGGGCAGATCCCACTTCTCGGGCAGCGAGGATGGGACGCCGCCAACGTTTTGGCCCATCTCTCTCGTTCCCGGTGCGGTCGGCCGGCTGCTGCTGGCGGCGAGGAAAGGTGATGCCTTCGTCTATGTCGGTGGTTGCGGTACCGGCTGGAACTATCAGGAATCTGCAATGCTCCGCGAGGTCCTAAACGCGATACCGGCCGAGCAGCCAGCGGTCGCACTCACTCGCAAGGGAGCGTTTTTTGCCCGTCCAATGCTCGTTGCCGACATCGAGTATCGCGCATGGACGCAAGACGGGAAGCTGCGGCATCCTTCCTTCAAAGGCGTTCGCGAGATGGAAGAGCCGTCGGAGGTCTATGAGATCCGTCCGGCCAATGGTGAGACACGAGCGCCAAAAAAGATAACGAAACGACGATCTGCCGGCATGTCCCGCAAAACGGCAAGCGGTTGATTTTGGCCGCTTACCTTGCTTCGGCATGGGGCACCATTCAAGGTGGTCTTAGCCTGCGACGACGGCGGAACTGAATTGAGGCTTTCCCGTCTGGCTTAGTTCGTCACCAAATAGCGATCATTGAACGTGCCTTTGCGAAAACCTCTCATGATGTACTACACAAAGGAGGGTACTTTTATTGGTTGTAACTGGGGGGGCGCATGATCACCGAAGAAAACCAACAAGCATGGCCTATTAGGGTCAACATCGCGTTGCTGGGCGAAGCGGAAGCGTCAGCGGTGGTTGAAATCCGGCCCGGAATAACGACCTTGGTTGGGCCAAACGGTAGCGGCAAAACTCGGGCCCTTCGCGCGATTAAGATTGCTTTGAGAAGCGCCAGTGCGTTGAGCGGCCGCCGCAAAGTACACTTCCTCGCTGCCGGACGCAGTAGTCCGCTCGAAGCTTATCGTGCCGCAATCGACTCTCCGGGCGCGTCCAGGAGTTCCGACGCAGCGGTGGGCCACATCTCGTACCGAGGGAAGTGGTGGGAACTGGAAAGCATGACGGGCAGCCTGCTTGCCCTCGACAGCCGCGCGGATCTGCGTCTGAAAGTTGAGGCGCGCCTGCAACAGTTGTTCGATCGAAGCGTGCATCTTTCTTGGTCTCAAGAGGGCCTTAACGTTCGCATTTCTCCGATGTCCGGAGGTGCTCGCTATGCCGCCAATTACGAAGCCAGTGGAATCCTTCAGCTCGTCGCTCTACTCGCCGCCATTCACAACGACGAAATCGGCGCTCTGTTGATCGATGAGCCCGAAATTTCGCTGCATCCACAGCACCAGGCCTTCTTACTTGAAGAGATGGAAAATGTTGCCGGCGACCCCTCCGATCCAACGCGGAAGGTGATTGTAATAGCCACCCACTCAGCGTCTCTGTTGCCGCTGCGGAACATAAAACAACTGCCATCTGTGGTCTTTTTCAACTCGGTCAGTCAACCACCGATGCAAGTTGCTGCTGATGCCGAAATCCTAAAGCGGACCAAACTGGCGGCGATGGTGGCGCGTCTCGGCGCCACCCATCGGACTGCGATGTTTGCCGAGCGAGTGCTGCTCGTTGAGGGACCTAGCGACGAAATCATCGCAACGCAGCTTGCGCGTCGGTTGGATCTGCGGCTTCTCGCTCGGAATGCTCAAGTACTGCCCCTTACTGGAAAGGGTGAGTTTGCCGAAGCCGCCAAGCTGTTTCGTTTGATGAATAAACAGGTCGCGTTGCTGGCCGACCTTGATGCGCTCGCAGATGACAGCGGTCTTGTGAAATACTTCAGCGATCTGCCCGAGGCTGTCGAGCTTGCCAACAACCGCGGGCGTTCGAATCTCGCAGATCTCGATGGTGATTTGCGGAATGCTATCGCCACGTTCATGGACAAGCATCGTGCTACCGTTGACGAGGCAGCGCGTACTTATCCTGATTGGTCGAGCAAGGAGTCAAGTGAGCTCTCAAGGCTCCGGGTGACTTTAGCACGCGTGCTAAACGATCCGGCAAGCTTTGGCGGTGCAGCAGCCGCCAAAGCCGTCAGCTTATCTACCCAATATGGCGTATTGCTCGATGCACTTGCGGAGTTAGGATGCTTTTTTCTGCGGCGAGGCGCGATTGAGAACTACTATCGAACGACGGCGAAAGAGCGCGGCAAGCCCGATCTTGCCGCTGTGGAAGCAGCAGGATTCGATGCAAGCGCTCCCGAGGACCTGAAGCGAGACTACGCGAACGTCGTAGCAGCGCTGCTGCATGTCGCACCGAACCAGCGCGTCGACGAGGATCGACTGCTGCGCCCAAAGCTAGGCGCGGTATTGAGTGCAGCGTTTCTTGGAATGGATCGGGAAAGTTCGGATGCGCAGCTAAACACAATCGCCGCAACAACTATCGGGGCCGATGCCGAAGTTTTTCGATTGTGCAATCGTTCTGGAGAGGAGTTGAGAATCGAGGTCCAGATGGCTTCGGCATTGTTCCCTCGCGATACTTTCCCCTTTGAAGTCGGGCCAAGCGACAACCCCAACATCATCGTACCTAAAAAATTGCCTGGTATCGGGAAGGCCTAACCAGCGGGTGCAGTTTCTGGGATTCTCCGGCAACGAAATTGAGGGGTCGAAGGTTCGGTACGCTTTCTCGAATATTGCCCTTCTGCGGACCGTTTGCGGACCGTTTCAATGGACAGAATGAGAACAAATTAGAACGGAGGGGGACCGCTTAGCCCGGAAAACATGGGTTTTCGCGAAGCCTCCTCCGTTCGGGACGTGGGGGTTCTCACGCAACGTGCCGGCGGATCGAGAAGCGGGGGATGACGTGAGACGGTCCAGGCGCTACCATTCTTACGGTTCGCCAAAAACCGAGAACATTCGTCGAACCGCGTTGGCTAACTGTTTCGATAGCCCATTGATTTCGTTTGATCTTCGCAGGCTCGGGACCCACCATTTTTGTCCGTCACCACATCGTGGACCGCCTCGATTTCACAATCTGGGCGTTGGAAACATCAATGATGTTGAATGCGCCGCGTGAGCGGTGGGCGCCCGGTTTGGCCGAGCAAATAGTGCCTTACGATTGCGAGGCGTGTCAGCCTGGTCCGGCGCGTTGCTGTCCCGCCCGCTTGGCGCTGACCAAAAAAATGCCCGCAGGACGCGGGCAGTTTTGGAGTGGGCGCATACGCTCAAACATGTTGCGCCTGGCACCAAGGTGGCTGCCAGAGGTCAACGAACTGTAAATGCGCGGTGGCTAAAAATGAGGAATGGGGCGGTACTAGCGTTCCGATACCGTGCCGCTTGACCGGTCGGCGCGGTGGATGGGGCGGCTTTGCCGGCGATTTTCCGCTTTCGCTCGAAATTTTTCCGTATGAACCATTCGGCGATGCCGCTCCCGCATCCACCACCGGGCGTGGTGGCCGGCGGAGTGGGCGGGTGGCTGATGGCGGGCGGGTTCGCCTTCGTGCCTGCTATCAGGCAAGCGTTTGGTTTTCCTGTTTTGTCTTGCCGATCCTCGTGCCGACGCGCGAGCGCGGTGCGCGGCCAATCGCCAGCCGCATTGGCACTTGGGTCCGTGCCCTTGGCTGCAACTTCCGGAAGAATTCACTAAGAAAGAAAGTATTAATTTAAGCAATTTATAATGGAGTAGGGGTTGAACATTGCCGTCATATAGCCCAAAGGACGCACCGGGCGGTCGTGGCCGCTAATTCGAAAGGATGCTTATGCGAGATAAGACCGCATGTGCCGGCGCGCGCCGCACCACCATTTCGGGTTTCAAGTATCTCGTACCGACCGCTTCCATTCTTGGCCTTCTGCTGCTTTCCGCCGGCTGCTCGTCGACGGTGATCGGTGAAACGCCGCTGTTCGCCTCGAGCCATTCCAGCGCCTATGCCAGCCCTTCGGTGAAGCTCCGCAAGGAGGAGAAGCAGTTGCGGGTCGCCGAGGCCGATGAAGATGTGGTCGCGCCGCAGCCCGTGCGGAAGAGCACGGCCGCCTATCTGGGCCGCGCTCCCTATATCTGCTCGCCGAGCGGCTTCGGCCGTACGTCGCACTGCTTCCTGAGAGCGTCGCTCTAACGGGACTGTCTCCTTGCGAGTTTGCGTAATTCCAGGGCTGTGAGGCCGCCGGGGGATCGTCTGGCGATCGGCCGGTTCCCTCTTTGACGGTGACCTTCCGACCGCCGCATGCGTGACGTGTCCGGTTTCATTTGCGACGTCTGCGGACGATCCGCCGGAGAATGTTCGTTGTCTGCCAGAGTTTTGAGATCAGTCCTTGCCGCGGGAACCCTGGCGTTTCTCGCCGTCACCGGAACACCGGCGGCGCGCGCGGATGATCCGGCGGACGGCATCGACCGAAGGCTGACGACGGCGGCGATCGAGCCGCAGGCGAAGGCCGCGACGGAGCGGGCGGTTGCCATCGGCGTCTACGACCCGCACGACGCCGTTGCCGACAGCGACGCGCTGGAGCTCGAACATGTCTTCGTCTACTGGCAGAAGCCGGACCGGGCGCTCTTAAAGCGCAAGATCGCGATCGCCGCGCGGCATGGCCGGGCGCTGATGCTCTCGGTCGAGCCCTATACCCACGCCGCCGACTGGCGTGCCGGCAGCGAGAGGCTCTTTGCCGATATCGGCAAGGGCCGGTTCGATCGCGAGATTGGCGACGTCTGCGCCCGGGCCGCGGCCTTCGAAGGCCCGGTCTATGTGCGCTGGGGCCACGAGATGGAGGATCCCGATGGCCGCTATCCCTGGGCCCGCCGCGACAAGGACGGCTACAAGACGGCATTCCGCTATTTCGTGGCGAGATGCCGGGAGCTCGCGCCCAAGGTGCGGTTCGTCTGGTCGCCGAAGGGTCAGCGCAATCTCGCCGGCTATTATCCGGGCGACGATGTCGTCGATATCGTCGGCATCCCCGTCTGGGGCCTGCAGAAGATGGACGTCGACTATTGGGGGCGCGAGCGCCGCTTCAGCGAGGCGCTGAACGAAAAATACCAGCGTGTCGCCGGCTTCGGCAAACCGATCATGATCGCCGAACTCGGCGTCTCGGGCTCGGCCGATTACAAGCGCGCCTGGTACAAGGAAATCCTCGATCAGCGGACCTATCGGCGGGCTTTTCCGCTGCTGACCACCGTCGTGTTCTTCAACGACAAGGAGCCCTACAAGTGGCCGCTCGACTATGGCTCGCCGGACTGGCGGCTCGACAAGGAAGCGCTGAAGGCGCTTGCCGGCCGTCAGACGAAGGAAGCGGCCGAACTCACCGACTGATCGTCTGTTTCATTCGTCAAAATGCAGTGGCTTGGGGATCTGCGGCGCCCTAGTGCATGACTCCTTAAATCGATCTCGATTTAAGGACAAAGACATGCAGCAAATCAAAGTGCTGCAGCGACCTTTGCACGTCTGGCAAGACGCGCGGCGCTGTGGGGCGATGCGCCGATCGTCCTTCGGCGCATCGTGAGAGACTGGTCCACGGGACCTTGGGGATTTCCGCGTCAGGTCAAAAGCAGGCCCGATTCGCGGGCAGCCGCCGCAAAGCAGCGGCTGGCCCGTTCGGTACTCGTCAATCCGTCCAGCGCGTCCAGGCAGCGCCTGAGAGCCGCGCGATACTCCCGCCCGCGACGCCCCGGCCATTGCCGCAGCAACTCGACGGCTTCGAAGACCGTTCTGACGACGGTCTGCCGTTTTGCGGATAGTCGGAGGGGGATGGGAGTGGCGAAGAATTTCTCGCTCATTTGCTTTCCTCGTTCTCAGTCTTTTTCGAGCGCGAGGCCAACGCTGTCGTGCGGGAATGGTTCCGCGGGATCGCCGACTTTTTTCGGCACATAACCCTTTTGTGATTCCCGGGGCGCTGGAGCGGATTCTAAAGTTCGAGTGCAGCCTTGAGGTCGGTCGATTTGTGGGTGCGAAGGTCGAGGTCGGCTTCGATGTGGTCGATATGATGGATCATCAGTCTGGCGGCCGCGTCGATGTCGCCGCGTTCCAGCGCGTTGACGATCTCGTCGTGTTCGCTGTGGCCGCAGCTCGAAACGGTCGACTGGCCGTAGAGCGCGATGACGAGCGACGAGCGGGCGACGAGCTCGTCCATGAAGCGGCGGAGAATGGCGTTGCCGCTGAGGTCGGCGAGCGCCAGGTGAAAGTCGCCCGACGCCTTGATCTCGGCGCGCCTGGCCGAATGGCCGCGCTGTTCGGTTAGCTGCCGTTCGGCAGCAAGCATGCGCCGGAGCTCGGCGAGCTCGGTCTTGCCGATATTCACCGCTGCGGCGCGCACGATACCGGGCTCGATCAGCCGGCGGGTTGCGAAGATCTGGCGTGCCTCGTCAATCGAGGGATGGGCGACGAAGGCGCCACGGTTCTTCTCGACATTGACGAGGCCTTCATAGGAAAGCGCTTGAAGGGCTGCGCGCACCAATGTGCGGCTGACATTGAAGAGTTCGCCGACATCGCTTTCCGAAAGCTTGGTGCCAGGCGCAAGCCGCCGTTCGACGATCGCATCGCGCAACGTATCGCGGATATGCTGGCTGCCGGTGTCTGTGGCCATCTCGGCCGGTGGGGGCGTAGTGGTCAAGGACATGAATCGATCCGCGAAGCAATGGTTCATCTTATCGTCGGGCGGGGCGAAGGGAAACGACAATCTGTCGCGCATGGGTTGCGCGCCGAGGGGTTACTTGTCGAGCTCGGGATAGACGCGGTCGAGGAAGCCGGGACGGAGTTTCTCGCCGATCAGGCAATCGGGCGTCGGGAGGGCATCGACATACCGCACGGTTGGCGGTGGCGGCAGGCCGCTCACTTCGAGCACGAGCTTCTGGCGGATGGCGATGGAAAAATCTTCTGGCTCGTGTACCGGCAGCACGAAGGACCCGGGGCCACCGATGACGCATTCGGCATAATACTGGTCGAGTGGACCGGTCGAGACCGAGGGGCGGATGAGGATCGCAAGCCCGTTGATGGTGATGCCGCGGGCGACCGCCGTCTCGCGGGCGGGAATGACCGGCGGGCCGATATTGTTCGGGCCATCGCCGGAGATGTCGATCACCCGGCGTATGCCGTTGAAGGCGTTCGAATCGATCAGCGCCGTACCGTAGATGATTGCGTTCGAGATCGACGTGCCGCGCCGGGTGCCCACCGGACGGGCCTCGATCCGCTTGGCAAAGGCATCGGCGTCGGCGGCGGTGGAGATCACTTGCCAGGCGACGACGGAGGATTCGTTAACCGTCCCGGCCCATTCGAAATAGCCGATGGCGATCTTGCCCAGTTGCCCGCTTGCGACGGCATCGAGGAAGTCGCGGTGCCGGAGCGCCTCGACGTAACCGGCGCGCTGGATGCGCGCCTCATCCAGATCCATCGAGCCGGACATGTCGACGGCCAGGATCAATTCGACATCGACATCCGTCGGCGCGGCGGTCGATGGGCTCGGGCCGCCGCTCAATGAGAGGATCAACGCCAACACGCTCAACATCGCTTCAACCAGTCATTGCGCGCGGTCAGATGAGAAGAATGTAACACAGGATTGGCTTTCGGCGACCATTTGGGTGTAGTTGGCCTTCAACAAAGAGTGATTTGCCGGGGCTCGCCCCGAAATGCCTGCGCGCCGGGGACGGGGCTGGAAAGGCGGAATGCTGACGCCGACGGAAAATGCCGAGCTATTTCAGATCGATAGCCTGCAGCGGGCGGCGTTCGGGTATTTTCTCGACCATGCCGATCCGGCCACCGGGCTGATCGCGGACACGTCGCTTCCCGGCGCGCCCTCGAGCATCGCGGCGACGGGTTTTGGCCTTTCCTGCTATCCTATCGGCGCCGAGCGCGGCTGGATCTCGCGCCACGAGGCAAGCCGGCGGGTCTTGACCGCGCTGCGCTTCCTGAGCGAGAGCGCGCAGTCCCGCGACCAGCGGGCGAGCGGCCATCGCGGCTTCTACTATCATTTCCTCGATATGCGGACCGGCGAGCGCACCTGGCGCAGCGAACTCTCGACCGTCGACACGGCGCTGCTGATCGCCGGGTGCCTGACGGCTTGCGCCTATTTCTCCGGCAGGGACGCGGATGAAGGCGAGATCCGCAGGCTTGCCGAAAGGCTCTATGCGCGCGTTGACTGGCACTGGGCGCTGAACCGGAGTGACACGCTGACGATGGGCTGGCGCCCGCCCGGCCGGTTCCTGAAACATCGCTGGCGGGGGTATAGCGAAGCGCTGCTCCTCTATGTGCTGGCACTTGGGGCGACGGATCATGCGATCGGACCCGAGCACTACGACGCCTTCACCGAGGGCTATGACTGGATCCCGGTTGACGGGGAGCCGCATCTGCATGCGGCGCCACTGTTCATCCACCTGTTCCCGCAGGCCTGGCTCGATCTTCGCGCAGTCGGCGATCGGCCGATGCGGGAGAGGAGGACGGACTATTTCGAGAACGCCCGGCGCGCCATTGCGTTGCAGCGCGACCATGCGCGCCGGAATTCGGGCCGCTTCGCCGGCTATGGCGAACAGCTCTGGGGGCTCAGTGCCTGTCACGCGCCGCGCGGCCGGCTGCGCCTTGCGGACGGACGCTGGCAGCGGCTTTTCGGCTACGCCAACCGGGGCGCGCCGTTCGGACTGGATGACGGCACGCTCGTGCCCTGGGCAGCGCCCGCCTGCCTGCCGTTCGATCCGGACTCGTCACGCGCGGCACTCAGCCATATCGCAGCCAGCTATCCCGGACTGCTGAAAGAGGGGCGCCTGCCGGGCGGCTTCAATCCGAGCCTTCCCGGCGATGGACCGGAAGGCTGGATCGACGATCGCGTCGTCGGCCTTGACCAGGGGCTCGTCGTGATGATGATCGAGAATTGGCGGAGCGGCTTCGTCTGGAAGCTGACACGCAGCCTGCCGGCGATCCGGCGCGGTCTCGAACGCGCGGGATTTGAGGGTGGTTGGCTGGCGACGGAGACGGCATGAATGGGCGAGCGCCGGCAGACAGCAGAAACTGCAGGGAAATATCCGCCGCTGGTGCTGGCGGCGGTCGAGCGGTTGCGCGCGCAGTTTCCTGACGCCGGCGTTTCGCTCGAGGTGGGCGAAAGCGCCTTCAGCACGCCGGGCGCCTTCTGGGCCATGGGCGGGGCAGGGGTAGAGCAGAGCCTTGCCTATCAGGACTTTTTCGCAATCGGCATGACGGACCGGATCCGGGCGGCGCATCTCATCGCCTTTTATAGCCGGCAACTGAGTGTGGTTCTCGGCGCGTTCTATCTCGGGGCGGGGCGTCACGCAGAAATCGCCGGCATTCGCTTCGAGGACTGGGCTCGGCTGCACGAGGGGCGGGAGATTGCCGGCAAGCGCTATCGTTTCCATCTTGGTCGGCTGACCGCGGTGCCGCAGGCGAGCGAAGGCGGCAGCACTTTCGAGCGCGGCTTCACGGCCCATCTGGCGCCGGTCGTCGCAGTCTTGAAACGGCGGACGGGGCTTTCCTCCGGAGCGCAGTGGCGGCTGGCGGCAGATTCGCTTGCCGGTGCCTTTCTGGAGATCGGGCGCGCGATCGGCGACGAGGCGCGCTGCATGGCCGAGGCGCTGGCCATCGTCAAAAGGCCCGGGTCGCCGCTGTTCTCGGAAGAACTCTGCTACGAGGAGATCTCGGCAATCGATCCGGCAAGCAGCAAGCGGCTGTCGCGCCAGTACAGGATACGCTGCGGTTGCTGCCTCTATTTCCGAACGGAAGGCGGCAGCTTCTGCGACACCTGCGTGCTGCTCGAGCCGAACGATCGTCGCGAAAGGCTGGCAGCGCATCTCATGCAAAACGGCGGGGGCTGAACCCCGCCGCCTGCTTGTTCAGGTTCCCATGGAGCATGGGATCGGCCGGATCAGTTCGCCCTGGCGAAACGCTCGTTGATGAAGCCGGAAACGACGCCGAGCACGATCCAGAAGGCAAGCGTGGTGGCGAGGGCGGCGACGGCAAATTCGGCGCCGAGCACGGCCGGGACGTTGCTGGAAATGTCGAGCGGTTGCGGTGCGCCGTAGACATGCGGCGCGGCGATCAGCGCGAGGCCGACGACCTTTGCGACGATCTCCTCGCGCAGGACGACGAGATAGAGGCCGACGGCTGAGAGGGCGACGGTTGCCAGCCACCAGGTCTGGCGATCGCCGAGTTCGGCGGCCGGGAAGCCCGGCAATTCCGGCGGCAGGCCGATCGCCGGCAACATGTGCACCGCGAGCCAGCCGCAGGCGCCCCAGAGCGCACCGTTCCTCAGCGTGATCGGATAGCCGATCACCAGGCTGACGCCGGCCAGCAGCAGGCCGAAGCCGGAGCCGGTGACGAGGTTCGCCATCAGCGTGCCCGAGAAGCGGCTGAGGCCGAACATGATGCCGCCTTCCTCGTGTTCGCCCTCATGGGCATAGGCCGGCGTGATCGGCGACAGCGCATCGAGCACGGCGCCGAGCGGCGAGACCGCCTTCAGCGACGAATGCTGATCGTGCCCTTCTGCGGCCGGCTGCGCCGCCCCCGGCTGGCCGGCGGGCTGCTCGGTGGTCGCCGGAGCCTCGCCTTCGAATTGTTCCGCATGCAGGATCAGCGGCGTAACCCTGAGTTCCTGGGCGCCGGTCATGAAGACGCCGGCAATCAGTCCAGCCACGATCGCGGCCAGAAGCGTTCTGACAATCATGTCGAATTCCCTCGATAGCGACAAAAGCCACGCACTCTGGCGTGGTTTGCAAGCCTTTCGTTCTTTCTGCCGTGCGGATGAACCTGGTGTGCCGGACGAACCGGTATGCACAAACACCGACATCCGGCACAGGCCGGATGCGTTCAGGTCCGCAGACACGTCGATGCGGAACGTGAGCTACGTTCCGAGACATCGTTTAGTGGCAGGGGAAGCCGTAGGAATGGCGGGTGTCGTGTGCGGTGTCGTGCAGCACGGCCGAATTGGCAAGGCCGGCGCCGAAGACGAGGAATGCGCCGATGAGAAGTGCGATGACGCCAGCGGTCAGACGATCGCTGAGGGAGAGCGGGGTGCTCGAAATAGTAGACGTAGCCATGACAACCTCCGTGATGGCATCGGGAAATTCCCGGTGTGGGCCCTATGCCCGTATCGAGTGGCAGGTTTCCTGGCTCACGGCGCTGGGCGTAATGCCCGGGATCTGCCTCGCCTTCCCAGTCCGACCACCCTCTCGGGGTCTCTTCCAGTGGCTTCTCCCGGATCGCTCCGGAACGGCAAGATCGACGTCGCTCTACAGTCGCGGGGTCGGCCGTGATTTGAATGCCCAGCTTGGGTCCATCCGTCACGTTCCCGTTTACTCCCGACACACGTTCGCGTCTCGGGAACCAATCGATCCCTGATGATTATGAGTGTGTCATGGCGTTGTCAATTGAGCCTGCGCCGCCGGCCGCTTCATCAGCGACAAAATCGCGAAGGATCATCTGCTTGTAGGCCTCGACGATGCGGTTGCCCTCGGCGCGGTCGACCGAGATGGCGAGCCGCATCGTGCATTCGCCGAGATACATGATCAGGAACGCGGCCTCGTCGATCGCCGCGCGTGGGCGTTGCGGCTGGAGCCGGGCAAGGACATCGGCGAGCAGACGGCCGGTCATGCGGCTTTCTTCCAGTTCGATCTGCCTCAGCGTCTTGTCGGCCTGCATCGCCGACCAGATGTCGCGCATCACCGGTTCGGCGAGGAACATGTCGTAATAGGTATCGAAGAGCGCGCCGAAGGCGTCGCGCAGTTCTGCCATCGACGTCACCTTGGCGAATTCGCCCTCGATGCATTCGCGGGAATAGGCGTTGTAGCGCTCGGCGAGCGTGCGCACGATCGCAGCCTTGTCCGGGAAATACTGGTACAGCGATCCGATCGAAATCCCTGCCTTTTCCGCCACTTCGCTCATGCGCATGGCATCGCTGCCCTTCTCGGCGATGAGCACGGAGGCGCAGGTGAGGATGTGCTCGACGCGCTCCCGGCTGCGCTTCTGGCTGGGCGTGCGGCGCAGCGCAGTGTCGTCGTCGCCTGCAATCGGCAGGGTGCCTGTCGGCTCAATCATGAATAATCCTCACATTTTGTCTTGACTCCCAAAATACGAGGATTTATCACATTTGCAAATGTGAGAGTTGCTCATGTTTTTAATCGGGAGGAAAGATCATGTCTGGCAAGGTTACGTTGGTGCTGGGTGGTACGGGCAAGACGGGGCGCCGCATTGCGGAGCGGCTGCGCGCCAAGGGTGTCACGGTGCGCATCGGCGCGCGCTCGGCCACGCCGTCCTTCGACTGGAACGACGAGACGACCTGGGCGCCGGCGCTCGAGAATGTCGAGCGCATCTATGTCAGCTATCAGCCGGATCTCGCCGTGCCCGGCGCGGTCGAGGCGATCCGCCGCTTTTCCGCGCTTGCGGTCCGTTCCGGCATCAAGCGCCTCGTGCTGCTTTCGGGGCGCGGCGAGGACGCGGCGCAGGCGGCCGAACGCGAATTGCAGGCATCGGGCGCCGACTGGACGATCATTCGGGGGAGCTGGTTCTTCGAGAATTTCAGCGAAGCCTTCCTGATGGATGCGGTTCGCAGCGGCATGGTCTACCTGCCGCCGGACGCGGTCACCGAACCGTTTGTCAGCGCCGATGACATCGCCGATGTCGCCGTGCTTGCGCTCCTCGACGACGCGCATGTCGGCAAGATCTATGAACTGACAGGGCCGCGGCTGCTGACCTTCGCCGAGGCCGTCGCGGAGATCGCCGCGGCATCGGGGCGGCCCATCGGCTACCGGTCCGTGCCGCTTGCGGATTTCGTGGCGCAGATGCGAGCCGAGGGGCTGCCGGATGACTATGTCGAACTCATCCGCTATCTCTTCTCGTCCGTGCTCGACGGGCGCAATTCCAGCCTGACGTCCGATATCGAGCACGTGCTTCTGCGCCGGCCGCGCGACTTCGCCGTCTATGCCCGGGAAACCGCAGCAACCGGTGTCTGGAGTATCGCCGCATGATCCCGCTGATTCCCGCTTTGGCCTTCGTCGCCGCCATCGGTTCCGGCCTGATGGCCGGCCTGTTCTTCATCTTCTCGGTCTGCATCATGCAGGCCCTGTCGCGGCTGCCGCCGGAGCAGGGGATCGCCGCGATGAACGCGATCAATGTCGTCATCCAGAACCCGATCTTCCTCAGCGCCTTCATGGGCACGGCGCTGATCGGCCTGGCGCTGGTGGTCATGGCCTTCCTCTCGGGCGGTGAAGGCCGCTGGCTGCTCGCGGCCGGTGGCATCGCCTATGTCGTCGGCGTGCTCCTGGTAACGATCATCTTCAACGTGCCGATGAACGATGCGCTCGCCGCTGCGGCACCCGGCCAGGCGGCGGCCGATCTCTGGCAGCAGCGCTATCTTACCGATTGGGTCTGGTGGAACCATGTGCGCACCGTCGCCTCGATCGGCTCGCTGGCGCTCTTCATCCTCGGCTTCGCCCGCGCCTGATGGATAGCGGCGGCAAGGCCGTTGCGCCCTGCCGCCGTTTGCCGTGCTGCCGAGACGCTCAGCCTGTCGGGCCGTCCTCGTGGATGCGTCGTCCCTTCCAGGCGGCAAGCGCATCCGAGAGATCGTCGGTCGGCACCATCTGGGCGAATTGTTCGCTCTCGACCAGCAGCCCCTCCGCTATCGACATGTTGAGGCCGCGGGTGACGGCGGTGATGATCGAGCGGACGGCAAGTGGCGAATAACCCATGATGCGCCTGGCCAGGTCACGGGCCGCAGGGATCAGCGCCTCATGGGCGACGACCCGGTTGATGAGCCCCATCTCCAGTGCGTGCTCGGGCGAGAAATCCTTTCCCGTCAACAGGAGTTCGAGCGCGCGCTTGCGGCCGGCAAGGCGCGGCAGGCGCTGGGTGCCGCCGAAGGTCGGCGGCATGCCGAGCTTGATCTCGGGCTTGGCAAAGCGCGCCCTGTCGCTGGCGATGGCCAGATGCACGGCCTCGGTGATCTCGCAGCCGCCGCCATAGGCGATGCCGTTGACGGCGGCGATGACCGGCTTTGGAAAGGCTTCGAGCCGGGCCGTCAGCCGTTGGCCGCGGCGGACGAAATCGCGCACGGCGGGGTTCACGCCCTTGGCCACGCTTTCGGAAAATTCATGGATATCGCCGCCGGCGGAAAAGGCGCGGTCGCCGGCGCCGGTGATGATCACGGCGCCGACATTGTCGTTCACCTCGATCGAGTCGAGAAGGACCATGAGGTGGTCGATCAGCTCGTAATTCAGCGCGTTGAGTTTCTCCGGGCGGTTGAGGGTCAGGTGGGCGATCCCCTCGGAAATCTGCATCAGCACGGTATTGGACATGGTTGTTCTCCGGCAGTGGTTGACGCGGGGAGGCTAGGTGAGAGAAGATGTCATGTATATTCACTAGTCGGTATACATCGTGATGGCGAAAGCAGAGAAATCGACCCGGGATGTGATCGTCGCCGCTGCGGCAAAGCTCTTTTATGCCGAGGGCATCCGTGCCGTCAGCGTCGACGCGGTGGCCGAAGAGGCGGGGGTAACGAAGCGCACGCTCTACTACCACTTCGACAGCAAGGACGATCTGATCGCGGCCTATCTCGAAGGCCGAGACCAGCCCAACCTTAAACTCTTCCAGAAATGGTTCGCCGAGGCCGAAGGCGAACTGGCGGCGAAGGTTGACGCGATCTTCGTCAACCTGGCGCGGGCGGCGCGTCATCCGAAGTGGAAAGGCTGCGGCTTCCTGCGTACCTCCGCCGAACTTGCCAACATGCCGGGGCATCCGGCGATCCGTATCGGTGCCGCTCACAAGAAGAAGTTCGAGGTCTGGATGGCCGAGACCCTTGCGGATGCCGGGGCGTCCGAACCCGCCCTGCTGGCGAAACAGATCCTGCTGCTTCTCGACGGCAGTTTTGCCGTGGTGCTGCTGCATCGTGACGCCGGCTACATGGAGGCAGCCGGCAAGGCGGCGGCCTCGCTGGTGCGGGTGGCGCTTGCCCACGCCAACCCAAAGGCGTTGTCGGTGCTGTAAGGCGAGACGCGGTTTCCGCTTCAAACGGGCGCAATTGGCGGGCAGTATAGGCTGCATCATCAACGGACGAACAACCTATGCGCGCGGGCACGCCGCGAAAAAGGGAAAACCATGACCGTCAAGCGTATCGTCTCGAACCTCTACGCCCCGGACCCGCAGGCGGCGCGCGCCTTCTATGGCGACCTGCTGGAACTGGACGTGGTGATGGATCACGGCTGGATCCTGACCTTCGCCGCCAAGGGCAAGGCCGCGATGCCGCAGGTAAGCATCGCCAGTGAGGGCGGCAACGATACGCCGGTGCCGGTGCTTTCGATCGAAGTCGACGACGTCGACCAGATCTACGCGCGCGCCAAGGCCGCGGGCGTCGAGATCGTCTACGACATCACCAACGAGCCCTGGGGTGTGCGGCGCTTCTTCATGCGCGACCCCTTCGGCAACGTCGTCAACATTCTCACGCACTAAAATCTAGAGCGGGACGAGGAAAAGTGCGTGCAGTTTTCTGCGCGCACCCCTTGCCTAGCCCACTCAGACCCTTGAGCGCATGCCAGGGCGGCTGGGCTTGCACATCGACGCGCTCATGCTCCTGAACTACGCCGCCTGAACGGCTCCCGCTTGTCGCTTAACCATCAACGTTATCGCTGAGGTTCGCAGTTCTGGCGTCGGTCGGATCGAGTGCACGCGACTCACCATTCAACCAGTTCATCTTAACGTGCGTGATTTGCGGTGCTCCCCGACTAACCTGTTCAGTAATATTGCGAATCAACTCTGGAAATTTGGAGATTCCATTGCTTCGCCGCAGTTTTATCGCCCTTGTCGCGGTGGCTCTTACCGCTTGCGCCACATCCACCATCGATCCGCAGAGGAAGGCTGCCCTGGGCTCCGTCTATTTGGAGCCTGTGCAGTTATCAAAAGCCTCTGTCTTTGGGCCGAATTTAAGTGAGGCAAATGCAAATTCTGGGAAAGTGCCCACCACGGTGGCAGAGGCTACCTCTCGTCTTCAAGAGATAGTGGACACGCGCACAAACCTCCGCGAACTCATCGAGAGTCAGGCGAGGCAAGACCTCATTACCAAGGGATATCGTGTAACAGACGCTGCATCAGGCGCTTCCGCCAAGCTGAAGATCAACGTGTACCACGCATTGAGCGTTCCCATTGGCGATGGGCGAGGGATTGCAATGACCGTCAGCGCTGAGATGGTTCGCTCATCGGACGGCAAACGGTTAATGTTCGCCGGCGAGAGCCAGATCAAGGATTCTGAAGCGAAGGGAGTTCGAATGGCACCCTATGCCGAATGGTTCACAAATGATGATTTCGTCGTCGAGCAGTACCGCTTGATAGCTCGGCTACTCACGGCTCAGGCCCTTGCGGGCCTATAGGGACTTGAAACTCGTTGGAGGCGACTCCGGCACCGGATCCGACCCCGCGCGAATGCCGACGTTCTCGCCCGTGTTTCAACTATTAGAATCGATCACGCCTTGCCGCCGGAGAACCGGCGGCAAGGCCATGGATGTCAGGCGACCGCCAGGGCGTTGGCGAGATCGGCGACGAGATCGTCCGGATGCTCGATGCCGATCGACAGGCGGATGGTCGATTCGAGCACGCCGATGCGGTGGCGCACTTCGATCGGCACGCCGGAATGGGTCATGGCCGCCGGGTGGCTGGCAAGCGATTCCGTGCCGCCGAGGCTGACGGCGAGCTTGAAGATCTGCAGCGCATTGAGGAAGCGGAAGGCCGCCTCCTGACCGCCAGTGATGTCGAAGGAGAAGGTCGAGCCGGCGCCGGTGCATTGCGCCTTGAAGGTGCGGCCGACGGGCGAGGTCTCGTCGTGGAAGGGCAGGTAGTGGATGCGCTCGACCTTCGGGTGCTCGCGCAGGAATTCGGCGACGATGCGGGCATTGTCGTCGGCCTTCTGCATGCGCACCGAGAGCGTTTCCAGCGAACGGCCGAGCATCCAGCAGGAATGCGGATCGAGCTGGGTGCCGATCGCGCCGCGCAGCGCCTTCACCTGCTTCATCACGGCCTTCGAACCAAGTGCAGCACCGGCGATGAGGTCGGAATGGCCGCCGACATACTTGGTCAGCGAATAGAGCGAGATGTCGGCGCCGTGTTCGATCGGCCGCTGGAAGACCGGCCCGAGCAGCGTGTTGTCGCAGGCGACGATGGGCGTGTGACCCCGCTTCCTGCCGATCGCATCGGCGACGCGGCGGATCATGGCGACGTCGACGAGGCTGTTCGTCGGGTTCGCCGGCGTTTCCACGAGGATCACCGAGACCCGGCCCTTCGCCATGGCCTCCTCGGCGGCGGCGCTGACGGCCGCCTCGTTGACGCCATCGGCAAAGCCGACGGCCGAGACACCGAGATTGAGGAAGGTTCTGGCGAGCAACGTCTCGGTGCCGCCATAAAGCGGCTGGCTGTGCAGCACCGCGTCACCCGGCTTGACGAAGGCGAGCAGGGTGGTGGCGATCGCCGACATGCCGGAGGAGAACAGCGCGCAGCTTTCGGTGCGTTCGTAGACGGCGAGGCGGTCCTCGACGATCTCGCTGTTCGGATGGTTGAAGCGCGAATAGACGAGGCCGGCGCCGACGCCCGCGGGCGGCTCGCGGCGGCCGGAGACGAAATCGAAGAAGTCGCGGCCCTCTTCGGCCGAGCGGAAGACGAAGGTCGAGGTCAGGAACACCGGCGGCTTGACGGCGCCCTCCGACAGTTCCGGATCGTAGCCATAGTTCAGCATCAGCGTTTCGGGATGCAGCTTGTGGTTTCCGATGTGGGTCTTGGAGGGATGCGGTGCGGTCATGACTTGTCTCCTGAAGGAAGCGGACTCGACTGACAGGCAAATTATATCAGATGCTTGGACCGATCCTTGCTATTTCCGGCCGGATCGCCTTGAGTTGAGCAAAGATTTGGCTGGAAAGAAAAGATATGGCGCAGAAAATTGCCGACGAGACGGATCGCAGGATTTTGAAGGAACTTGTTGCCGATGCCCGTCTCACCAACAACGAGCTTGCCGAGCGCGTGGGGCTCTCGGCTTCGCCCTGCCTGCGCCGCTTGCGGCGGCTCGAAGAAACCGGCGTTATCAGGGGCTATACGGCGCTGATCGATCCATCGATCGACGGCTGGACGATGACCGCGATTGCCACCGTCAGGCTCAGCCGCCAGCACGAGGACGAGATCGTCATGTTCGAGGAGGCGGTGCGCGGCTGGGACGAGGTGCTCGAATGCCATCTGGTCACCGGCTCACGCGATTATGTGCTGAAGGTGATGAGCGCCGGGCTCGAACACTACGAGCGCTTCATCAAGGAAAAGATCGCGCGGCTCAAATGCGTCGCCTCGATCGAGACGAGCTTCGTCATGAACACGATCAAGGAGCGGCGGATCTAACGTCCACCCCGCAATAAATCTTTGAAGACGTTCGACTTTCTCCAGCTTCCGCCATGGTGTTGCGGTTACGACGGCTCTTGCGGGGGCATTCGGGCTCGAGGGATCCCGACGCAACGGCTGCGCCTGGCGGCTTTGAAAGTGTCAAGGACGCCCTAGATTCAAGGGATTAGGGCGTCCTCCATACGCTCGGTCGGACGCCTGGCTCTCTCGGAGAGAGACGATGGATCTCGTAGAGGCGTTCGACGCCGCCGCTTCCTGGTTGCGGACGGTCCTGCTGAACGAATGGACGTATTATCAGCTTGCCATCATCGTTGCCGGCTACCTGGTCTGCGGCGCGCTGGCAAGGCGGGTAGAGCCGCTGGTTGAAGCCCGTGCCCGCATGATCAAGGGCAATCCCGATTTGCTGCGCGTCATCATCGCCTTCATGCGGCGGCTGCGGTGGCTCTTTCTGATCGTCTGGCTCTGGATCGCCGACGGGATGATATTGCGCTTCGGCTGGCCTTCCTATCGCTGGCTGGTGTCGACCGCGCTGACGTTGACGGCGGCGTGGTTTGTCATCTCGGTCCTCACGCGGATCATCCGCAACCAGATGCTGGCGCGTGTTACCGCTGTCGTGGGCTGGATCTATTTTGCTCTCTACGCAGTCGGATTGGACCGCGTGATCCTGACGACGCTTGATGGCGTTGCGGTCAATCTCGGCGCGGTCCGTCTTTCGCTGCTGCTCGTCCTGAAAGCGATCGTGCTTTCTTCCGCCCTGATCTGGCTTGCAGTGCTGATCGGCAACGTCTCGGCGCACTGGATACAGCGGTCAGCGGATCTCACGCCTTCCTTCAAGGTGCTGATCAGCAAATTGGTCAAGATCGTGCTGATCGGCTTTGCCGGCGCGATTGCGCTTTCAGCAACCGGTATCGACCTGACGGCGCTGACGGTCTTTTCCGGGGCGGTCGGCGTCGGTATCGGCTTCGGTCTGCAGAAGGTGGTCTCCAACTTCATCTCCGGCATCATCATTCTGCTCGACAAATCGATAAAGCCGGGCGACACGATCACGCTTGGCGATACCTTCGGCTCCGTGCGTGACCTGCGTTCCCGCTTCGTCTCCGTCATCACCAGGGACGGCCAGGAATACCTCATTCCGAACGAGGACTTCATTTCGCAGCAGGTGGTGAACTGGTCCTTCTCCAGCGACTTCGTCCGCATCGAGGTCAGTTTCGGCACCTCCTATGACAGCGACCCGCACGAGGTGGCTCGCATCGCCATCGCGACGGCCAAATCGATCCCACGGGTTGCGAGCAGCCACTCGGAGCCGGTCTGCTGGATGACCGGCTTCGGTTCGTCGTCGCTCGATTTCAAGCTCAGATTCTGGATTTCCGATCCGAGCAACGGGCTGACCAACATTCGCGGCCAGGTGCTGATCGCGCTTTGGGACGCGTTCAAGGCGGCGGGTATTTCGATCCCGTTCCCGCACCGCGAAATCATCATGAAGACACCCGTAGAAGTCACCCGGGCCTGAGGCGGCGACCGGCCACGACCAGCTTGCGTCCGCGCGTCTTCCGGTTGCGGCGATTGACTGGACACGAGTGGAAGGCGACATTGCCGCCGGCGGAACGACCCACGGCCGTTCCGGTGACTGTGTCAGTACAAGTGGGACCCGACGCCATGGAACATCTTCATGAGACACATCTGTCGAGATTGCCGGTGCCGCGTTTTCTTTTGGCGCTCGCGGCATCGTTCTCGACGACAGGTCTTATCGTCGGCGTCTTCTTCTTCGCGATGTCGCTGACGCCGAGCCTGATCCCGCGGCCCTATGTCGTGCAGGCGGTGATCTCCGGCCTGTCGCTCGGCGCGGGCTACGCGATCGGTGTCTTGCTGCGCTGGATCTGGTCCCTGTTCGACCTGCCGGAAATCCGCGGGCGCGCCGGGCTCATGGTGAAGGTGCTCGCCGCTTTCGGCTGCATCGCCGTCGCACTCACCTTCCTCTGGCGCACCGCCTACTGGCAGAACACCGTGCGTCAGATCATGGGGCTTGCTCCGGTCGAAAGCGCCGAGCCGTTCAAGCTCGGGCTGATCGCCGCCCTCGTTTTCGTCGCAATCGTGCTCATCGCGCGCCTGTTCCGGCTGACCTTCCGGTTTCTCACTCGGCGTTTCGAATATGTGCTGACCCGACCGCTGGCGAAGGTTGCCGGCGTGGTCGCGGCGCTGGCGCTCTTCTGGTCGGCCGCCGACGGCGTTATCTTCCGCTTCGCGCTGCATGCGGCCGACAGTTCGTTCCAGCGGCTCGACGCCCTGATCGACCCGGACGTCGCCCCGCCGACCGATCCCTCAAAGACCGGCAGCAGCGCCTCGCTGATGACCTGGGACGCGCTCGGCCGCCAGGGGCGCCAGTTCATCGCCTCCGGCCCAGGAGCCAAGGACATCGGCGCCTTTTTCGGCGGCGCGGCGAAAGAACCCTTGCGGGTCTATGCCGGCCTCAACTCGGCCGAGACCGCCACGGAGCGGGCAAAGCTGGCGCTCGAAGAGCTGAAGCGCGTCGGTGGATTCGAGCGATCGAACCTGCTGATCGTCGTGCCGACCGGCACCGGCTGGATCGACCCACCGGGACTCGATTCGCTCGAATATCTGCTGAAGGGCGACGTCGCGAGCGTTGCGGTGCAGTATTCCTATCTTACGAGCTGGCTGTCGCTGCTGGTCGAGCCGGAATATGGCGCCGAGACCGCGGACGCGCTGTTCGATGCCGTCTATGGCTACTGGACGACCTTGCCCAAGGACAAGCGGCCGAGGCTCTACCTCTATGGCCTCAGCCTCGGCTCGATGAACTCGCAAGGGTCGGTCGATCCCTTCGACATCATCAGCGATCCCTTCCAGGGGGCCCTCTGGGTCGGCTCGCCGTTTCCGACAAAGACCTGGCTGCAGATCACGCGCAACCGCAATCCGGGCTCGCCGGAGTGGCGGCCGCTCTATCGCGACGGTTCGGTTATCCGCTTCACCAACCAGGAGAACGCACTGAACCTCCCCGGCGTGGCGTGGGGCAATGTCCGCATCGTCTACCTGCAATATGCGAGCGACCCGATCACCTTCTTCGATCCCCATTCCTTCTACCGCGAACCGGACTGGATGAAGGCGCCGCGCGGTGCCGATGTCTCTCCGGCGCTGCGCTGGTTCCCGGTCGTCACGATGTTCCAGCTGCTCGCCGACATGGCGCTCGCGACAACCTCGCCGATCGGCTACGGCCACGTCTATGCGCCGGAACACTACATCGACGCCTGGATGCAGGTGGTGGCGCCGCCTGGTGTCACCGAGGCGGACGCCGAGCGCTTGAAGGTGCTGCTCAAGGGCCGTTACTGAGGCTCGGAAGGCACCGGCAGAGCGGATAGCAGTGCGCCCATCGCGGCGATGATCTTGCGATGCTGGTGAGCGTGACGGGTACGAAGGCTGGTGGCGGCATAGACCGTCTGGGCAATGACCGGCGCATCCGGTACCCGCGCGGCAGATCCATCCGCCGCCATCCGCTCCGCCGCTGCCGCCGTCACATAGGCCGAGCCGCCGAGGGCTGCGAGCAGCCGGGTGATCGCCATGTTCTGCCCGGCGGAGAGGAGGGCTGCGGAAAGGTGCGGCAAGGCCAGGCGGTGGGCGCGATCGAAGGTCGGCGAATAGCTCGAGCGGATATAGCTCTCGGAGCGGACTTCGGAGAGGGTGCGCGCTTCGGTGCTGACCAGCACGTAATGCAGATCGCCGATCCGTTCATAGTAGAGATCGGGCAGGTAGTGGGGGGTGTAGAGGATCGCGAGGTCGAGGTTGCCGGCGCCAAGATCGCGGTTCATCTGGTTGGAGTAATCCGCCTCCATGTAGACCTCGATGCCGGGCATTTCCCGGCGGATCGCCGCCATCCATTCGCCGGCGAAAGCCTCCGCCAGATCGTGCTGGATACCGAGGCGCATCGAGCGCTCCAGCGCCCCGGCATTGGTGACCGCGCGTGTTGCCTCATGCCATTGGTTTTGCAGGGCTTTTGCGTAATCCAGAAAGCGCAGGCCCGCAGCCGTCGGCACCGTGCCGCCCTTGTTGCGGGTGAAGAGCTTGCGGTTGAACTGCGCTTCGAGCGCCTTCACCCGATGCGAGACGGTCGATTGGGTGACGTTCAGCCGCTCGGCGGTGCGGTTGAAGGAGCGGCTCTCCATCAGGTCGAGGAAGGTTTCGATCAGCTCTACCTGCATGCCATTCTCTCCCGTTGCAGTTGCTCCAATCTAATCGAATTCGTCGATCAATAAAGCCTGTTTCCTTCGCTTGATGGCGCCTCGCTTCACCGGCAAGAATTTGGCCAAAACGAGGGAACTATTGATGTCGAATTTGCCGTCGCACGCGCGTGTCGTGATCATCGGTGGGGGAGCGGTCGGCGCTTCCTCGCTCTACCACCTTGCCAAGGCGGGCTGGACCGATTGCGTGCTTCTGGAAAAGAACGAGCTGACGGCGGGTTCCACCTGGCATGCGGCCGGCAACGTGCCGACCTTCTCGTCCTCCTGGTCGATCATGAACATGCAGCGCTATTCGGCGTCGCTCTATCGCGATCTTGGCGTGCTCGTCGATTACCCGATGAATTACCACGTCACCGGCTCGATCCGGCTCGGCCACTCCAAAGAGCGCCTACAGGAATTCAAGCGCGTCGTCGGCATGGGGCGCTACCAGGGCATGGACCTTGACATTCTCTCGCCCGACGAGATGCGCGCCCGCTATCCGTTCCTCGAAACCCACGAGCTGACCGGTGCGCTCTACGATCCCTATGACGGCGACATCGACCCGGCGCAGCTGACGCAGGCGCTGGCGAAAGGCGCGCGCGACATGGGCGCGAAGATCATCCGCTTCTGTCCGGTGACCGGGGCGCGGCGCGAGAACGACGAGTGGGTGATTTCGACGCCGCAGGGCGAGATCCGCTGCGAATATGTCGTCAATGCCGCCGGCTACTATGCCCGCGAGGTCGGCAAGATGTTCGGCCGCGACGTGCCGATGATGGTGATGAGCCATCAGTATATCCTGTTCGACGAGATTCCGGAGCTTGCCGCCTGGTCGAAGGAGGCTGGCCACAAGCTGCCGCTGCTCCGTGACGTCGACAGCTCCTACTATCTCCGCCAGGAGAAGAACGGCATGAATCTCGGGCCCTACGAGCGCAACTGCCGCGCCCATTGGGTGACGCCCGACGATCCGATGCCGGAGGATTTCTCCTTCCAGCTCTTCCCCGACGACCTCGACCGCCTGGAATGGTACCTGAACGATGCGGTCGAACGCGTACCGATCCTCGGTACGGCTGGGCTGTCGCGGATCATCAACGGCCCGATCCCCTATGCGCCCGACGGCAACCCGCTGATCGGCCCGATGCCGGGCGTGCCGAACGCGTTCGAGGCCTGCGTCTTCACCTTCGGCATCTGCCAGGCGGGCGGCGCCGGTAAGGTGCTGGCAGAATGGATCACCGAGGGCCAGACCGAATGGGACATGTGGTCCTGCGACCCGCGCCGCTACACCGACTATACCGACCAGGATTACTGCATCGCCAAGGGCATGGAGATCTACGGCCACGAATATGCGATGCATTTCCCAAAACACTACTGGCCGGCCGGGCGCGACAAGAAACTCTCGCCGATCCACGACCGGATTGCCGCTCTCGGCGCCCAGTTCAAGCCCTATAACGGCTGGGAGCGGGCCATGTGGTACGCCAAGCCTGGCGACGATACCTCCGAGGAAGCGACGCAGACCTGGGGACGCGAAGGGCCCTGGGCCAAGCGCATCGAGGAAGAGTGCCTCGCCGTGCGCGATGCCGCGGGCATTCTCGACCTGCCGGGCTTCTCGCGTTTCAATCTCGATGGTCCGGGTGCCGCCGAATGGCTAGCGACGCTTATCACCGGCCGTGTGCCGAAGCCCGGGCGCATCGGTCTTGCCTATTTCGCCGACGACAAGGGCCGGATTGTTACCGAGATGTCGATTGTCCGCCACAACGACAACCTCATGACGCTGATCACCGCGGCGACCGCACAGTGGCATGACTACGAGTGGCTGCTGAAGCACATGCCCGCCAATGCCACCTTCAAGCTAATCGACCGCACGAAGGAATACACCACACAGATCCTCGCCGGGCCGAAGTCGCGGGCGATCCTCGCCGACGTCTGTAAAGCCGACCTTTCCATGCCGTGGTTGACCCACCAGGAGACGGAGATTGCGGGCCGCTGGGCAAAGCTCGTGCGCGTCTCCTTCGCCGGCGAACTCGGTTGGGAGATCCATACGAAGGTGAAGGATACGGCCCCGATCTTCGACGCGGTGTGGGCGGCCGGGCAGAAGCACGGGCTGAAGCCTTTCGGCATGGAGGCGCTCGATAGTCTGCGCATCGAGAAGGGGTATCGTGCCTGGAAGGGCGATCTTTCCACCGACTACACCATCCTGCAGGGCGGGCTCGAACGCTTCGTCGACTGGTCGAAACCCGGCTTCAAGGGCAAGGCGGCGCTGGAGCGCGAGAAGCAGCAGGGGGTTTCCAAGCGCTTCGTGACGCTGACGGTCGCCGCCGACGGCTGCGACGCGCCTTACATGTCGACACTCTGGTCCGACGGCCAGGTTGTCGGCGAGACGACTTCCGGCAACTGGGGTTACCGCGTCGGCAAGTCGATCGCGCTCGGCATGCTGCGCGCCGATCTTGCCGTGCCGGGCAAGGAAATCGAGGTCGAGATCTTCGGCGACCGCTTCAAGGCGACGGTCGAGGCGGATCAGCCGCTCTGGGATCCCTCCAACGAAAGACTGCGCGCATGACCAAGCCCATTCCCTCGAAAGCCCGTGCGGTCATCATCGGCGGTGGCGTTTCCGGCTGTTCGGTCGCCTATCACCTCGCCAAGCTCGGCTGGACCGACGTGGTGCTCTTGGAGCGCAAGCAACTGACCTCGGGCACCACCTGGCATGCGGCCGGCCTGATCGGCCAGCTTCGCGCCTCGCAGAACATGACGCGGCTGGCGAAATATTCGGCCGACCTCTACGTCAAGCTCGAGGCTGAGACCGGCATTTCCACCGGCATGCGCCAGAACGGTTCGATCACCGTCGCGTTGACGGAAGAGCGCAAGGAAGAGATCTATCGTCAGGCCTCGCTGGCGCGCGCCTTCAACGTCGACGTACGCGAGATCACGCCCGACGAGGTGAAGGCGATGTATCCGCACCTCAACACCTCGGATGTGAAGGCGGCGGTGCATCTGCCGCTCGACGGCCAGTGCGACCCGGCCAACATTGCCATGGCGCTTGCCAAGGGTGCCCGCCAGAACGGTGCTGTCATCATCGAGGGCGTCAAGGTGACGTCCGTTCTGAAGAAGGATGGCCGGGTGACCGGCGTGACCTGCGAGCAGAACGGCGAGACCTATACGATCGAGACCGACCATGTCGTCAACTGCGCCGGCATGTGGGGCCGGGAGTTCGCGCGGCAATCGGGCGTCACCGTGCCGCTGCACGCCTGCGAGCATTTCTACATCGTCACCGAGGCGATCCCGAACCTCACGCGCCTGCCGGTGCTGCGCGTGCCGGACGAATGCACCTACTACAAGGAAGATGCCGGCAAGATGCTGGTCGGCGCCTTCGAGCTGAAGGCCAAGCCTTGGGGTATGGAGGGCATTCGCGAGGACTTCTGTTTCGACCAGTTGCCTGACGATTTCGACCACTTCGCGCCGATCCTGGAGATGGCGGTCAACCGCATGCCGATGCTGGAAACGGCAGGCATCCATACCTTCTTCAACGGCCCGGAAAGTTTTACGCCCGACGACCGCTACTATCTCGGCGAAGCGCCCGAGGTGAAGGGCTACTGGGTGGCGGCCGGCTACAATTCGATCGGCATCGTTTCCTCCGGCGGCGCCGGCATGGCGCTGGCGCAATGGATGAACGATGGCGAGCCGCCCTTCGATCTCTGGGAGGTAGATATCCGCCGGGCGCAGCCGTTCCAGAAGAACCGCGCCTATTTGAAAGATCGCGTCTCGGAAACACTCGGACTGCTCTACGCCGACCACTTCCCCTATCGCCAGATGGCGACGGCTCGCGGCGTGCGCCGCTCGCCGCTGCACGAGCACTTGAAAGCCCGCGGCGCCGTCTTCGGCGAAGTCGCCGGCTGGGAGCGCGCCAACTGGTTTGCCAAAGAAGGCCAGGAGCGCGAGTACCGCTATTCCTGGAAGCGGCAGAACTGGTTCGAGAACCAAAGGGACGAGCATCTCGCCGTTCGCAATGGCGTCGGCCTGTTCGACATGACCTCCTTCGGCAAGATCCGGGTGGAGGGACGCGATGCGCTTTCCTTCCTGCAGCGGCTCTGCGCCAACGAGATGAATGTCGAGCCTGGCCGCATCGTCTACACCCAGATGCTGAACGCCCGCGGCGGCATCGAGAGCGACCTGACGGTGACGCGCCTTTCGGAAACCGCCTTCCTGCTGGTCGTGCCCGGTGCGACCCTGCAGCGCGACCTTGCCTGGCTGCGCAAGCATCTCACTGATGAGTTTGTGGTGATCACCGATGTCAGCGCCGGCGAAAGCGTGCTCTGCGTCATGGGGCCGAAGGCGCGGGAGCTGATGCAGAAGGTCAGCCCCAACGATTTCGGGAATGCCGCCCATCCCTTCGGTACGGCGCGCGAGATCGAGGTCGGCATGGGCCTCGCCCGCGCGCACCGTGTCACCTATGTCGGCGAACTCGGCTGGGAGCTCTATGTCTCGACCGACCAGACGGCGCATGTGTTCGAGGCGCTGGAAGCGGCGGGGCAGGATCTGGGGCTGAGGCTCTGCGGCATCCATACGTTGGATAGCTGCCGGATCGAGAAGGCCTTCCGCCATTTCGGTCACGACATCACCGACGAGGATCACGTGCTCGAAGCCGGGCTCGGCTTCGCGGTCAAAGCTGACAAGGGCGATTTCATCGGCCGCGAGGCGGTGCTCGCCAAGCACAATCGCGGGCTTTCGCGGCGGCTGGTGCAGTTCCGGCTGGCCGATCCCGAGCCGCTGCTCTTCCACAACGAGGCGATCGTGCGCGACGGCAAGATCGTCGGCACGATCACCTCAGGCAATTACGGCCATCACCTCGGCGGCGCAATCGGCCTCGGCTACGTGCCCTCGGAAGGAGAGAGCGCAGGCGACGTGCTCGGCTCGCGCTTCGAGATCGAGATCGCCGGAACGCGGGTGAAGGCCGAGGCGTCGCTAAAGCCGATGTACGACCCGCGGGCCGAGCGGGTGCGAATGTAGGGCGAGAGTTGCCCCTTATCCGGCCTGCCGGTCATCTTCTCCCGCCGGACGGGGAGAAGGAGACGGGGCCGGCCTCCAGCCCAAAGCTGGGCGAGGCGGCAATCTGAATGAACAACGGTCTCGTTCCCTGAGCGGTGGGAACGAGCGGGAGTGGCGAATCTCCCCGTCAAAACGGGGAGAGGGTGCCGACAGGCGGATGAGGGGCGCTTCTCTCACCGCGCGGATAAGGGGCGAAAAACACACCCGCCCCATTGGGAGACAAGACAATGGCTGACGATTGCGCAGTTGTGGCTTCGAGACGGTCCGGGGGACGGGCGGCGCGGGTGGCGCTTCGCGCCGCACCGCTTGCCGAAAATATCCGGCCGGTCCGCCCCGGTCTTTCCGGCGGGCAGTACAAGCCGCTGACGGAAGCAGGCGTGAGGCGCATCCACGAGGCCGCGCTCGATGCGCTGGAACAGATCGGCCTTGCCAATGCGCCGAAATCGGGCATCGAGATCATGACCGGCGCCGGCGCCGTCCTCGGCGATGACGGACGCATCCGATTTCCGCGGGCGCTGGTGGAGGACATGCTTGCGATCGCCGCGCGCGACATCACGCTTTACGCCCGCGACCCGAAGCAGGATCTCGAACTCAGCGGCACCCGCGTCTATTACGGCACCGCTGGTGCGGCGGTGCACATCGTCGACGTCGAGAAGCGCGAGTATCGGGAATCCACCGCCAAGGACCTGTTGAACGCCGCGCAGCTCGTGCATCATCTCGACAATGTGCATTTCTTCCAGCGCGCCATGGTCTGCCGCGATGTCGCCGACAACTTCCTGATGGACGTCAACACGCTCTATGCCTGCTGCGCCGGCACGACGAAACATGTCGGCACGAGCTTCTCCGATCCATCGCATGTCGATGGCTGCTTCGATCTCATCCACATGATCGCCGGCGGCGAGGACAAGTGGCGGGCGCGGCCCTTCGTCTCCAACTCGAACTGCTTTGTCGTTCCGCCGATGAAGTTCGCCGAGGAAAGCTGCATCACGATGGAGAAGTGCATCCGCGCCGGCATGCCGATCCTCCTGCTCTCGGCCGGCCAGGCGGGGGCCACCGCACCGGCGCCGCTTGCGACCGCGATCGTGCAGGCGGTGGCCGAATGCCTGGCGGGCGTCGTCTATGTCAATGCCATGGCGCCGGGGCATCCGGCGGTCTTCGGCACCTGGCCCTTCGTCTCGGATCTTCGCACCGGGGCGATGTCCGGCGGCTCCGGCGAACAGGCGCTGCTGACGGCCGGCTGCGCGCAGATGCACCAGTTCTACGGTCTGCCGGGTGGCGCCGCCGCCGGCATTGCCGATGCGAAATTGCCGGACATGCAGGCCGGCTGGGAACAGGCGATCTCCAACGTCATGGCCGGTCTCTCGGGGCTCAACATGGTCTACGAGGCCGTCGGCATGCACGCCTCGCTGCTCGGCTTCTGCCTGGAGTCGCTGGTGCTCGGCGACGATCTCTTAGGACAAGTGCAGCGCTGCATCCGCGGCATCGACGTCACCGAGGACTCGGTCTCGCTCGATACCATGCGCTCGGTCTGCCTCGATGGCCCCGGCCACTATCTCGGCCATCCGCAGACGCTGGGGCTGATGCAGACGGAATACATCTATCCGGCCGTCGCCGACCGCACGAGCCCGAAGGAATGGGTGGAGATCGGCCGCCCGGATCTGGTGGCAAAGGCGATCGAGAAGAAGAACCGCATTCTCGCGGAAGCTGCACCCTCGGTGATCGCGCCGGAGATCGATCGGGCGATCCGGGAGAAATTCCAGATCTACTGCTGAGTTTCGTCGAGAGGCCCAATCCTCGCACCGGTTCGGGGCGAGGGGGTTCGCCTAATCCCGCCGGTCGAAATGGGTCCGGAGCGCCACATGCGTTTGCACCGTGGCGACCCCCGGGATCAAGGAGATTTGCCGGCGGATCGTGTCGAGGTCGCCGTTCGTGGCGCACTCGACGAGCACCATCAGGTCGGTGGCACCGGCGAGCGACCAGCAGGTGACGACAGGCGTCATGGCGGAAAGATGCGGCACGATATGGTCGCAATTCTTGCCGGACTGAAACGAGATGGCGACCAGCGCCCTGACCGTCGGGTTCTTGTCCTCGACGCCAAGGCGGATCGTGTAGCCGGCGACGACACCCTTGGCTTCGAGCCGCCGCAGGCGCTCGTGCACGCCGCTGCGCGAGAGGCCGGCGTGTCGGGCGAGCGCTACCAGGCTCTGGCGCGAATCCTGGCGAAGCGCTGCCAACAGCAGCCGATCCTTGTCGTCGAGTTCCGTCAAATTGTATCTCCTTTTGCGCCAAGTCCGGACAATTGTCCGGTTTGGCGCCATTTTGTCCAGTGAAACCGGACGACAGGACAGATAGCTTCCTTCTCGCAACGAAGGAGCTTTGCCATGAAAATACCAGTCGTGCCCGACAATGCTGTGCTGCTGCCGATCGACATGCAACAGGCTTTTGACAGTGCCCCCTGGCCGCGACGCTGGAATGCCGATATCGACCGGAACGGTCTCACCCTGCTTGCCGCCTGGCGCGCGGCCGGCCGGCCGGTGATCCATGTCCGCCACGACAGCGTCATGCCGGGCTCGACGCTTGGACCCGGTGCATCCGGCAATGCCTTTAGGCCCGGCTTCGAGCCACAGGCCGGCGAACCGCTCGTCACCAAGAGCGTCAACGCAGCCTTCATCGGTACCGATCTCGACCTCAGGCTTCGGCGTCTCGGCGTCGATACAGTCGTTACCTTCGGCATTTCGACCGACATGTGTGTCTCCACCTCCGTGCGCGTCGGCGCCAATCTCGGTTACCGCATGATCCTCGTCGAGGATGCGTGCGACTGCTTCGATCAACCGGATGGAGACGGAACGGTAATCGCTGCCCGGGACATTCACCGGGCCCATGTCGCGACCCTGCGCGCCGAGTTTGCCGAGGTGACGTCGACGGTTGCCTTCGTCGAAGCCTTACGCCGCCCGGACGCCGCCTAGAATATCCCACTCTCCTGTCGAAATCGCCGAGCGCGCGCTGTTCACAAGCGATTCCTGAAAAACTGTGAAGCGGGTTTCCGCCGGAATTGTGTCGCATTCCGGGCACCGGACGCGCTGTTCACCGGTTTGTGCCGCGGACCTCGACGATCTCGGTCGTCCATTTCGGCGCCGTCAGGCTCTGGCCTTCGCGGTTCGGAAAGGTGAGGAAGGTCTCGAATGGCCGGCTCTGGCCGGCCGGCACCCGGGCGAGAATGAGGGCCGCATCGTCGCCGATCGTCTGGCAGGCGTCACCCGGGCAATCCTCCAGCGTGACGGAGAGGCGGAAATATTCGAGCAGCGTTTGGCCCTTGTTCGTCACCGTACCGCGCAGCCGGAAGCTTCGTTCCGGCTGGCTTTGCTCGAAGGTCAGTCCATCCAATGCAATGTCGGTGGTGGTCAGGCTCGCGGGCTGCGCCGTCTGGGTCGGCTCGGGTGCTACGGGCTTGCGGCCGTCGCGATCGCCGAACCAGATGATGAAGGCGACAAGCAGGCCGACCGCCACGGCAACCGAGAGGATGGGTTCCGCCCATTGGCGAAAACGGCTGAAGCGCGCGGCCAGATACACAACGACAAGACACAGCGGTAACGCGACCAACCAAAGCATCCAGATCCTCCTCACCGCATCATTCCTTGAATCGGGTTCGATGCAAGAGGGAAACCATGCAGCCGATCAAAGCGTTAGACGGCCTTGCCGTGACGAGGCAAGGCCGTGACGACACTTATATAAGGTGCCCGACGGCTGACAACACGCGACCATAGGCAGCAGCCGCCGGTTCCTGCGAACCAGGGATGGGTCATGTTTCGGGGGAGGACAAAGCGGATGCTAGTCCGCCGGCTTCAGGTCCACCCAGTAGCTGCCCTCGAACGGCACCGCGGCGAAACGTTCGTTGATTTCGGCAAGGCTCTTCTTCGGGTCGAGATCGCCGAAGAGGTCCGGCCGGATCCAGGTGGCGAAGGCCTCGGCGGCGACGATGTTGAGCGGGATGGCGTTGAAGAAGTTCCAAAGTCCGTGAACGCGCTTTTCCTGCACGGCGCGGATGCTCGCGAGCGCCGGCGCCTCGATGGTGCGGGCGAGCGTCTCACGCGCCTCGTCTTCGCTGACGCCGGGGCCGATCGACAGCGTGCCGTATTTGCCGCCGGGCGAGGAGGTGGCGATGTAGATATCAGGGTTTGCCGCCATGATCGCCTCGGCGTTGACCGTGCCGCCCGGCCGCGGCAGGACGCCTTCGGCGATGTTGCGGCCGCCCGCCATCGTCAGGAACTCGCCGAGGCCGCCGGTGCCATAGGCCCAGCAGCAGCGGTCGGCCTGGGGGAAGGCGTCCATCAGCACCAGCGGGCGCGGCTCCGGCTTGGCGGCGATGCGTGACCGGATCAGCGCCAGCTTGTCCTCGTAAAACCGGGCGAAGGCTTCGGCCTGTTCCTCCCGTTCGAGGATCCTGCCGAGCAGGCGCATCATGCGCGGCGTGCCGGTCAGGGCGTCGTTGTTGAAGTCGACGACGATCACCGGCACGCCGATGCCGGTCAAATATTCGATGGCGCGCTTGCCGGACTCGGTATCGGATTGCCAGTTGTTGAGGAGCGCGAGATCGGCCTTCACCGTCAGCAGGGTCTCGAAGGAGAGGCCCGGGCCGGTGCCGTCGTCGATCTGCGGCACGTCGGCGATCGCTGGGAACTTCCGCCGGAAGCTCTCGTAGATTTCCGGATTGTCGCCCTTCATGTCGCCGGACCAGCCGGCGAGCAGGCCGACGGGATCCGGATGGATCAGCGACAGGGCCACGAGGTTGAAGCCGCTGCCGAGAAGGATCGCCTTCGGCCTTGCCGGGATCGTCACCTCGCGACCGACCGCATCGGTGACGGTCATCGGCCACTGGCCTTCAGCGCGGGCTGCAGTCGCGGCCAGAGCGGCGAAGAGAACGAGCATGAGCCGCCGGGCGGCCGGGAGAATGCAGCGATGAAGCAAGCCTATTGGTTCCTTTGGCTGGGGAGGGCGCAGAGACTGCCGCAACTGGGGACCCCGGGCAGCAGGTAGCGCAGGCAGCAGATCTTGCGGCGGCAGACGCGGGCGCCGTCTTCCTCCTCGTGGCGCAGGCAATCGAAGAAGGGATTGGGCGAACCATCCGGCATCGACTTGTTGCCGATCAGCGCGTCGGCCTGGGCGTTCAGCGGTTCGATGCCGGAGGCGCGCAGCGCATAGTCGATATAGACGAGTGCATTGTTCCAGGCGAGTTTCGGGGCGATGCCGCCGACAGACTTGAGGTAGCCGACCACCTCGCGCAAATGTCCGTGCATCAGGGGGCCAAGCGTGGCGAAAACGTCGCTATCGTCAGCTTCCTGCCAATTGCCAGATGCCGCGACGCCGAAAGTCCGGGGCAGGCCATCCTCAGCGAGCGCCATCTTCATCTCGTCGAAAGCAACGGGCAGCACCTGATGATCGAGCACGCGTGCCACCAGATAGGGGATGGTGAGGCTCGAGAAATAATAGAGCGACCACATGGAGGCGACGGCGCGCCTATCGCTGGCGCCGGATTTTTCGGTGTAGACGTCGAGCGCCCTGTCGAAGGCGCCGGAGGCGAAGAAGTCCGGCAGCGCCATGCCGTCGGAGAGCTCGTCCGAGAGCACCATCTTTTCGTTGCACCAGGCATGGGTGCCGGCAAAGGCCGCCGACAGCGCCTTGGGACCGCCGGTCGCGACGACCGGTTCGCAAACGCCACCCGTCATGGCGCCACCCGCGCACGGGTACGCCCGATCGGAAACACAGCCGTGAAAGAACGCCGTCCTGCAAGCATGCGACACCTTATGAGCGCAGTCAGAAACTCATAAGGTGATCGTGTTACTCAAGATTTTTGCCGGCGCAAGTCATTTATGAGTTTTGCAGTCATGATTTGTCGGCAAAAGATGCGAGAAGCCGCAAGCCGGAGCTTGCGGCCGTCGAGGCGTCGAGACGCAGGCCCGCCTATTGCATCAACCCGAGCTGCTTGTAGAAGCCGAGCGCATCGTAATAGTCGCTCTGGGTAGCGATCTTGCCATCCTTCACGGTGAACACCGAGGCGCCGGTGAGCTTGAAGCTCTTGTTGGTCGCAGCCGTGCCGTCGCTCCAGGCGCCCGAATTGGTGCCGGAGAACTCCCATTCAAAGGACACCTTGTCGCCGGCGGCGATGGGGTCACCCTTCATGGTCCAGACAGCGTCCGGAACCGCATTGAGGAAATTGTCGATGACGCCGGTCTTGGCGGCATCTTTCCCAGTTATAGGCTTGCCGACGGACGCGTCGTAATAGGTCACGTCATCGGCGAAGTAGGAGGCCGCCTTGCCCGGGTCGTGGGCGTTCCAGGCTGCGACATAGGCCGCGACCACATCCGGCGCCGCGTCGGCGGCAAGGGCCGCCGGCGTGAGCACGAGGGTACTGAGGCCGAGGGCCCCAGCGGCAAGAAGCAATTGACGACGGTACATGGCAAACTCCTCCCGTTTGTTTTTGTTTGCATGCGGAATCGTGGCTCGCGATGCGCTGAGCCTCAGCCGTGGTTGATCATGATGTGGCGAACAGCGGTGTAGTCCTCGAGCGCGTAGACCGACATGTCCTTGCCGTAGCCCGACTGCTTGACGCCGCCGTGCGGCATCTCGTTGGTCAGCATGAAGTGGGTGTTGATCCAGGTGCAGCCATATTGCAGGCGCGAGGCGGCCTTCATCGCCTTGGAGATATCCTTGGTCCAGACGGAGGAGGCGAGGCCGTAATCGCTGTCGTTCGCCCAGGCGATCGCATCGTCCTTGCCGGCAAAGCGGGTGACCGAGACGACCGGGCCGAAGACTTCGCGCCGGACGATCTCGTCGTCCTGGGTTGCGCCGGCGACCACCGTCGGCTGGAAGAAGAAGCCGTCCGAACTGCCGGCGTTGCCGCCGGTGGTGATCTCGATGTGCTTCTGGTCGGCGGCGCGCTCGACGAAGCTCGCGACACGGTCGCGCTGGCGGCGCGAGATCAGAGGGCCGATCTCGTTTTCGGTGTCGTCGGCGAGGTTGTAGCGGATCGTCGAGACCGCCGATGTGAGGTCGGCGACGAGCTTCTCGTAGATACCCGCTTCGGCATAGATGCGGCAGGCGGCGGTGCAGTCCTGGCCGGCATTGTAGTAGCCGAAGGTGCGGATGCCGTTGACGACGGCTTCAAGGTCGGCGTCGTCATAGACGATGACCGGGGCCTTGCCGCCGAGTTCGAGATGGGTGCGCTTGACGGTCTTGGCGGCCGCCGCCAGCACCTTCTTGCCGGTGGCGATGTCGCCGGTGATCGAGACCATCGAGATTTTCGGATGGTTGATCAGCGCATTGCCGACGGTTTCGCCGCGGCCGGTAATGACGTTGACGACGCCTTCCGGCAGGATATCGGCGAGCAGGCGCGCGAGCTTCAGCGCCGTCAGCGGCGTCTGTTCGGAAGGCTTGAAGACGACCGTGTTGCCGCCGGCGATCGCCGGCGCCAGCTTCCAGGCCATCATCATCAACGGGTAGTTCCAGGGTGCGATCGAGCCGACGATGCCGATCGGGTCGCGGCGGATCATCGAGGTGTGGCCGGGCAGATATTCGCCTGCGGTCGGTGCGTGCAGGTTGCGCACGGCGCCGGCGAAGAAGCGCCAGCAGTCGACGATCGCCGGAAGCTCGTCGTTCTTCACGGCGTTGATCGGCTTGCCGCAGTTCAGCGCTTCGAGCGCCGCAAAGCCGTCGGCCTCCTTCTCGATCGCGTCGGCGATCTTCAAGAGATAGTTGGAGCGCTCCGCAGGTGTCGTCTGCGACCAGGCGGTGAAGGCGCTTTCGGCGGCGTCGACCGCCGCCTCGACCTGGGTGTGCGAGGCTTCCGCCAGGTCGACGATCTTGCCGCCCGTCCGCGGGTTCAGGATGTGTTCGTCGGCCTCGGTGCCGGCCTCGAAGCGCGATCCGATCAGCAGTTGGGTGTCCATGTCTGTTCTCCCTTGAAAGTCGAGTTATTTGCCGGCACCGGCGATCTGGTCGCCGTCGCGGGTGAGGTAGTAGGCGCCGAGGATCGGCAGGAAGGTGACGAGCACTACGACCATGGCGACGACATTGGTCACCGGCCGCTGGCGCGGGCGGATCAGCTCTTCGAGCATCCAGATCGGCAGGGTCGATTGCTGTCCGGCGGTAAAGGTGGTGACGATCACCTCGTCGAAGGACAGCGCGAAGGCGAGCATGCCGCCGGCGAGTAGCGCCGTGCCGATGTTCGGAAGGATGATGTAGCGGAAGGTCTGGAAGCCGTCGGCGCCGAGATCCATCGACGCTTCGATCAGCGAGCCGGAAATCCGCCGGAAGCGGGCAACCGCATTGTTGTAGACGACGACGATGCAGAAGGTCGCGTGGCCGAGTACGATGGTCCAGAAGGAGAAAGGGATGTCGGCCATCGAGAAGGCGGAGCGGAGCGCGATGCCGGTGATGATGCCGGGCAGGGCGATCGGCAGGATGACGAGCAGCGAGATCGCCTCCCGTCCGAAGAAGCGCGTCTGGCTGACGGCTGCGGCGCAGAGCGTGCCGAGCGCCAGCGCCATGGCGGTGGCGATCGAGGCGACCTTGACCGAAAGGGTCAGCGCCGCCCAGACATCGGGCCTGTTCCAGGCAACGGCGAACCATTGCGTCGTCAGTCCCGGCGGCGGGAACTGATAGCTCTTCTCCTCCGTCGTAAACGCATAGAGGAAGATCAAGAGGATCGGCAGGTGCAGGAAGGCGAGGCCGGCGGCGGCCGCGATCTTCAGGCCCATTGGCGAGCGGTTCAGGCGATCAGAGCGCATCGAAGGCCCCCATGCGTTTGGCCATGAAGAGATAGGCACCCATGATGACGATCGGCACGACGGTAAAGGCGGCGGCGAGCGGGATGTTGCCGGCCGTGCCCTGCTGGGCATAGACCGCCTGGCCGATGAACAGGCGCGACGAGCCGACGATCTGCGGGATGATGTAGTCGCCGAGCGTCAGCGAAAACGTGAAGATCGAGCCGGCGACAATGCCGGGCAAAGCCAGAGGGAAGAGCACGAAGCGGAAGGTCTGCACCGGCGTGCCGCCGAGGTCGGAGGAGGCCTCGATCAGGTTGCCCGGCACGCGTTCCAGCGCTGCCTGGATCGGCAGGATCATGAAGGGCAGCCAGACATAGACGAAGACGATGAAGGTGCCGGTGTAGCTGACCGAGAGCGAGTTGCCACCGACCACGGGTAGCGACAGCCAGCCGTCGAGCAGCCAGAGCAGGTGCAGCTTTTCAAAGATCCAGGTAAGGATGCCTTCCTTGGCGAGGATCAGCTTCCAGGCGTAGATCTTGACCAGATAGCTCGACCACAGCGGCAGCATGACGCCGAGATAGAAGAGCACCTTCCATTTTCCCTGCGCATAGCGGGCGGCATAATAGGCGATCGGGAAGGCGATGACGGCGGAAGCGAGCGTGACGGTCGCCGCCATCAGCACGGTGCGCAGGATGATGTCGAGATTGGTTTCGCTGAGAAGCTGCTGATAGGTCGCCAGCGTGAACTCGTAATTGATGAGGCCGGAGAAGTCGTCGATCGAGAAGAAGCTCTGGAGAAGCAGCGCAAAGAGCGAACCGAGATAGACGATGCCGAGCCAGAGCAGCGGCGGGGCGAGCAGCACCATCAGAAGCAGATGCGGGTGGCGCCAGAAGAAGTCCGACAGGCGACCGGCGGGGCCGCGGCGTTCCGGCAGCACGAGGGGTTCGGCAAAGGCGGTCATGCGTCCTCCATCGGGTGCAGCTCGTTAGCGGCGAAGCTGATGGTGACGGGGCTGCCGACCGCAGGCACGGCGAGCGCTGCGGGGCTGGCGACAGCAACACGGGCGCCGTCGACATCGACGACGACGCGATTGACGGCGCCGAGGAAACTATGGGCGGAGACGGTGCCGGAGAGGCTGAGTGCGCCATCGGCGGGTGCTGCGATGGCGATCGCCTCCGGCCGCAGGCTGGCAAAGGGCGTCTTCAGCCCCAGCCGCTGGCAAAGCTTTTGCGGCAGCACGTTGGAGGAGCCGACGAAATCGGCAACGAACCGCGTCTTCGGCTGCTTGTAGACATCTTCCGGGCGGCCGAGCTGCTGGATGCGGCCATCGTTGAAGACGGCGATGCGATCGGCCATCGACAGTGCCTCGCCCTGGTCATGCGTGACGAAGACGAAGGTGATGCCGAGCGATTTCTGCAGGCTCTTCAGTTCCTCCTGCATCTGCTCGCGCAGCTTCAGGTCGAGTGCGCCAAGCGGCTCGTCGAGCAGCAGCACCTTCGGCTTGTTGACCAGCGCGCGGGCGAGCGCAACGCGCTGGCGCTGGCCGCCGGAGAGCTGGCCGGGGCGGCGGGTGCCATAGCCCGGCAGCTTGACCATGGCGAGCGCGTCCTCGGCCGCCTTGCGGCGTTCCTCGCGGCCGACGCCCTTGACCATCAGCCCGTAGGCGACGTTGTCGAGGATCGAGAGATGCGGGAAGAGCGCATAGTCCTGGAAGACGGTGTTGACGCTGCGGCGATAAGGCGGCACGCCCTCGGCCGTTTCGCCGAAGATCTCGATATGGCCGCCGGTCGGCTGCTCGAAGCCGGCCATCAGGCGCAGGCAGGTGGTCTTGCCCGAGCCGGAGGGGCCGAGCATGGCGAAAAACTCGCCCTCGGCGATTTCGAGGTTCACGCCATCGACGGCGCGCACGGCGCCGAAGTGGCGGGAAACATTGTCGAAGAGAACGGCGGTGGTCATCAAACTGCTCCAGGATTCCAGCCCCTCATTCCCCGCGGTGAGGGGAAGCACCCCTCATCCCCGCGGTGAGGGGAAGTACCCCTCATCCGCCTGCCGAGCACCTTCTCCCCGCAGGCGGGGCGAAGGGGACTCGTGGCCGGCGTCTTGCCTCAAGGTCACGCGATGCTTGGCCGGAGGCGTTCCCTCTCCGCGCGTGCGGGGAGAGGGCCAGGGTGAGGGGCGATGCTTGCGATATGTCGCGACGGTTCAGCGGCCGCCGATCACGCCGATATAGTCGGAGACCCAGCGGTGATAGGGCACGCATTCGCCCTGGCTTGCGCACTTCGTCACCGGCGTCTTCCAAAACTTCACCTTGTCGAAGTCTTCGTAGCCATTGGTCTTGCAGCCGGCATCGGTCAAAAGGTCGTTGCCCTTGCAGGCAGCACCAACGGACGGGTTTGCGCCGAACCAGGCGGAGACGTCACCCTGGACCTTCGGCGACAGCGAGTGCTCCATCCACATATAGGCGCAATTCGGATGCTGGCTTTCGGCATGCAGCATGGTCGTATCCGCCCACCCCGTGACGCCTTCTTCCGGAATGGTCGAGGCGATCGGTAGCTTCTCGGCTTCCATCAGGTTGACCTGGAATGGCCAGGAGCCGGAAGCGACGACGCCTTCGTTCTTGAAGTCGTCGATCTGGATCATCGCGTCATGCCAGTAGCGGCCGACGAGCGTGCGCTGGGTGCGCAAGAGATCGAGGGCTGCCTTGTACTGGTCCTCGTTCAGCTCGTAGGGATCCTTGATGCCCAATTCCGGCTTGTGCTTCATCAGGTAGTTGGCGGCATCGGCGACATGGATCGGGCCGTCATAGGCCTGAACGCGGCCCTTGTTGGACTTGCCGTCGGGGAGCGTCATTTCCTCGAACACAACGTTCCAGCTCTTCGGCGCTTCGCCCTTGAAGGCATCCTTGTTGTACATCAGCACGTTCGGGCCCCAGACATAGGGCACGCCGTAGTGAACGCCATTGACCGTGTGCCAGGGTGCGTTCTGCATCCGCTCGTCGATCGTCTTCCAGCTCGGGATGAGGTCGGTGTTGATCGGCTGGACGCGCTTGCCGGCGACGAGACGGAGCGAGGCGTCGCCCGAGGCGGTGACGAGGTCGAAGCCGCCTTCGTTCATCAGCGCGACCATTTCATCCGAGGTCGCTGCCGTCTTGACGCTGACCTTGCAGCCCGTCTGCTTTTCGAAATCCGTGACCCAGTCGTAGTTCTTGTCGGTTTCGCCGCGCTCGATGTAGCCGGACCAGGCGACGATGGAGAGCTCGCCTTCCCCCTTGCCGAGTTCCTTCAGCGGCTCCTGCGCGAAGGCCGGGGCGACAAGGCCGAGCGACAGGGTCAACGCCGTGCAGGATTTGAGCATCTGCTTCATCTGAATTCTCCCAGTTTTTGAGCCGCATTTTGCGGCTTCGTTCCCAGGATGAAGCGTGCCTTGATTTCTCCGTATTCGCAAATTCATTAATCAGAATGTCGCTTTCGGTTTTTCCGATATCTTTATTCCGAAGGTGTGGCATCCAGGCGTAAAACTCTTGAAAAAGCAGATGATTAGCGCGGACGTGCGCTTCTGAGCGCCTCGGCGATGCCGACGAAATCGCGGGCCGATTGCGGCAGGCTCGAACCCTTGCGCCAGACCATGCCTACCTGCACGACGGGAAGTGCGCCCGAGACGTCGCGGCTTTCGATGCGGTCGCCTTCAAGCGACCAGGGGCGGTAGACGAGATCGGGCAGCAGCGCGATACCGGCACCGGTCGCGACGAGGCTGCGCACCGCTTCGACCGAGCGGGTGCGGAAGGCCACATGCGGGCGGGCCCCGAGCGCGGTCAGCAGCTTGCCGGTGTTCTCCTCGATTTCATCCACCGTCAGCATGATCAGCGGCTCCCTGGCGATATCGCTGACGGAGATGATGTCGGCGCTGACCAGCGGATGGCCGATCGGCAGCCACAGGCGATAGGGCGAGGTTTCGAGGATTTCCGCCTGCAGCGCCATGCGGTCGCGCAGGTTGGAGATGACCATGACGGCGACGTCGAGTTCGCCGCCGATCAGGAGATGTTCGAGGTAGGAGCCGTTGTCCTCGATGGCGCTGACCTCGACGCCGGGGCAGGCGCGGCGATAGCGGGCCAAGAGATCGGAGAGCACATAGCCGGCGACCAGCGAAGTGACGCCGAGATTGAGCTTGCCGCCGGTCTCCTCGCGGCTCTCGGAAAAGCTGCGCCTGGCGTCCGAGACATTGGCGAGGATCTTGGTGGCATGGCGCAGGAACTGGTGGCCGTTGTGGGTGATCGACAGGCCGCGCGGATGCCGGTCGAAGAGTTCGACGCCAAGATCGCCTTCGAGCTCCTTGATCGCCTCGGTGATCGAGGATTGCGAGATCGAAAGGTTCTGCGCCGCACGGGTGATCGAACCCTGTTCGGCGACGGCGACGAAATACTGCAACTGTCGAAATGTGAAGGCCATGGCGCGAGTTAATAGGTGCGGGGCGGGGCTGGCAAGCGGCGAAACGCATGCGGATCGATCGGCCATTTTTTCCGCCCATGTCGGTTTTCGGACAGGGAGCCGGGGCGGCGGTGATAAGCTTGCGCGCAAGAGCGGGATCAGTGGGAGGAAGACATGGACCAGGCGACCAAGCGGCCGATGCCGACGGAGGAGGGGATCCTCGCGTTTCACCGCCGCTGCGAGGACTTCTATCCCGCCGACGCGGTCGATGCCTCGATCGAGCAGCAGCGCAAATGGTACGATGCGCTCTGCGCCGAATTCGATGCGCCGAGCCCGGCCGGTCTCACGCGCGAAGACACACTCGTCGACGGCCGCATCCCGATCCGGCGCTCCCGCCCGGCGACGGTCTCGACTGAGACGCGCATCTATTACATTCATGGCGGCGGCTTCGTCGTCGGCTCGCTCGACAGCCACGACGCCATCTGTGCCGAGCTTGCCGACTTTGCCCAGGCCGAACTGGTATCGATCGACTACCGCCTGGCGCCGGAGCATGTCTGGCCGGCGGCCTTCGAGGATTGCTACGCGGTGCTCCGCGAGCTCCTGTCCGGCGGTCGCCCGGTCGTCGTTGCCGGCGACAGCGCCGGCGGCAATCTGACGGCAGGCATCGTGCTCAAGGCTCGGGCCGAAGGGCTCAAAGGTATCGTTGGCCAGGTGCTGATCTATCCAGGGCTCGGCGGCGATCTGGTCTCCGGCTCCTATGTGGAAATGGCCGAGGCGCCGGGGCTGACGACCGCCGACACCCGCTACTATCGCAAGATCCTGCAGGCGCCCATCGACAATCCCTTCGCGGCGCCCTTGGCGGAAAAGGACCTCTCTGGCTTGCCGCCCACCTATATCACCGGCGCCTTCTTCGACCCCTTGCGCGATGACGCCCGCATCTATGCGGCTCGCCTTATCGCGGCGGGCGTCAACGTGACCTTCCGCGAAGAACCGCAGATGATCCATGCCTGGCTGCGGGCGCGACACATGAGCGAGGGCGCACGCGAGGGGTTCCGGCGGCTGGCCGAGGGCGTTGCGGTTCTCGTCGGTACCCGCTGACGTCGCTATCCGGTACGACGCATTTGCGGCCCACCGCTTCAGGATTGTCGGGGATGCTCAGCTCTTCGCCTTGAACACCAGCGCCGGATTTGCCCTGAAAGCTTGCGGGAAGAGCGCCCGCAGGTTCTCGATCTTGGGCAGGTCGTTATAGACGATGTAGGGATGCGTCGGGTTCCGGGTCAGAAAGTCCTGGTGATAGTCCTCGGCGGCGTAGAAGCCCTTGAACGGCGTGACCTCCGTGACGATCCTTGCCGGGAACGCGCCTGACTTGCCGAGTTCGGCAATATAGGCATCGGCGAGGCGCTTCTGCTCAGCGGTAACTGTGAAGACGGCCGATCGATACTGGGTGCCATGATCCGGTCCCTGGTAGTTGAGCTGCGTCGGATTGTGGGCGACGGAGAAGAAGACCTGCAGCAGCCGCCCATAGGTCACCTCGCGCGGATCGTAGGTCACTTCCACCGATTCCGCGTGGCCGGTCTTGCCGCCGCTCACCGTCTCGTAATCGGCGGTCTCGCGGCTGCCGCCGGAATAGCCGGAGACGGCGTTTCTGACGCCTTTGACATGCTGGAAAACGCCCTGGACGCCCCAGAAGCAGCCGCCGGCGAAGACGGCGATCTCCGTCGTTCCGGAGACCTTCTCATCGAGCGAGGGCGGCGGGATGACGACGGCCGGTTCCTGGGCGGCGGCGATCGGCGCTGAGGCCAGCAGCGCGGCGAAGGCAGCAGCCAGCATCACGAGTCCGCCCGAGGTGTGTCTCGACTTGCTGTAGGTCATCATTTTCATCTTCCTCCGCCACCCGTTTTCGGCTTCGGGCGCTTGATGACCTCATGTTTTCACGGGAATGACAATGGTCAAATCGCGATCGCGTGCTTCACGCCAACGTGACGATCCGCTACCACGTCATTCGAAGCAGCGGTTCGAAACAGGGGAACGTCATGGCCGGAGAAACGGATCTCGCGAAGCTGCTGGCAACGATGAGCCCCGTGCTGTTTCCGCAGACCTACGTCTATTGCACGGTCGCCTATCGGGATATTGCGCGCTATCAGGCGCTGGAACCGCTGGCCACCTATCGCGAGGATGAAGGGTTGACGCTGGTGCTTGCCCGCAGTGATGCGGACGAGGCGGGGCTCGATTACGGTCCGCTGCTCCGGCGCATCACGCTCAACGTGCATTCCGCGCTTGAAGCCGTCGGCCTGACTGCGGCCGTCTCGGCGGCGCTGACGCGCGAGGGCATCAGCGCCAACGTGATTGCGGCCTATTATCACGATCATATCTTCGTGCCGGAGGCCGATGCGGAGCGGGCGCTGGCGGCGTTGCGCGCACTCACGATCGCCTGATGTCCTGGCGCCTGTTTCGAGACGGTCACATGAAACGCGTGTCGGCCGGCGGATTGACATAGTCGTCGATACGGCCGTTCTCGTAGATCAGTGGCGCTGCGCCAAGTTCCGCGTCGCTGACGCCATCCAGGCAGGCGACGTTGACCGCGTAGAAATGCCCGAGGAAATCCTCGAGATAGCCGCGCGAGAAGGGCCTGACGCCGCAGCGGCTGCAGAAATAGTGATCGACATCGCCCTCGCGCCAGTTGGAGTTTTCGGCGCGATAGGCCGAGAGCCTGTCCTTGCCGGCGGTGATCTCGAATTCCTCTCGAAGGGCGAAGGCCTTCTGCATCCGTGTCTTGGCGCAGAAGGAGCAATTGCAGCGGCGGATGCCCTCGGCGAGATCGAGCTGGCATGCGAAGGTGACGGCGCCGCAATGGCAACTGCCGCGATAGAGCTTTTTCATCGGTTTCCTCCCTGAGATTGGGCGCGTGTCATCGTTCGCCGGCGGGATGGCCGGCGCCGGTCGACACTGAATTGCTATGGCTGCCGCGGCGGCCGTCGCTGCGGCGTGTTATCCGATATTGCCCGACGGCGCCGGCTTATCGACGAGCGCCGCGTCGCCGCCCGTGTCGCCATCGCCTGCCTTGGCCAGCCCGATCCATTCGCGCCGGGTTGCCTTCGGGCCGAGCCCGCTTGTGTCTTGCAGATTTGCGATCTCAGCCATGTTCGACATAGTCCCTGAGCCTGTCGAGGCACTCGCCCCAGCCTTCCTGGTGCGAGTCGCGCTCGTCGATGGTCTCGAATGGTGTTTGCTGGAAGACCAGCCGGGTCTTGCCGCCGATATCGGCAAAGGAAACGGTGATGAGCGTGTCGCTGCCGGGCTCGCCCTCTTCGTCCCAGGCGAAGGTGAAGACGAGCTTCTCCGGCTCCCGCACTTCGCGATAGACACCGCCCATCCAGTAGTCGCGGCCTTCGGGCGAACGGATGCAGGCGCGCCATGCGCCGCCCGGACGGAAATCCATGTTGACCGAATGCGGCGTGAAATCACGTGGACCCCACCAGCGCAGCATGTGCTCGGGCGTCGACCAGACCTTGAAGACAAGGCCCACAGGCGCCTCGAAGTCGCGCACGATCTCCAGGCCGATTTCCTTGCGCCTTGGGTTCGCGGTCGCCGCTGCCATGAGTCCTCCTCGCTGGGCGCCCCAAATGCACCCGTCCTTAACCTTCGAGTTATTTAACTCATCGGTTAATATCCGTGCGCAAAGGCGCTTGTCAAGGCAAGTTCAAGTGGTGATCTGATTTTTGTCAATCGGTGCGAATGGGTGGTACGCGGGCGGCTTCTCGCTCGTATCTCGCTTTTCACGATAAGGCCGGCAGGCACCGGGTCTGCAGCCGAGCGAGCACTCGGCCGAAAGCGCCGGGATCGTCGAGGCTTCGGGCAAGGATCAGCGCACCCTGGATACCGCCAATGATCTCCTCGGCGAGGGCTGCGCACTCGGCCCCCGGGGCGCCGTTGCGCTCGAGGGTGACGGCGAGATCGGCGCGCCAGTCGGAGAAATAGCCCTTGAGTTCGCGCGCGAAGCGGTCATGGGCGCCGCTGGCCGCGATCACGCCCATCAGGCAGAGCCTGCGGCCCTGGCGGAAGTAGTTGTCGACGGCGGCAAACATCGCCTCCAGCGCCTGCTCGGCATTTTCCGTGTTGCGCAGCGCGTCGAAGATGTGGGTGCGGAACCAGGCGGCGATGTCGCCAAGCACGGCTTCGGCCATCTCTTCCTTCCCGCCGGGGAAAAAGTGGTAGAGGCTGCCTTTTCCGAGGCCGGTCTTGTCGGTGATCAGGCTGAGGCTCGCGCCGTCATAACCATGCTCGCGGAAGATCTCGGCCAACATGGCGATAACGTCCTGGCGCTCGGCGACGGTGCGGCTCATGCCGGTTTCCTCACCAGCGGATATTCGACCTTGGCGAAGCGGTGGAACAGCGCGCCGACGGCGACGAGGATGAGCGAGCCGGTCAGCACCGGGAAGAGCAGGAACTCGAAGCCGGGGTCGGCCGAGAAGACGACGAGGGGATTGGCGCCCGCCGGCGGGTGGGTGATGCGCAGCGCCGCCATCAGCGCGATTGCCACGCCGACCGCGATCCCCACCGCCCACCATTCGTTGGGGAAGACAGTCCTCAGAACGAGACCGACGAGAGTGGCGACGAAATGGCCGCCGACGACATTGGCCGGCTGCGAAAGCGGGCTGGCGGTGACGGAGAAGATCAGCACGCAGCTTGCTCCGAACGGCGCCATCAGCATGGGATGGCCGACGAGATTGGTGAGCGCGCCGACGGCGGCGATGGCGACAAGGCCGCCGATGCCGGCGATCAGGCCGCGGGAGATGTGAACGGAAGGCTGATGACGCGAGAAGAAACGACGCATGACTGTACCGATCGGTAAATTGTTTACCGATCGGTACAGTTCTTTCTTGACGGTGTCAAGCAGGCGGCTCGGAACCGGGCGTGGCGGCGGCCCACCGCACGCCGCTTCCTTGCGCGTTCTACATGAGATCGCGACGGATCCGCTTCTTGAAATGCTTCTCGAAGATGCGGTTTTCGCCCTCATAGGCGACGACCTCGGCTTCGGTGACCCATTCGCCCTCCGTGCAATGGAGCGTCGAGGTCGAGACCGTGCGCACCGACCAGCCGTCGCGCTTGGCGACACAAGTCCAGGTCGAGGTGCCGATCATCGAAAGCGGATCGTCAGGCGCGATCGACCAGGTTTCGTCGCGAATGTCCTGGGTGGCGAGGCCCGTATCCGGGTGTTCGGAAAGGCCGGTGTCCTCGTAGATCCGGTAGTGCGTCATGCCGTGGGTCATGTCGCGCTCGACCGTCCGGCTGGTGCTGCCGCGCGTCAGTTCGCGATATTTCGGTAGCGGGTCCGGATTTGCCGGCTCGGGCACGACAATCTCCTTGTGCGCGCCAAGCAGCGGCAGCGCCAGCGACAGGCTTGATGTATCGATCGTCAGGCCCGGATCCGTGGGCGATGGCAGGATCAATGGCCAATAGGAGGTGGAGAGCGATACGCGAATACGGTTGCCGGCGCGGAAGCGATAGCCGCAGGCGTCGAGCACCAGCGTGATCCGCGTCTTGCGGCCCGGCTCCATCGGCCGCGGCTGGGCGTTGCCGTCGCGATGCGCCAGGTTGAGCACGCCGAAGGCGACGCGGGTCGCGGTTCCATCCGGATGCACATCGACGAGGCGGACGGCGAGATTGGCGGTTGCCGCCTGGCAGGTGACCTCGACCGTCAGCGCCGGCTGACCGAGATAGTCGGCGGCTTCGAGCAGCGGTGCCGTCTCGAAGGTGAGCGAGCCGGCGTCGTCGATGCGCTGGTCGCCGGCCATTTCGGCGTCGGGCTTCAGCGTGAAATATTCGCCGGAGGCCGTACCGGTATCGAGCGGCGATTTCAGGTAGATCTCGCCGATACCGGTTCCGCCGGCAGACGGCGTCAGCCTGCCGTCATGGGAGACGCCGAAGAGCTGCATTTCCGGGGACGTCCAGGCATCCTTCGCCACCCAGCGGCCGGGATCGCTGTCGCGCCGGAGCGACGGGCGCGGACCGTCGAGAATATAAGCGCGCACCTGCGGCCCATCCTCGGCGCCGTTCTTCTCGTCGCGCAGCCAGCGGTTCCACCAGCGGATCGCCTCGCCGTGAAAATCGGCGCGCGGCTTCGGAAAGGCAAAGTGCGGATACTTGTGTACCCAGGGGCCGATCAGCGCCTTCGCCTTATCGCCAAGACCCTCGACCGCCTTCAGCGGCGTGTTGCGGTAGCCGTCGGCCCAGCCGGCAATGACGAGCGCCGGGATCTCGACCTGGTTGAAATCCTCGCAAATGGAGCCGTGCTGCCAGAAGGCGTCGCGGCGCTGGTGTGCCAGCCATTCCTCCATGAAGAAGGGTTCGTTCTCCAGCCGCTCCAGCCACATTTCCTTCCAGCGGTCGCCGACGATTGCGGGGTCCGGCGAGCGCGACTGATAGCCGAGCATGGTCGCTGCCCAGGAAAGCTGTGCCGAGAGGTGGCAGCCGTTCTTGTAGTGGATGTCGTCATTGTAGCGGTCGACCGTCGAGGCGATGGAGATGACGGCCTTCAGCGCCGGCGGCTTGAGTGCGGCGACCTGAAGGCAATTGAAGCCGCCCCAGGAGATGCCCATCATGCCGACCTTGCCGTTGGACCAGGGCTGCGCGGCGATCCATTCAATGATCTCGCAGCCGTCGGCAAGCTCGCGCGGTGTATACTCGCCGTCGATGACACCATCGCTTTCGCCGCAGCCGCGAATGTCGACGCGTACGCCGGCAATGCCGGCGGCCGCGAAGACCGGATAGGTGGATTCGTCGCGCAGGCTCGTCCCGCCCTGTTTGCGGTAGGGCAGGTATTCAAGCACGGCCGGTACCGGATCGGCTTCGGCGCCGGCGGGCATCCAGATGCGGGCGGCGAGCCGGGTGCCGTCCTTCAGCCGGATCCATTCGTTCTCGATCAAGGTGAATTCACGTTCGGACATGTTTCTAACTATCTCTTTGTTCTCTCGGGCAATTCGGGACGCGAAAGCGCGCGCCACTTTCACTCGAACTGCTCCATTGCCTTTCGCAATTCCTGACGCGAAACCGCGTTGCACTTTCGCTGGAATTGCTTAGCTGTCGAACCAGACGCGGCTGGCGACGTAGCCGTTGGAAAGATCGTTGCCGATGTCGTCGACGAAGCCCTTCAGCGAGGCCGAGGCGGCGTTCACATAGTCGTTGAAGACGGGCAGGATCAGGCCGCCTTCGTCGCGCACCGTCATCGCCATGGTGTGGTACATCTCCTTGCGCTTGGTCTCGTCGAGCTCGGAGCGGGCCTGGAGCAGGAGCTTGTCGAAATCCGCGCGCTTGAAGCGCGTGTCGTTCCATTCGGCCGTCGAGAGGTACGAGGTGGAGTAGCGCGAATCCTGCGTCGGTCGGCCGCCCCAATAGGAGGCGCAGAAGGGCTGCACGTTCCAGACATTGGTCCAGTAGCCGTCCTCCGGCTCGCGCCTAACTTCGATTTCGATGCCGGCCTTCTTGGCGCTTTCCTGGAAGAGAACCGCAGCATCGGCCGCTCCGGGGAAGGCGGCGTCGGAGGTGCGCAGAAGGATCGGCCGGTCGTGGCCGGACTTCTTGAAGTGGAAGGCGGCCTTGTCGGGGTCATAGGCTCGCTGCTCGATGCCCTCGGGCGCCAGGGCGTAGTTGCCGTTGACGGGGTAGTCGTTGCCGAGCGTGCCGAAGCCGCCGAGCACCCGGTCGAGGATCGCCTGGCGGTCGACCGCGTATTTCAGCGCCAGCCTCAGGTCGTTGTTGTCGAAGGGGGCGGTGTCGCAATGCATCAGGAAGCTGTAGAAGCCCTTGCCGGCCGTGCGCAGGATCTCGACGCGCGGCGCCCGCTTCAGGAGAGGCACCGTCTTCGGATCGATGTTGTTGATGAAGTGGACCTGGCCCGAGGAAAGCGCCGCGATGCGCGCCGTCGTGTCGTTCATCACGATGATCTCGACCGAATCGACGAAGCCGCGGTCGGAGCGCCAGTCATCGCCGTTCTTCTCGAAGGTGGCGCGCAGGCCGGCCTCATAGCTTGCAAGCTTGTAGGGACCGGTGCCGATCGGCGAGGCCGGATTGTCAACGCCGCCCTTCGGCTGGATGATCAGGTGATAGTCGGTGAGCAGCAGCGGCAGGTCGGCATTGCCTTCGGTCAGCGTCAGCACCAGCGCGCCGGCCTTTTCCTCGATCGTCTTGATCGAGCGCATCAGCCCGAGCGCGCCGGACTTCGAGCCTTCGTCCGCATGGCGCTTCAGCGTGGCGACGACGTCGGCCACGGTCAGCTTGCTGCCGTCATGGAAGCTGACATCGCTGCGGATCTTGAAGGTCCACTCGGACGCGTCCGCCGAGGGCTCCCAGGATTCGGCAAGAGCCGGCAGCGGCGCGCCGCTCTTCGGGTCGGACTCGACCAACGTGTCGCCCCAGAGGTGACCGATGACGAAGGAGACGGAACCGCTATAGGCGGCAGGGTCGAGCGAATCGGTGGTGGCACCGCCCTTGAGACCGAGCTTCAGGTGGCCGCCGCGCTTCGGCTCCTCGGCACGCGCGTCCTTGGCCGTCAGCGTGCCGCCAAGGCCGGCCGCAAGGCCAATCGCTGCCGTGCCCGCCAGAAAGCCGCGCCGGCTTATGCCAGCCGGGGCGAGGCCAGTCGGGACAAGAAGGCCGTCGGGTCGCTTCGTGAAGTCGGTCATTTCCAGGTTCCCTTTTTGTATGATGTTCTCCTGCAAGTTCCTACAATCGCTGCCGATGGAAGGACAAAAACATGCAGCAGATCAAGGTGCTGCAGCGATCTTCGCGCGTCTCAAGACGCGTGGCGCTGTAGGGAAAACCTAGCGCCTGCGGGATCGCGCACAATTTCGCGACTTGACGCTGATTTACGCTCTTTTACGCTATCCCTCGACCTCTCTGGGCCACATCGGTCGGCGCGACGGGAGCACATGTTGGGGGAATGGCGTGCAGGACATCGAAATCTTCTCGGCCAATCTGCGTTTTGCCTGCGCGACACGGCGTTCGATTTCGCAGATTTGCCGCGAGATCGGCATCAACCGGCAGCAATTCAACCGCTATATCGGCGGCGAGGCGCGGCCGTCGCCGCACAATGTCGCGCGCATCGCCCGCTTCTTCGGGCTCGCTGCCGAAGACTTTTCGCTCACCCCGAAACAGTTCGAAGCCCGGATGGTGCGGCCAGACCGCGATCGTTCGGATGCCGGCCTGCTGCTCGAAGGTTTCCCGGGCGATATCGTCGGCCTCCGGCGTCACATCGGCTACTATCAGACCTATCACGTCTCGCCGTCCTGGCCGGGGCTCGTCGTCTGCTCCTCGGCCCGGATCTACGAGGAGGCGGGTTCGATCCGGGTGAAGTCGATCGAGCGCATCCGTGACCCGATAAACGAGATCCAGCAATTCTCGAAATATGTGGGGCTCGTCACCTTCTGGCGGAACCGCATCTTCATCGCCGAGCGCAGCATCGGGCGGGAGCCGATGCTGGCGCAGACGATCCTTCTGCCGTTCGAAGTGCACCAGCGCGTCTATCTGCGCGGCACCACCATGGGGGTCTCCTGGCGCAAGGAGAACCTGCCCTATGCCTCGCGCATGATCTGGCGCTCTCTCGGCCAGCAGCCGGACCTGCGCCAGATGCTCTCGCGTTGCGGCGTGCTTTCCTTCGGCTCGCGCCATATGCCCCAGACCGTCCGCGCCTTTCTCGATACGCCCGATGCCGAGCTCTTGACCGTACCCACCGAATATTGAGGCGGGGGCGCGGCCTTGTGATAGGTTTCGCTGACGCGGACCCAGGGAGAGGGGATCATGAAATCTGCAATGGCCGTCATCGCCTGCCTTTGGTCCGCCTTGCCGGCTCCGTCGGCGATGGCCGAGGAGGCGGGGGCCCCGATCCCGTCCTGTGCGCTTTCGGGCGCCTCCAGCGTCATGATCGGCGGCCAGCCGGCGCTCAGGCTCTCCGACGTCGCCAACTGCCCACCGGAACTTTACGAGGTTGTGCCGAGCATCATGATCGAGGGCCAGCCGGTCGTGCATTTCCGCGCCGGAAGCGGCCCCATGGGCGATTGCTCGGCAAAGGGCGAGGCGACGGTGACCTTTGAAGGCGAGGCGGCGCAACGCGTGGGCGACGTCGACTGCCGGCAGAAGTAACGCTGCGTACTGTTCGGCCGGAGCCGTGCCGGCGTGCCACGCCTTTGCTGTTCTCTAGTTGAACATCGCCAGCCGGGATCCTTCCTGGACCGCTTGCAGTGCCGGAGGATTGGTGACCGGGTAGCCGGCGATGAACCGGTCGACCGAAAAGAGCGGGAACTCGGTCTTGAGCCTTAGCGCAGAGCTCGCCGCTTCGGACGATTGTCCGACAAAAGCCTGGGCCATCGCCTGGAACATGAGGGTGTTCGGCGATTCCTGCGAACTGCGTCCCAGCGCCGAAAGGCTCTCGGCGTGGCGTCCGGTGACGAAAAGGACGCGGCCGCGCATGCCGTAGTACCAGGGCGGCGCCAGCGGATTGAGGGACAGCGCCTTTTCGATCAACACTATCGCTTCGTCCGGATCTCCGGCCACCAAAGCCTTGCTTCCGGCCAAAAGCGCCAGCGTGTCGGCACTGTGTTTGCCGTGCTGGAACGCCAGTGCCTGGGCGTCGGCCGCACCCTTGAGATCGCCCATGCATGCCTTGAGGTCGCCAAGGCAGGTGTGGGCGAAGGGGTTCGTCGGATCGAGCTGCAGGGCCTGTTCGACCGCCGATCGCCAGTTCCCGATGGTCGTGCCAAGGTCGCTGCCGTAGCCGTTGCAAGCCTGGACGGAATAGGCATAGGCCAGTTCGATCCAGGCCCTTACCCGTGCGGGGTCCAGCTCGAGCGACCGCGTGAGGAGGCGGATTGCTGCGGCGTTTCCCTCCGCGCTGAACCGGTTGAGCTGCTCGACACCGAGAAGATAGTAATCGTAGGAATGCAGGTTCGAGGGCGTCTTGCTGCGGCTGGCATTGCGTCCGAGCGCGGCCAGCTTGCCGAAGCAGCCTGCCAGCGCGTTGACGACACACTCGGTCAAATTGTCCTGAAGCGCGAGGATGTCTCCGATCGGCCGGTCGTAGCGTTCGCTCCATAGCATCATGCCGGAGCGCGTTTCCGAGAGCTGGATCGTCAGCCGCACCTGTCGGTCGTCGGCGCGCACCTGGCCGGTCACCGCGTAGGTCGCGCCGACCGTCTGGACGTGGTCATCGTAACTTTCCGAACGATTGCCGAGCAGCTTCATGGTGTGAAAGGCGACGACGGGCAGATCGGCGTAGCGCGCGAGATCGACGCAAATATCCGACGAAAGACCGTCGGCAAACCGGTGCCAACGTTGCTCCTCGCTGAGGCTTTCGATCGGGAACAGGGCGAGCACCGGTGGTCCTTGCTCTGTCGCTGCCGCGGTCCGTCCCTCGGCTGGCCCGGCTATCTCCGACGCCAGCTCGATCTTGTTGCGAACGCCGAGCTTGCCGTAGATCGTCGCAAGATGGCTGCGCACGGTCGAGGGCGCAATGCAGAGCGCTTCGCCGATCTGGCGATAGGTCAGGCCGGCGGCAAAGCGTTCGGCGACCGCGCGCTCGCGATCCGACAGGGCCGCAGGCACAAAACGAGGCGTCAGGATGCGGGCCATACCTGCCTCCTTGTCGTTCCACCGGTTCGTTCTGCTGCGGCTCCAGCAAAATACTACAAATGCTGGAAGCAAAACACCGCACATGTGCGATTGCCGCATAGCTCTATGAGGCTAGAGTTTGCGCTGAACATCACGTGGGAGGACGACAATGAGCAAGCTTCTGTCAGGCATGTCCGACTTCTACCACGCCGTATCCGAGGACGTCGAACAGACGTCCGAGCCCGGCGATGGCCGCATCACCAAGTGGTTTCACCCGAAGCGTCTCTTTGCCATGTGGGACGATCGCCAGCACTACCGCGATCAGCTTGCCCATATGGCGGTCGATGCGCCGGAACTGATCGATGATATCGGCATGACCGAAAGACAGGTCGATGCCGAGGTCAAGAAGCATTTCTGGGAGCATTGACGGGAGCTGACGCGAAGCGTGAAAGCGTCCGCCGTGATGCGGCGGACCCTTCAGCCGAGCATTGGGGGCAGGGAAGCCGATCGCCTGTACGCGGACGGCTTCCCTTCATATTGCGCTCTACGACAGGCAAGGCGCGTTTTCGGCCGCCGCGTCAGTTTCCGGCGCTTTCCATCCTTCGCGTCTTCAGGACGCGCTCCAGCCAGCCGATCTCCATTTCCGGAACCGACTTCAGAAGCAGGTCGGTATAGTCGTCGAAGGGTGGTGACAGCACTTTCGACTTCGGCCCGAAGCGCACGAGGCGGCCGCGGTGCATGACCGCGACGCTGTCGGCGATCGCCCGGACGATGGCGATGTCGTGGGTGATAAAGACATAGGAAACAGCGGTTTCCTCCTGAAGCTTCAAAAGCAGATTCAGGATGCCTTCGGCCACCAGGGGGTCGAGCGCCGAGGTCGGTTCGTCGCAGAGGATGATCTCCGGCTTGGCAGCCAAGGCGCGTGCGATCGCCACGCGCTGCTTCTGCCCGCCGGAAAGTTCGGCCGGATAGCGATCGAGGAAGCGGCTGCCCATCTCGATCTGGTCCAGCAGCTCCTTGACCCGCTCCGTCTTCTTCTGGCCGTGCATGCCGAAGTAGAAGGAGAGCGGCCGGCCGACGATGTCGCGCACCGTCTGGCGCGGGTTCATCGCCGTGTCGGCCATCTGGTAGATCATCTGGATGCGCCGGAGCTCGTCATTGCTGCGGCCCTTCAAGGCCCGCGGCAGTTCCTTGCCCTCGAAGGAGATGCGCCCCTCGGTCGGCGGCAAGAGGCCGGTGATGACGCGGGCAAGGGTGGATTTGCCCGAGCCGCTTTCGCCGACGATCGCCAGCGTCTGCCCTTTCGGCAGGTGCATCGAGACATCGTGCAGCACCTTGAAGCCATTGGCATAGCCGGCGCTGATATGCTCGATCTTCAACTGCGCCCCGGTCTGGTCGGTTGCCTCGTCGCGCTTGGTTTGCCGCACGCTGACGAGCGCACGGGTATAGTCTTCCCGCGGCGCCTCGATCACCTGCTTGGTGCTGCCGTATTCCACCGTCTTGCCGTGGCGCAGCACCATGATGTCGTCGGAGATCTGGGCGACCACCGCGAGATCGTGGGTGATGTAGAGCGCCGCCGTATGCGTCTCCTCGATCGCGTGCTTGATCGCGGCCAGCACGTCGATCTGGGTCGTGACGTCCAGCGCGGTCGTCGGCTCGTCGAAGACGATCAGCTCCGGGTTGGGGCAGAGCGCCATGGCGGTCATGGCGCGCTGGAGCTGGCCGCCGGAGACCTGGTGCGGATAGCGGTCGCCAAAGGTTTCCGGATTGGGCAGGCCCAGCACCCGGAAGAGATAGAGCGCCCGCTTCTTCGCCTCCTCGCGGCTCATGATGCCGTGGCGGAGCGATGCCTCGATCACCTGGTCACCGAGCCGGTGGGCCGGGTTGAAGGCGGCGGCTGCCGATTGCGCGACATAGCAGACACGGGCGCCGCGGATCGAGCGGATGCCGTTCTTTTCGAGCGTCAGGATGTCCTTGCCGTCGAGCAGGACCTGGCCGCCGGTGATGCGCACGCCGCCGCGGCCATAGGCGAGCGCCGAAAGGCCGATGGTCGACTTGCCGGCGCCGGATTCGCCGATGAGACCGAGCACCTTGCCCTTCTCGACATCGAAGGACACGCCCTCGACGAGGGTGACGACCTTGGGCGGTTCGCCCGGCGGATAGCTGGTCGCTTCGATCTTGAGGTTCTTGACGGAGAGCAACTCAGGCATCGCCGCGTCCTCCCTTGAGGCTGGAGGTTCTCTTCATCAGCCAGTCGACAACGAGGTTGACGCAGATCGCGAGCGTGGCGATCGCCGCCCCCGGGATCAGCGCCGCCGAGATGCCGAAGATGATGCCGTCCTTGTTGTCCTTGACCATGCCGCCCCAGTCGGCGGCCGGCGGCTGGATGCCGAGGCCGAGGAAGGAGAGGGTGGAGAGGAACAGGATCGAGAAGGCGAAGCGCAGGCCGAATTCGGCCAAGAGCGGCGACAGCGTATTCGGCAGGATCTCGCGGAAGATGATCCAGAGCGAGCCTTCGCCGCGCAGCCTCGCGGCCTCGACGAACTCCATGACCGCGACATCGAGCGCGACGGCACGGCCGATGCGGAAGACGCGGGTGCTGTCGAGCACCGCCATGACGAGGATCAGGATCCACAGATGCTGCGGCAGCACGGCGAGAACGACGAGGGCGAAGATCAGCGTCGGGATCGCCATCATCAGGTCGTTGAAGCGGGAGAAGAGCTGGTCGGTGAAGCCGCCGACGACGGCCGCGGTGAAGCTCAAAAGCATGCCCAGCGAGAAGGAAAGCACGGTTGCTGCCAGCGCCACGAAGATGGTGGTGCGGGCGCCGTAGATCAGACGCGAAAGCAGGTCGCGGCCGAGATTGTCGGTGCCGAGCAGGAAGTCGCCGCCGGCGGGGAGCCAGACGTCGCCGACCACGTCGCGCTCGCCGAAGGGAGCGATGACCGGTGCGAAGATGGCACAGAAGATCGCAATCGCGATGCCGGCGATGCCGATCCAGGCGCTCAAGGGGATGGATCTCAGGTTCATCGCGGGTGCCTCAGTCTCGGATTGGCGATGATGGCGAGAATGTCGGCCGCCATGTTGAGGAAGATGTAGAAGGCGGCGAAGATCAGGCCGCAGGCCTGGACGACCGGCATGTCGCGCACGGTCACCGCATCCACCATGTATTGCCCCATGCCGGGATAGACGAAGACGACTTCGACCACGACCACGCCGACGACGAGATAGGCGAGGTTGAGCGCGATGACGTTGATGACGGGCGCCACCGCATTGGGGGCTGCGTGCCGCGCGATGATGCGGAACATGCCGAGGCCCTTCAACTCCGCCGTCTCGACATAGGCCGACGACATGACGTTGAGGATCGCAGCCCGGGTCATGCGCATCATGTGGGCAAGCACGACGAGAACGAGGGTCGCGACGGGAAGCGCGATCGCCGAAAGCCGTTCGGTGAAGCTCATGCTGTCATAGACGGTCGCGGGGAAGGTCGCGATGCCGTATTTGACGGCGAAGAACATGATCAGCAGATAGCCGACGAAGAACTCCGGCAGAGAGATGGCCGCGAGCGAGATGACGTTGATGATCTTGTCGGGCAGCCGGTTGCGGAACTGTACCGCCAGCATGCCGAGGCCGACGGCGAGCGGCACCGAGATGAGTGCTGCAAAGAAAGCGAGGAACAGCGAGTTGCCGAGGCGCTTGCTGATCTGTTCGCCGACCGAGTTCTTGCTCGCCCAGGAGGTGCCGAAATCGCCCTGCAGGGCGCCGCCGAGCCAGGAGACGTAGCGTTCGGTCCAGGGCTTGTCGAGGCCAAGGTCCTTGCGGATGTTTTCGACCGCCTGCGGCGTTGCCGACTGGCCGAGATAGGTGGTGGCGAAGTCGCCGGGAAGCGCCTCGATGCCGCCGAAGATCATCAGCGATACGGCGAAGAGCAGGCCGACGCTCAAGCCGAGGCGCTGCAGGATCAGCGCCGCGAGAGGGCGACGGAAGGTAAAGCGCCGCCAGAAGGTGCCGGCGATTTCACCATCGGCGGCAGGCTTGGGTTTTGCTGGTACTCCGGTAAGTTCGGCAGGCCGCGGATGCGATGCATCCGCGGTCCCATCCGTCGGAACCGGACCAGTGAGCGGTCCGCTTTCCATCGTCATGCGTCCAGCCACACTCGGGTCGCGACATAGCCGTTCGACATGTCGTTGCCGATATCGTGCACATAGCCCTTCACCTGCTTGGTGGCGGCGTTCACGAAGTCGTTGAACATCGGCAGGATCAGGCCGCCTTCGTCACGCACCATCATCGCCATGGTGCGGTACATGTCCTTGCGCTTGGCCTCGTCGAGTTCCGAGCGGGCCTCGAGCAGGATCTTGTCGAAATCCGGACGCTTGAAGCGGGTGTCGTTCCAGTCGGCCGTCGAAAGGTAGGCGGTGGAGTACATCTGGTCCTGGGTCGGGCGGCCGCCCCAGTAGGAGGTGGAGAAGGGCTGCACGTTCCAGACGTTCGTCCAGTAGCCGTCGCCCGGCTCGCGCTTGACCTCGATCTCGATGCCCGCCTTCTTGGCGCTTGCCTGGTAGAGCACGGCCGCATCGACCGCGCCCGGGAAGGCGACGTCGGAGGTGCGCAGCAGCACCGGACCGCTGTGGCCGGACTTCTTGTAGTGGAAGGCCGCCTTGTCCGGGTCGTAGACGCGCTGCTCGATGCCTTCCGGGAAGAGGGCATAGGTGTCGTTGATCGGGAAGTCGTTGCCGACCTTGCCGTAGCCGCCGAGGATGCGCTGGACCATGGTTTCGCGGTCCATCGCGTATTTCAGCGCCATGCGCAGGTCGTTGTTGTCGAAGGGCGCGGTGTTGCAATGCATGATGAACACGTAGTGGCCGCGGCCGGACGTGTTCAGGATCTCGACCGTCGGCGCCTTCTTCAGAAGGCTGACGGTCTTCGGGTCGACGCGGTTGATATAATGCACCTGGCCGGAGGAGAGAGCGGCGATGCGCGCCGTCGCATCGTTCATGGCGATCAGTTCGACCGAGTCCACATAGCCGCGGTCGGTGCGCCAGTCGTCGGCATTCTTCTCGAAGGTTGCGCGAACGCCCGCCTCGAAGCTCGTCACCTTGTAGGGACCGGTGCCGATCATCGCGTCGGGAGCGTCGACGCCGCCGCCCGGCTGGATGATGAGATGGTAGTCGGAAAGAAGCAGCGGCAGGTCGGCATTGCCTTCCGTCAGCACCAGCACCAGCTTGTCGCCGTCGGCCTTGATTTCCTTGATCGACTTCATCACGCCGAGTGCGCCGGACTCCGACTTCTCGTCGGTGTGGCGCTGCAGCGTCTTGATGACGTCGTCGAGCGTCAGTTCCTTGCCGTCATGGAACTTCACGCCCTTGCGGATGGCGAAGGTCCAGGTCGAGGCGTCGGCCGACGGCTCCCAGGATTCGGCAAGAGCCGGCACCGGCGCGCCGGTCGTCGGATGGCTTTCGACCAGCATGTCGCCCCAGTTTCGGCCGACGACGAACATGAATTGCGAAAGCGCCTTGGCCGGATCCTTCGAGTCGGTTGCAGCCGCACCTTCGAGGCCGAGTTTCAGGTGGCCGCCGCGCTTCGGCTCCTGCGCCGCCGCGCTGGTCGCAAACAGCGTGCCTGCCGTTGAGGCGAGAATGCCGGCAGCAGCCGCGCGGCCGAGAAACTCGCGCCGGTTCATCTTGCCGAGCATGACCTGTCGTGTGAGGTAATCCTTGTAATCGCTCATTCCCCTGTTCCCTTCTCTGTCGGCATTCGCCGTTCGTTGTGGTTGGTTAGAGATTGCTGCGTACAGCCATTGTATCGATGGCTTCGGATCGGCCCAAAGCGGCCGTTTCTTGTTCTTTCGGTGGCTTGTTCTCCTTCCCTCGGCCAGGGGCGTCCCTCGTTCAGATCGATAAGCGTAATCTCTGGAACTCGTCTTGTAACGCCCTAAATTACAATTTATTTCCATAAACTTGGCTTATGGCGGCGTGTTTCCTGGCGCGCGCTCTCGTGCGCGCATCCTGCCACGTCATGCTACCGGTCGCCCGGCTCTGTTGCCTGCGCCGCCATGCCTGGCGGCGTCTGTTCAAAGCGGCGGAAAACCGCACACATTCATCCGCCTTTAGCGGCCCTTCCAGACCGGGTCGCGCTTCTCGGCGAAGGCGCGCACGCCTTCCAGCTGGTCTTCGCTCGAATAGAGGATGTCGACCGTCTTGAACTGCCGTTTGGTGATCTTGTTCATGGTCGTCTGGAAAGCCTCGCCTTCGGCGTTGCGAACCACTTCCTTGATCGCCGCGTAAACCAGCGGCGGTCCGCTTTCGAGCAGGCGGGCGAGCTCCCAGGCGCGTTCCATAAGCTTGCTCAATGGCAGGATCTCGTTGACGAAGCCCCATCGGTTGGCCTCGGCCGCATCGAGCCAGCGGCCGGTCAAAAGCATGTCCATGGCGATGTGGTAGGGGATGCGCTTCGGCAGCTTGATCGATGCGGCATCGGCGACGGTGCCGGAGCGGATCTCGGGCAGCGCGAAGGTCGCGTGCTCGGCGGCAAGGATCATGTCGGTCGACAGCGCGATCTCAAGGCCGCCGCCGCAGCAGATGCCGTTGATGGCGGCAATGATCGGCTTGTTGAGGTCGCGCAGCTCCTGCATGCCGCCGAAACCGCCGACACCATAATCGCCGTCGACCGCGTCACCGCCGGCGGCCGCCTTCAGGTCCCATCCCGGGCAGAAGAATTTTTCTCCCGCCCCGGTGATGATCGCGACGCGCAACGTGTCATCGTCGCGGAAGTCGCGGAAGATCTCGCCCATCACCCGGCTGGTCGCAAGGTCGATGGCATTGGCCTTTGGCCGGTCGATGGTGACTTCGAGAATGCCGCCTTCGCGGCGTGTACGGATCGGTCCGGTCATGGGTCATTTCCTCCGGCGGATCAGGGCGTCGGCGGCCACGGCCCCTTGGCCGTTTGGCAACACCATCAATGGATTGATATCGAGTTCTTCGAGCTTGGAGGCGTTTGAAACGACGTAGGATGCCGCGGCGGCGACAGCCTCCGTCAGGGCGGCGAAATCAGCGGTCGGGCCGCCGCGATAGCCGTCCAAGAGCTTGCGGATCCTGAGCCCGCCGATCGCCTCGCGGATCGCTTCCGGCGTCGTCGGCAGCGTCAGGATGGCGGAATCATCGAGCAGTTCCACGAGGATGCCGCCGGCGCCGATCGTCAGTACGGGACCGGCGACAGGGTCGCGCATGGCGCCGATGATGAGTTCGGCGACGGGCTTGCCCACCATCTTCTCGACGAGGTAGCCCGAGGCGACACCGGCCATGCCGCTTGCCGCCGCAAGGACCTCCTGGCGACTTGCGAGGTTGAGCTTCACCGCGCCCGCTTCGGTCTTGTGGGCGACGCCGAGGCCCTTGAGCACGACGGGGAAACCAAGAGCCTCGGCAGCCGTAGCGGCCTCCTCGGCGGTCGCGGCCGTCCTGCCTTCCGGCACCTTCAGACCCGAAGCGGCAAGCTCCACCTTGGCCTCATATTCGCTGAGCGTGATCGCGTCTCCGCCGGCGACACCGCTGCCATCGAGCAGGCGGGGCGAGGCGGGTTTCGCCCAGGCGGCGCCGATGTCGGCGGCCGTCTCGATCGCATCCAGCGCCTCCTCGATACCGAAGAAGGGCACGATGCCCGCCTTCATCAGGAAAAGCGCCGTCGCCTCTGGCATGTTCTCGCCGAGGCTGGCGACGATGCCGGCGCGGGCACCGGTCGTTCTTGCCGCTTCGATCACCGCTTGGCAGGTGGTTTCCCAGTCGGCGGCGTCGCAGCGGTCGAGCCGCGGGAAATCGAGCACAACGAGGTTGATCGCGTAGCCGCCCTTCATCATGGCGGCAAAGGCGGTCGCCTGCTTCTCGCGGTTGCCCCAGACGAAGGTGTGGTAGTCGAGCGGGTTGGCGATCGTCACCATCTCGCCGAGCGCGTCCTTGAGAGGCTTGCGCTGCTCGTCGCGCAGCGCCCGGTAGTTCACCCGGTAGCGCTCGCCGGCGTCCGCCATCAGCGAGGCCTCGCCGCCGGAGCAGCTCATCGAGGAGATGTCGCGGCTGTCGAGGGGCCCCGCGACATGTAGCAGTTTCAACGTTTCCAAGAGCGCCGGCAACGTATCGACGCGGCCGATGCCGAGACGGGCAAGGAGAGATGAGGAGACGCGGTCGTTGCCGGCAAGCGAGGCGGTGTGCGACACCGTCGCAAGCTGGGCGGCTTCGGATTTGCCGACCTTGAGCGTCACGACCGGCTTGCCGAGTTCGCGCGCCCGGGTCGCCAGCCGTTCGAGTGCTGCGACGCTGTCGAAGCCTTCGATATGCAGGCCGACGGCGGTGACGCGCGGGTCTTCCAGCACGGCGCAGGCGATGTCGGAAAGACCGGTCTGCGCCTGGTTGCCCGCGGTCATGACGTAGGCGAGCGGCAGGCCGCGCGTCTGCATCGAAATGTTGCAGGCGATGTTGGAGGACTGCGTCAGGATCGCGACACCCTTCTCGACGCGCAGCATGCCATGCTGGTCCGGCCAGAGCAGGGCGCCATCGAGCATGTTGATGAAGCCGTAGCAATTGGGCCCCACAATCGGCATGTCGCCGGCAGCGGCGACCAGCGCCTCCTGCAAGTCGCTGCCGTCGTCGAGTTCACTTGCCGCCTCGCGGAAGCCCGAGGCGTAGCAGACGGCGCCGCCGGCGCCGCGGGCGGCGAGATCGCGGATGATGTCGATCGTCAGTTGCCGGTTGACGCCGACGAAGGAGGCATCCGGCGCTGCGGGCAGTTCCGCCACGGAGCGGTAGCACTTGCGGCCGAGGATCTCGGCCTCACGGGGATGCACCGGCCAGATTTCGCCGGAAAAACCCATCTTGTCGCATTGTTCGATGACGCGCCGGGCTTCCTTGCCGCCGAAGACGGCGATGGTCAGCGGGCGGATCAGGCGGTCGAGGGAGCGCGTCATGCGGCGCCTCCCGCGATGGCGGGGCAGAGGGGGGTAAGCTGCGGAACTTCGACCCTCATCCCGTCACGCCCCCAACGGTCTGAGCAGATCGCGGCTGATGATGTGGCGCTGGATCTCGGAGGTGCCGTCCCAGATGCGCTCGACGCGGGCGTCGCGCCAGAAGCGGGCGAGCGGCAGGTCGTCCATCAGGCCCATGCCGCCGAAGATCTGGATCGCCTCGTCGGTGACGCGGGCGAGCATCTCGGTGGCGAAGACCTTGGCGGATGCGATCTCGCGGTTCGACGGCAGGCCGTTGTCGAGCCGCCAGGCGGCGGAAAGCGTCAGCAGGTCGGCGGCGTCGATGTCGGTAATCATGTCGGCGAGCTTGAAGGAAACGCCCTGGTTGGCGCCGATCGGCTTGCCGAACTGCTTGCGTTCGGCGGCGTAGTTCAGCGCATAGTCGAAGGCGCGCCGTGCCCGGCCGACCGAGGTTGCCGCCACCGTCAGGCGGGTGGCATAGAGCCAGTCGTTGGCGAGGTCGAAGCCCTTGTGGACCTCGCCGAGGATCTGTGCGGAGGGCAGGCGGCAATCGTCGAAGGTCAGGATGCAGTTGTTGTAGCCGCGGTGGGAAACGGAATTGTAGCCCTTGCGGATCTCGAAGCCGGGTGTGCCGCGATCGACGAGGAAGCAGGTGATCTTCTTCTTGGGCCCACGCGGCGTATCCTCTTCGCCCGTCGCGATGAAAACGATGACGAAGTCGGCGATGTCGGCATGGCTGATGAAGTGCTTGGTGCCATTGACGATCCAGTCGTCACCGTCCTTTCGGGCGAAGCATTTCATGCCGCGCACGTCGGAGCCGGCATCCGGCTCGGTCATGGCAAGCGCATCGAATTTCTCGCCCTTGACCGCCGGGATCAGATATTTCTCGCGCTGTTCGGCATTGCATCCCATCAAAATGCCCGAGGGCCGGCCGAAGAAGACGGTCAGGCCCATGGAGCCGCGGCCGAGCTCGCGCTCGACCAGCGTGAAGGAGGTGTGGTCCAAGCCGGCACCGCCGACTTCTTCCGGAAAATTGCAGCCGAAGAAACCGATCTCCTTGCACTTGCGGGCGATTTCCTGGCCAAGCTCGCGCGGCACCACGCCGGAGCGCTCGACCTCGTCCTCGTGCGGATAGATTTCCGTTTCGACGAAGCTCCTGACCGTATCGACGATCATCTGCTGTTCTTCGGTCAGTGCGAAATTCATTGTGTTGTTCCCCTCGTTTTCGCGCCGCTGACGTCCGGGCCGGAGCCTTGGCCCACCTCCTCATGCGGGCCTCGGCTGCGGTTTGCGGCTGCGCCGTCGGGACGGCGAAGCTGCCTGTTGATGGCCTGCCGGTATTGCGGTCAGGCGCGCTTCTGGCCGACGAAGCGTCCGGCGCCTTCCGGAGCCGGCAGCTTCGCATGCGCCTCGGCAATGGCGCGGAGCCTGCTCAGCACATGTTCCGGTGCGGGCACCGCCTTGCCGGCCTTGCTGTCGACATGCAGCGCCATCTGTTCGGCGGTCGCGACGGCTTCGTTGGTCTGCGCATTGTAGATCGTCGAGAAGATGTGCAGGCGTTTCTCGTCGGAGGAGAGCACCTGGCAGGTCGAATAGAGCGCGTCGCCGAGCTTGGCCTCGCCGAGGTTCCGGATATGGGTCTCGACGGTGTAGTAGCTGTGGCCGTCGCGCACATAGTCGAGATCGACGCCGATCAGGCGCAGCAGGCCGTCGGTCGTGTCGCCGAAGACCTGAAGATAGCGATGCTCGGTCATGTGGCCGTTGTAGTCGACCCAGGCGGCACTCACCTTGGTGTCGACGATGCGTAGCGGCTTGACGTCGCCGAGATCGGCTTCCGGCTTCCTGGCGTTGGCCCAGAGCCTGGCTTCGAAATCGGCAAGCAGCTTGCCGGCGCCCCAGCCTTCGCCGCCATTGCCGGCTTTCAGCGCATGCATGATGCCGACGAGGTTTTCGTCGCGGATGCGCTCGAGCTCGCGGATCGAGCGGCCGGCTGCCTGTGCGTCCGACTGGGCGCCGATCTTTTCCACCAGCGCGTCGTCGAGGTCGACGACATCGGTGAACTTCGTCCAGGGCCATTTGAGGCAGGGGCCGAACTGGGCGAGGAAGTGGCGCATGCCGGCTTCGCCACCGGCGATGCGATAGGTCTCGAACAGGCCCATCTGTGCCCAGCGCATGCCGAAGGAATAGCGCATGACGTTGTCGAGCGTCTCGGTATCGCAGATGTCGTCCTGGATCAGCCACAGCGCCTCGCGCCAGAGCGCTTCGAGCAGGCGGTCGCCGACGAAAGCCTCGATCTCCTTGGCGATGACGACGCCCTTCATGCCGATCTGCTCGACGCCCTGCATGGCGCGCTCGATCGTCGCCTTCGTCGTCTTCTTACCGCCGACGAGCTCGACGAGCGGCAACAGGTAGACCGGGTTATAGGGGTGCGCCACGAACATGCGCTCGGGGTGGTGCATCTCAGATTGCAGGTCGGAGGGCAGCAGGCCCGACGTGGACGAGCCGATCAATGCATCCGGGCGCGCCGCCGCATCGATCTTGGTGATGACGCCACGCTTCAGCTCCAGCCGCTCCGGCACGCTTTCCTGAATCCAGTCAGCATCTTCAACGGCTTCTTCGATGCTCTTGCAGAAGGTCAGTTTGCCCTTCGGCGGCAGCGGCGCCATGGTCAACATGGCATAGGCGCGTTCGGCATTTGCCATGACCTCGCCGATGATGCGCTCGGCTTCCGGATGCGGATCGAAGATTTTCACATCGATGCCCGCCAGCGCGAAGCGCGCCACCCAGGCGCCGCCGATAACGCCACCGCCGACGCAGGCTGCTCTCTTGATTTCGGTCATTCCTCACCTCGACTTCTAAAATTGCAAACTGCCCCTCTCCTCGGGTTAAACCCGAGGACCAGCTTTCCCCCCCGCCCGCGGGGAGAGGGGGCTGAGCCCCTTCGGCTTGCGGCCTTCTCCCAGACTTGCGGGGAGAAGGTGCCGGCAGGCGGATGAGGGGCACTCTCCGGGACTGCCAGCTCGACTCAGCGCTTCGTCAGCTTCAGCTTCTTGCGGACTTCGTCGGGGCCGATGATCTTGGCGCCCATGCCTTCGATGACGCCGACCGCCTTTTCGACGAGCTGGCCGTTGGTCGCGAGCTGGCCCTTGCCAATGTAGAGGTTGTCTTCGAGGCCGACGCGGACGTTGCCGCCGGCAAGGATCGCCGCTGCCGGATAGGCAAGCGCGTTGCGGCCGATGGAGAAGGCCGAGAAGGTCCAGTTGGCAGGCACGTTGTTGACCATAGCCATGAAGGTGTTGAGGTCGTCGGGCGCGCCCCACGGAATGCCCATGCAGAGCTGGATCAGCACCGGATCCTCGATCAGGCCTTCCTCGACGAGCTGCTTGGCAAACCAGAGGTGGCCGGTATCGAAGGCTTCGATCTCGGGGCGGACGCCAAGCGCGGTCATCTGGCGGGCCATTTCTCTCAGCATCGATGGCGTGTTGGTCATGACGTAATCGCCAAGCGAGAAGTTCATGGTGCCGCAGTCGAGCGTGCAGATTTCCGGCAGACATTGCGCCACATGGGCGACGCGCTCGGTGGCGCCGGCCATGTCGGTGAATTTCTCGTTGACCGGGAAGGGGCTCTCGACATTGCCGAAGACGAGGTCGCCGCCCATGCCGGCGGTGAGGTTCAGCACCATGTCGACATCGGCGGAGCGGATGCGGTCGGTCACTTCCTTGTAGAGATCGAGCCTGCGGGAAGGCGCTCCGGTCTCCGGATCGCGGACGTGGCAATGGACCACGGCAGCGCCGGCCTTGGCCGCCTCGACCGCCGCTTCGGCGATCTGTTTCGGCGTGATCGGAACATGGCTGGACTTTGAAACGGTGTCTCCCGAGCCGGTGACGGCGCAGGTGATGAATACCTCGCGGTTCATGCTGAGCGGCATTGCTGTCTCCCTTTTATTGAGCCCATTACGAGCCAAGAAAGGCGGCACTGCTTTTCATTATCGGCTCCATCTTATACATTATCGGTGACGGGGTGGAGAAGTTTGGGTATGGATCGGAACGTTTCGCAGGTGCAGCACGTCGATATCCTGGTGCTGCCGGAGACCAATCTGATCCTTGTCGCCTCGGTGATCGAGCCGATGCGTGCCGCCAACCGCATCGCCGGGCGGCCGCTCTACGACTGGACGATCTATAGTCCCGATGGCGCGCCGATCGAAACGAAGAGCGGCATACCCATTCCGGTCTCGGGCATCTTCCGGCCGCAGCGCGAAACCTCGCCGCTCTTCATCCTGTCGAGCTACAACTGGCAGCGCAGCGCCACCTCGCAACTGAAGATGCTGCTTTCGCAGACCGCTCGGCACCGGGAGCTGATGGCGGGCATCGAATCGGGGTCCTGGCTGCTCGCGGAGACCAGCCTGCTCGACAATTTCAAGGCGACCACCCACTGGGAGGATTTCGAGGATTTCACCGCTGCTTACCCGCAGGTGACGATGGTGCGCGAGCGCTTCGTCATCGACGGCAAGCGGATCACCACCGGCGGTTCGCTGCCGACGCTTGACCTGATGCTGGAGCTCATTCGCCGGGCGCACGGTTATTCCCTGGCACTCGAGGTCTCGCGGCTCTTCATCTACGAGCAGGAGCGCACCCGTGGCGACCTGCTGCAGATGCCGGCGATCGGCAACATGCGTATCCTCGATCCGCGTGTCGGCGCCGCCGTGAAACTGATGGAGGAAACGGTGGAGGCGCCGTTGACGCTGGTGCGGCTCGCCCGCCGCATCGGTGTCAGCACGCGCCACTTGCAGGATCTCTTTCGCGACACGATGGGGGTCGCGCCGCACGAGCATTACCTGGCGCTCCGTCTCAACGCCGCCCGGCGCAAGGTGATCGAGACGCGCCTGGAGTTTGCCGACATCGCAGCGATTTCCGGCTTCAACTCGTCGTCCTCCTTCTCGCGCAGCTACCGGGCGCATTATCGCGAAAGCCCGAGCGAAACCCGCAGACGGCTGAAGCTGAAGACTTGAGGTCGCACTTCATGAAGTGATTCAAGAAGGGTGATTTGCAGATTCGTTTCAGGCGTTTGGCGAGGAAAGGTCGGAAAGTGATTCCGTCGAGGACGGCCGTTCCGAGGCCTGTGCCGGCGCTCGCATCATCGAAACCATCAACTCGCCGATCTCGCCGGCAAAAGTGCCACGCGGCCAGACGAGTGTCAGAGACTGCCGGTATGCCGGGCCGAGCCGGATCATGGCGGGCGGGCGGTGCACGCGGGCAAGCGAGGATTCCGGCAGTACCGAGAGATAGCCGTGCTGGCCGACGAGGTTGATGATGACCGGGATGGAGTCGACCTCGACGAGGACTGTGCGCCGCCGTTCGGTCTCGCTGAGCGTGTCGTCGAGGAAACGGGCGGCCTCGCGGCGCAGACCGCTCCTTACGCTGGGCACGGCGATCGGGCAGGTGGCGAGCAGTCGCGGAAGGTCGCCGCCGAGATCGGACAGCGCCGCGGCGGGGCCTGCGAGCACCAAGGGTGTTTGCGACACCAGCCGTCCGTCGCAATCGGTGGGGATCTCGGCGAGATCGAGCAGGGCGGCATCGAAGCGCCGGCTGCGGAGGCCGGCAAGGAGGTCGTCGGCCGTGGTGCTGGAAATGAACAGCGGCTGACGTGGGCGCGTGCGGTGCCAGTTGGCGGTCAGGCTCGCAAGCATGCGGGCGATCTCGCTTTCGGGACCGAGCGGCATGACGGCGCCGAGCCGCCAGGTGGCGACATCGCGGCGGAAGCGATCGGCGGATGCGTGCGTCAGCCGCGCCCATATATCGAGCAGCGCCTCGACGAGTGGAATGATGCGCTCGGCGGTTGCGGTGCAGAGGATGCCGCTGTGGGAGCGCTCGAACAGGCGGCAGCCGAGGTGGCGTTCGAGATCGGCGATCTGCCGGGTCAATTGCGGCTGACCGAGGCCGAGCGCCTTTGCCGTGGCGCGGATGCTGCCGGAGCGGGCGATCCGGACGAAGCGGTCGAGCGCGACGAGGCCGAGCGGCGGCACCGGGTCGGCGGGTTCTCTTCCCGCCGCATCGAGGATCACGGCGATCTTCGCCGTCGCCTCACGGACAGCAGGGGCGCGGGCGCGGGCCTCCAGCGTCAGCACGATTACGCTCTCCTCCCGCCGGAAAAGCGGCATGGAGAGCGCCTGCTCGAACCTCTTGACCGCGGCGCTGACGCTTGAGGGTGCCCGGCCGCAGCGGGCGGCAGCGGCGCGAATGCCGCCTTCGCTAAGCACCGCATCGACGATTACGATCGTTGCGAGGTCCATTGGTGGTCCTTCTCGCGCGGGATGAGGAAATCTGTGCGCGGTTTTCGGCCCGCATGCCGCTCTACCTTTAGAATCGATCACGTGCAGCCGCATGCGCCGATGCTGTGTTCATCATTCGGCATCGCCCGTTCAAGATTTGGGATATAGCACGAGCGGGCGATAAGCGCATAGCATGCATGAAGCAGCCGGGCGTTTGCGAGCGGCGGTTGCGTGAAAATCCAGGCATCCGCGCAGCCTCGATGTCGAGGCGCGCCGCGCGGAAAGGTTCGTGTCGGCATGCTGCATCAGGTCAAAACCATCGTTCTCTGCGGGAAACCGCTGGACTTCGCGACGCTCGAGGATATCGGGGCGGGAAGGGCGCGGCCGGTGGCGGACGACGGCGGCATGGAGCGCGTGGCCGCAGCCCACAAGGTGATCGCCGACCGCATCGCAATGGGGCTTCCCGTTTATGGCTCCAACACCGGTGTCGGCTCGATGAAGGACCGGCTCTGGACCGCCGGTGATCTTGCGGAGTTCAACAATTCGCTGGTGCGCGCGCACCACTTCGGCACGGGCGAGTTCTTCGCGCCGGCGATCGTGCGCATGGCGATCGCCATCCGCGTCAACACCGCGATGCGCGGCCATACCGGTTGCAGCCCGGAGCTGCTCCGGGCTTTCCTGGCACTTTCCGAACACGACATCATTCCGGCCGTGCGCCGCCATGGCTCGATGGGTTGCGCCGACATCGGCCTGATGGGGCAGATCGCCTCGGTGCTGACCGGCGTCGGCGAGGCCTATTATCAGGGGCGTCTCGTCTCGGCGGAAACGGCGCTTGCCGAGGCTGGCCTGGAACCGTTTGTCATGCAGCCGCGCGACGCGCTGGCAGCGCTCAGCGTCAACGCCATCGCCTTTGCCGCGGCCGCCGACGTGCTGCGCGAGGCTGCCGCGGCGATCCGGGTGCTGCTCGTCACCGGCGTGATGTCGTCGCTGGCGCTCGGTGCGTCCGCCGATCCATGGCGGGTGGCGGCGACGCTTTCGACCCGCGGCGAGGCATTGGTCGGCTCCTGGCTCTATGGCCAATCCGGCATCTCCGACTGGCCGGTGCCGACGGCAATCCACGACCCCTTGAGCCTGCGCATGACGGCCCAGGTCTTCGGCGCCGTCGTCGATACGCTATTGGTCGCCGCCGGCCGGCTGGTGGAGCAGACCTATCTTTCCGACGACAATCCCGTCGTGCTCGGTGGCCAGGTCCATTCTTCCGGCGCATCGCTGCCTTTGACGACGACGCTCTACATCGAGGCGGCGCAGGTCGCCTTTTCCCATGTGGCGCGCAACGTGCTGAACCGCTGCATCCTCCTGTCGAATGGCGGCCGCCGCAATCTCTCGGTCAATCTGGTGGCGCCCGGCGAAGTGGCGACCGGGCTCGGCCCGCTGATGAAGCTCGCGGTCGAGCTCTACATGCGCGTGCAGTCGCTCGCCGTGCCGCTGTCGGCGCAGTCGATCGTTGTGGCTGGCGGGCTCGAAGAGGAAGCGACCTTCCTGCCGCTGATCGTCGAGCGCATGGAAACGCAGGTGCGGGATCTCCGCCAGCTTGCCGCGATCGAGGCGATGCTGTCGGCGCAGGCGATCGACCTCGTCGGCGACCAGCCCCAAGGGATCGTCAAGCGCGCCTATGACCAGACCCGGTCGGTCACCGCGATCTATCTCAAGGACCGGCCGCTTTCGAAGGAGATCGAGGCGCTACAGGAGGCCTTCACCTGTCACGATCTCTTGCGCTCCTTCGTCGCCACCGCGCCGATGCCGGAGTTCGACGACTTCTTCGCGCTCGGCAAGTGATCGAAGACTGATCCAATTGGGAGAACAGCATGTCCGATTTCGATCTCGTTCTGAAAGGCACCGTTGTTCTTCCGCACAGGATCGTTGAGGGCGGCCACGTGGCGGTACGCGACGGCAAGGTCGTGCATGTCGGCCAGGGCGCGGCACCGGCGGCACGCGAGCGGCATGATCTCGGCAATGCCTTGATCCTGCCCGGCGCCGTCGATGCGCAGGTGCATTCGCTGTCGCAGAAGAATCAGGAGGATTTCGTCTGGTCGACGCGCTCGGCTGCCGCCGGCGGTGTCACGACGATCGTCGACATGCCCTATGACGAGGGCAATCTCGTCTGCTCCGCCGAGGCCGTGCGCCGCAAGATCGACCATGCGGGCCCGCAGGCGCGCGTCGATTTCGCGCTTTATGGCACCGTCGACCCGGAAGAGGGCGCGGCGCGGATCGGCGAGATGGTGGAAGCGGGCGTCGCCGCGTTCAAGTTCTCCACCTTCGGCACCGATCCGAAGCGCTTTCCCCGCATTCCGGCCGCCCTTCTCGAAGACTGCTTCCGCGCGATCGCGCCGACCGGGCTTGCCGCAGGCGTGCACAACGAGGACGACGAGGCGGTGCGTGCCGCGATCGACAAGGTGAAGGCGGCCGGGATCACCGACTATCGCGCCCATGGCCTGTCGCGTCCGCCGCTGACGGAACTGCTTGCCACCAACCAGATCTACGAGACCGGCGCGGCCACGGGATGTCCGGCGCATGTGGTGCATTGCTCGCTCGGGCGCGGCTACGAGATCGCCGCCGCCTACCGCGCGCAGGGTCACGCCGCGACGATCGAGTGCTGCATCCATTACCTGACGCTCGACGAGGAGAACGATGTTCGCCGTCTCGGCGGCAAGGCGAAGATCAACCCGCCGATCCGCCCGCGCGCGGAGGTGGAGAAGCTCTGGCGGCACGTGGCCGATGGCCGGGTGACGATGGTTTCGACCGATCATGTGAGCTGGTCGGAAGACCGCAAGACCAATCCGGACATGCTGGCCAACGCGTCGGGCGTGCCGGGGCTGGAAGTCATGGTGCCGCTCTTCGTCATGGGGGCGCTGGAGCGCGGCATTCCGCTGACGCGGGCGGCCGAACTGATGGCGCTCAACCCGGCGCGGCATTTCCGTATCGACCACCAGAAGGGGGCGCTGGAGGCCGGCAAGGACGCCGATATCATCGTCATGACGCCGGAGCCCTATATCTATGACGCCGACGCAAGCGGTCATAACGTTGTCGGCTGGTCGCCCTATAACGGCATGAGCCTGCCCTGGCGGGTGGCTGCGACCTATCTCCGGGGGCAGCTTGTCTTTGATGGCCGCGCGGTGCTGGCCGAGCCGGGCACCGGCCAGTTCGTCCGGCCGCTTGCGACCTTGGTGCTCCAGGAGGCGCGATGATGACGACCCGCATCAACCTGCCTGTCAATGCCGGCCGGATCGCCGGCATCGTCAACGGGCTGGCCGGCATCACCGAGCCGGACCGGCCCCATACGCGCCGCGCCTTCACGCCGCTGTTCCTCGAAGGCCGCGCCTTTCTCGATAGACGTTTTCGTGCGGCTGGCCTCGAAACACGGATCGATGCCGCCGGCAATCTGATCGGCCGGCGCAAGGGGCGCAAATCGGCGCTCGGCACCATCCTTGTCGGCTCCCATTCCGATACGGTGCCGGATGGCGGCCGTTTCGACGGCATCGCCGGCGTGGCGGCAGCGCTCGAAGTGGCGCGGGCGCTCACGGACAACGGCATCGAGCTCGACCATGATCTGGAGATCGTCGATTTCCTGGCCGAGGAAGTGTCGATCTTCGGCGTCTCCTGCGTCGGCAGCCGCGGCATGGCCGGCGTGCTGCCGGATGGCTGGCTGAGCCGCACGCAGGGAGACTTGAGCCTGCGGCAGGGCATCGTCGAAGTGGGTGGTGATCCCTCCCGCCTTTCGGGCTCGAAGCGCTCCGACATCAAGGCCTTCCTGGAACTGCACATCGAGCAGGGTCCGGTGCTGGAAGCCGGGCGGCTCGATGTGGGCGTCGTCACCGCCATCTCCGGAATCACCCGCATCGAGATCATCGTCGAGGGACAGGCCGACCATGCCGGCACGACGCCGATGGGGCATCGCCGCGATGCGCTGGTCGCGGCCTCCCGGCTGGTGCTGGAGATCGAGAAACTGGCGACGGAATTTTCCGGAGGCGACGGGCACTTCACGGCCACGGTCGGCGAGTTCTCGATCGAGCCGAATGCCGCCAATGTGGTGCCGTCCCGCGCGCGGCTGCTGATCGATGCGCGCGCCGAGCTGCGCCCGCAGATGGAGCGGTTCCTCGCCGCACTCGGGCCGCTTTGCCAGGGCGTTGCCGAGGCATCGGGCGTTGCGATCGCGCCTGCCAATGTGATTTCCGACAACCCCCCGACGCCGGGCGATGCGCTGTTGCTGTCAACGCTCGAAGAAAGCTGCGACGCGATCGGTGCCAAACACCGGCGCATGGCGTCCGGCGCCGGCCACGACACCGCCTGGATGGGGCGTATCACCCGCTCGGCGATGATCTTCATTCCGTGCCTCGGCGGGCGCTCGCATGCGCCGGAGGAATGGGCCGAAAACGACGATATCGCGCTCGGCGCCGCCGTGCTCTTCGATGCGGTGAAGAGGCTCGACAAGAAACTGCAGGAGAAGGTGTGAGATGGGCCGGATACTGAAGGAGAAGGACGTCGAGGCGGCGGTCAAGGGCGGTTCCGTCTATGCGGCGGGCGGCGGCGGCTGGGCCGATCATGGCCGCATGCTGGGATATGCCGCGGTCTCGATCGGCAAGCCTGAGCTCGTCTCGATCGACGAACTCGACGCCAACGACTGGGTGGCGACGGCGGCCGCGATCGGTGCGCCCGCTTCGACCACGCCCTGGGAGATGCGCGGCGTCGACTACGTCAAGGCCGTGCAACTTCTGCAGGAGGCACTTGGCGAGAAGCTTTCGGGCCTGATCATCGGCCAGAACGGCAAGTCCTCGACGCTGAATGGCTGGCTGCCTTCGGCGATCCTCGGCACCAAGGTGGTGGATGCCGTCGGCGACATCCGCGCGCACCCGACCGGCGACATGGGCTCGATCGGCCTTGCCGGATCTCCGGAACCGATGATCCAGACGGCCGTTGGCGGAAACCGCGAGGAAAACCGCTACATCGAGCTTGTGGTGCGCGGCGCCACCGCCAAGGTCTCACCTGTCCTGCGCACCGCCTCGGACATGTCCGGCGGCTTCATTGCCTCCTGCCGCAATCCGGTCAGGGCGTCCTATGTGAAGGCCAATGCGGCGCTCGGTGGCATCTCGCTGGCGCTCAGGCTCGGCGAGGCGATCATCGCGGCCGAAGCGAAGGGCGGCAGCGCGGTGATCGATGCGATCGTCCAGACCACCAATGGCGCAATCCTTGCCGAAGGCACGATCACCGACAAATCGGTTGTCTATACCAAGGAAGCCTTCGACATCGGCACGGTGACGCTGGGGAAGGGCGCCGACTCCACGGTATTGCACGTGATGAACGAATATATGGCGGTTGACTCTGCGGAAGGCCGGCGGCTGGCAACCTTCCCCGACGTCATCACCACGCTGGCGTCGGAGGGCGAGCCCTTAAGTGTCGGGCAGCTTCAAGTCGGCATGAAGATCTTCGTGCTGCATGTGCCGAAGACGGTGATCCCGCTGTCCTCCAGCGTGCTCGACCCAACGGTCTATCCGTCGGTCGAAAAGGCGATGGGCATCGAGCTCGCCCGTTACGCGCTTTCCGGAAATTGATGGGAGCGATGTCATGGCGCGCGATGCAGGACTGGAAGAGCTGATCCGGGAAGAACTCGGCGACCGATCCGGGCTTTCGGAGAAGGCAATGTTCGGCGGCTGGGCTTATCTGCTTCGCGGCAACTTGCTGCTCGGCGCACGTGAGGGCTCGCTGCTCGTCAGGCTCGGCAAGGGCAATGACGGCTGGGCGCTCGCGCTTCCCGATATCGAGCTGATGGTGATGAACGGGCGGGCGATGCACGGCTGGGTACGTGCAGGTGCCGATGCCTATGGCGACGATGCGCTGCGCCGGCGTCTGATCGATGGCGCGATTGCTTTCGTGGAGACGCTGCCGCCGAAATAGAAGGGGCGAGTTTCCGCCCTGAGCATTGAAGGGCAGCCAACTTCGCCATCACAAGTGAAGAGCGGCCATCTTTGCCACCATGAGAGAGGGAGCAGCGACCTCTCGCCGCCATGAATGAGTGGGGACAACGACCCTGCCGAGACGACAAAGAGGAACGAGACGATGCCCAAGGCCAATCCCCGTCATCCTGGTTTTCCGATCCCCGGCGGGCCGGAGCTGCGCGCCAAGGGCTGGCGGCAGGAAGCGCTGCTGCGGCTCCTCGAAAACGTGCTTGCGGTCGGCGAGGATCCCGACAATCTCGTCGTCTATGCCGCGCTCGGCAAGGCGGCGCGCAACTGGCCGGCGCATCGCGCCATCGTCAGGACGCTCACCGAAATGGACGAGGACCAGACGCTCATCATCCAGTCGGGCAAACCGGTCGGCCTCTTGAAGACCCATGCCAAGGCGCCGCTCGTCATCATGGCCAATTGCAACATCGTCGGGCAATGGGCAAAGGCCGAGGTTTTCTACGAGCTTCAGCGCAAGGGGCTGATTTGCTGGGGCGGGCTGACGGCCGGCGCCTGGCAATATATCGGCAGTCAGGGCGTGATCCAGGGCACCTACGAGATCTTCATGCGCATTGCCGAGCGCCGTTTCGGCGGCGATCTCTCCGGCCGCTTCGTGCTGACGGCGGGGCTTGGCGGCATGGGAGGCGCGCAGCCACTTGCGGGCCGCATGGCGGGGGCGGCGATCCTCTGTGTCGACATCGATGCGGAACGGGGGAAGAAGCGCCGGGAGATCGGCTATCTCCAGGAGATCGCGCCCGATCTCGACGCGGCGCTCTCGATGATCGACGCGGCGGTGAAAGAGAAGCGGGCGCTCTCCGTCGGCCTCGTCGGCAATGCGGCGGAGATCTATCCGGAGATCGCGCGGCGCGGCATCGTGCCTGACGTGGTGACCGATCAGACCTCGGCGCATGATCTCGTCTATGGCTACGTGCCGAAGGGCATGAGCCTTGAGCAGGTGAAATCGCTGCGCGACGACGGCCAGGGGCAATTGATGGCGGCAAGCCGCGCCTCGATCGTCGAGCATGTGAAGGCGATGCTCGACTTCCAGAAAAAGGGCGCGGAGGTCTTCGACAACGGCAACCTCATTCGCACCCAGGCGCGCGAGGGCGGTGTTGCCAATGCCTTCGACATCCCGATCTTCACCGAAGCCTATCTGCGCCCGCTCTTTGCCCGCGCCATCGGCCCGTTCCGCTGGATGGCACTGTCGGGTGAAGAGAGCGACATCGCCCGCATCGACGATCTGCTCTTGGAAATGTTCCCGGACAACAAAATCATCACCAACTGGATCAGGCTGGCGCGGCAGCATATCCCGTTCGAGGGCCTGCCGGCGCGCATCGCCTGGCTCGGTCACGGCGAGCGCACGGCGCTGGCGCGGCGCGTCAACGAGCTGGTCGCATCCGGCGAGCTCAAGGGGCCGGTTGCGTTTTCCCGCGACCATCTCGACGCCGGCGCCATGGCGCACCCCAACATCATGACCGAGCGGATGAAGGACGGCTCGGACGCGATCGCCGACTGGCCGCTTCTCGACGCGATGCTGCTCTGCTCGTCCATGGCCGATCTCGTCGTCGTGCATTCCGGCGGTGGCGGCTATGCCGGCTACATGACGAGTTGCGGCGTGACGGTCGTTGCCGATGGCACAATGGCCGCCGACGAGCGGCTCGACCATGCGCTCGCCAACGACACCGCGCTCGGCGTCATCCGCTATGCCGATGCGGGGTATGACGAGAGTTTGGAGGAGATCGCCGCCAAGGGCATCGGGCACGTGAAGGTGTGAGGACCTGCGGCTTTGCCAAGTTGTCTCACACCTGTCACGGCACTCTGGAATCCATTTCAGGATAGAGAACAACGCTCTCCTGCGCGGTTGGCTCGTTGCGCGCCCCGACAAAAACGGCTGGCTGGGCACCTCGATTGACGGCTACGTGCAACACATTGGCAGGGATGTACAGATAATCTCCTGGGTGCATCACATCCCGGTGCTGGAGTTGATCGCCACTCCATAGTTCCAACTCTTCACCGCTCAACATGTAGAAGGCAGTCTCGTGGCGCTCATGCACATGCGCCTTGGTGCGCTTTCCAGGCGGGATCGTAGCAATACCGAGCCACAGTGTCGTGGAGCCAACCGACTCCGCACTAATTCCGGGCATGTAATCGGGCCCCTGTTCAGCGCGGTAACCGGCGTCCCCTTTGGACACGAGGGCCTTGCCCCGCGAGAAGCCTGGACGCGCGTCGGTTCGTTCTTTTGAAATCGTCATGTTTCGGTCTCCTCTGTGGTAGTCTGGTGACCTGCGCAAAAGGATCGCAAGAAGACCGGCTGGAGTCCTGAATGGGAGGGCGAAAAGTTCCGAATTCTTCCGAAGACGTCGTGGACGATCGCGTCGAGCCGCAACTGTTCGCGTTCGGGACATTCATCCTCGACATGCAGCTTGGCGCCCTGACGTGTGAAGGGCGGCGGGTCGCAATTGGCCATAAGGGCTTGTTGCTGCTGCACGCGCTGGTGCGAGCGTCGATGCAGGTCGTGAGCAAGTCCGCGCTGATGGAGGCAGCCTGGCCGGAGGCTATCGTTGAGGAGAGCAATCTCTCGGTTCAGATCGCTGCCTTGCGCAAGATGCTGGGCCCGCGACCGGAGGGGAACGAATGGATCGCCACCGTGCCGCGTGCGGGGTATCGTTTTGCCGCCCGGGTGAAAAGCCTGCATGCGGTTGCCGCTGATGCGCCGCCTGCGTTGCCAGGTTCGCCCGCGAACCCGGGCAGACCATCGATCGTGGTCCTACCGTTTGCAAATTTGAGCAGTGACACGCAACAGTCGTATCTGGTCGATGGTATCACCGAAGACGTGATCACCGCGCTCACGAGATTTCGGTGGTTTCGGGTCATCGGGCGCAATTCAAGTTTCGTCTACAAGCACAAGTCGGTGAGTGCCAAGCAGGTGGGCCGAGACCTGGGTGTCGATTACGTGCTCGAAGGAAGCGTGCGCCGCTCCGGCGGCCGTCTTCGGGTCTCCACGCAACTGGTCGAAACCACCTTGGCCAGCCAAGTGTGGGCCGAACGGTATGACCTGGAAATGGAAGAGGCATTCGCAGTTCAAGACGCCATCGCAGAGAGGGTTGCAGGTGCGATTGAACCGGAACTGTTGAAGACGGCATCATTCCCCTCGTCGGCGCGGCACACGGGGAACTTGACGGCGTGGGAGATCGTGCGGCAGGGGACCTGGTATTTCCACCAGGTTGGCCGGCAGACCCACCTGATTGCACGAGAGCTGTTCAGGGAGGCGTGTCGGCTTGACCCCGAACTTGCCGAAGCGCATCTCTGGCTTGGTCGCGTGAGCGCAGGCATCGTCGCCTACGGGTGGAGCGAGCGTCCTTCCGATGACATCAAGGAGGGTTTGGACGCCGCCTTGGCGGCAGTTCGGCTCGACGAAAAGAACCCGTACACACACTATGCGCTGGCGATCTGCAGCGCGTATGCGAATGCGCCTGAGCAGGCGGTCCTTGCCGCCGAAAGGGCGATCGAGATCAGTCCGAGTTTCGCCCTTGGCCACCTTGTCCTGGGAATGGCGGAGCTGTTTAGGGGGAGCGCGTCTGGTGCCATAGCGCCGCTGGAACACGGTCTGATGTTGAACGCCAACGACCCGCAGAACTTCGTTTGGCTGAATTTTCTGGCGCTCGCCCACTTGTTTGCAGGCGACGGAACCAACGCGCTCGCTGCTGCCGTGAGGGCCCAAAAAGTGCGCCCCGCATGGCGGCCGGTCCATGAAACGCTGGCCTGCTGTTATGCGGCGGCTGGGCGTCTTGCAGAGGCTCGATCATCGTGCGCGTTGATGAGCGAAATGGAGAACGCGTCAGGCGACGCTTTAGAGCCGCTCAGACAGCGCAATCCGCATTGGCAGCAACGATTGGCGGAATTGTTGCAACAAATCCCGAGTAACCCGTTTCCGACGCCTCAACCTTCCTGACCTTGCAGGCGATCTGACAACTGTTGCTCCCACCGTTGCTACGGCGCTCAAGCGGTACGCCGGTATCTTGGTGTCGCGCCTGCCCCACGTTACAATGCACGCCTCACTGCCCGGAGGCGATCATGACATCGAGCTTCAATGTGCAGAGTGCTGATGGTTACGAGCAACTGATGGGGCGATGGAGCCGGCAGCTTGCGCCGCTCTTCATTGATTTCGCAGGCGTTGCCGACGGTGAGCGGGTGCTGGATGTCGGCTGCGGCACCGGCAGTCTGACTTTTGCATTGCCGCATGCGGCCAATCTCAGCGAGATTGCCGCAATCGACTTTTCGCCTGTCTTCGTCGAGGCAGCGACCCAGCGTAACACCGATCCCAGGGTCCACATCCGGCAGGCTGATGCCTGCGACCTGCCATTTCCGGAGGGCTATTTTGATCGGGCGCTGGCGCTTCTGGTTCTGCATTTCGTGCCGGAAGCGGAAAAGGCTGTCGCCGAAATGCGCCGTGTCGTGCGGCCGGGCGGCGTGGTCGCCGCTACGGTCTGGGATCATCTCGGCGGTATGTCGGGCATGCGGATGGTGCTCGATACGGTCGCGATGCTGGATGAAAGGGCAGCTCAGGTCCGCAGCCGCTATTGTTTCCAGCCGATGATGCGGCCGGGCGAGATGAAGCAGAGTTTTGAGGCACATGGCCTCGTGGACGTCGAGCAGACCTCACTCCTGATCCGGATGGACTATCAGTCGTTCGAGGATTTTTGGCAGCCGATCGCTGCGGGCGAGGGACCACTCGGCAAATATGTCGGCTCATTGGATCCGGCGCTGCGGGCGAAGGTCGACGCGGCCGTGAGGGCCGCCTACGAAGCCGGCCAGCCGGATGGCCTGCGGTCCTTCGCGTCGGTGGCCTGGGCGTGCCGGGGTATCGTTCCCGGGGCGTGACGGCGTTCTGCTACACACGCAAACCTCATCCCTGTGCTCGTCAGCACCCGGAGGGGCAGAACTGCGCTGGCTATCCCTCAACGCCTGACCTTCACACCACCGTCTCGCCGCCATCCACCACGAGGATCTGGCCGGTCATGTAGGAGGAGCGGTCGGAGACGAGGAAGAGGATCGACTCGGCGATCTCGTCGACGCTTGCCCAGCGGCCGAGCGGCACCTTTTCGCGGATATAGGCTTCGATCGCGCCGCGGCCTCCCATTTGGGCGATGAAGGGCTCGTTGAAGGGCGTATCCACCCAGCCCGGGCAGAGCGCGTTGACGCGGATGCCGTGCCGGGCGTAGTCGCCGGCCATCTGCTTGGTCATGGCGATGACGGCGTGTTTGGTCGTGGTATAGGCGATCATCTCGCGGTCGTAGAGCACGCCTGAGGAGGAGGACGTGTTGACGATGACGCCGCGGCCGGCGGCCCGCATCGACGGCATGACGAGGCGTGCGGCCATGAAATGGGCGCGGACGTTGAGGTTCCAGGAGCGGTCGAAGCCCGGGATCTCGACCTGTTCCAGATCGCCCGCAACCTGCGCGCCGGCATGGTTGTGCAGGATGTCGATGCGGCTGTGGCGATAGAGGATATCGGCGATGCCATCGGCGAGCGCTGCATCATCCGTCACGTCGATGGCGAGTGCCTCGGCGCTGCCGCCCGTTACGGCAATGCCATCGACGGTGGCGCTGGCGGCCGCAAGGCTGCGATCGACGACGACGACATGGGCGCCTTCGCGCGCCATGATTGAGGCACCCGCCTGGCCGATCCCGGAGCCGGCTCCGGTCACGATCGCGACCCGGTCTTTCAGGATCATGGTTTCACTCCCCGGATTTCGTTTTCTTCTCCCGCATCAGGATGCGGGCGGTCAGGATCAGAAGCAGCGAGGCGACGAGGACCAGCGTCGCGATCGCGTTGATCTCGGGCGTCACGCCGCGGCGGATCGAGGCGAAGACGTAGATCGGCAGGGTGGTCTTCGAGCCCGCGACGAAGAAGGCGATGATGAAATCGTCGAAGGAGAAGGTGAAGGCCAAGAGGAAGCCCGCAAGGATCGACGGCAGGATCTGCGGCAGCACGATCAGCCGGAAGGTGGTGAGCGGTGTCGCGTAGAGGTCGCTCGAGGCCTCGACGATATCGCGGCCGAGGCTGGCGATGCGGGCCTTCACGATCATCGTCACCAGCGCCATCGAGAACAGGCCATGGGCGGCGATGATCGAACCGTAGCCGAGCCCGAGCTGCGGCGGCTGCTCACCCGGCCAGATCGCTGCCAACGCCGGATTGACGAAGGAGAAGACGGCGACGAGCGCCACCAGCGTAGCGATGCCGATGACGACGCCGGGCACGACGATGGCTGCGGCAAAGAGCGCATCGAAGATCGCCCGGTTGCGCGGCGCCAGCCGCTCCATGCCAAGCGCCGCCATGGTGCCGAAGACCGCCGCGAGCGTGGCGCTGGTGAAGGCGATCATCAGGCTGTTCTGCAGCGCCGAGACGAGAAAGGTATTGGTCAGCGCCTTGCCGTACCAGGCGGTCGAAAAGCCGGTGAACTCGCTCGCATTGCGCCCCGCATTGAAGGAGAACAGCACGACGAGCGCGATCGGCGCGTAGAGGAAGAGATAGACGGAAGAGATGAAGGCGCGCATCAGACGAGATCCACCTGTCTTGTTCCGGCGACGCGGAAGGCGATGCGCATCGCCACCATCAGCACCACGACGACGACGGCAACGAGTGTGACGGCGATCGCCGAGCCGAAGGGCCAGTTGCGCGATTGCAGGAAGAGATCGACCAGCGCATTGCCGATGAAGAACACCTTGCCGCCGCCCAAGAGCTGCGGGATCAGATATTCGCCGAGCAGCAGGATCGTCACCAGCGCCACGCCGGTCATCACGCCCGGCAGCGACAGGGGCAGCGTGACGCCGAAGAAGGTCGAGACCGGCTTGGCGCCGAGGTCGGCGGAGGCTTCGAGCAGGCGGCGGTCGAGTTTTTCGAGGCTGACATAGATCGGCATGATCATCAGCGGCAGGTAGCCGTAGACGATGCCGAGCAGGACGGCGCCCGGCGTGTTCAGCATTCTCACGTCCTCGATGCCGATCATCGACAAGAGGTTCGGGATGCCGCGCGAGCCGAGGATGTACATCCAGGCATAGGTGCGCACCAAGAGGCTGGTCCAGAAGGGCACGACGACGAGTGAGACAAGGATCAGCCGGTAGCGCGGGTTCGCCTTGACCGCGAGGTAATAGGCAACCGGATAGGCGATCAGCAGGCAGGCGAGCGCACCGATCGGCGCGAGAATCAGCGTGTTCCAGAAAGCCGCCGCCCGCGTCGGCAGGTTGGCGAACTGGGCAAAGGTGAAGGCCGCCTGATAGCCGCCTTCCGGTGCGCGCTCGCCAAAGGCGAAGACCAGCATGGCGATGAAGGGCAGCACGAGGAAGATCATCAGCCAGGCGGCGGCCGGCGCCACCAGCGCCGCCGTCACCAGGTTTCTCTTCGTGTTCGTTGCCGCGGTCATGAAAATGGATCCGTTGAGTTTCAATGGCAATTCGGCCCGCGCGGCAAGGGAAGGGCCCCTCATCCGCCTGCCGGCACCTTCTCCCCGCAGGCGGGGCGAAGGGGACTCGTTGCTCCCGCTCGCCTCCACGCATGCCAAGCGGGAGATGGGAGCGAGGGGCTTGCCGCTTGTCCCTTCTCCCCGTCAGAACGGGGAGAAGGTGCCGGCAGGCGGATGAGGGGCGTTCTCCTCACCGCGCCGATGATGGGCGCTCCCTTTCCGCGTGGGGCAGCCGGATGGCAGATCAAGCCGACTTGAAGCGCGCCATCAGCTCGGCGCGGCCGGGGTCGGTGAGGGTGACGGCGGCGCCGAATTCGAGCGGCGTCAGCGCTGCCTCGTCCGGATAGACGATCTTGTTCGAGGTAACGTCGGCCGGCAGCAGCTTCAGAACGCGGCTGTCGGTGGTCGGCGCGCCGTTGGCGATGTGTTCCTTGACGGCGTTTTCCGGCGTCATCAGGTAGTTGAGCAGCGCGTAACCGGCCGCCTTGTTGGCGGCGCTTTTCGGGATCGCGTAGAAATCCGACCAGATCTCGCCGCCGTCCTTGCCGAGCGTGAACTGGATTTCCGGCATGTCGCGGTTGAGCTGGGCGCCGTCATTGGTCCAGCACATGGTCATCCAGGCATCGGTGGCGCGCATCGACGGCTGGTAGTCGCTGTTGATGGCGTAGAGATGCGGCTTCACCTTGATCAGCAGTTCTTCGGCCTTGGCGAGTTCCTCCGGCTTGATCGAATTGAAGGAGTAGCCGAGCGAGACCAGCGCATTGCCGATGGTGGTGAGCTGGTAGTCGTGGACCATGGCGCGGCCGTCGGCCTCGGTCATGGCGATCTCGAAAAAGTCCTTCCAGCTGGTCACCGGCTTCTTGATCTTGCCGGAGTTGACCGCGATACCGGTCGTGCCCCAGTTTTTCGGCACGGCATAGGTCTTGCTGTCGACGATGCCTTCGTTGGTGAAGCGGGCCGTCTCGGTGGAGGCGTCGTAGTTCGGCAGCTTGGAAAGATCGAGTTCGTCGATGAGGCCGAGCTTCACATAGGTCGAGATCGTGTAGTTGGTGGGAACGAAGAGGTCCCAGCCGGTGCCGCCGGCCTGCAGTTTCGCCAGCATCTCTTCGTTCGAGCCGAAGACGTTGACCTCGACGGCAACGCCGGTTGCCGCCTGGAAGGCCTCGAAGGTCGCGGGGTCATGGTAGTTCGGCCAGGTGGCGATCGACATCTGCGTGCCGAGGTCGCCGGCAAAGGCGGTGGAATTGAAGAGGCCCGGCTGGCGCGCGAGCACCGCGGTCGCAAGCCCGAGGCCGGTGACGCCGAGGAAGTGGCGGCGGGTGACCGAGCCGCGCTTCAGGCGCATCAGTTCGTCGGCGAGCTGATCGGCGGTGATAGGGGCATTTTCTCTGTACCATTTGCTCATGACGCTGTTCCCTTTATCGTTTGACGTACATGCGAAGGTGCCGCCGGTTTTAGGCGGCAAGAGATTTCAGGCTGGAAAGACGTGCAGCGCATTCGGATCGAAGGCGAGGCCGACCTTTTCACCGGGTTCGACGAGCTCGCCGTCGCCAAGCGTGCGGCGGTCGGCCGTCACCAGGAAGTCACCGAGCCCGTCAACCGCGACCGAATATTCGACCGCCGATCCGAGGAAGATGCGGTGCGTGACGGTGCCGGCGAGCGTGTCTGCGCTGGCGGCGCCATTGCGCGTCAGGTGGATCGCCTCCGGCCGCAAGGCCACCATGGCAGCGCCCCTGGTGCCGTTGACCGCCGGGGCGGCGAAGCGGGCGCCGTTGGCAAACCGGACCGAGGCATTGCCGTCGACGGTGGCTGAGATCCGGTTGGTCTTGCCGACGAAATCGGCGACGAAGAGGCTCGCCGGGCGGTCGTAGATTTCCTGCGGCGGCCCGACCTGGACGATGCGACCGGCATTCATGACGCAGACGAAATCGCTCATCGACAGCGCTTCCTCCTGGTCGTGGGTGACGAGCACGAAGGTAATGCCGAGATCGCGCTGCAGCGTCTGCAGTTCGATCTGCATGGCGGTGCGCAGCTTCTTGTCGAGGGCCGCCAAGGGCTCGTCGAGCAGCAGCACCTTCGGCTTGTTGACGATGGCGCGGGCAAGCGCCACGCGTTGCTGCTGGCCGCCGGACATTTCGTGGATGCGACGCTTGCCGAAGCCGCCGAGCCGCACCATTTCCAGCGCTTCCTGGGCGCGCCGGGTGATCTCGCCGGCGGCGATGCGCGGCCGCATCTGCCTCAAGCCGTAGGAGACGTTCTGCTCGACATCGAGGTGCGGGAACAGCGCATAGTGCTGGAACACCATGTTGACCGGGCGGCGGTAGGCGGCCACGCCGTTCATCGGCTCGCCGCTGATGAAGACCGTACCCTCGCTCGGCTGCTCGAAGCCGCCGATCATGCGCAGACACGTGGTCTTGCCGCAGCCGGAGGGGCCCAGCAGCGCCATGAAGGCGCCGCGCGGCACCTCGAGATTGATGTCCGATACGGCCGTCACGGCGCCATAGCGTTTGGCGACCGAACGGAATTCGATGTCGTTCGTCGAAGCGGATGTCACGTTTGTTCCCTGCGGTTGTTATCGGATGTCGCCAGGAATCTCCCGTCCCGGCACTCCACCGTCATTGACACGCAGCCTAGTCACCGCGTGGCCTGCCGGTATATACCCCGAGAGAGGTATTTCAACGTGAGAAGCTCTGTGTGAGGAGTATACCCCTGAAGCGGCAGGCATTGACCGGGGGAGCGGTTTGAGCGTCGATCTCGAAGGACTTTTTCAGGTCATGGCGCCGCTGGTGACGGGCGCGCCGCTGGAAGACGAGGCCGTCGGCACCACCTATCGGCGGTTGATGTCGACGCTGATGACTTTCGACTATGTCGTCGTCTTCGCCTATCGCGGCAAGGAACGGCCGATCGATCTCTACAGCACCTTCAACGCCAAGGACCATGTGCTCTTCGTCAGCCTCTACCAGGCGGGGCCTTATCTGCTCGATCCGTTCTACCATGCGGCGTCGCAGGGCAAGCCCGGCGTCTGGCGGATGCGCGAGCTCGCGCCCGACCGGTTCTTCTCGTCGGAATACTACCGCACCTATTACGTGCAGACGGGGCTTGCCGAGGAGGTCGGCTTCTTCGTGCCGCTCGACGAGCAGATCACCATCGTGCTCTCCTTGATGCGGCGTGAGGCGACGGGGCCGTTCAGCGCGGCGGAGTTTGCGCTGCTGAAGAAGGTCGAGCCCTTGGTCGCCGGCCTCGTACGCCACCACTGGGCGGGTCTCGGCCGGCGATTCGATGCGGCGCTGGCGAAAAACGGCCGCAGCCGCCGCAAGGCGACGCATCCGCCGGCCGATGGCGTCTGGCAGCATCTGAACCTGACGGAACGGGAATCCGCGATCATCGAACTGGTGCTGCAGGGCCATTCGTCGGAATCGATCGGCCTCAGGCTCGGCATCTCCACCGGCACGGTCAAGGTCCACCGCCGCAACGTCTACCGCAAGCTCGGCATCTCCTCGCAGACGCAATTGCTGTCGCTCTATCTGAGAAACCTCGGGCAATAGCGGGCGCGCTCCAGCACCTCCGGCGGCCACGCCGGTGAGGGACGCGGACCGTCAGCGCGTCCATTCCAAAGTCTCTTTCCTCACCGGCTCCTCGCTGCTCCACGCACGTGCGGCAGCGCGCTTCCATCCGCTCTCCTCCACAAACGTGAACGGTCGCCTTGTCGATCGCTCTTGACATTTTTTTCAGGTCATGAAATTTCTTTCATCAGCGGATAAAAATATCACGCGGTGCAAAAAATATCATGCAGCGCAACAAGAGACGCGGGTGGAGACAATGACGATCATCGGTGGCGCAGGCATTCGGGATGACGAGACCAGCATGGCGACGCGGGCGGCCTGGCTGCACTATGCCGGCGGCCTGACCCAGGCCGAGGTTGCCAAGCGGTTGGGTCTCACCTCGCTGAAAGCCCATCGGCTGATCATGAAGGCCAACCAAGAAGGGCTGGTGAAGGTCTATATCGACGGCGAAGTCTCCGAATGCGTCGAACTCGAACAGGCGCTTTCGGCGCGCTACGGCCTCGACTATTGCGAGGTGGTGCCGGACTTCGATTCCGACGATCTGCCGCTGAAGGCGCTCGGCATTTCCGGCGCGCAGTTCCTGAAGCGCGAGATCGAGCGCGGCGAAACGGCGCTGGTCGGCGTCGGCCATGGCCGTACGCTCGCGGCCTGCGTCGAATATCTGCCGCGCATGGCGAGCGGCAACACCCGCTTCGTCTCGCTGCTCGGCGGTCTGACCCGCAAGTTTTCGGCCAATCCGCATGACGTGATCCACCGGTTGGCCGAGCGCACCGGCGCGGAAGCCTATGTCATGCCGGTGCCGTTCTTCGCCAACACGGTCGAGGATCGCGACGTGCTCTTCAGCCAGCGCGGCGTGCGCGAGGTCTTCGATCTCGCCAAGACCGCCGACCTGCTGATGGTCGGCATCGGAACCGTCGAGCGCGAGGCGTCGCTGGTCTCGACCGGCATGATCGAGACCAGCGAGATCGAGGAGATCCAGAAGGGCGGGGCGATGGGCGAATTGCTCGGCCACTTCTTCGACGAGGATGGGGCGCCGGTCGAAACGGCGCTATCCGACCGCACCTTCACGCTCAGCCGCGAGGACCTGAAGAACCGCCGCGCGGTTGCCGTTGCCGGCGGCAAGATCAAGGTGCCGGCCATTCGCGCGGTGCTTGGCAGCGGACACCTGAGCGGCCTCATCACCGATGAGCGGACCGCACGGGCGCTGGCCGCCCGCAGCGCATGAGGCGCTGAGACATTCGAGGCCATGGGGAGGGCAGGGAGGATCTGCCGTCCAGGTCTCAAAGGGAGGAATACCGGTGGGGTAGCCGGCACTGCAATCATACCCGCAACGGAGGAGAAGACGAATGTACGAGAAGGAGAAGGACCTCATCAGCGCGTTCCTGCGTGGGGAGGTGGACCGCCGCGGCATGCTCAAGGGATTGGGCGCGGCAGGCTTGACGGCCGGCACGGCCGGCACGTTGTTCAACATGATGTCGACCCGGGCGCTGGCCGCCGATTTCGACTGGAAGGCCCATTCCGGCAAGAAGCTGAAGCTGCTTCTGAACAAGCACCCCTACGCCGATGCGATGATCGCCAACCTGCAGGCCTTCAAGGATCTGACCGGCATCGAGATCACCTACGACGTGTTTCCCGAAGACGTCTATTTCGACAAGGTGACGGCGGCGCTGTCGTCGGGCTCGGCCGAATACGACGCCTTCATGACCGGCGCCTACATGACCTGGACCTATGGTCCGGCCGGCTGGATCGCCGACCTCAACGAATGGATCAAGGATCCGACCAAGACCAACCCCAACTACAATTGGGACGATTTCCTCGTCGGCGTGAAGAACTCCTGCGCCTGGAACGGCCAGCCGGGCGGGGCGCTGGGTTCGGAAGATGCCAAGCAATGGTGTATCCCGTGGGCGTTCGAACAGAACAACATCACCTATAACCGCGAGATGTTCGACAAGGCCGGCGTCGAACTGCCGAAGAACCTTGACGACATGATCGCGGTCGCGGCCAAGCTGCAGAAGGACATCGGCGGCATCTACGGCATCGGCGTGCGTGGTTCGCGCTCCTGGGCGACGATCCATCCCGGCTTCCTGTCGGGCTATGCCAATTTCAACCAGAAGGACCTGAACGTTTCGGCCGACGGCAAGCTGTCGGCGGCGATGAACACCGCCGAATCCAAGGCGTACCACGCCAAGTTCGTGCAGATGATCCAGGAAAGCGGCCCGAAGGACTGGTCGACCTATACCTGGTACCAGGTGGGCACCGACCTTGGCGCCGGCGCCTCGGCCATGATCTTCGACGCCGATTGCCTGGGCTACTTCATGAACGGCGGCGACAACAAGATGGCCGGCAAGCTCGGCTATGCCGCCTTTGCCGCCAACCCGGAAGCCACGGCCTCGACCCCGAACATCTGGATCTGGTCGCTCGCCATGTCCAACTTCTCCAAGGACAAGGACGCCACCTGGTACTTCCTGCAATGGGCTTCCGGTCCGGAACATGCGCTGTTCGGCGCCACCAAGATGGACTTCGTCGATCCGGTTCGCCAGTCGATCTGGAAGGACGAGATCTTCCGCGAGAAGCTGAACAAGAGCTATCCGGGCTATGTCGAAATGTTCGACGCTTCGGCCGCCGGCGCCTCCATCAAGTTCACGCCGCAGCCGCTGTTCTTCGACGTCACCACCGAATGGGCGGCGACGCTGCAGAAGATGGTCGCCAAGCAGGTGCCGGTCGACGAAGGTCTCGACCAGCTCGCAGAAAGCATCAACCGCCAGCTCCAAGAGGCGGGTCTCGGCTGATAGGCCTCCCAAGCGATGCCCGGCGCCCTAGAGCATTCTGCCCTCAAGTGGAACCACGCGAGGCAGAAAGATGCTCTAGAATCAAAGTGCTAGAGCGTCCTTCGTGCGTTCGTACGAACGCACGGCGCTCCAGTGGCGCCGGGCATCCCGAGATGCCTGTCATGGCCGGCTTGCGACGATCCCGGTCGTCGGAAGCCAAAACGTGGGAGCCGATCTGGCGCGAGGCGCCGAGCTCCAAAGACAACCTGAGATGCCGAGGACTGGCGCGGGCTCGAGCTTCCGCGTGCCGCGTGCTTTCTTCAAGACTTCAGGAACGGAGCTCGACATGGCTTCAACAGAAACCCTTCGCAGACCGGCCTCCGGCTTCAGGATCAGCAGGAAGATGCTTCCCTATGTGCTGAGCCTGCCGGCGCTGCTCGTCTGCATCGGCATCCTCATCCCGTTCTTCACGGCGGTGGTCTATTCCTTCCAGCGCTACCGGCTGAGCCAGCCCTGGAGCCGTCAGTTCAACTGGGGCGAAAACTACCTCAACTTCTTCACCGACCCGGCCTTCTGGAACACGCTCAAGGTATCGCTGCTCTATGCCGGCATCACCGTGACGCTGGAGCTGCTGCTCGGTCTCGGCATTGCGCTGCTCTTGCAGCGCCGCTCGGCGGTCAACAATTTCATCTCGATCATGCTGCTCCTGCCGCTGATGATCGCGCCGGCGCTCGCCGCGCTGATGTGGAAGCTGATGACCAATCCGAGCTTCGGCATCCTCAGCTACCTTGCAAGCCTCATCGGCCTGCATGATTTTCGCTGGGCGTCCTCGCCGGACACGGCACTGCTTACCGTCGTGCTCGTCGATATCTGGGTCTATACGCCTTTCATCATGATCCTGTTGCTTGCGGGGCTGCGCTCGCTGCCGACCCAGCCCTTCGAGGCGGCAGCCCTCGACGGCGTGCCGCGCAGCTTCGTCTTCTTCCGCATTACGCTGCCGATGCTGACGCCTTACATTCTGACGGCGACGCTCTTCCGGCTGCTCGACAGTATCCAGCAATTCGACATCATCTATGCGATGACCCAAGGGGGGCCGGGCAACACGCTTACCGTCTTCCAGGTCGAGGCCTATCTCAATTTCTTCCAGTCGACCAATGTCGGCCGTTCGGCGGCGCTGCTGATCATCCTGTGGGCGATCACCTACACGCTGTCCAACGTCTTCATCAAGAACTGGCTGCGCCTGCGCGAACGCGCTCGCGGCGAAGCGTAAGGAGGTTCCAATGGAAACCATGTCTCCGCTCGAACGGGCCCTGCGCGGTCTCGCCCTTACGCTCGTCGTCGTCTTCTTCATGTTCCCGATCTTCTGGATCTTCCTGATGTCGTTCCAGACGAACGAGACAATCCTCGCCATCCCGCCCTCGGTCATCTTCACGCCGACGCTTTCGAACTATGCGGCGCTGATCACCGGCAAGCTGCAGACGGCCGCCGGTACGCTCGACATCGCCTTCATGAGCAATCTCGGCAACTCGATCTTCCTGTCGGTTGCCTCCGTCGCTGTCTCGCTGGTGCTTGGCGTGCCCGCGGCCTATGCCTTCGCCCGCCACAAGTTCAGGGGCTCGGAAGACATCGCCTTTACGCTTCTATCCTTCCGCTTCGCGCCGCCGCTGCTGGTCCTCCTGCCGCTGACGCAGTATTTCCAGTGGCTCGGCCTCTCCAACACTTACTTTGGCCTGATCTGGGTCTATCAGTTGATCTGCCTGCCGCTCATCCTCTGGATCGTGCGCGGCTATTTCGAGGATATCTCGGCCGACGTCGAATATGCCTATCGCATCGCCGGTCATTCCTGGTTTGCGACCTTCCGAAAGATCGCCCTGCCGCTGGCAGGACCCGGCATTGCCGCTGCCGGCCTGCTCGCCTTCATCTTCGCGTGGAACAATTTCGTCTTCGCGCTGGTGCTGGCCTCCGCCGACAAGCAGCCGGTGACGGTGGGCGCGCTCGCCTTCGTCACGTCCTCGGGCATCCAATACGGGCAGATCGCCGCGGCCATCGTGCTTTCGGTCACGCCGACGCTCGCACTTGCACTCTACGCCCAGCGCTACCTCGTCGAAGGCCTGTCGCTCGGCGCGGTGAAGGGATAAATCATGACCACGCTGCAACTGAAGAATATCGTCAAGCGCTACAAGAGCCAGACGGTTCTCGACGACCTGACGCTCGACGTCGCCGATGGCGAGCGGCTGGTGCTCTTCGGCCCCTCCGGCGCCGGCAAGACCGTGCTGCTGAGATTGGTGGCCGGGGTCATCGAGCCGGACGAGGGCCGGGTGCTGATCGGCGGCGAAGACATGACCGACGTCGATGCGGAACATCGCGGCGTCGGCATGGCCTTCCAGAACTTCGCGCTCTTCCCGCACATGAGCGCCTTCGACAATATCGCCAGCCCGCTGACGGCAACGAAATCCCCGAAGGAGAAGATCGCGGCCGGCGTGCAGAAGGTCGCCAAGCTCCTCAAGATCGACCATGTGCTGAGCCATCACCCGAAGGCGCTTTCCAACGGCCAGAAGCAGCGCACGGCGCTTGCCCGCGCTCTGGTCGGCTCGCCGCCGCTGCTTCTGCTGGATGATCCCTTGCGCAACGTCGATGCCAAGCTCCGCTTCGAGATGCGGCTGGAGCTGCCGCGGCTCTTGGCCGCCGAAGGGGCAACGGTCGTATACGTCACCCAGGATTACAAGGAGGCCATGGCGCTCGGCGACCGGATCGCGGTCATGGCCGCCGGCCGCATCCGCCAGGTCGGCACGCCGCAGGAGATCTACAACTCGCCCGCCGATATCGAGATTGCGCGGCTCTTCGGCGACCCTACCATCAACCTGCTCGATGTTACGCCGCAGCGCAGCGGCGAGGGCGTCTTCGTCGAGCTTTCCAATGTCCGGGTACGGCTGGCCGATTATGGTGGCGATGTCGTCGGCAGGCAGTGCGTTCTCGGCTTGCGTCCGGAAACGATCAGCTTCGTCGACGCCGCGGCACCCGGCGCCATCCCTGTCACGGTGGAGGCGGAAACGCCTCTCAACGAAAAGACCGTGACCTTGGCGCTGACCGTCCGCGGTCGCGAAATCCTGGTGTCGCGCCCGGCCGGTACGCCTGGTCCCACCGCCGGCCCGGCCCATATTGCCGTCAATGGCACCCAGGCCTTTCTTTTCGACAAGGCGAGCGGCGTTCTGCTGCCGCGCGCCGACCTGGCAGCCAAGCGCAATGGAGAAGCGGCATGACCGACACCGCTCTTTTGATCAAGGACGTCGACAAGTTCTACGGCCCCGTCGACTACGGCGTGCACGCCGTAAAGAAGCTGAACATGGATGTCAGGAAGGGCGAGATCATCGCGCTGCTCGGCTCGTCCGGCTGTGGCAAGACCTCGACCTTGCGGATGATCGCCGGCTTCGAGGCGGTGTCGCGCGGCACGATCTCGCTTGCCGCCAAAGAGGTCCAGACCCTGCCGCCGGTGCGCCGCAACGTCGCCATGGCCTTCGAGGGCTATTCGCTCTATCCGCCGCTGACGGTGCGCGAGAACATCGCCTTCGCGCTGAAGGCGTCGAAACTTTCGCAGGGCGTCGTCGACGAGAAGGTGGCGAGCATCGCCAAGCTGCTCGAAATCGAGGACATTCTCGGGCGCTATCCGAGCTCGATCTCCGGCGGCCAACAGCAGCGCGCCTCGCTCGGCCGGGCACTGATCCGCGATGCCAACCTGCATCTGCTCGACGAGCCGATGGGGCAACTGGAGCCGCAGCTTCGGGCGCTGCTGCGCGGCCGGATCAAGCATTACATCAAGGAGCGCGGTCTGACGGCGATCCTCGTCACCCACGACCAGACCGAGGCCAATGCGCTCGCGGATCGCATCGCCGTCATGGAAGGCGGCGTGCTGCAGCAGTTCGACACACCGCAGAAGATCAAGGAGCGTCCGGCCAATCTCTTCACCGGCACCTTCGTCGGCGAGCCGCCGATGAATGTGTTCGAGGCCAGCGTTTCCGGCTCGGAGAGCAAGGTCGCCTTCGGCCTCAAGGACGGCGTGCGGCTCGAATACCCGGCCTCCGACTTCTCGCATGCGGTGCGCGATGCGCTGGTCAAGCGGCAGAAGGTGGTGCTCGGCATCCGGCCCTATTCGGTCCGCCGCAGCGCCGACGGCGTGACGGGCCGTGTCGCCGTCAACCAGTGGCTCGGTGATCAAACCCATATCGCCGCGGATTTCGCCGGCGGTACCATGGTGCTGGTCGAGCACGACCGCACCGAACTCGATGTCGGCGCGCCGATCGGCATCCATCTCGATCCGTCGAGCCTGCATGTCTTCGATGGCGAGAGCGGCCGGGCGATCAGCCATGGACAGGAGCTTGCCTGATGCGAGACATCCTCATCGGCATCGATGCGGGCACCTCGGTCATCAAGTCGGTGGCCTTCGACCTTCGCGGCCGTCAGCTCGCCATGGCGGCGCTGCCGAACGTCTATGAGGCCGTCGGCCGCGCCGGCAGCGTGCAGGATCTCGAGCGCACCTGGGCGGACGCGGCAACGACGCTGAAGCAGCTCTCGGACAAGATCGAAAACCTCCCCGGCCGCGTTGCCGCCATCGCGGTCACCGGTCAGGGAGATGGCACCTGGATGATCGACAAGGCGGGAGCGCCTGTCGGCAAGGGCTGGCTGTGGCTTGATGCGCGCGCCGGCGAGACGGTGGAGCGGCTTCGCGCCGACAGTGGCGATATCGCCCGCTTTCAAAGCACCGGCGCGGGCCTTGCCGCCTGCCAGCAGGGGCCGCAGCTTCGCTGGATGAGCGACCATGCGCCCGAGATGTTGAACGACGTCGCCACGACGTTCCATTGCAAGGACTGGCTCTATTTCAAGCTGACCGGCAAACGGGCGACCGATCCGTCCGAGGCCAATTTCAGCTTCGGCGACTTCCGCACCCGCACCTACAACGACGATGTCATCGTCTTCCTCGGCCTCGAAAAGCTGAAGCATGTGCTGCCCGAGATCGTCGATGGTGCTTCGACCCATCACCTGCTCTCGGCGGAAGCGGCAAGGATCACGGGCCTCACGGAGGGCACGCCTGTTGTGCTTGGCTACGTCGATGTCGTCTGCACCGCGCTTGGCGCCGGGCTCTATGATCCCGGTACTGATACCGGCTGCTCGATCATCGGCTCGACGGGCATGCACATGCGGCTCGCCAATGGCGCCGACGACGTGCGGCTGAATCGGGATCTGACCGGCTACACCATGTGCATGCCGATAGCAGGCACCTATGCGCAGATGCAGTCGAACATGGCGGCGACGCTCAATATCGACTGGATCCTGTCGGTCGCATCCGGGCTGCTGAAGGGCATGGGGGTCGAAAAATCGAAGAGCGAACTGCTGGCTCATGTCGATGGCTGGCTGGCCGATGCCAAGGGCACGCCGCTGATCTTCCAGCCCTATATCTCGGACGCCGGCGAACGCGGGCCGTTCGTCGACGCGACGGCGAGAGCGTCCTTCGTCGGGCTCTCGATAACCCACGGTTTCGGCGACATGGTGAAGGCGGTTTTCGACGGGCTCGCCATGGCGGCGCGCGATTGTTACGCCGAGATGGGGCTGCTTCCGGCGCGCATCCGGCTGACGGGTGGTGCCGCGCGTAGCGCCTCGCTCCGCCGCATCCTCGGAGCGGCGCTCGGCGCCAGTGTCCAGACGAGCGAGCGGGAAGAGGCGGGGGCAGCGGGTGCTGCGATGATCGCCGCCGTCTCGCTCGGCATCTATCCCACGATGGCCGATTGCCTCGGAGATTGGGTCACCCCCTATCAGCGACCGGCGGAAGCCGCCGATCCGGCGCTTGCCCGCCGTTTTGACGAACTCTTCCCCGCCTACCAGCAGTCGCGAACAGCGCTCAGACCCGTGTGGCACGCACTCTCCCAAGGTGCTGACGCCGGAAATCAACAGGAAAGACCGAAATGAAGAAGATAGCCATTATCGGCGACCGGTTCATGCTGCCGGACGTCTTCCGCGACAAGATCGTCGAGGCGACCGGCAACGGCCATGACATCCGCACGCTCGAACTGCCCTGGCCGGACGTGCCGATGGAGCACGGTTATGCCGTCGAAGGCATGGACGGGCTGAAGGAATATCTCGGCAAGCCCGAGGATATCGTCGAATTCATCGGTGACGCCGAAATCCTGGTGACGCAGCTTGCGCCTCTGTCCCGGGGAATGCTCCAGGCGCTGCCCGGTCTGAAGCTCGTCGCCGTCTCGCGCGGCGGCCCCGTCAACATCGACATGGGAGCGGCGCGCGATGCGGGTGTGCGCGTCGTCAACACGCCCGGCCGCAATGCAAGCGCGGTTGCCGAATTCACGCTCGGCGCCATCCTCGCCGAGACCCGGCTGATCCGCACGGGCCACGAGGCTCTGCGCAGGGGCGAATGGCGCGGCGATCTCTACCGGGCCGACCGCACCGGCCGCGAGCTCTCGGAAATGACAGTCGGCGTCATCGGTTACGGCAATATCGGCACCAAGGTGGTGCGCTTGCTGCGCGCCTTCGGCACCAAGGTGCTGGTGCACGATCCCTATGTGCAGCTTTCCGCCGACGATCTCAACGCCGGCGTCGAGCAGGTGGCGCTCGACGATCTTCTCTCGCGTTCCGACCTCGTGACGCTGCATCCGCGCGTGACCGAGGAGACCCGGAACATGATGAATGCCGATACCTTTGCGAAGATGAAGCCGGGCGCGATCTTCGTGAACACGGCGCGCGGACCGCTCTGCGACTATGACGCGCTCTACGAAAACCTGGTGAGCGGCCATCTCTCGGCGGCGATGCTGGAGACCTTCGCGGTGGAGCCGGTGCCGGAGGATTGGCCGCTGCTCAAGCTTCCGAATGTGACGCTGACACCGCATATCGCCGGCGCCTCGGTGCGCACCGTCACCTTCGCCGCCGAAATGGCCGCCGAGGAAGTCCGCCGCTACATCGCCGGCTTGCCGCCGGTTCATCCCTGCTAGAGCGGGATGAGGAAATGTGTGCGGTTTTCCGCCCGCATCCCGCTCTAATCCAAGAGGACTCGCCATGAAAGAACACGAACTGCGCCAGTCGATCGTCGACCATTGCCGTCATATGAACGCCATCGGCCTCAACCAGGGCACGTCGGGCAATATCAGTGTGCGCCACGGCGACACGATGCTGGTGACGCCCTCGGGCATTCCCTATGGCGAGATGACGGCGGACATGATCGCCGCCATGCCGATCGATGGCGAATACGGCGTTTGGCAAGGGCCGAAGAAACCCTCGGTCGAGTGGCCGTTCCACCTCGATATCCTGCGTGCTCGGTCGGAGGTTGGCGCCGTCGTCCACACCCATGCGATGTATTCGACCATTCTGGCGATTGCCCGCAAGCCGATCCCGGCCTGCCACTACATGATCGCTGCCTTCGGCGGCAACGACGTACGCGTTGCCGACTACGAGCGCTACGGCACCAAGGCGCTGTCCGAAAGCGTGCTGCGGGCGCTTGAGGGCCGTACGGCGTGCCTGATGGCAAATCACGGCATGATCGCGACCGGCGCCAGCCTGGAGAAGGCGATGTGGGCGGCAGTCGAGCTCGAGACGATCGCCAAGCAATATTACCACACGCTCTTGATCGGCGGCCCGGTGGTCCTGCCGGAAGCGGAAATCGCCGGCGTGATCGAGGGCTTCTCCACCTATGGCCTGCAGGACAAGACGAAGGCTGCCTGAGGTGCGACGTGAATTCGAAGGAGTGACGACGTGAATCCCGAGACCGGAGTATATGATCTGTTCGTCGTCGGCGGCGGCGTCAATGGCGCGGGCATTGCGCGTGATGCTGCCGGGCGGGGGCTCTCGGTTCTCCTGTGCGAGAAGGACGATCTGGCGCAAGGGACGAGCTCGCGCTCGGGCAAGCTCGTGCATGGGGGCCTGCGCTATCTCGAATATTACGAGTTCCGCCTGGTGCGCGAGGCGCTGATCGAGCGCGAAGTGCTCCTGGAATCCGCGCCGCACATCATCTGGCCGATGCGCTTCGTGCTGCCGCACAATCCGGCGGACAGGCCGGCCTGGTTGGTAAGGCTCGGCCTCTTCCTCTACGACCACCTCGGCGGCCGCAAGCGCCTGCCGGGAACCCGCAGCCTCAACCTTGCGACCGCGCCCGAGGGCGCACCGATCAAGCGCGAATACCGCAAGGCGTTCGAATATTCCGACTGCTGGGTGGATGACGCGCGCCTCGTCGTCCTGAACGCGCTCGACGCCCGCGCCCGCGGCGCCCGGGTGCTGACGCGCACCGCCTGCAGCGCCATCCGCCGGCGCGACGGGCTCTGGCATATCGAAATGACCGATACGCGCACGGGCGTGAAGACCGAGGTGAAGGCGCGCTGCGTCGTCAACACCGCCGGCCCCTGGGTCAACGACGTCATCGGCCGCATCGGCGGGCTGAATTCGAGCCGCAGCGTGCGCCTCGTCAAGGGCAGCCACATCGTCGTGCCGAAATTCTGGGAGGGGCGGCAGGCCTATCTCGTGCAGAACCCGGACAAGCGGGTGATCTTCATCAATCCCTATCAGAACGATCTGGCGCTGATCGGCACGACCGATATCCCCTATGAAGGGCGGCCCGAGGACGTGGCCGCCGACGACAACGAGATCGCCTATCTGTTGAAGTCAGTGAACCGCTACTTCAAGCAGCAGCTCACATCGGACGATATCGTCTACAGCTTCTCCGGCGTCCGGCCGCTTTATGACGACAATGCCGAAAATCCTTCGGCCGTCACCCGCGACTATATTTTCGAGGTCGATGCGGCCAACGGTCAGGCGCCGCTGCTCTCGGTTTTCGGCGGCAAGATCACGACTTTCCGCAAGCTTTCCGAACATGCGCTGGAGCGGCTGAAGCCCTTCTTCCCGAAGATGGGGCCGGCCTGGACGGCGAAGTCGCATCTGCCCGGCGGCGACATGGCGGATGCCGATTTCGAGCAATTTTTGGGCGATCTCAAGGCACGCTACCGCTGGCTGCCGGCCGACCTCGCCAAGCACTATGCGCGGCTCTACGGCACGCGGACGCACGCGTTGCTTGCCGGCGCGTCCGCGCTCGAGGATCTCGGGCCTGCCTTCGGCCCGCACCTTCGCGAGCGCGAGGCGCGTTTCCTCATCGAAAACGAATGGGCGCGGACGGCGGACGACATTCTCGACCGCCGGACCAAACACGGCCTGCACATGACGCCGGCCGAGCGACAGGCCTTCACCCATTGGCTTGAGCGTCAGCAGGCGGCGGCCTGAAGGAGAACCGGGATGCGAAGTCTGGAATTCGAAGCGCTTCTCGATCTGTCGGCCCGCGTCGGATCGGACCCGCTGCTGGTGCAGGGGGCGGGTGGCAACACTTCGATCAAGGAGGGCGGCACGCTCTGGATCAAGGCCTCGGGCCTATGGCTGACGCATGCCCGCCAGCGCGACGTCATGGTGCCGGTGGCGCTTGATCCGTTGCTCGATGCGCTGGAGCGCAACGACCCGGCGACCGAGAAGGCCCAGGATTTCGTCATTGCCGGGCGCAACCCCTCGGGGTTGCGTCCCTCGATCGAAACGACGGTCCATGCGCTGATGCCACAGAAGGTGGTGGTGCACGTGCATTGCGTCGAAACGATCGCGACGGCGGTGCAGACGAACGGGGCGGCGATTGCCGCCGAGCGGCTTGCCGGTTTCCCGCATGTCTTCGTGCCCTACGCCCGGCCGGGACTGCCGCTTGCCAAGGCAATCGCCGAACGCCTGCAGGACAATACTTCCGTGCTGGTCCTCGGCAACCATGGTCTCGTCGTCGCGGCCGAAACCGTGGCGGATGCGGCGAGCCTTTTGAGCGACATCACGCGCCGTCTGACCAGGCCGAGGCGACAGGCGCCGACCGCCGATCTCGCGGCGCTTTCGCGGCTTGCCGTCGATAGCGACTATCGGCTGCCGGAAGATGCTTCTCTGCATGCGGTCGCGGCCGATCTCGACAGTTGCAGGCTTGCCGCCGGCGGCAGCCTTTATCCCGACCATGTGATCTTCCTCGGCAAGGGCGGCGTGGTGGCCGCTCCCGGCGAGACTGCCCTTTCGATCGAGGCCAAGCGGCGTGCGGCCGGCGAGAGCCTGCCGCCACTCCTGCTTTTCCCCGGCAAGGGCGTGCTGGTGCAGAAGGAGATTTCCGCCGGAGCCCTCGCCATGGCGCGGTGCCTTGCCGATGTGACGGCACGCATTCCCGCAGACGCGCGGCTGCGCTACCTGACGGAAGCGGAAAACGCGGAGCTTCTCGGCTGGGACGCGGAAAAGTATCGCCAGCAGCTCAATCGCGCCGGGCAGGTGCTGCAATGAGCGGCGACGATCGCAAGCTCGTCGTCGGCATCGATATCGGCACCTCGGGTGCGCGTGCCGTCGCGATGGCTTCGAATGGCGTCGTCGTCGCATCCGGTGCGGCGAAGCTCTCGTCCTATTCCGACGACCATCGCGACCCCTTCGGCTGGTGGAAGGCGGTGCAGGCGGCACTCGAAGAAACGCTCGGCGGCATCGACAGGCAAACGGTTCGTGCTCTCGCGATCGACGGCACCTCGGGCACGATGCTGCCGGTCGACCAGAGTGGCGCGCCGCTGGCGACGCCGATGATGTACAACGACCCGGTTGCCGATCGTGCTCTTCACGATGCGGTTTCTGCCCATGCGCCACGTGAAAGTGCCGCCCACGGCGCCACATCCGGCCTTGCCAAGCTTCTCGCCTTTCAGTCCGTGCCCGGCACTTTCCGGGTGATCCATCAGGCCGATTGGCTCGCCGGACATTTCACCGGGCTTTATGACGTCTCCGACGAGAACAACGCGCTGAAGACCGGCTACGATCCGGTATCGCGGTCGTGGCCGAAGTGGATCGAGAGCACGGGCGCACGTGTCGATCTGCTGCCCGATGTGATGCCAGCCGGAGCGCCGGTCGCGGCGATCGGTCCCATGGCTGCCGAAGCTTTCGGCCTATCGGCCGATCTCGTGGTCGTTGCCGGCACCACGGATGGATGCGCCTCGTTCCTGGCAACGGGCGCCGATCAGCCGGGTGACGGCGTCAGTGCGCTCGGCACGACACTGACGGTGAAGATGCTCTCGGATCGCCCGCTGTTTGCGCCGGAATATGGGCTTTACAGTCACCGCATCGGCGAGATGTGGTTGGCCGGCGGGGCATCCAATACCGGCGGCGTGGTGCTGGCCGAACATTTCTCGCCGGAGCGGATCGCAGCGCTTTCGGCCGAGATCGATCCGTCCGTCGACACCGGGCTCGACTATTATCCGCTGGTGAAACCGGGCGAGCGCTTCCCGGTCGCGGATCCGGATTTTCGGCCGCGGATGAGCCCGCGGCCGGCCGATGACGCGACCTTTCTCAAGGCGATCTTCGAAGGCATCGCCGGGGTCGAAAGCCTTGCCTATCGGCGGTTGACCTCACTTGGCGGGCCGGCGCTCCGGTCGCTGCGCAGCGTCGGCGGCGGTGCGAAGAATGCGGCCTGGACGGCGATCCGGGCGCGCAAGCTCGGCGTGCCTTTCCTGCCGGTTCTCTCCGAGGAGGCCGCCGCCGGGACGGCGCGGCTGGCGCTGGCCGGTGCCAGAAAGGCAGGTGTGCTGTGACGGAAGCCCAAGCCATCGACAGGCTAAGCGCCATTGCCGAGCGCTACGACGCCTTCCTGATCGACCAGTTCGGCGTGCTGCGCGATGGCCGCGGTCCCTATCCGGGTGCGGCCGAAACATTGGTGCGGCTGAAGGACGCCGGAAAACGCATCATCATTCTCTCCAACTCGGGCAAACGCTCGGCAGAAAACGACCGCCGCCTCGTCGATCTCGGCTTCGTCGCCGGGAGCTGGGACTGGTTCCTGACCTCCGGTGAGGTCGCCTGGCAGATCCTCAAGCGGGAAGGCGAGGGTGCTGGCGGCGGGCGGCGCAAGTGTTTGCTCATCAGCCGCGACGGTGACCTCTCGCCGCTGGCGGGGCTCGACCTCGAACGCACGGCGAGCGGGGCGGACGCCGACTTCGTGCTTCTGGCCGCGAGCGAGGGCGACGTCTATCCGCTTTCCCATTACGAGGCGCTGCTGGCACCGGCGGCGAAGCGCGGCGTTCCCTGTCTCTGCACCAATCCCGACAAGGTGATGCTGACGAAGACGGGCACGGCCTTCGGCGCCGGCCGTATCGCCGAGCTCTACGAGGAGCTTGGCGGCAGCGTGCGCTGGATCGGCAAGCCCTTTGCCGACATCTATGCGGCAGCGCTCGATTTCCTTGGCCATCCCGATCCAACGCGGGTCTGCGCCATTGGCGACAGCATCGAGCATGACATTGCCGGTGCGGCGGGCGCAGGGCTCCATTCCGTGCTGGTGACGACGGGGATTCTGGCGCACGCCTCGGACGAAGAGCGGCGCAAGCTCTTTGCCGAGCACGGCGCCGCTCCCGACTTCATCCTTCCAAAATTTACCTGGTAAGAGGAGCCGATCGTGGCCTTCACGCTGTCGCTCAACACCAATCCGCTGGTCAACCGCTTCGCAGAGCCCGACGATCTGATCGACACGATCGCCGAGAAGATCCGCATCGGCTACGTGCAGCTCACCCATGAATTCGTCAATCCCGGCTGGCCGGCGGCGACGATCGCCAAGACCGTCCGGCAGTTTCGCAAAGCGCTCGATCGCACCGGCGTGAAGATCACCTCGGGCATGACCGGGCCCTATGGCAGGCTCAACCATTTCGGCCATCCGGACCCGGATGTCAGGCGCTACTATGTCGACTGGTTCAAGACCTTTGCCGATATCTCCGCCGAGCTCGGCGCTTCCGGCATGGGTACGCAATTCGCAATCTTCACCCTGAGGGACTACGACGATCCGGCGCGGCGCGAGGAGATGATGCGGATCGCCGTCGACTGCTGGCGCGAGGTCGCCGAGCACGGCGAGGCGGCGGGTCTCTCCTATGTCTTCTGGGAACCGATGTCGGTCGGCCGCGAGTTCGGCCACACGATCGAGGAATGCCGGGCGCTCGACCGGCGGCTCGCCGAAGCCGGGCTTCCGATCCCGATGAAGATGATGGTCGATATCGACCACGGTGACGTCACTTCCGACAATCCTGACGATATCGACCCCTATGCCTGGGCCGGGGCGTTCCCCAAGCGTTCGCCGATCATCCACATCAAGCAGTCGTCGATGAACAAGGGCGGCCATTGGCCGTTTACCGCCGCCTACAACAGGGACGGCCGCATCACGCCCGAGAAGCTGATCGGCGCGGTCAGGGCCGGCGGTGGCACCGACAACGAGATCTGCCTGGAGCTTTCCTTCCGCGAGCGCGAGCCGACCGACCACAACGTCGTCGCGATGATCCGGGAGTCGGTCGAATTCTGGGAGCCCTACATCGACACGGGCTTCAATCGCATAGAAAAATCACATTAAAAGATCACAAAATCACGCAATGGAAATTGAAATATCACAAATAGGTGTTATCTTCTCACGCTGAACGTGGCCGAGGCTGCGTGAAATCGGGGCCGAGACGATGAAGCCGGAAGACAGGCGACAGGCGATCATGGATGTGCTGATGGAGGCCGGTACGGCGTCCGTCGAAGACCTGTCGCTGCGCTTCGGCGTCAGCAAGATGACGGTGCACCGCGATCTCGACGACCTCGAACAGGCGGGCCTCCTGCGCAAGGTTCATGGCGGCGCCTCGATACAGTCGAGCCCGCAATTCGAAAGCGACTTCCGCTATCGCGAAAAGATCGCCACCGTCGAGAAGCGGCGGATCGCCGAATATGCGGCCGGGCTGATTGAGCCGGGACAGAGCATCCTGATCGACGACAGTTCGACGACCGGCGCGATCGCCGAGTGCATTCGCGACATCCGCCCGCTGACCGTCATTACCAACAATCTCGGCGTGATCACCAGTCTCTCGGGCGCGCCGGGCATCAATGTCATCGCGCTCGGCGGCCAGTACAGCAAGAAGTTCAACGGCTTCTTCGGCATCGTCACCGACGAGGCGCTGCGATCGCTGCGTGTCGACATCGCCTTTCTCTCGAGCTCGGCGATCGAAGGGACCGTGGCCTTCCACCAGGACCAGGAAGTGGTGCAGGCCAAGCGCCTGATGGTGAAGGCGGCCAAGCGCAAATACCTTTTGGTGGACCACGACAAATTCGGGCGCTCGGCGCTCCATTTCCTGACCGGGCTCGATGCCTTCGACGCGGTGCTGACCGGCGCTGAAGTTGCGGCCGAACACGCCGCGCCGCTCGACGAAGCCGGCATCCGGCTGGTCAGGGTCGACAATCGCAAGGAGAAGGCATGAGCAAGTCTGGGCTCTGGGTCGGCACCAGTTGGAAGATGAACAAGACGCTGGCCGAGGCGATGGCTTTCGCCGACGGTCTCAAGGCTGCGGACGCGGCGCGTGACGAACGCATCCAGCGCTTCGTCATTCCACCCTTCACGGCGGTGCGTGAGGTCAAGGGGCGGCTTGCCGCAACCAGCGTCAAGGTCGGCGCGCAGAACATGCATTGGGACGATGCCGGCGCCTGGACCGGCGAGGTATCGCCGCTGATGCTGAAAGACTGCGACCTCGATGTGGTCGAGCTCGGCCACAGCGAGCGGCGCGAACATTTCGGCGAGACGGATCGCACCGTCGGCCTGAAAACGGCGGCCGCCGTGCGCCATGGCCTGGTACCCTTGATCTGCATCGGTGAGACGCTTGCCGAGCGCGAGGCGGGCGAGGCGGATCAGGTGCTGAAGCGCCAGGTCGAGGGCGCCCTGGCGCTGCTCGAAGGCGAGGCGAAGGCGGCGACGATCCTGCTGGCCTACGAGCCCGTCTGGGCGATTGGCGTCAACGGCATTCCGGCGACATCGGACTATGCCGACGAGCGCCACAAGCGCATCGCGGATGTGGCGGAAGCGGCGCTCGGCAGGCGCGTGCCGGTTCTCTATGGCGGCAGCGTCAATCCCGGCAATTGCGAAGAACTGATCAGTGAGGCGCACATCGACGGCCTCTTCATCGGCCGCTCCGCCTGGGACGTCACTGGCTATCTCGACATTCTGCAGCGTGTCTCGAAGGCGATCTGAGCCTTCGGCAGCGGCAGTTCCTCAAGAATGGAAAGGAACAATCATGAAGATTGCAATCGGGGCGGACAGTGCCGGCAAGCCCCTGCTGGATGTGATCGCCGCCCATCTTGTGGGCAGGGACGACGTGGAGGTCGTGGACCTCAGCCAGGCCGGTTACTATGCGGATCTCGCGCAGAAGCTGGCGCAGCAGGTCGTCGAGGGCAAGCACGATCGCGGCATCCTGTTCTGCGGCACCGGCATCGGCGTCTGCATCTCCGCCAACAAGGTGCCGGGTATTCGCGCAGCGCTGACGCATGACACCTATTCGGCCGAGCGTGCGGCGAAGTCGAACAACGCCCAGATCATCACCATGGGCGCCCGCGTCATCGGCCCGGAACTGGCGAAGTCGATCGTCGATACCTGGCTCGCGTCCGAATTCGACCCCAACGGCCCTTCGGCCGGCAATGTCGAGGCGATCGACCGTCTCGATGCTGCTAGAGCGGGATGAGGAAAAGTGTGTGCGGTTTTCCGCCCGCATCCCGCTCACGTATGTCAAGGCATAACTGATCTCGCGACGCCCGTTGATCCTCCCTCAGGCATCGTGACGAGACGCCCGGCAGCAATGCCGGGCGTTTTCATGTTCGGGGATTGTCCGTCGTCTTGACGAAGCTTTGGCAAATACTTGAACATTCTTGCGGATCGTCAAAAGAAGGGCGCCGCCGCATGACTGAAACAACCTCGACCGGGCCGCAGCAAAGCGCGCACCACCATGTCTCGCGCATGAGGGGCCGTGACACGCACGAACATCACAGGACGGCGACGACGCTCGAACTTCTGTTCGACCTGACTTTCGTCATCGCCTTCAGCCTTGCCGCCTCGCAGCTCGCGCATCTCTTCGCCGAGGGCCACTTCATCGCCGGGCTGATCGGCTTCGGCTTCGCTACATTCGCCATCTGCTGGGCCTGGATCAATTTCAGCTGGTTCGCCTCGGCCTACGACACGGATGACTGGATCTTCCGCAGCGTCACCATGGTGCAGATGGTCGGCGTCCTGATCCTGGCGATCGGCCTGCCGCCGATGTTCGAGTCGATTGACAAGGGCGAGCACCTCAACAACGGCGTCATGGTGCTCGGCTATGTCGTCATGCGCGTGGCGATGGTCTTCCAGTGGCTGCGCGCCAGCCGGCAGGACCCGGCGCGGCGCGAGGCGTGCATGGTCTATGTGAAGGCGATCAGCGCCGCCCAACTCGGCTGGATCGTGCTGATCTTCTTTGATTTCTCGCTGGCGGTGACCTTTGCCATGGTTGTCGTGCTGACGGCGATCGAGATGCTCGGTCCCTATATCGCCGAGATGCGGTATGGCGGAACGCCCTGGCATGCGCATCACATCGCCGAGCGCTATGGGCTGCTCGCGATCATCGCGCTCGGGGAAGGGGTGGTCGGCACGGTTGCCTCGATCTCCGCGGTGGTCGAGGGCGAGGGCTGGAACCTCGATGTCGCGCTCGTCTGCCTCGCGGGAACGGGGCTCACCTTCGGCATGTGGTGGATCTATTTCCTGCTGCCGAGCGCCGAGATCCTGCACCACCACCGCCTCAAGCGCTCCTTCGTCTGGGGCTATGGCCACATGCCGATCTTCGCATCGATCGTCGCAACCGGCGCCGGGCTGCATGTGGCGGCCTACTATATCGAACACAAGGCGCATATCGGCTCGGTCGCAACGGTGCTGACGGTCGCTGTGCCCGTCGCGTTCTACATCGGCCTTCTCTACGCGATGTACGCCTATCTGCTGCAGCAGGCGGACCGGCTGCATCTCTGGCTGCTCGCGGGCACGGCGCTGGTGCTGGTCGCCTCCGTAGCCGCGGCGATGGCCGGGCTCGACATGGCGGCGTGCCTGATCATCCTGACGCTGGCGCCTGTCGTCACCATCGTCGGCTACGAGGTGGCGGGGCACAGGCACCGCATGGCGGCGCTGGAGCGCAGCCTGCGTGAAGGCGACGCGGCGCGATAGGTCGGGTATTTGGGAGCCGAAACAGAGGCTTATCGACTAGGGCTGCCTGTTTGATTCAGGAGGTTCAGAAGTTGATTCAAGCAGGGTTGAACTGCTCCGCAGTTTGAGTAAGCGGCGAGCTTAGCCCCTCACCCTAACCCTCTCCCCGCAGGCGGGGAGAGGAGACGAACCAATCGCTGGACCGGATGGCTCTGATTGACCTCAAGGTGGCCGGCCGTTCTCGATAAGAGGATGAGTTTGGGTGACAAGGGTGCGGCGCGTCACCTTCTCCCCGCCGGCGGGGAGAAGGTGGCCGGCAGGCCGGATGAGGGGCGAGCCGAGCGCCGGTACCTCACAGGCGTGGCGGTCGCTCAGGCGTTGACCAGCGCCAGCTTGGCGCGGGCGTCGAGGATCTGGGCGCAGGCGTTGGCCGCTTCCGTGCCTTTGACGACGAAGTGCTCGCGGAAGAAGGCGATCAGCGGTTCGCTTTCCTGGAAATTGTGCGGCGTCAGCACGGCGGAAAGTACCGGTACATCGGTGTCGAGCTGTACGCGCATCATGCCGTCCAGCACGGTGCCGGCGACGAAGTCATGGCGGTAGATGCCGCCGTCGACGACGAAGGCGGTGCCGAGGATCGCGGCATAGCGGCCGGTCCTGGCAAGCGTCTGCGCATGCAGCGGGATTTCGAGCGCGCCCGGCACGTCGAAGATCTCGACATCGGCGGCCGAGCCGCCGAGCTTCGTCCATTGCGCAACGAAGGCATCGACGCAGCGGTCGACGATATCGGCATGCCAGCGGGCACGGACGATCGCGATCTTGGCGGCGGGTTGGGACAGAATGGTCATGGTCTCAAGCCTTTCAGGGTTTGGCGTTTCCAATGATCCCGTCGGGCGAACATGCATGCGCGCGGGGTCCCGTCGCGGGGTCCACGTTCCTGCTTGCTCTCTTCCATCCGGACTGTGACCGTCGGCTCCGGAATTCGACCGGATCTGCTGACCCCCAGGGTAAAACCCAAAGGCGCTCGCGGGCTCCGGCCTTTCGGCCGCTACCGCCGGTGGGGAATTTCGCCCCGCCCTGAGAACAACGCGACTATATAGCCAGGCCGTGCGCGGTCAAACGCAGGGCGCGACGAAAATGCCGGAAATCACGACAGATTTTTCCCGGGACGGGCGTCACCGGAAAATATCGTTCCGATGACGTCCGGCTCACTCACTCGCGAATGACGAGCAGATCCTTGGCGGCGAAGCGCAGCGTGACATTGTCGCCGGAGACCGGCGGGGTGACGCCCGGATTGTTGAACATGTCGAAGGAGATGACGTCGCCGCCGACGCGCAGGCGCGTGCGGATGACCGAGCCGAGGAAGCTGGTCGAGACGACCTCGCCGGCAAGTGCGGTATCGCCCTTCGCGCCTTCGGCGATCGAGCCCGCTTCGGGACGCAGCGCCAGCGAGATGCTGTCGCCGCCCTTCATGCCGGCAATCGGGTCCTTGAGCGCCACCTGCTGGTTGCCGATCGTCACGGATCCGGAAGCCGGATCGGCGACCTTGCCCTCGATGATGTTCAGCGTGCCGACGAAGGACGCGACGAAGCGCGTCGACGGCGTGTTGTAGATCTCGAAGGGGGTGCCGATCTGGTCGGCGCGGCCGGCATTCATGACGACGATGCGGTCGGAAATCGACAGGGCCTCTTCCTGGTCATGGGTGACGAAGACGGTGGTGATGCCGAGCTGCTGCTGGATCTGCCGGATTTCCTCGCGCAGCGATACGCGGATCTTGGCGTCGAGCGCCGAAAGCGGCTCGTCGAGCAGCAGCACCTGCGGCTTGACCGCAATGGCGCGGGCCAGCGCCACGCGCTGCTGCTGGCCGCCGGAGAGCTGGTAGGGGAAGCGGTCCGCCAGGTGCTCGAGCTTGATCAGCCCGAGCATCTGCTTCACCCGTGCCTCGATCTCCGACTTGTCGACGCCCGCGACCTTGAGGCCGAAGGCGACGTTGTCCTGCACGTTCATGTTGGGAAACAGCGCATAGGCCTGGAACACCATGCCGATGTTGCGCTGGTTGGGCTTCAGCGAATTCTGGTCGCGGCCGTTGATGACGATCTTGCCGCTGGTCGGCGTCTCGAAACCGGCGATCATGCGAAGCACGGTCGTCTTGCCGCAGCCCGAGGGCCCGAGGAAGGAGACGAACTCGCCCTTCTCGATGTTCATGTTGAAATCATGCACGACCTGAACCGGGCCGAAGGACTTCTTGATGCTGGTGAGTGACAGGAAACTCATGAGTGCGGTCCTCAGGCCTTGGGGGGCGCGCTTTTCTGGAAGCGCGAAACGAGCTGGATGAGGCCGAGGCAGCCCCAGGTGATGCCGAATGCGATGACGGCGAGTGCTGCCGGCTCATAGGCGCGGTTGGCGCCGAGAAGCTGCATGTAGGGGCCAAAGGCCGGCCGGTTGAGCAGCGCCGCCATGGTGAACTCGCCGATGACGATGGCAAAGGTCAGGAAGGCGCCCGAAAGCACCGCGACGAGCACGTTCGGCAGGATGATCTTTGCCAGGATGGTGGCCCATCCGGCGCCGAGGCTCTGGGCGGCTTCGGTGAGCGTCGCGACGTCGATGGTCCGAAGTCCCGTATCCACGGCACGATACATGTAGGGCAAAGCGAGCGTGGCATAGCCGAACATCAAGAGGATGTTGGTGCCGGTGACCGTGCCGGTCAGCGGCAGCCAGCTCGAGGTGTTGTAGAGCCGGATATAGCCGAAGACGATGACGATGGCCGGAATGACCAGCGGCAACAGCGTGATGAACTCGATAACCGGGCGCAGCCGCGGCAGCTTGAGCCGGACCCAATAGGCGGTCGGTACGACGAGCAGCACGCCGAAGATGATGGTGAACAGCGCCTGCATCACAGAATAGGTGAAGGTTTCCTGGAAGCGTGGATCGGTGAAAACCTTGCCGTAGGCGTCGAAGGAATATTCGCCGCGCCGCATCTTCAGCGAGAAGTTGGTCATGCCGACGAGTGGCAGGGTGAAATAGAGGAGGCCGAAAACGAGGGCTCCCCAGGCCCAGATCTTCTTCATTTCAGCCACCTTTCGCTGCGGGCGCGGAGCCAGATGTAGATCGCGTTGGCGATGCCGGTGACGACGATCATGCCGAAGGCGAGCGCGTAGCCGAGATGCGGATTGCCGAGCACGTCGCCGCGGATCTGGGCAAAAAGCAGGATCGGCACGATCGACAGCGACGAGCCGGTGAGCGCGATGGCGGTCGCGACCGCGCCGAAGGCATTGGCGAAGAGAAGCGCCAGTGTGCCGAGCAGCGACGGCAGCAGGATCGGGAAGGCGACCATGCGCCAGTATTGCAGGCCGGTGGCGCCGAGGATTTCGGCGGCCTCGCGCCATTCGCGCTTCAGCCCGTCCAGCGCCGGCGTGATGATCAGGATCATCAGCGGGATCTGGAAGAAGAGATAGGTGATCGTCAGCCCCCAGAAGGAGAGGAGGTTGAAGCCGAGCATCCGCAGGTCGAAGCCGAAGTTCGAGCGCAGGAAGACGGTGAGGATGCCAACCGGACCGAGGGTCGCGAGAAAGGCGAAGGCGAGCGGCACGCCGGCAAAGTTGGAGGCGACGCCGGAAAAGGTCAGAAGCGGGCCGCGGATGCCCTTCGGCAAGCCGCCGAAGACGATGGCCGAGGCCATGGCAAAGCCGATCAGGCAGCCGAGAAGCGCCGAGGCGATGCTGATCTTGATGGAGATCCAGTAGGCCGCGAGGATCGAGGGCGTGAACAGGCCCCGGATGTTCTCAAGCGTGAAGCTACCATCTGCCGTCTGAAAGGCGCCGACCACGATCTTCATCGTCGGCAATATCAGGAACAGCGTCACGAAGGCGGCAAAGGGCACGATGCCCAGCCAGTGAAGCGGTAGGCGACGCGCCGGCGGGCTGGCGTCGGGTTTAGCAGATGACATTCCGTTCGCGCCCCTGAAGCCGCGTTGTCGACGCGGGCGTTATTGGTGTTCTAAGAATTTGAATTCCTTACGAATAACGTAAGTGCCCCGACCGGAAAACCGGTCGGGGCGACATCTCTGTGGAAAGGCTTACTGGACGTTCGCGCCGACGACGGCATCCCAGCCGCCGGTGACGGCAGCCTTGTTGGCGTCGACTTCTTCGAGCGTCGGGAAGTAGGCCTTTTCGTAAGCCGCTGCCGGCGGCAGGGCGTCGATCAGCGCCTGCGGAACCTTGCCGGCCTTGACCATGGCGTTGAAGCGGGCCGGGTGGCAGAAGCCCTTGAGCCAACCGAGCTGACCTTCGTCGGAATAGAGGTGCTCCATCCAGAGCTTGGCTGCGTTCGGGTGCGGTGCGTAGGCCGAGATGCCCTGGACGTAAACGCCGGCGAGGACGCCGCTGGCCGGAACGACGACTTCGGTCGGCGGGTTGCCGTTGAGGGTCTTCGCCCAGCCGAGTGCGTTGTAGTCCCAGGCGACGACGATCGGGGTCGAGCCCTGGGCGAGCGTGCCGGACTTGCCGATGACCGGAACGAAGGTGCCGGCCTTGTTCAGCTCGGCGAAATAGCCGAGACCGGCTTCACCGGCTTCCTTGCCCGCCTTTGCACCCTTGGCGAGGCCGGCGGCGAGAACGCCGAGGATCGCCTGGTTCGAAGCGCGCGGATCGCCGGCGAGCGCGACCTGACCGGAATATTCCGGCTTCAGCAGGTCAACCCAGTCCTTCGGCGAATTCTGGACGAGGTCCTTGTTCACGAGGAAGGACATGACGCCGTAGTAGTCGCCGTACCAGTAGCCTTCGGCGTCCTTGACGCTGTCCGGGATCTCGTCCCAGGTGGAGACCTTGTAAGGCTGCAGCAGGCCTTCGGCCTTCATCTGCGGGCCGAAGGCGAGACCGACGTCGACGACGTCGGGAGCCTGCGGGCCCTTGTTGTCCTTGTTGGCCTTGACGGCCTCGACTTCGTCAGCGGAGCCGGCGTCCGGGTTCAGTTCGTTGACCTGGATTTCCGGATACTTGGCCTTGAAGGAGGCGATGACGTCGCCATAGCCGCACCAGTCGTGGGGCAGGGCGACCGTGGTCAGCATGCCTTCCTTCTTGGCGGCTTCGATGAGCTCTGCGCTCGGCTCGGCGGCGGCAATTGCGGTCGTCGCCAGGAAAACGGCGGTGGAGAGCGAAAGCAGGCGATGGGTTTTTGAAATCACTGGTGTTCTCCTTATGGGTTTAGTCAATTTCGTGGGTTTTCAGTCGATTTCGGCTAGGCTGTTAAAGAGATGCGATGAAAGTAATGTGACAGCAGTTTTTCCGTTCGCGCCGCCTATGTCGTTGGAAGAACATTTGTTTTTTCGATCCGGCGGGCCACTGTCGCATAACTGTATGAAATTCCGTGAACAGGTCGGCGAGCTCTCCTAGACAGGTTTGCGAAAGATGCGGGTGGAATCGAACAGGCCCTCGAGCGTCTTCATCCGATCCCGGGTTGCCTCCCAGTTCGAACTTTGCACGGCCTCGATCAGCGCTTCGATCAGGAACAGGATCACTACCGAGCTGTCCCAGGCCGAAGGCACTTCGATCTGCGAGCGGAACACGCGGGAGGCGGACTTGGCGACCGGCGAGGTCCAGCGATCGGTGAAAAGGACGATCTCGACGCCACGCTCGCGGGCGGATCTGGCGAGCGTCACCATTTCCTGCTCGTAGCGGCGGATGTCGAAGAGAATCAGCACGTCGCCCTGGCGCATGTCGAGCACGTAGTGCGGCCAGGCGCTGGCATTGGAGGCGATTTCGGTGACGCCCGGCCGGATGACCTGAAGGTGGGTGAAGAGATAATCGGCAAGGGCGTGGGTGATGCGTCCGCCGAGCAGATAGATGCTGCGCTTGCGGTCGGCGATCAGGGCGGCGGCCTCGTCGAAATCCTGCGGCTCGATCTGTGTCAGCGTCTCGCGCAGGTTGCTGGTGATCGCATCGGCGAAGCGATTGAGCGTATGGGTGCCGGGCGCATTGGCGGCCCAGCGGTCGTGCTTGGCGATCGGGTTGGAAATCGTCGCTTCCAGCTCCTGGTGCAGCCTCGCCTGGAAATCCGGAAAGCCGCGGAAGCCGAGCTTTTGCACCATGCGTGCGACGGTAGGTGTCGAAACACCGGCGTTCTCGGCGACCGTGGTGATCGAGCCGAGCCCCGAGACGGGATAATTGTCGAGAAGCGTCTCCGCCAACTGTTTCTCCGCGCGGGTCAGCGCAGTGAAGTGGGCAGTGATCACATCCGACACCGTCGTGGATGCAGCCTTGCTGGTCAAATTGTCTCCCCTGAACCGATCTAAAGCCGGTTTGTGACAGATTAAACATCGCTGTCACAATTGGAGTCAATCGCAATTTTGAAGAGATCGTTTCAGATTTCGATTGACACTCGCCAATCTCTGAAGAATTCTTTTCATTAACGAACGTCTAACGGGGCAAGAGGGGATGCCGGTGTTGACGCGACTTTTGACCGAAGCAGATGGCGATCCGGTTGCGATCGAAAATGCCGCAGGAAAGGGCGATATCGTTCTCGTCTGCGAGCACGCCTCACGCCGTGTTCCGGAGCGCCTGGGAACGCTGGGCCTCACCGAGCAGGCGCTCGAAAGCCACATCGCCTGGGACCCCGGCGCGCTCGCCGTTGCCAAGTTTCTCGCCGCCAAACTTGATGCGGCGCTGATCTACCAGCGCTTTTCGCGGCTTGCCTATGATTGCAACCGCCCGCCCGAGGCCGAGGCGGCGATGCCGGTTCTGAGCGAAGTCTACGAGATCCCGGGAAACCGCACGATGTCGGCCGAGGAGCGCCAGGCGCGCGTGGACGAAATCTACCGGCCGTTCCATGACGCAGTCGCGCGGTTCGTTTCCGAACGCAAGGCGGCCGGCAGGCCACCCATCCTCGTGACCATGCACAGCTTCACGCCCGTCTATTTCGGCAGGCCGCGGGCGGTCGAGGTCGGCATTCTGCATGATGCCGACAGCCGCCTTGCCGACCACATGCTGGCGTTCGCAACGAAGGGCCAGGTTTCCTACGACATTCGGCGCAACGAGCCCTACGGGCCCGCCGACGGCGTCACCCACAGCCTGATCGAATACGGCGTCCACAACGGACTGCCGAATGTGATGATCGAGATCCGCAACGATCTCATTCGCAATGAAATCGGCCAAAGGGTCACGGCCGATTATCTGGAAGGATTGCTCCGCAAAGGCGCAGCGGCACTTTCAGCACAATAAAAGACCCTGGGGAGCGGCATGGCCGCGGTCCTGTTCCGGCTCTCCGGACCAGGTGGTTGATGTGACCCAGCCGCAATGGGGCGGCCTGGTCTGAAGAAATCAGGGGAAGAGCAATGTCAGACTACAGTGAACTGGACAAAAAGCAGGACATGAGTGTCTTGCATTCGATGGGCTATGCCCAGGAGCTCGAGCGGCGCATGAGCCAGTTCTCGAACTTCGCGGTGTCGTTCTCGATCATCTGCATTCTTTCGGGCGGCATCAACTCGCTGGCCCAGGCGACGGCCGGTGCAGGGGGCGCCGCGATCGGCATCGGTTGGCCGCTCGGCTGCTTCATTTCCCTGGTCTTCGCCGTCGCCATGGCGCAGATCAGCTCAGCCTATCCGACGGCCGGCGGCCTCTATCACTGGGGTTCGATCCTCGGCAACCGCTTCACCGGCTGGCTGACGGCCTGGTTCAACCTGCTCGGCCTCGTCACCGTTCTCGGCGCCATCAATGTCGGCACCTACTATTTCTTCATGGGCTCCTTCGGCACGCCCTATCTCGGGCTGGAAGACACGACGGTAACGCGCATCGTCTTCCTGGCTGTCATCACCGGCGCCCAGGCGCTCGTCAACCACATGGGCATCGGCCTCACCGCCAAGCTTACCGACTTCTCGGGTTATCTGATCTTTGCGACGGCGATCCTGCTCGCGGTCGTCTGCCTCGCGGCGGCCGACAGCTACGACATCGCCCGCCTCTTCACCTTCTCCAACTATTCCGGTGAGGCCGGCGGCAATGTCTGGCCCGAGACCTCGGGCACCTGGGTCTTCCTGCTCGGCCTGCTGCTGCCGATCTATACGATCACCGGCTACGACGCTTCGGCGCATACCTCGGAGGAAACGGTGAAGGCCGCCCATTCCGTGCCGCGCGGCATGGTATCGTCTGTGCTCTGGTCGGCGCTCTTCGGCTACATCATGCTCTGCGCCTTCGTGCTGATGATCCCGAACATGGACGAAGCCGCCAAGCAGGGTTGGAACGTGTTCTTCTGGGCGATGGATGCTCAGGTGCAGCCTGCCATCAAGGACATCCTCTACTTCGCCATCCTCGTCAGCCAGTGGCTGTGCGGCCTGGCGACGGTGACCTCGGTGTCGCGCATGATCTTCGCTTTCTCGCGCGACGGCGGCCTGCCGGCCTCCAAGGCGCTTGCCAAGGTGAGCCCGACCTACCGTACGCCGGTGGCTGCGATCTGGGTCGGTTCGATCCTTTCGGTTCTGTTCGTCTGGGGCTCGTCGCTGGTCTCGATCGGCGAAACGCCGGTTTATACGATTGTCGTTTCCTGCACCGTCATCTTCCTGTTCTTCTCCTTCGCGATCCCGATCACGCTCGGGCTCTTCGCCTGGGGAACCTCGAAGTGGGACAAGATGGGCCCGTGGAACCTCGGAGAGAGCATGTTCAAGCTCTTCGCGGTGCTGTCGATCATCGCCATGGTGCTGATCTTCATCCTCGGCGTGCAGCCGCCGAACGATTGGGCGCTCTATATCACCGTCGGTTTCCTGCTTCTGACCGGCGCGGTCTGGTTCGGGTTTGAAAGCCGCCGCTTCCGCGGCCCGCCGATCGGTGACGAAGTGGCGCGCCGCCAGGCCGAAATCGCCGCTGCGGAAAAGGCCGTAGGCGAAGTCTAACGAACGAGCGAAAGGCGGGAGCGCGACCGCGACTTCCGCCTTTTCTTTTGTGGAGCCGGGATGAGCAAGCCAGGCGCGGATTTCCGCTGGCATCCCGCTCCGATCACCTGAAGCGATCACGTTCACGCGGCCCAAAAATATCGTGACCCAAGGGGACGGCCGCGTGACCAAACATGGGATGGAAGTTGATGAGCTATACGTTTGATGAGTTGAAGGAAGACGTCGCTGCCGGCCGCATCGATACGGTTCTCGCCTGCCAGGTCGACATGCAGGGCCGTCTGATGGGCAAGCGCTTCCACGCGCAGTTTTTCGTCGACGGTGCCTGGAAGGAAACGCATAGCTGCAACTATCTGCTTGCGACCGACATCGAGATGGAGACCGTGCCCGGCTACAAGGCGACGAGCTGGGAGAAGGGCTATGGCGACTATACGATGAAGCCGGACCTTTCGACGCTCCGGCGCATTCCCTGGCTTGAAGGCACCGCGCTCGTGCTCTGCGACGTGCTCGACCACCACACGCATGAGGAAGTGGCGCACTCGCCGCGGGCGATCCTGAAGAAGCAGGTGGCGCGGCTCGAGAAGATGGGGCTCAAGGCCTATATGGCGAGCGAGCTCGAGTTCTTCCTGTTCGACCAGTCCTATGACGATGCCCGCCAGACCGGCTACCGCGACCTGCAGCTCGCCAGCGGCTACAACGAGGACTACCACATCTTCCAGACGACCAAGGAAGAGGATGTGATGCGGGCGATCCGCAACGGTCTGCAGGGCGCCGGCATCCCGGTCGAGAATTCCAAGGGCGAGGCGTCTGCCGGCCAGGAAGAAATCAACGTGCGCTATGCCGATGCGCTGACGATGGCCGACCGGCACGCGATCATCAAGAATGGCTGCAAGGAAATCGCCTGGTCGCGCGGCAAGGCGATCACCTTCCTCGCCAAGTGGAACTATTCGGCTGCCGGCTCCTCCTCGCATATCCACCAGTCGCTCTGGAGCGCCGACGGCAAGACGTCGAAGTTCTACGACGAGGGCGGCAAATACGGCATGTCCGAGATGATGCGCCACTATGTGGCCGGCCTGCTCAGCCATGCGAGCGAGATCACCTATTTCCTGGCACCCTACATCAACTCCTACAAGCGCTTCATGGCCGGCACCTTCGCGCCGACCAAGGCGGTCTGGAGCAAGGACAACCGCACCGCCGGCTATCGCCTGTGCGGCGAGGACACCAAGGCGATCCGCATCGAATGCCGCGTCGGTGGCTCCGATCTCAATCCCTATCTTGCCTTCGCGGCTTTGATCGCGGCCGGCATTTCCGGTATCGAGAACAAGATGGAACTGGAAGCGCCCTTCGTCGGCGACGCCTATGGCGGCAAGGACGTGCGCGAGATCCCGCGCACGCTCAGAGATGCGACCGTGGCGCTGTCGGAATCGAAGATGCTGCGCGCCGCCCTCGGCGACGACGTTGTCGAGCATTATGCGCGGGCCGCACGCTGGGAACAGGAAGAATATGATCGCCGCGTCACCGACTGGGAGGTCGCGCGCGGCTTCGAACGGGCCTGAAACTGGCCCCTATCTCTCACACGGTGGCCGCTCCCGGACGGGCGCGGCCACCGCATCATTCGCAATGAAAGCAGGAAAACGATCATGAGCATGATCAAGTGCATTTCGCCCGTGAACGGCGAAGTCTATGCGGAACGCCCGGCGATGCCGCTGGAGATGGCAAAGCAGGTGGTCTCCCGCGCCCGCCAGGCGCAGAAGTCCTGGGCGCGCCGGCCGCTCGACGAGCGCGTCAATCTGGTACTGGCCGGTGTCGCCCGCCTCAACGAGATGGTTGACGAAGTGGTGCCGGAGCTTGCCTGGCAGATGGGCCGGCCGGTGCGGTATGGCGGCGAGTTCAAAGGCTTCAACGAGCGCTCGAACTATGTCGCGACGATCGCTGCCGATGCGCTGAAACCGTTGGTGATCGAGGAAAGTGACCGCTTCGAACGGCGCATCGCCCGCGAGCCGCACGGCGTCGTCTTCGTCGTCGCGCCGTGGAACTATCCCTACATGACCGCGATCAACACGGTCGCGCCGGCGCTGATGGCCGGCAACACCGTCATCATCAAGCATGCGAGCCAGACGATCCTCGTCGGCGAGCGCATGGTGCGCGCCTTCGTCGAAGCCGGTGTTCCAGCCGACGTCTTCCAGAACATCTTCCTCGACCATGAAACGACGGCGGCGCTGATCGCCGCCAAGAGCTTCGATTTCGTCAACTTCACCGGCTCGGTCGAAGGCGGCCGGTCGATCGAGCGCGCGGCCGCCGGCACCTTCACCGGCCTTGGTCTGGAGCTCGGCGGCAAGGATCCGGGCTACGTCATGGAAGACGCGGACCTCGACGCTGCCGTCGACACGCTGATGGATGGCGCTACCTACAATTCCGGCCAGTGCTGCTGCGGCATCGAGCGCATCTACGTGCATGAAAAGCTCTATGACGCCTTCGTCGAGAAGTCGGTCGCCTGGGTTTCCAACTACAAGCTCGGCAACCCGCTCGATCCGGAAACGACGCTCGGGCCGATGGCCAACAAGCGCTTTGCCGCAACCGTGCGCGACCAGATCGCCGATGCCGTCTCCAAGGGCGCCAAGGCATTGATCGATCCGAAGCTTTTCCCGCAGGATGATGGCGGCGCCTATCTCGCGCCGCAGATCCTCGTCGACGTCGATCACTCCATGGCCTTCATGCGCGAAGAGACCTTCGGTCCGGCCGTCGGCATCATGAAGGTCAAGAGCGACAGCCAGGCGATCGAACTGATGAACGACAGCCAATATGGCCTGACCGCATCGCTCTGGACCAAGGACGCCGAGCGCGCCGCGCGCATCGGCGCCGATATCGAGACCGGAACGGTGTTCATGAACCGCGCCGACTATCTCGACCCAGCGCTTTGCTGGACCGGCGTCAAGGAGACCGGTCGCGGCGGCTCGCTCTCGGTCATCGGCTTCCAGAACCTCACCCGTCCGAAATCCTACCATCTGAAGAAAGTCACGGCATGACCATCACCGCCAACTGGAGCTATCCGACCGCCATCAAGTTCGGTGCCGGCCGGATCAAGGAGCTTGCCGACCACTGCAAGGCGGTCGGCACGAAGAAGCCGCTGCTGATCACCGACCGGGGCCTGGCGCCGATGGCGATCACCCAGAATGCGCTCGACATCCTCGACGCAGCCGGCCTCGGCCGCGCGATCTTCGCCGAAGTCGATCCGAACCCGAACGACGTCAACCTCGAAGCCGGCGTGAGGGCGTTCAAGGATGGCGGCCATGACGGGGTCGTCGCCTTCGGCGGCGGCTCGGGCCTCGACCTTGGCAAATGCGTGGCCTTCATGGCCGGGCAGAGCCGCCCGGTCTGGGACTTCGAGGACATTGGCGACTGGTGGACCCGCGCGAGCGTCGAAGGCATCGCGCCGATCGTCGCCGTGCCAACGACGGCCGGCACCGGCTCGGAGGTCGGCCGCGCCAGCGTCATCACCAATTCCGCCAGCCACGTGAAGAAGGTGATCTTCCATCCGAAGTTCCTGCCGGTCGTGACGATCTGCGACCCGGAACTGACGGTCGGCATGCCGAAGGTGATCACCGCCGGCACCGGCATAGACGCCTTTGCCCATTGCCTGGAAGCCTATTCCTCGCCCTTCTACCATCCGATGTCGGCGGGCATCGCACTCGAAGGCATGCGGCTGGTGAAAGAGTATCTGCCGCGCGCCTACAAGGACGGTACCGACATCGAAGCCCGTGCCAACATGATGAGCGCCGCCGCCATGGGCGCGGTGGCCTTCCAGAAGGGCCTCGGCGCCATCCACTCGCTGTCGCACCCGGTCGGCGCGATCTACAACACCCACCACGGCATGACCAATGCGGTGGTGATGCCGCCGGTCTTACGCTTCAACCGCCCGGCGATCGAAGACAAGATCGCGCGTGCTGCCGCCTATCTCGGCATTTCCGGCGGCTTCGACGGTTTCTACGGCTATGTGCTGAAGCTGCGCGAGGAACTCGGCGTTCCGGACAAGCTCGCAGCCCTCGGCGTCGGCACCGACCGTATCGATGAGATGTCGGAAATGGCGATCGTCGACCCGACGGCCGGCGGCAATCCGGTCGAGCTCACGCTCGACGCCGCAAAGAGGCTCTTCCGCGAGTGTATCTGAGGTAAACTTCCCGGCGCCTTTGCAGAGCGAAGGCGCCGTTCCCCCCTTTTGCATGTCTCCTTAAATCGACCTCGATTGAAGGACGAAGACTTGCAGCAAATCAAAGTGCTACAGCGACCTTTGCGTGTCTGATCAGACGCGCGGCTCTGTAGTTTAGTGGGATTGAAAATACTACTTGCCATTGCAGGCGATTTGTCACCTAATTGTCACGGAACGGGCACGATTTGGTTCCGTGGAACGTCTCCTTTACGCTTCGTTTACCGCGATCTGGAACGCTTCCATTAGAGCGTGCGTATGTATGGCCCGGGATGTGATGGGCCTGAGTTGAGTTAGGGTCGACCGATGGCAATTATTTCCCTCGCGAATGCGAAGGGGGGAGCCGGCAAGACGACGGCAGCTTTGCTGCTCGCCTGCGAATACGCCCGGCGCGGCGACAGGGTTGCGGTTCTCGATTGCGATCCACTCGCCTGCATGACCGACTGGTTCCGGCACGGCCGGCATGACGGCAATCTCTCCATCATCTCGGGCGTGACGACGACGACGCTCAGCGATCATCTCAGGCGGCTGCGCGGCCGGGCCGAGCATGTGGTCATCGATCTCTCCGGTGCCGCCGACGTACTCGTGGCGCTTGCGATCGGCCTCTCCGATCTGACGCTGATCCCGGTGCAGGGCTGCATCATGGACGCGCGCGGCGCCACCCATGTGCTCGAACTGATCCGCTATATCGAGAACAATGCACGCGCCAACATCAACCACGCCGTGCTGCTCACGCGCGTCAACCCGATCGTGACGACCCGTGCCATGCGCAAGGTCAAGCTGTTGTTGGCCGAGAGCCGGATCCGGCTCGTCGATACCCCGCTGGTGGGGCGCACGGCGTTCCGCGAACTTTTCGAGCAGGGCGACACGCTCTCCTCACTCGATCCGGCGAAGGTCAGCAATCTTGCAAAGGCGCAGGCCAACGCCCAGGCGTTTGCCAATGACGTGCTGGTGCTTCTCCATCCGGCAGGCGAGGCGGTGCGGCACGGCCCGTTCTCGTCGATGTGTTACCGCTCGGAGCGGACAGCCGACCCGGTCGTGCTGCCGGCGTGAGGGCCGGCCCCCGGCTTTTCCCATCGAAATCTAAGGCGCCGACGTCTCCCGGCAGGGCGACTGTCAGGTTTCGCGTTCCCGCGTTACCAATTCGTTAACCATGATCTGAAAGGTTTCGTTAAGAAGCGAACCATCGGCCATGGCCGTCCGGTTCAGCGCGGAACACGCACAGAATGAGGAATATCATGGCGGTCATCACTTTCGCCAATGCAAAGGGCGGCGCGGGCAAGACGACGGCGGCGCTGATCCTGTCGACGGAGCTGGCGAGGCAGGGACATCGCGTCGTGGTTCTCGATGCCGATCCGCAGCGCTGGATCACGAGCTGGGCGGAAGTTTCCGGCCACATCGCCAATCTTACCGTCATCTCGCATATCACGCCCGGCTCGCTCGAATGTCACATCCGCGAGATGAAGGACGAGGCGGACTATATCGTCATCGATCTCGCGGGCGCGAAGGACCAGATCGTCGCGCTGGCACTGGCCGTTTCCGACCACGTCCTGATCCCGGTGCAGGGCTGCGCCATGGATGCCAAAGGCGCTGCCCAGATCCTCGAACTCATCCGCCAGATCGAGGACCGCTCGAAGCAACGCATCAACCATTCGGTCGTGCTCACCCGCGTCAATTCGCTCGTCACCACGCGGGCATTGCAGGCGATCAAGGCCATGCTTGCCGAGCGCGGCGTCTCGGTGCTCGACACGCCGATCGTCGAGCGTGCCGCCTACCGCGAAATCTTCGACTGCGGCGGTACGCTGCAGACGATGGATCCGGCCCGCGTCAGCAATCTCGACAAGGCGCGCGAAAACGCATTCGCCCTGGCCAGGGAAGTCCAGACGTTGCTGCCGGTCAAGGCGCGCCGTTCCTGGGCCGCACGCATGCCGTCCTGGGCGTCGCGCAACGCGGCCTGATCTTTCCTGGAATGCTTCCTTCAACCGGAATTGACGTTTGTCAGTTCCGGTTGAATCCCGTTTCGGACTTCGCGAAATGGCTGTCGCCCGTAAGGCTTCCTTTACCCTGGACTTCTAACAGTGGCCCTGGATACAGGTTTGCCCGCCACGATCACCTACAACCGGGCAATCGGCCGCGATGACTGCGGCCACGATCTCAACGCCTTGCGCGATAGATCCCGTCTCCATGATCCACAACAGTGCCGTGCGTCTCATCAGGCGCACAAGGGTCGCTGTATCACTTTGAACTGCTTCATGTTTCTCCCCCAAATCGAACAGGATTTGCGAAGCATGCAGCAGAGCATGCAGGGAAGTTCGCACATGAAAACGGAACACACCGCTGCCGGCACGCAGGACGTTGCCGGTCGTCTGAATTTCATGGCGCTCGATGATGCCGCCAGAACGAGCCTCAGGGCGCTGAAGCCGATCCTCGAGAAGGAGCTGAAGCCGGCGCTCGACACGTTCTACGGCAAGGTGAAGACGACGCCCGAGACGAAGCGGTTCTTTGCGTCCGACAGCCATATCGATCGCGCCAAGGGCGCGCAGGTGGGGCACTGGGCGAACATCGCCGACGCCAATTTCAACGAAGACTATAGCGCCAAGGTCCGTACCATCGGCCAGGTGCACGCCCGTATCGGGCTTGAGCCGCGCTGGTATATCGGCGGCTATGCGCTGATCGCCGAACACCTGATTACCGAGATCGTCAGGGCACACTGGCCGAAGCGCGGCCTGTTCTCGCGCCAGATCACCTCGGCCGAAGAGCTGGGCGCCATGCTGTCGAGCCTGGTCAAGGGCATCTTCCTCGACATGGACCTGTCGATCTCCGTCTATATGGACGCGTCCGACGTGACCAAGCAGCGCGCCGTCCAGGAGGAAGTGCTGGCGGCCGAGCGCGCGCTGATCAGCAGGACCTTCGGCGCCGCCTTGAAGAAGATCGCCGAAGGCGACCTCACCGCGCGCATCGGCGCCGATCTGCCGGTCGCCTATCAGGAGCTCGGCGAAAACTTCAACCACGCGATTGGCGAGCTCTCGCGCGCGATCGGCGGCATCGAGGCCGGCGCCAGCCAGATCCACACGAGCGCCAAGGAAATCGCGGCGGCCGCCGACGATCTTGCCAAGCGCACCGAGCGCCAGGCCGCCAATCTCGAGGAGACGGCAGCGGCCGTCGAGCAGGTGACGCGCACCGTCAAGCAGACCGCCGAAGGCGCCGACCAGGCGAATTCGACTGTGATCGCCGCGCGTGCCAATGCCGAGCAGAGCGGCGAGATCGTTAGCCACGCGATCGAGGTGATGCAGGAGATCCAGACGTCGTCGGCCAGCATTGCCCGGATCGTCGACGTGATCGACGAGATCGCCTTCCAGACCAACCTCCTGGCGCTGAACGCCGGCATCGAAGCGGCGCGCGCCGGCGAGGCGGGCAGGGGCTTTGCCGTGGTTGCGTCCGAAGTCCGCGCGCTCGCCCAGCGCTGCGCCGATGCGGCCAAGGACATCCAGGGCCTGATCGCCAAGTCGCGCGGCCAGGTGGACGACGGCGTGAACTCGGTCAACCAGGTGGCCCAGTCGCTGCAGCAGATCGTGGCGCAGGTGGTGGAAGTCAGCTCCGTCTTCGGCGCGATCCGCGCCAGCACCGCCGAACAGGCAACCGGCCTGCAGGAGGTCAACACCGCCATCTCCCAGATGGACCAGATCACCCAGCAGAATGCCGCCATGGTCGAACAGGCCAATGCCGCGAGCCAGGCACTGACGGGCGAGGCCGAGCACATCGCCACGCGGCTCAAGGCGTTCCGCACGTCGGGGCAGGTACAGGTTAGCGCCGGCTCGGGTTATCGCGCGGCCGCGTGAACGCGCGGTGTCTTGGGAAAGAACGCCTCGGGTCAGGGATGGCCCGGGACATTTGCTTTGGGGCTGGCTGGGGGCAGGTTCCGCAACGGGGCAAGAGCCTCTTTGCGAAATTTACGGATCGTCAGGAGCTCCAGTACGGCGACCGCGCTCCTTTCAAGTTGGAGATCGTAGTCTATCTCCCGCCCAAAGCCTCCCCGGACGAAATTAAGCAGAGAAACAACTTTCCGTCGAGACTGACCGCGGGTGCCTGCCTAAAGCTTGCGAAACATCACGAAGGCGTCGACGTAGCCGAGCGAAGGGTGAAGGAATGCTTCCGGAAGCCGACCGACGATCTCAAATCCGAGCGACTGCCATAGCCGCACCGCACGTTCGTTGCTGCTGACGACGAAGTTGAACTGCATGGCCCGGAAGCCCTTTGCGCGAGCATGGGCGAGAGAGTGCTCATGCATCTGGCGGGCCACGCCTCGGCCGCTTGCCTTCGCGTCTGTCATGTAGCCACAGTTGCAAACATGCTGCCCGCCGCCCGCCCGGTTTGCCTGGATGTAGTATGTGCCTAAAATCAGGCCATTCTCTTCCGCGACGAACGTTTCCCGGTCCGGAGCCATCCAGTAAGCCAACGCATCGTTTTCGCTAAGATCGCGGTCCAGGGTATAGGTCTCGCCCGCGCGGATTGTCGGACGAATTATTCCCCAGATGGCGCTTCGATCGTCGCTGCTTGCGGGACGGATTATCATTGCTCTACCTACTGTGGGCATCGGACGCGCGCAACGCGCTTATCGCATCCTTGGCCAAGCTGCAATTGCTTTCACCGGCTCCCGCATGCGGTGGCCTTCCTCGGTGCAAGCGCACCTCTCCGGGAAGCGGAGTGCACGGTCATGAAGCGTTTTCGCAGAGTCATTTCGCGACTGGCAAGTCGCGAGACTAAGCGGGAACGTAGGTGAGCCTCACCACATCCTCGTCAATCCGATCATGAGCTATAAGGCGGAGCCGCGGCCGGGGGCCGGCGAAATAGGGGTTGCCGTGACCCAGTACGACCGGGTGCAGGTAGATCCGATACTCATCGATCAGGCCGAGCTCCGTGAGGCTTTGCGCCAGGACCGGGCCGGCAACTTCGATCTCTCCGTCGCGCTCGGCCTTCAACGCGCGGATCGCGCCTTCGAGATCACCCTCGACGAGCCGGGCATTGGGGCCGACAGATGTCAACGAGCGCGAGACGACCCACTTCGGCTGCTTGCACCACGCCGCCGCAAAGGCCTGTTCGTCCGCATCCCATTCGGGATGCTTGTCGTCCCAGTAGCGCATGATCTCATAAATGCGGCGGCCATATAGGCTACCGGCCTGGCGCTCAGCCTCCTCGACGAAGTGGCGGAAGAGCTTGGGACCTGGCGCAAACGCCGTATGGTCGACATAGCCGTCGAGCGACTGGTTCATCCCGAACACGAGCTTAGCCATAGTCATTCCTCCTCTCAAATGGCACATTCGCGCGGATCTGATTGTGGTATGCAATCGGTTCTAAGCTAAATTGACTGATCTTAAGTCGCAAGCGGTTTTGGCGTGCGCATGAACGTCCCCGCTCGGGCTTTCCGCTCAATCTGGCTCGCGAGGCGCCGGGGATCTTGTGGGACCGGGCGAAAGACTTGCTGGGCGGCCAAGATGGCCCGAGACGGTCGCCTCGCTCTCAAGGACGAGTATCCGCTTAGGGCCCTGGCTGTGCAACGCTGATGCTGTGGGCAATTGTGGAGTTGAGCGTAGCTCAAGCGTCATCGTCACCTGTGGTCGCGTTGAGGACGAGCGAACCTTCGGCCTCCAGCCGGACGCGGCCTCTGCCAACGCGGATGAGGCGAATGGGCGCGTGCTTTTCTTCGAGCCGGCGGCGGAGCAGCAGGAGCCGGGTTTCTAGATTGTCCTTGATTTCCGGCATGCGAGCGCCGGCCGCGAGGCGCATTTCCCGGTTCGTGAATTCGCTTCGACCCTCACTCAGGTGCCAGTCGAGCATCAGGCGCAACAGCGTTCCGGCAACGCCTTTCACGATATAGGTGCCGTCGACGAACACGCTGTCGTCAAAGCGGTGATGGGCCACGTGAACCTTTCGCCCGTTGACGGCAGGCTCGGGCGCGGGCGCCGTCTGTCTCGGTTCGGCTGCGGCTGCCTCCCGTTCGCTGGCTCTGAGGACGCCGGCGGCCTGTTTCGCCAGGATTTCGAGAGCCGCCTCGTCTTCCTGGCGGAAGGCCAGCCGTTCCGTACTTTCAACGAAGAGCACGCCGGTCACGGTGCCGCGGGCGGTCATGGGGACGGCGATCTGGCTCATGGCCCTCGGCAATTGCGGGAAGCCGACGGTGCGCGTGGTGTTTTCAGCTCCTTCCGTTTCCAGGCCGATCGCCTCGCCGAAGCGACGCACGCGGCTCATGTCGCTGACCTTGATAGTCTGGCCGCTCGTTGCCGCAGCGCCGATCAATCCCTCGCTACCGGCGACTTCCGATCCGAGCCCCGAGCGTTCGTAGCCGATGCTGCCAGTCGTGATCAGGCAGCCGCGATGATTGTCGTGGATGAGCACGAGCGCATTACCGTATCCGAGAACACGCTGGACTTCGTCGAGCAGGGTGTCGATGATCTCATCAGCTTCGGCTTGTTGCTCGATGGCGTTGATCGCCTCCGAGAGGGCGGGAAGGCTGACGGGCGCGCGGCCGGCCATAGCCAGCGCTGTCTCCACTGGCGAGGGGACTTTTTCAATTCCATGCACGCGGAAAATGTCAGCGCTCCTGAGCCGCATAACATCCGACATGCCGACTTGCGCGCTGCTTGCCTTGAGCTGGCGGGCGATCTTGTCGAACAGCGCGCCCGTATCGATGGATCGCACGAAACCGATGTCGAGCAGAAACTGGTCTCCGGTGAAGCCGTCGACGAGGATCAACGTGACCTTTGGATTGGCGCGCACATTCGCCGCCGTCTTGGCGAAGAACTGGTTGGAAAGCGCGACATGCTCCTCGTCGACCTGTACCACGTGGGAGAGATAGGAGATGTTCGGCATTCCATCGGCCGAAGCTGTGGCGATGATGGAGGGGATGACACCCTCGAAGCAGGCGGAAAGATCGGAAAGCCGCAGGTTCATTGGGACCTCGCGCCAGCCTTCGTGCCTGCCAGCATGCCGGCGAGCGGGCCAGGCGTCTGGACATAGATTTCGCTAACCGCCAGCCGGGCGACCCTCGTTTCGCGTGCTGTCAACCATGGCGCGATAAGGTGCCGGGGCACCCCGAGGGCTTCGAGCTCGTTCGTCGCCACCGTCATGAAGCGGTCCGCACGATCGAGGTCGGCCGCTTCCGGTTCTCGCATCGTGGCCGAACCCTTCATCTGGAAGCTCACATAGTCCGAGGGGCTGACGAAGGTGACGGCGATCCGCCCGGTCTGCCGGATGCAGGGCTCCAGCCGTGGCCACTGCCAGTGGGAAAAAATGACGTCTATCGTCTCGCGGTCTTCCAGGAGATGGAAGCCCACGCCGCGTCCGGCGGAGGGACGGCCGGCCCCATCGGCCACGGCGATGATGCACATCAGCGGCCGATTGAAAAAGTCGAGGAGTCTGTCGTCGAGCCTCACTGCCGTCCCCTATTGATTGCCCCCGGCCTTCTTAGCAAACTTTTAGGATATTCGGCACGGCTTGCACATTCATTTAGGAACGCCGGTTTTCACGGCGCGCTATAGAAGCGCCGTACCGGCTGGACGGCCTGGATATTCACCAACTAGCGGTCTTGGGCGGCCCGGTCGCCCGAGCGAAAGATATTGACACTTCGCCCGGAATGCACCGGCGGCGACACGATTTCTGCGTCCGCAAGAGCGAAAGCATCGACGAGCGATGCAGTCCGAACCTGGAGAGAGAGATGAGAGAGTTCACCTATGCGGCAGTTTCGCCGCCAGGGCATGGGACGCCGGCGATGGCGTTCGGCAAACATGTCGTCCGCATGATGGCGGCCAATACCGGCGGTTCGCTCGGCATGTTCGAGGCCTTCGTGCCGGCCGGCGAAGGACCGCCGCTGCATGTGCACGAGCGCGAGGACGAATTCTTCCGCGTCCTTGCCGGCCGCTTCGGCTTCTGGTGCGCCGGCGACTATGTCGAACTCACGGAAGGCGGCTGCATCGCGCTGCCACGCGGCGTGCCGCACCGCTTTAGCAATATCGGGAAGACGGAGGGTCGTCTCATGGTCGTCGTCACACCGGGCGGATTCGAAGACTTTTTTGCCATTTTTGAGCTCTGCAAGCCCGAAACGCCCGAGCAGATCGCCTCGGTCGCCAGAGACTTCGGTCTGACATTTCCGCCCGACGACAACCGTCAGGTCGCCTGAACCAACCCGACACACACCAACGGAACTTCAACAACGGTCCATCGAAAGGAGACCGAAGGATGACACACGCGCCTTCGAAAGTAGACCAGACGATACTGACAGCCCCGCAACTCGAGACCTATCTCGCCCGGATCGGGATGGAACCTCCGGTTTGCCTCGATATCCGCAGCCTGTCGCAATTGCACCGCGCCCACCTTATGGCCTTCACTTGGGAAGCGCTCGATGCCTTTATGGGATGGCCTTCCGCGATAACCCCGGCCGCGGCCTTCTCCAAGATGGTCAAGGGTCGGCGCGGCGGCTGGTGCTACGAGATGAACGGCCTCTTCGGCGCTGCACTTGCCGCACTTGGCTTCCGCGTGATCCGTCTTTGCGGCGGCGTCGACCGGGAAAAGCTAGGCGACATCGCCATCGGCAATCATCTCACCCTGCGCGTCGATCTCGACCGTCCCTATCTCGCCGAGGTCGGCGTGGCCGATGCCATTATCGAACCCGTGCCGCTTGCCGTCGGGCCGATCAGCCAGCGCGGCTTCGACTTCTCGATCATGCCGGCGGACGGCGGCTGGCTGCGCTTCAACAACCATGTACGCGGCATCGCGAAAAGCTTCGATTTCCGGCCCGACCACAGCGACGAAGCCGCGATGGCCGCAACGCATGGCTGGCTGATGCAGGATCCCGGCTCACCGTTCACCAATGCCCTCGCGGTCTTGCGGCAGACGACGGACGGTTATGTCGCCCTGCAGAATGACTGCCTGCGCCGCGTGACGGCAAATAGCCTTAGCGAGCAGCGCATCACGAGCGCCGACCATCTCGCCGACACGTTCGAGACCGTGTTCGACCTCGACATTCCCCAATCCGGCCGTGTCTGGGAGCGCCTCGAGGCCATCGGCCGCGACAAGGCAGCCTAAACCGGCACCATCACTTCACAGTCAAGGAACCACCCATGCTTCGCATTCCTGCATTCTCACTCGCGCTTGCCTTGAGCACGACCTTCGCCCTCGCCGCCGCCAGCGACCCGGCGCCGGGCGGGACCTATAAGACCGACCCCTCGCATTCCAGCTTCAACTGGTCGTTCAACCATTCCGGCCTGTCGCACTACACAGCGCGCTTCACCAAAGTCGACGCGCGGCTCAGTTGGAAGCCGGACAAGCCGGAGACCTCCACGCTTTCCGTCACAATCGATCCGCTTTCGGTCCGCACCGACTATCCCTGGCCGGAAAAGGTTGATTTCGATGCGGAGATCGGCGGCGAGGAGACGTTCCTGGCTGCCAAGCCGATCACGTTCGTTTCCAAGACGATTCGCGTGACGGGCGAGAAGACCGGCACCGTCGAAGGCCTCCTGACGCTCCGCGGCGAGACCCACCCGGCGACGCTCGACGTCACCTTTAACGGCTCGATGGCCGAGCATCCGATGATGGGCGTCCCGAAGATCGGTTTCTCGGCAACCGGCAGCATCCGTCGCAGTGAATGGGGGCTGGACTTCGCAATCCCCGAACTCGGAGACGAGGTCACCTTTGTCATCGAGACACAGATGGTTCCCGCGGATTATTCGCTCCGGTGAAAAAGAGCAGCAGGTGGTGGACCGGCATGACCGGCCCAGCCCCCTAAGACCGGCTCAAAACCGCCGGTCGATGAAATGCTTGGCCTGGGCGCCGGCGTGGTAGAAGGCGGACTTCACGCCGCGCCAGGTGTCCGGGGTCACGGGCGTTTCGGCGAGTGGGATCGCCGAGGTCTCGCCGGTGACGTGATTGGCAAGCGCGCGGCCGAAGACCGTGCCGGGCGCAATGCCGCGGCCGTTGTAGCCGCTGACAGAAACGACGTTCGGGGCCAGCGTGTGCATGGCCGGCAGGTTGTTGGTCGTCATGCCGATACGGCCGTCCCACCAGTATTCGAAGCGGAAGTCGCCGATATAGGGGAAGAGCTTGCGTACCGAGCGGGCGGCAAACGCACGATGCGTGCCTTCGGCGATTGCGTCGAGCCGGCCGATCGAGCCGAAGATCAGCCGGTTCTGCTGGTCCATGCGGAACGAGGTCATCACAAGGCCGGTGTCCCAGGTGCCCTGGCGTTCCGGCAGGATGCGGCTGGCGACCGGTTCGGGCAGCGGATTGGTGGCGAACTGGAAATAGGGCAGGATCGTCAGCTCCTGCGTATGCGTTTGCCACGGCGTCTCGGCGAAGAGGCCGCCATAGGCGTTGGTGGCGAGGATCACCTGCTTGGCGCGCACGACCCCATTGCCGGCCTTCAGCACCCAGGTGTCGCCCTGGCGCTCGGCGCCGGTCAGCGGCGTGTCGGTGTAGATCTCGGCACCGGCGGCAAGGGCGGCACGCGCCAGGCCGCGGGCGTAGGCGAGCGGCTGGATCGTGCCGGCGCGACGATCGAGCAGGGCGCCGGCAAAACCTTCGGCGCCGGTCAGCGCATGCGCGCGCTCGGCCGTGAGCGCCTCGACCGGAGCACCGCGCTTCTGCCATTGCGCTTCGCGATCCTTGATTTCGGTAACACCTTCGCTGCCGACCGCCATGTGCAGCGTGCCGTTGCGTACCGCCTCGCAGGCCATTCCGTGTTTTTCGACCAGTGCGTAAACCATCGACGGGCCGTCACCGAGCTCGGCGAGCAGCCGGTTGCCGGCGGCCGGACCGAGGGTCGAGATCAGGTCGTCGGGCTTCACCCACATGCCGGCGTTGACCAGGCCGACATTGCGGCCGGAGCCGCCGAAGCCGATCATCTTTGCTTCGACGACCGTGGCCTTCACGCCCTTTTCGGCGAGGTGCAGGGCTGCCGAGAGGCCGGTAAAGCCGCCGCCGATGATGGCGACATCGGTCGACACATCGCGGCCAAGCGGCTTCGTGTCGGGCGCGGCCGGTGCCGTCGCATGCCAGAGGTTGGGCAGGGTGCGCTCCGTCGCCATCGCGGCAATCCTTCAAGTGCGGCCGGGTGTCGGCCTATAGGTCAGGGTTTCTCGGTGATAGCCGATTGCGGGGAAAATTCTCATGACAATGTTTCATGAAGTCATGATGCAAGGCCGGGCCTTGGCGGCATCCGCGCACTGTGCTGTGGGGCAATGGAGAAAAACCGCAGCTGGGTCGTCGGCAGCTGCGGTCTTGTAAATGTATACGTCTGAAAAGTCTTTGCCGAAACCTCGTCTCGCTTCGGCGATACATCTTTAAATACGTGCCTGTCGTGGATGGTCAATCAGGCAATCCCATCTTCTACGGCGTTTTGCCGAAGTCACTCACCCAATTGGGGGAAGAGAGCAAAAATGCTTTCGGCAGTGTCGCTTGGCCGACAGCGCCGCACGTCTTTTCAAGACGCGCAAAGGTCGCTGCAGCCCTTTGAACGGCTGCATGTTTTGTCTTTCAACCGGCTACGATTGAAGGAACCATGCACTAGCCGAAGGCAAAGGCGTCAATCCACGAACTCGACGGTCACGCCGGGGCTGACCATCTTGGCGAGCTCGGTCGCATCCCAATTGGTCAGGCGCACGCAGCCATGGCTCTGGGTCTTGCCGATCTTGGAGGGATCGGGCGTGCCGTGGATGCCGTAGGTCGGCTTTGAAAGCGCGATCCAGACGGTGCCGACCGGGCCGTTCGGACCGGGCTGCAGCGTGAGGATCTTGTCGTTGTTGCCCTGCTGGAAGTTGATCTTCGGGTTGTAGGTGTAGCCCGGATCGAGGGCAATGCGCTCGACATTGACGGTGCCCGAAGGCGAGGGCGTGTCGGACGAGCCGATCGTTGCCGGATAGGCGGCGATCAGCTTGCCGGCGTCGTCATAGGCGAGCACCTGCTTGCGCGCCTTGTCGGCGAGGATGCGGGCCACCTTGCCGGTCTTGTTCGCACCCGGATTGATGACCTTGATGATCGTGCCCGGGATGGTGAAGTCGACGCCGGGGTTCAACTCGCGCAGATAGGCCTCGTCCATGTGGAACTTCTCGCCGAGCATTTCCGTGGTCGAGGTGAAGGACAAATGCGGTAGCATCGCCTTGTGCGCGTAGTCCTCCGGGATCGACGCGACATAGGGGCCGGCGGCGTCGGCCGCGGTGATCGTATAGCTGGTGATCGGCATGCCGCCGTTCATGCGCAGCCGCTCGAGAATGTCCTCGGTATTGTTGGGGTCGAGCGTCTCGCCGGTCGACTGCTGCCAGGCCTCGATCGCCTTGGTGACGTTCGAGCCCATCTTGCCGTCGATCACGCCGGGCGAAAAACCTTCGCGGTCGAGGAAGACCTGCAGCGCGGTGATCTCGGCGCGCGACTTGCTCTTGACCGTCATGGCCGGCGGCATCGACGGGCGCATGGTCTGGGTGTCGTTCGGATCGATCGCAGCCTCTTCGGTGCCGTCGATCAGGCCCGGCAGGCTGTTCGGCAGATCGTTGCCGTCGGTGGACGGCGGCACCACGTCGCGGTAGTCGGGGATGGAGCCGGTGACCTCGCCAGGCTCGGAATAGCCGTAGCCGCGCTCGCTGTCGCGGTTGCGCCGGTTCGAATAGATGTCGACGTCGCCCTCGCGGCGATAGCCGCCATAGCCGCCTTGGCGACCGCGATTGGGCACCACGGTTGCAATCACGTTGCCCCAACCATCGATCAGGAGCGTGCGGCCCCGGCTGTCGCGCATGGTCTGCACCTCGTCGGCGCGCGGCACGTAGTCGAGGATTTCGCCATCGGGCGTGACCAGCAGGACATCGTCGCCATAGCGGTTCCTACCGCGATAGTCCTGCGCGAAAGCGGCCGTCAAATCCACGGCAAGAAAGCCGGCTGCGGCGAGAAGCGAGAGGCCGATGCGGGTCGCTGACGTCACGTGAGAACCTGTTTTCATTGAAGCGAATGTGGCGCGGTACATTTGGATTTCGACGTTAATGTGAAAAAAATGAATTCATCATGAATGAGCGGTTAAATTCAATAGATCGGGATGAGGAAAAGCGTACGCGGCTTTCCGCCCGCATCCCGTTCTAATTATTGCTGCAGCGACCTTTGCGCGTCTGGTCAGACGCGCGGCGCTGTAGAATCGATCGCGTTCAAGATCCAGGCGGCACAATCCCGGCCTTCAACTGAGGAAATGATTCTCTCCTCGGCTATCATCTCCTTGCGATTGCAGTGATTCTGCGGCCGATTTGAGGAAGAGGACATGCTGATAACGTTTGAAGAACCTGCGGACGGCCGAGAGAATCATGTTCTGTTCGACCGCCGGTCTGCGCTCGACATCGCCGCCTTCGTCGTCGATGGCGTCGACCTGTCGCCAGGCGCCGCGATCCCCTCCGATGGCGATATCAGGATCGACCGGGCGCTCGCCGGTTTTCTCTTCACCTGCGGGCCGGAACATATCCGCCATCCCGAAGCGATCGAGGGTGGTGTGGAAGGCGCGCGCTACCCGCTGCATGGGTCGCTTGCCGGAACGGCGGTCAGCCGACCGGAGATGGCAAGTGACGGCGCCGAGTGCACGGCGACGATCGAGGTGGCGCTCGCCGATGGCGGGCAAGCGCGGGTCGAGCGGCGGTGGCGGATCGATGTCGGGCGGAACGAAGTCGTGCTCGAGGATCGCGTCGTCAACGTTGGGGCGGCGGACTTTCCACCGATGATGATGTATCACGTCAATATCGCCGGGCGGCTGCTTGGGCCTGACACCCGCATCGTCAGCGCTTCGCTGGAAGGTAGGGAGAGCGCCTGGCGCTTCGGCAATGGCGAGAGCGCGCATTTCTGCCTGCCGGCGGCCGTTGGTTCCGATGGCTGGTCGGACGCCGCCCTTGCGGGTCTTGCCGGGCTCGGCGGGCGAAATCTCCAGGTGCGGTTCCGGACCGACACGCTGCCGTTTCTGCAGATGTGGCGCTGCCAGCGCGGCGGGGCGGATGTGATCAGCATCGAGCCCGTGTCGCACCGCATCGCCAAGCGTCCGGAGCTTGCGGCGGCCGGAGAACTGATCCCGCTTCAGCCGGGTGAGACACGCAGCTACGCGATCGCCTTCTCGGTCTTTTGAGCGTGCTTCCGGCCCGTGAGGCGCGGCTTTTGAATTGACGCGGAGAAGTGCTGCGCCTACATCAGAGACCACCACATTTCCTGAGGAAGACGACCATGGACATCCGCCAGATCAACGACGAATACTCGGTCTCCGGCCAGATCACCGTCGAGGATCTCGACCAGATCAAGGCGCTCGGCTTCAAGTCCATCGTCTGCCACCGCCCGGATTTCGAGGCGCCGGATCAGCCGACCTTCGATTCGATTGCCGCGCGCGCCGAAGAGCTCGGTATCGAAACCATGCACATCCCCGTCGGCCCGATGGGCGTGACGGCAGAGGCCGTGACGCGCATGGTCGATGCACTCGACGAGTTCCAGCGTCCGATGCTCGGCTATTGCCGCTCCGGTGCCCGCTCGACGGCCGTCTACCAGCAGACCCAGCATATCCGCGGCTGAACCACGCGAACCCAAGTTCTCGCGCTCGGCCGTTTCGTTCCATCTGACAATGGAGGATCGGCATGGCCGAAGCGCATCTCATTTCGCGCGAGCAATGGGCTGATGAGCCCGGGGTCTGGAGTGGCGAGTTCGAGGGTGGTGCCTATGGTGCGGGGCTCTCGGTGATCTTCTTTGCCACCGACGAAATCGGCTTCGGGCCGAAGCTGCACTGCCATCCCTATCCGGAAACCTTCATCGTCCGCCTCGGCCGCGCTCGCTTCACCGTCAGTGACCGTAGCATCGACGCCGAGGCGGGCGAGATCGTCGTGGTGCCGGCCAACGCGTTTTCGACCGAGTGGCTGGAAGAGTAGGGCGGTCGCCCAAATCGCAGTGGTCACTGAACGGGCGGCGGCGGAAGTTTTTCACGCGCCGTGGACGCGGCGCGGCTGGATTCCTGTGTCCGTCACGGGAATCCAATCACGGCACGTTGGCGCCGTGATTGGACGTTCTTCTGTAAACCCCGCTCAGCCGTTGCGGATATCCGTCAGCGTGCGCGTCGGCGTGATCGCTTCGGGGTCGAGCTTGATCTCGATGATCGATGGCTTGCCGCTGGCCCGCGCCCTGAGGAACGCGGCGGCAAACTCTTCCGTCTTCTCGACCGTTTCGCCGTGGCCGCCATAGGCGCGGGCGAGTGCTGCGAAATCCGGATTGGTGAGATCGGTGGCGCTGACGCGGCCGGGATATTCGCGCTCCTGGTGCATGCGGATCGTGCCGTAGATGCCGTTGTTGACGACAACAGTGATGATCGGCAGGCGGTAGCGAACGGCGGTGGCGAATTCCTGGCCGTGCATCAGGAAACAGCCGTCGCCGGCAAAGCAGATGACCTCGCGATCCGGATGGAGCTGCTTGGCGGCCACTGCGGCCGGCAGGCCATAACCCATCGAGCCGGAGGCAGGCGCTGCCTGCGTCGCATAGCGGCGGAAGCGGTGGAAGCGATGCACCCACGTGGCGTAGTTGCCGGCGCCGTTGGTGAAGATGGTATCTTCGGGCACGTTCGCTTCGATCCAGTTCATGATCGGGCCCATCTGCACCGCACCCGGTCCGGTTTCCGGCGGGGTCGACCATTTGAGATAGGCGGCGTGCATGGCTTCCGTGCGAGCGGACCAGGCGGGTTCGCCTGCGGGTATAAGGCCGTCGAGGGCGGCGACGAAGTCGCGCGGGCTTGCGGCGATCGCCAGTTCCGGCCGGTAGACGCGGCCGAGCTCGGATGTGTCCGGATGCACATGCACCAGCGTCTGGCGCGGGTAGGGGCTATCCATCAGCGTGTAGCCGGAGGAGGGCATTTCCGAGAAGCGGCCGCCGAGCAACAGGACGAGATCCGCTTCCTTGACCTCCTTGGCGAGCGCCGGGTTGATGCCGATGCCGACATCGCCGGCATACACCGGATGCAGGTGATCGAAGAGCATTTGGCGGCGGAAGGAGCAGCCGACGGGCAGTTTCCACCGCTCGGCGAAGCGCTGGAACGCCGCGACGCTGTCCGCGGTCCAGCGGGTGCCGCCGAGGATGGCGATCGGCCGCTTGGCCGTGCTGAGCATTTCGCCGAGCCGCTTTACCTGCGCCGGGCCCGGATGGCCCTCGACCGGCTGGTAGGCCTTGGCGGCGGGCGCCTCGGCGCTGCGGGTCAGCATGTCCTCCGGCAGCGTCAGCACGACCGGGCCGGGACGGCCGGAGGTGGCGACGGCGAAGGCGCGGGTGACGAATTCGGGAATGCGGGCGGGATCGTCGATCTCGCCCACCCACTTGGCGACCTCGGTAAAGGCGCGGCGGTACTCGATCTCCTGGAAAGCCTCGCGCTCGCGCGCTTCGCTCTGCACCTGGCCGATGAAGAGGATCATCGGGATCGAATCCTGCCTTGCGACATGCAGGCCGGCGGACGCGTTGGTGGCGCCGGGGCCGCGGGTCACCATGCAGATGCCGGGCTCACCTGTCAGCCGGCCCCAGGCATCCGCCATCATCGCCGCGCCGCCTTCCTGGCGGCAGACGAGCACGTCGATGTCGGTGTCGTAGAGCGCATCCAGCACCGCCAGGTAACTTTCCCCCGGCACGCAGGCGATGCGCTTGACGCCATTGGCGACGAGGGCGTCGACGACGAGCTGTCCTCCAGTTTTCATGATCTTCCTCCCGATGGACTTTCTTTGTTGTCAGATTGCTGGCGACACCGCAGCGACGCTCGTGTCCTTGTGCACGCGGCGCTCGCGCCAGATGATGTAGAGGCCGGAGCCGATGATGATGGCGATGCCGAGCCACTTCAGCGCGTCGGGCAGATCGCCGAAGACGAGCCAGCCGAAGATCGTGGCCGAGACGATCTCCAGATATTGCAGTGGCGCCAGCACCGAAGCCGGGGCGGCACGATAGGCGTAGACGCCGAGCACGCCCGAGATGGTGGCGGTGACGCCGACGCCGAGCAGGTAGGCCCAGGTGTAGCCTTCCGGCCAGACCGGATCGAAGATGCCGGAGCCGGTGCCTTCGCCGAGATAGAGCAGTACGAGGCAGAGGAGGCCACCCCAGATGCCGGCATGAAACTGCATCGACCAGGGGTCCTCGTTCTGCGCCACCATGCGGGTGACGAGCAGGAACACGGCGAGGCCGAAGGCGGCGACAACGGGCAAAAGCGCGATCGGCCCGACCTCCTGCATGCTCGGCTGGATGACGAGCAGCGCGCCGAAGAAGCCGACGCCGCAGGCGGTATAGCGCCGCCAGCCGATCGTTTCCTTCAGGAAGACGCTGCCGAGGATCGTCAGGATGATCGGCTCGACGAAGAAGATCGCAATCGCGTCGGCAACCTCCATCACCTTCAGCGTGGTGATGAAGGAGAGCATCGTCACGACCAGAAGACCGCCGCGCAGCGCATGGAGCCCGGTCTTGCGCCAGGTGAGATCGAAGAGGCTGCCGCGGACGAGCACGATCGGCAGGATGAAGACGACCTGCAGCAGGAAGCGGACGGCAGTAATCTCGGCCGAGGGAACGGTGGTGATCGCCAGCTTCGCGAAGATATCGATCAGCGGTGACAACAGCACCGAGATCACCATCAGCGTCAGCCCGAAAGAGATGCGATTGTGGTCCGCTGCGATCTTGGGAAGGGACATGTCGGTCATGGGATTTCCGGTCAGCGCTTGCCTGCGACGACGCCCAAGCACCAGGCGGCAAAGTCCGCGGTCGCCTGTTCCCGGCCAAGTTCGTTCAGGGTCTCGTGGCGCATGCCATCATAGACGGTGACGGTGACGTTGCGCAGGCCGGCCGCCTTCATCTTGGTACCGAGCCAGCGCACGGCGTTGCCCATCTCCGTGGACGGGTCGGCGCTGCCGCCGACGAGATGGATGGGCAGGTCCTTGCGGAGCCGTGCCAGACGGTCGGGCCGGGCACCACCGAAGGACAGGCGGAACAGGTCGAGCCAGAGCGAGACGGTCGCATCGAAGCCGCAAAGCGGATCGGCCGCGTATTTCGCGACCTCGGCATCGTCGCGGGAGAGCCAGTCGAGATCGGTCTTGCGATCCTTTATGGCGCCGCCCCACATGCCGAAGGTGAGCTTGGTCAAAAGCGGGCTCGGCACGTCCGAGCCCTTCAGCGCCTTCTCGATCTTGAGGATGACCTGGCCGCCGCGGCCGGCAAGGCCGGGACGGAAATTGGAGTTCCAGACGGCGAGCGCATCATAGAGGCCGGGGTCGGTCTCGGCGGCGTTGAGCGCGATCAGCCCGCCCATGGAGTGGCCGAAGAGGATGACCGGCAGATCCGGGTGCGCCGCGGTCGCCAGAGCCCGCACGGCCCGGATATCGGCGAACACCTTGTCGAGGCCTTCGCGGTTCGAGAACATGCCGAGCGGTGCGTCCGGCGCCCGCGTTCCGCCGTGGCCGCGATGGTCATGGGCATAGACGTGGAAACCGTGCGCGGCCATGGCTTCGGCGAAACGGGCGTAGCGGCCGGAATGTTCGGCAAGGCCGTGGCTGACGAGAAGGATGCCGCGGGCATCGGCGGCGGCCGGGAAATGGCGCCAGCTCAAGGTGGCACCGGTCGGGCTCTGATGTGTCTTCACCTGCCCGAACACGATTTCCCCCGGCAACAACGACAGACCATTTCGATATCAAATCGATTTGCAAGGCAAAGGCAATCGCCGCTTGTTGCTCGTTGCGCATGAGGTCACAAGAGAATGTGCATTCATCGTAATTATGAGTTGCAATTTTCCCGTTTTGAGCGATATTCGTTCCCTGTTTGTTTCCGCAGGAGGATATCATGGTTAGTTTCTGCAAGGCACTATCGGGTCCGATGGCAAGACTGTTGGCGGCATTGGCGCTGTTCCTTGCGCCGGCTGCCTTTGCCGCCGGCGAGGAAATGTCGGATCAGGGGGGACCCGAAGGCGCGGGCTCGCGCACGGAATATGTGCTGGCGGTGAGCTGGCAACCCGGCTTCTGCGAGACCCGGCCGCAGCGCAAGGAATGCGAAAGCCAGACGGCGGAGCGTTTCGACGCCACCAATCTCTCGCTGCATGGCCTCTGGCCGCTCCGCAAGAGCTATTGCGGGGTAGCGGCCGATGCGCGCGCGAAGGATCGCAAGGGCAACTGGCTTGATCTGCCGAAGCTTGCCATGGCCGACGACACGGCGGCGCGGCTGCTCATCGCCATGCCCGGCGTGCAGTCCGGGCTCGACCGGCACCAGTGGCTGAGGAGCGGCACCTGTCAGAGCGGCTCGGTCGACGACTATTTCTCGGCGCAGCTGCGCATGCTGGAGGAGCTCAATCGCTCGGCGGTCGGCGCGCTGTTTCGCCAGCGCATCGGCTCCGAGCTCGATGAGGCGACGATCAAGCAGGCCTTCGACCAGAGTTTCGGCGCCGGCGCCGGCGATCGGGTGCGCATGCGCTGCCAGACGGTTCAGGGACGCAGCATCATCACCGGGCTGACGATCGGGCTGACCGGCGACGTCTTGAAGGCATCGAGCCTCGGCCCGCTGATCCAGGCGGCGGGACCGACCGAGTTCAAATGCGCCAAGGGTATTGCCGATACGGCCGGGCGAAGCTGATCCGCCTCGCAGGGCCATTTCTTCGGTGGCAAGGGCGCTGTCGGGGCAGGCGGCCGCATGGGATAGGTTAAGGGGACAAGCCGGCGCGAATGCCTTTGATCATTGCCCCCTTCCTATAATTCGCCTACATAGCGGGCAAATTTCCTTTCCCTGCGGAGCATTTCCTTATGGCACGTCAGTTCATCTATCATATGGCCGGACTTAATAAGTCCTACGGCGCGAAGAAGGTCCTGGAGAACGTTCATCTGTCGTTCTACCCGGACGCCAAGATCGGTATCCTCGGCCCGAACGGAGCCGGTAAGTCGACGGTGCTCAGGATCATGGCCGGCCTCGACAAGGAATTCACCGGTGAGGCCTGGGTCGCCGAAGGCGCCACCGTCGGTTACCTGCCGCAGGAGCCGCAGCTCGATCCGACGAAAACGGTGCTCGAAAACGCCATGGAAGGCGTTGCCAAGAAGAAAGCGATCGTCGACCGCTACAACGAACTGATGATGAACTATTCCGACGAGACGGCGGAAGAGGGCGCGAAGCTCCAGGACATCATCGACAGCCAGAACCTCTGGGATCTCGAAAGCCAGGTGGAAATGGCCATGGAAGCGCTGCGCTGCCCGCCGGGCGACGCGGAAGTGACCAATCTTTCCGGCGGTGAAAAGCGCCGTGTCGCGCTTTGCAAGCTGTTGCTGTCGCAGCCGGACCTGCTGCTGCTCGACGAACCGACCAACCACCTCGACGCCGAGACGATCGCCTGGCTGGAAAAGCACCTGCGCGAGTATCCGGGCGCCGTGCTGATGATCACCCACGACCGCTACTTCCTCGACAACGTCACCGGCTGGATCCTCGAGCTCGACCGCGGCCGCAGCATTCCCTACGAGGGCAACTACTCGGCCTACCTCGTTGCCAAGGCCAAGCGCATGCAGCAGGAAGGCCGCGAAGAGGCCTCCCGCCAGAAGGCGATCGCCCGCGAACAGGAATGGATCGCATCCAGCCCCAAGGCCCGCCAGGCCAAGTCCAAGGCGCGTATCCGCTCCTATGACGAACTGGTCAACGCCGCGGAAAACCAGCGTCCGGGCGACGCGCAGATCATCATCCCGGTCGGCGAGCGTCTCGGCCAGGTGGTCATCGAGATGGATGGCGTCACCAAGGGCTACGGCGACCGCCTCTTGATCGACGGCCTGTCGCTGAAGCTGCCCCCGGGCGGCATCGTCGGCATCATCGGCCCGAACGGCGCCGGTAAGACGACGCTCTTCCGCATGATCACCGGCCAGGAGCAGCCCGACAGCGGCTCGATCCGCATCGGTGACACCGTACATCTCGGTTATGTCGACCAGAGCCGCGACGCGCTCGACGGCAACAAGACCGTCTGGGAAGAAATCTCCGGCGGCGCCGAAGTCATCAAGCTCGGCAAGCACGAGATGAACTCGCGCGCCTATTGCTCGACCTTCAACTTCAAGGGCGGCGACCAGCAACAGAAGGTCGGCAACCTCTCGGGTGGTCAGCGCAACCGCGTTCACCTCGCCAAGATGCTGAAGGCCGGCGGCAACGTTCTGCTGCTCGACGAACCGACCAACGACCTCGACACCGAGACGCTGGCGGCGCTCGAAGTCGCGCTCGAAAACTTCGCCGGTTGCGCCGTTATCATCAGCCACGACCGCATGTTCCTCGACCGCTTGGCCACGCACATCCTCGCATTCGAAGGCGATAGCCAGGTCGAATGGTTCGAAGGCAACTTCGAAGACTACGAGAAGGACAAGATCCGCCGCCTCGGCCCGGATTCGGTCAACCCCAAGCGCGTCACCTACAAGCGCCTGACGCGCTGATCAGTGATCGGCGCCGCCATGTGTGCGGCGCCCGATGCCTTTGCGGCCGCGAATACGGCTATTGGAAGTCTATTGTCATGGAAACGGGCGTAGCGCAGGCTCCGCCCGTTTTCCTTTGCAGGCCTGGTCCGCAAGCGCCATTGTTTGGCCTTTCCGCGCAAATCCGCTTGCGCCGATCTCGCAAATCACATAAACATATCTTTATGTGTTGATGGGGATCGCGATGGCTGTTCAGAAAGAGCTGGGTCTGGATGCGCTGGTAGACGTGCTGAAGGCGGCGGGAGAGCCGACCCGCATGCGTCTCGTCGCCTTGCTCGCCGCCGGCGATCTCACCGTCACCGATCTTACCGAAATTCTCGGGCAGTCGCAGCCGCGCATTTCGCGGCACCTGAAGCTGCTTGCCGAGGTCGAACTCGTCGACCGTTATCAGGAAGGCGCCTGGGCCTATTTCCGCCTCAGGCAGGATGGCGCCCGCGTCGCGCTGGTGCGGGCGATGCTGGCGTCGGCGTCCGCCGACGACGCGGTGCTTTCGCGCGACGCGGCGCGGCTGGCGACGCTCAAGAAGGCGAGGGCCGAGAAGGCGCAGGCCTATTTCAGCCGCAACGCCGCCGGCTGGGACGAGCTTCGCCGCCTGCATGTCAGCGAGCGCGACGTCGAAGCGAAGCTGCGCGAGATGGTCGGCGACGAGCCGGTCGAAAGCCTGCTCGACCTTGGTACCGGCACCGGGCGCATCCTGCAGCTCTTCGAAGGGCTCTATCGCCGCGGTGTCGGCGTCGATGCCAGCCGCGACATGCTCGCCGTGGCGCGCTCCAATCTCGACCGCGCCGGCATCACCAAGGCGTCGATCCGGCACGGTGACATCTTCAATCTCCCGCTCGACGGCCACGCCTTCGATCTCGTCACCATTCACCAGGTGTTGCATTTTCTCGATGAGCCGGAGGCAGCGATCGCGGAAGCCGCGCGCATGCTGATGCCGGGCGGTCGCCTTGTCATCATCGACTTTGCGCCGCACCGGCTCGAGCATCTGCGCGACGAGCATGCGCATGCGCGCCTTGGCTTTTCGCACCAGGTGATCGCCGATTGGCTCGCCAAGGCCGGCCTGGTGCTCGAAAAGACCACGGACCTTTCGCCGGAAGCGGCGGAGGAAGAAAAGCTGACGGTGACGATCTGGCTGGCGCGCGATCGGCGGGCCGTGAATGAGAATGAAACGCCGCGGCCGCGCGTTCATGCAGGGGGAGTTTGAGAATGACGGCACAGACGCTTTATCCGGCCGAGCGCGGCAATCTGAGGCTTTCCTTCGAATACTTCCCCCCCAAGACCGACGAAATGGAAGTGCAGCTCTTCCAGACGGCGGAAGATCTTTCCGTCTTCGGTCCCGCATTCGTGACGGTTACCTATGGCGCCGGCGGCTCGACCAAGGCGCGCTCGCTGACGACCGTGCGGCGGATGATCGAGCAGATGGGTTTTGCCAATACGGCCGCGCATCTGACCTGCGTCGGGGCGCCGAAGGCGGAAGTCGATGCCGTCATCGACGAATATATCGACTATGGCGTCCGCCATTTCGTGGCGCTGCGCGGCGACCCGCAGGGCGGCATCGGCAGCACATATCAGCCGCATCCGGATGGCTATGCCAGCAGCACCGATCTGGTGCGGGCGATCCGCGCGCGGGGCGACGATATCGAGATTTCCGTATCCTCCTATCCGGAGAAGCACCCGGAGAGCCCTGACGTGGCCGCCGACATCGACATGCTGAAGCGCAAGGTCGACGCGGGAGCCAACCGGGCCCTGACCCAGTTCTTTTTCGACAATAACGATTTCGAGCGCTATCTCGAACGGGTGCGCCGCGCCGGCGTCAACATCCCGATCGTGCCGGGCATCCTGCCGATCAACAACCTGGCGCAGGTGCAGAAATTTGCCGGCCTCTGCGGCGCGAGCGTGCCGGAGGCGATCGTCACCCGGCTCGTGCACCTGGAAGACCAGCCGGCCGAACGCTTCAAGGAGGCGACCCACATCGCCGCCGAGCAGATCGTCGATCTCGCCCGGCGCGGCGTGCGCGATTTCCATCTCTATACGATGAACCGCTCGCCGCTGGTGACCGCCGTCTGCGATCTCGTGGGCTTCGAGCGGGTCTCGGCGGAGCCGAGTGTGGTGCTCCCCGGTCAGCGGCTCCAGGTGGCGGCCGGAGCGGCTGCCTGAATTGGTGCGGTAAACCGGGCCTGCAGCGCTCAGCGCCTGGCCGACGTGCAAAGGTCGCCGTGGCGCTTTGACTGCCGCACGTCTTTTCAGCCAGGCGATGCCCGAAAACAGAGAAAGCGCATGAAGGCCGACCTTCATGCGCTTTCTTTTCTGTCGCAGCGATCAGACCCTGTGCTCTCTTGGCGGTCTAGCTTGCTTGGTGCTGCAAAATGGGTTTCCGGAAATTTAAGTCCCTCTTCGGTTTGGACTGTCAGCGGCCGCTCATCAGATGAAGAGCATCGTGGCCACGAATACGAACGCTGCACTTATCATGAGGACATTCAGCGAATGTGTAAGGCCCATGGAAGACCCTCCCTGCGTTGACGCGTTAAAACATAGGGCGAAATCACGATGTGTTAAAGCGAAACTTGTGCTGCAGTGCGAAATCCGTGAGGGGGAGTATGCTTGTTCACAGGGCTATAGTATTGAGATATTTATCTTTTTCAGCTTGCCACAATTTTTTCACAATCGCTTCAGCAAGGTTAATATAAACGATTGTAATCGTGCGTGAGCGCCTCGGAAGAGGACGAATTGACCGGTTCGATTCCTCGTTCAGACGGCGTGTCTGAGCCGTAGAATGCGGCCGTCCAGTACTGCGAGGCCGAATGCGATCAGCGCCATGCCGGCGATGTCGGCTGCCTGCAGCGTTTCCCCGAGGAAGAGATAGCCGAGCAGGATCGCGCTTGGCGGCACCAGCAGGGTGACGAGGGAGGCATTGGTGGCGCCGGCTTCCGCCATGATCCGGAAAAAGAGGATATATCCGTAGGCGGTCGAGACGAGCGCGAGGCCGAGGATGGCGAGCGTCGCTGCCATTGGCGGCATCGGCAAGGTCCAGGGCGCATCGGTGAAGGCAGCAACGGGCAGCATCATCAGCGTTGAAGCGGTGAGCTGGCCAGCCGCGGTCACCGGCGGAGCGAGATTTCGAAAGCGCTTTCCGTAGGTCGCTGCGAAGCCGTAGCTGACGGCGGCGAGCACCGGCAGGACGAGCGCCCAGATCGGAATGCCGCTCGTCGTGCCGAACAGGCCGGCAAGCGCACTCGGCCCGATCAGCACCACGGTACCGGCAAGGCCGAGCAGGCAGCCGGAGATCTTGGCGGAGCTCAGCTTCTCGTCCTCGGTCGCCATATTGGCGATGATGACGGTCCAGACCGGCGTCGTGGCGTTGAGGATCGCGGCCAGCCCGGCGCCGATCTGGGTCTGGCCGAGGAAGATGAAGGCGTGCGGAATGGCGTTGTTGATCAGTCCCATCAGCGCGAACTCGCGCCAGCGTCCGGAAAGTGCCTGATACATGCCGAAGCGGCCGCGAATATAGAGATGCAGGGCAAGTGCCGCGAGGCCCAGGCGCAGCACCACCAGCGTGAATGGCGGCACATGGGCAACGGCCACGCGCGCGAAGAAGAAGGACCCGCCCCATATGAGACCGAGCAGGGCGAGCAGCGCCCAGGTTCTGACGCTCATCTGATGGCCGTCGACTGTGGTTCGCGCATTCATGGTGATTGCCCCGTCCGTGCTGATTGCCTCGCCGTCAGCTTCGTCCAGGCGGGAGAATGGAGATCGCTGCGCAAAGTTCGCGCCCGACATTCCCGGACCGGTTGTGATCTGACGACAATTTCATAGCCCGGCGTCGTCGCGAGGGCCACCCGGTTCTTGCGGTACTGGTGGAAAGGGGCGCTCAAGCCGCCGTCGCGCATCTGGGTGGGACAAAAGAAACCCCGGAGATCGGTTCCGATCCCCGGGGTGATGGCCTTTACGCATGAGCTAGGTCCGTGGCCCGCGGTTCGCTCAAAGTGCGTTCAGGAGTTCCAGCGTCGCCCAACCGTCGGCCGGGCGACCGAGGCGGAGCTGCTCCTTCTGGAGTGCGGCGCGGGTGCCGGAGCCAAGGATGCCGTCGATCTTGCCGACGTCATGGCCGAGCGTCTGCAGCTTGGCCTGCAGGGCCTTCATGCCGACATCGTCGAGGCCGGGCTCCGGGTTGCCGCCTTCATAGGTCGGCGCGCCGGCGAGGCGGGTTGCGAAATAGGCGGCCGAGGTCGTGTAGATGAACGACTGGTTCCACTCGAGATAGATATTGAAGTTCGGATAGGTGAGGAAGGCCACGCCCTTGCGGCCCTGCGGCAGCACCAGCGAGGCTTCGAGGTTGCCGTTGGCGGTGTTGCCGTCGCGTGGGCTGACGCCGAGCGCGAACCAGTCGGAAGCCTTCATGCCAGGCTGCAGGCCGGTCTTTTCCCAGGGAAGATTTTCGGGAACGGTGACTTCCTGGATCCAGGGCTGGCCGGCCTTGAAGCCGAGGCTCTGGATGAACTTGGCCGCGGTCAGGATCGCGTCCGGCGAGCTCTTCTTGAGGTTGACATGACCGTCGCCGTCGCCGTCGACGCCATAGGCGATGATGTCCTCCGGCAGCATCTGCACCTGACCGATTTCGCCGGCCCAGGCGCCGGTGGTCGTTGCCGGATCGAGGTCGCCGTGCTGAACCATCTGGATCGCTGCGATCAACTGCGGCCGGAACATTTCCGGGCGGCGGCAATCGTGCGAGAGCGTTACCAGCGCATTGCGGGTGTTGAAGTCGCCCTGAACGGCGCCGAAGTCGGTTTCCATCGCCCAGAAGGCGGTGATGACGGGGGCCGGCACGCCGAATTCCTTCTCGGCCCGGGCAAAGACGTCGGCATATTCCTTCATCTTCTGGTGGCCGAGATCGAGGCGCGACTTGCTGACGGTTCGCTTGGAGAATTCGGTGAAGGTCTGCTTGAAGACGCCCTGGGTGCGGTCACGGCTCAGGACCTTCTGGTCGATCGCGGCACCGGCGAGCGCACGATCGGCGACATCGGCCGGAACGCCCTTGGCGACGGCTTCGGCCTTCACGCCCTCAAGGAATGCGCCGAGATCGCCGCCGCAGGCCACAGCCGGAGCGGCGCTCTGCGTGCCCGCCTGCGCTGCGGTCTGGGCGACGGCGGTGGAGGCGGTGAGCGCCAGGAGGGCGACGGAGGCCAGGGCGTGCCGGGCTATGCGGTTCATTATAATTCCTTTCTGTGGTCGCGCGGTGAGGGAGGCACCACCACCGACAACAATTTGCTGTTTAAAGTGCTACAGCGACCTTTGCGCGTCTCCGGAGACGCGCGGCGCTGCAAATCTGCCGTTGCTCTTTCAGAGCATTATGACCGAATGAAGAAAATGGGGTTTGTTGCCGCGCCTGGCGGCAAGAACGCCGGCCTTACTTCGGCTCTGAGACCGCTGCGACCCAGTTCTTCCAGTTTTTCGCCGAGCCGGCGAAGACGTTGATATCCGTGGCGCCGTCGATGCCGGGTATCACGCCGGTGCTGGTGTATTGCCAGAACGCCCAGCGGCGCTCGACATAGACTTCACCCGGATGCTTCGCGACCGAGCGGACCCAGAAGTGGTGTTCCTTGAACTGGTCGACGAGATTGTCCCGGTGGAAATCGACCGAGGTGTAGATGATCGGACGCTTGCCGTAATGGGCTTCGAGGCGATCCATGAAGCGCTTCATCTCGGCGCGCACTTCCTCCGGCGTCGGACGGTGGCGGCAAGTCTTCGATTCGCCGTTCCATTCAACGTCGAGAACCGGCGGCAGATAGACCGCGCTCTTCGGCACGTTGGCGATGAACCAGTCGGCCTGGGCGTCGGCGGTCGAGCAGAAATAATAGAAGTGATAGGGCGCGTAGGGGATGCCGGCGGCGCGCGCCTGCTGCCAATATTCGTTGAAGCGGGTGTCGACCCGGTCCTTGCCTTCCGTCGCCTTGATGAAGGCGAAGGAGACGCCTGAGTTCTTCACCCTCATCCAGTCGATATCGCCGTTCCACTTTGAGATGTCGATGCCGTGGATATTGTGGTTCTGCGGGGTGCGATCACCGAAATCCTGCGGATCGGTGTCCTGGAACCGCGGCGGGATCGATGCCGTCTTGATCAGGTCGTAATCGGTCGACGAACAGGCGGAAAGGAGGGTGGCAATGGGCAGTAGAGCCAGGAGAAGCCGGCGCATGAGGTACCTGTCTAGAGACGATCGACGATCCTGCCTCACACGATGGCTTTCATATCGGTGATTTCCCCCCGCGAGGCGTGAACCTCATCTTCACCATATCATCGTAAAAATTGGGTTAGCTCAAGCGGGAATTGCAGGTGCTGCGAAGCACTCCCCAGCAGGAAAAAAGCCGAAATCCCGAGGCGATTTCGGCTCTCGCTTGGCATGGACATGGGGACGATCGCGAGCCGTGGGCCCGGATCAGGCGGCAACCGCGACGGCCGGGCGGTGATAGACCGCCAGCCAGGCATAGCCGCGGCCAATCGCCCGGCGTTCGAGATCGGCACCGTTTGCTCTCGCCTTCTCGCGCAGAACGTCGAAGAGGTTTGCACGTGGCGTGACGTGGAAACGGTCCAGCCAGCCGTGCAGCGCGCGGCGGAAGCTCGCCGGCAGGCGCTCCTGCTGGCCGAAATCGGCGATATGCAGCGATCCGCCCGGATTGAGCGCGGCGATGGCCGCATCGATCGCCTTCCGCCAATCGGGGATCATCGAGAGCGAATAGGAGATGACGATGTGGTCGAAACCCCGTTCGCCGAAGATTGCCGGATCGAAATCCGTCGCATCGGCGACCTGAAGCACGGCACGGCGCCTGCCGCCGCGGTTGAGCTTGGCATCGGCGGAGGTGAGCATCTCCGAGGAGATGTCCAAACCGAAGAGGCGGGCCGAAGGGAAGCAGCGGCCGATGAGCGCCAGGTTACGGCCGGTGCCGCAGCCGACTTCGAGCACCGAGGCGCCGGGAGCCGGGTTCATTTCCCGGATCAGCGTGTCGCGGCCGAAGAGGTAGTATTTTCGCGTCACGTCGTAGAAGTGCCGCTGGTAGCGGTACATATGGTCCATGCGCCGCGCGTGGGAAATCCCGGCCTCGCGCATCGGCTCAAGCCTTCTTCCGGTAGATGTGGAAACCGCCATAGATGGCGGAGCGATCTTCGGCGCCGAGCTTGGCCGATCCCTCGGCATCGTAGTGCCACTGATCGAGCAGGGCCGAAGAAACGCGCCCCGGCAGGATGCTGTCTTCAGCCGCGGTGCGGAAGATGACGACGGCACCGCTGTCTGCGGTGCGGGTGATCTCGGTCCAGAGGTCGTTGAGCTGCTGATCGGTCATCCAGTCCTGGGCATCGAGCAGGATGTAGCGGTCGACGGAAGCGGCCGGCTTGTTGGCCAGGAGCTCGGTGTAGCTTGCGTGATGGACCTCGACGCGCTCGGCATTGTTGCGGATCGCCTCATAGGCGCGGGCATTGAGGTAGGGCGGCAATTCGCCTTCGTGCGGCAGCGGGTAACGGCGCCCGAAGGCCTGCCAGGCGAAATAGTTTTCCCTAAGCGGGAAGTGGCAGGTGAGCTTTTCCAGGCGGTGACGCAGCACGGCGGCGAGCGATTTCTCGCTGCTGAGGCTTGCAAGCTCGTCGAACTGCTGCGGCGGAATGCCGAGCCCGAAGAGCGAGCTCTTGCGCCCAGTGATCCAGCGGATGACGGGACGATCGAAAAGCGGCGCAAGGCGCTCGTCGAAGAATTGGCGCTGCTCGCGCATCGAGCGCGCCTGGACGAACTCTTCCGGATTGACGCCATGCAGGCGGGCGAGCAGATGGCTTGCGGCGATGAAGCGGCCGAGCAGGCCGGTGCGATAGATGTTGCGGCCGAAGACGCCGATGCGCCGGCGGCCGGTCATGCCGCGGCCGTTCCAGTAGTTGCGCGTGGCGGTGTCGAGCTTCGGAGAGAGGAAGAGATCGAAGGCCTGGACGTTGGTCGCCGTGCCCTGGGTTGCCAGGAAGCGGATGACATCCTTGTGGCTCGGCAGGTGGCGGAAAGCCGCGAGCTTGAGGCGGTTCAGCGCGACGTGGTGCGGGTTGAGATCGACGACGTCGATCTTGCGCGGGCCGGCCGACAGGTAGGTCAGCATGTTGCAGCCGCCGGAGCCGATGGTGACGATCCGATGCTCTGGGCTAAGCTGCATCGCCTCCATGTCGACGATCGGATCCTCCCAGATCTGCGGGTAGACGAGCCCCGAGAAGAGCAGGCCGAAGAGACGTTCGGATAGGCCGGCGAGGGAGAAGGTCTTGTGCTGGAGCAGCGCGTTTTTCAGCTTCGGATTTTTTCTGCCAAAGCCAACATCGGGGGCTAGTTCGGTCATCTCTGCCGGTCATCCAGTTGAAACTTAGCCGCTTCTAAAGTGACTCCGCTACACTTTGATGACGGGGTTTCCACAGCCCTGGAAGGCTCTCGAACGGCCGCCATACAATTTTTCACCCATAAGAAATCATTAAACCCTAGCGTGCTACGCACCGCCTTATATTCGGGGGCGTCGACATGATGTTAAGAACGTTTCTGCCGAAGCCCGAGCAGCGATTTGCGGCTGCCGGCGCGGCATTGGGGGCTCTGGTTTCTGCGGCGTGGCTGGTGACCGAAACCGTGCTTGCAAGACAATCGCATTGGGATGTTCCCGCAATGCTGGCGGCTGGCGCCATGCCGTTCATCCTCGGCGGATCCTTCTATCGCTGGCGCTACTCGCGCCGGCTCGAACACGAGCTGCATACGGCGCGCCGTGCCGAGCGGCGCTTGCGCCACGAAGTCCACCGCGACAAGCTCACCGGGCTTGCAAACCGCGCGGCGCTGGAAGCGGACATTCGCCAGGCGCTTTCAGTGGAAGGGGCCGCCTTCGAGCGCAATGCGCTGCTCCTTCTCGATCTCGACCGGTTCAAGGCGATCAACGATACGATGGGCCACGACGCCGGCGACCGGCTGCTGGCGCTCTTTGGCGCTCGCCTGAGGCGCGCCTTCTCCGGAGAGGCGAGCATCTACCGGCTGGGGGGAGACGAGTTCGTGCTCGCAGCCGCCGGCGCGTCATCGCAGGCTGAGGCGGAAATACTCGCAATGCGGGTAAAGGCACTGTTCGAAGTGCCGTTCGATCTTGGCGATGCACGGGTCGCTTCCGGCTGCAGCATCGGCGTCGCCTTCATCGAGCGAAGCGATACGGCGACGGGCGACGTGCTGAAGCGCGCGGACTTGGCGCTCTACGAGGCGAAGGCGGTGAGCGGCAACAGCCACGCCTTCCACTCGGAGACGCTGACCCGCGCTGCCAGGCAGCGGGCGGAGGCCGAGCGTGACGTGGCGCGCGGGCTCGCGGCCGACGAATTCTTCCTCGAATTCCTGCCGATGGCCGGGACGGCGAGCGGAGCCATCCGTGCTTTCGAGGCGCTGCTGCGCTGGCGGCATCCGCTACGCGGCGTCATGGGTGCGGAAGATTTCATAGAGCCGTCCGAGAAGAGCGCGAGCACGCTCTCGCTTGGCTATTGGACACTCCGGGCGGCCTGCACGCAGGCTGCCCGCTGGGCTTCGCCGACAGGGCTGACTGTCGCCCCCTTTGCTCCGCAGCTCAAGGATCGCGATTTTGTCGCGCAGGTCGAGCAATGCCTCGCCGAAGCGAGCTTGCCTCCGGGACGCCTGACGATCGAGATCGCCGGGGACTTTTCGAGCGAGGATCTTGCCCTGATCTCGGGGAACCTCCAGGGGGTGCGCGCGCTTGGTGTGCGGATTGCGCTTGGCGGCGGCGCCGGCTCATCCTTGCCCTTGAACCTGATTGCCGAACTGCGGCCTGATCAGGTGACCATCGATCTTACCGCCATCCGGGCCACCCACGGCTGCGAGCGCAGCGTTGCGCTGCTTGCCTGCCTCATCAAGACCGGCCAGGTGCTGCGCCTGCCGATCGCCGTGCGCGGCATCGAAAAGGAAAGCGAGATGGATTGCGCGCGGGCCAGCGGCGCCGTGGAAGTCCGCGGTCCCTGGATATCGCCGGCGCTGACGGATGTGGCGGCATTGCTCGAGACAGGCGAAGCGGCGGATTCGCGACGCTCGGCCTAGAGCACCGTGCGTTCGGATGACCGCGCAATGGACGCTCTGGCAGACTGGTTCGAGAGCATCTTTCGGCTTCAGGTAATTCCAAGTGCGCGCGGGAGGCTTCAGGGCACTGCGGACCTTCGCTCGCAGGCTAGAAATTGGAAACCAGCAATTTCCGGGCTTTTCCCGGCGGCGAAATGCTGGTTCTTTCTCTGAAACTCGACAGCGCGCCTGCGCCCAATCGGACACGAGAACGGCTGTAGCGCTTTGAAATGCTGCGGGTATCTGTCCTTGGCCCGCACGGCTGCAAGGAAATGTGAGACGGCCGGAGGGAGCGCATGGGACGCATATTGAGGAGATCAGGTGCGGCGCTGGTGTTGGGCATCGTCGCCATCGGCGCATGGCTTGCGATCGCGCCGCCTGAGCTTCTCAAGGTCGGCGATGGTTATGCGGCGAAGATCGTCTGCTCCAATGTCTTCATCGCAAAACGGGACGCCCAATCGGTGCTGGCCGATGACGTCCAGGCGCCGGGCCACCCCTTGCTGAAGCTGGTGAAGGTTGCCGTCGATCCCCAGAGGCAGATGGTGACCGCGCAGATCCTCGGCTTTGCTGCCGCAGGATACGCCGCCTACAGACCGGGCGCAGGCTGCGCAAGCCTGCCGGACGGCGACGGCACGCGCTTGCCGCCGGTCAAGACGGCTGCGGCCGTGGTGGACGCACCCGCCGCCGGAGCACCCTGGCCGGAGGGCGAAGGGGCCGCGATCGATCCCGCCCTGCAGAAGCTTGTCGAGGATGCCGATCTCGCCGGTCCGGGCGTGCGGGCGATTGCCGTCATCCGCGATGGTCGCCTGATCGCCGAGACCTATGGCCAGGGCTTCGACCGTTCGACGCCCTTGCTCGGCTGGTCGATGACGAAATCGGTCACGGCGGCGCTGATCGGCCTGCGAGTGGCTGAAGGCAAAATGGAGATGGCGCGCGCCGGGCTTCTGCCGCAATGGGCGAGCGACGAGCGGGCAAGCATCACGCTTGCCGACCTGATGGGCATGCAGAGCGGCCTCGAATTCAACGAGAACTATGGCGACGTCACCGACGTCACGCGCATGCTCTATCTTGAAAAGGACATGGCGGGCTACGCGGCCGCAAAGCCGCTGACATCCGATCCGGGCGAGAAGTTCAGCTATTCCAGCGGCACGAGCACGCTGCTGTCACGCCTCTGGATGCGAAGCTTCGACGATCCGGCGGCGGCACTCGCCTTTCCGCATGATGCGCTGTTCGCCCCTTTGGGCATGAGGAGCGCCGTGCTCGAAACCGATGCCAGCGGCACCTTCGTCGGCTCGTCCTACATGTATGCGACCGCGCAGGACTGGGCGCGTTTCGCGCAGTTCCTTTTACAGGACGGCGTCTGGAAGGGGAGGGCGATGCTGCCGAAGGACTACGTCGCCTTCATGCGTCGGCCAACCAAGGCCTCGGAGGGAAAATATGGCCAGGGGCAGGTGTGGCTGGAGGAAAACGGTGTCCGCGCAGGCTCGGGCCGCTTCCCGGCGGATGCGTTCTGGATGCTCGGCCATGACGGCCAGGCGATCATGCTGGTGCCTTCTCTGAAGCTCGCGGTGGTCCGGCTGGGGCTGACGCCCTCGCGCCTCGGCTACGACGTGCAGAAACTCAACGCCAAAATAATAGAGGCGCTCGATTGAGCGCCTCGCAAAATCACCTGAGCTCGGCTCAAGCGGCCTTGGCTCACTTCATGCCGAGTTCTTCGAGAAGGCCCTTGCGCTTGGCGTGGTAGTAGTAGCCGCTGGCATAGAGCTTGACCGCGCTGTCGTGCTGGTTGTCGGCCACCATCCAGGCGCCGTGCAGATATTTCGTCGCGTATTTGAGGTTGGTTTCGGCGTCGAACAGGCCCTCCGCCGGACCGTCATAGCCGAGACCCTTGGCGGTGTTGTAGCGGATCTGCATCAGGCCGTAATTGCCGTTGCTGTAGGCGCGCGGATTGTAGTTGCTCTCGCGCTTGACGACACGGTGAACGAGCTCGACCGGGATGTCGTTCAGATCGGCATAATACTTGATCAGCTTGTCGAGGTCGGGACGCGAGCTCGTCGGCGCCTTGCTGAGCTTCATCGAATCCGGAATGACGCTGGCAACGGCTGCGACCGTCGAACCGATGACGCCTGTCTTCGGGCGCTCGGTCGGCACGATCATGCGGTTGGCGACCAGTGTTTCGAGACCGACGGGCTCGCCGGTGTCGAAGTCCGATTCCATCGCGGCGGCAACCGCGAGCGTCGAAACCGGAAGATCCTGCACGCGGCTGGTCTTGCTCGCAACTTCTGCAGAGGCCGGTGCCGGCACTTGCGCAGCATTGGCGGAAACCTGGGTAACGGCGGCGGCTGCCGTTTCTGCATTGGCGACGGCAGGCGTCGTCGGGGCGACCATGGCAAGCGCCATGGTGCTGCCCGGCTTGGATGCGGGAACCGCAACCATCGCCGGGGCGGCTTCGGCGCCTTGTGCCAGGTCGGCCGCGACCGGATAGGTGGCAGCCATGCCCGATGCCTGGGCGGTCGTCTGTGCCGTCAGGGCGGCGCTCGTCGCGGTGGCCACACCGTCAGGCGTGGGCAGCGCGTAGGCCGTCATTTCCGTGCCGGGCTTTGCGAGTGGGGTGACCGTCTGTACGGCGGTCAGTTCTTCGAGCGACGTGTGCTCTACCGTAGAGCATCCCGAGACGATGGTCGCCGACAGGATAGCTGCCACGCCAAACGTCTGTTTGGAAAGGGAAATACGGTACTTCGCCATTCTGTCACTTTCGTGCTTCTGGGCCCCGTCGCCCCCTGCAAATCAGCGGTTGCCAGCCGCCAAGAGTGAATCTCCATTAACCTATGAGGCTGGCGGCGGCAAGCGCAGGCGACAATTTCACGCCGTGGCGCGCTTCATCGTCGCCGTCAGAAGCCCCGCGCCGATGAGCATGGAGCCGCCGGCGCGGTTGACGATCCGGCGGATATTCGGCCTAGAAATCGTGCTGCGCGCAGCGGTCGCAAGGGCTGCATAGAGGCTGGCATTGAGAATCGCCAGCGTCAGGAAGGTGAGCTCGAAAATCGCCATCTGGGTGAAGAGCGGCTGCGTCAGATCGAGGAACTGCGGCAGGAAGGCGACGAAGAAGACGATGCTTTTCGGATTCAATGCGGTCACCGCATAGGTATGGAAGAAGATGCGCAGCGGCCGCTCGGTGGCGGTGGTTTCGAGGTCGGTGTCGCCTCCGCCTGCCACCGGTGCACGCCAGAGCTTGATGCCGAGCCAGACGAGATAGGCGGCGCCCACCCATTTCAGCACGGTGAAGATCGCGGCAGAGGTCGTAAGCAGCGCGCCGAGGCCGAGCATGGAGGCGGTCATGGCGGTGAAATCACCGAGCGCTACACCGGCAACGGTCGCGCCGGCGGTCTTGCGGCCATGGCCGAGTGCATAGGAAATGACGAGAAGAATGGTGGGGCCAGGGATGGCGAGCAGCACGGCAGAGGCTGCGGCAAAGGCAAACCAATGTTCAAAGGACATGAAAAAGGCTCCGCGTTTCCTGCATAATTCCTTAAATCGGGAGCGATTTAAGGACAAAATTATGCAGCGGTCTAAAGTGCTACAGCGACCTTAGCGCGCCCTGACGCGCGGCGCTGTAGATGGTTCTCGACAATGAATATGCCGAGCCAGCCACGGAAACGCGGAGCCGTCAATCTCGAAATCAGGTGCTTTCGGCGTGCCGCAACGGGCGGCACGCCGAAGCCTATGATTGTCAGTTCTGCGCCTGCCACTTCTGGCCGATGACGTCCATGACCTCACCGAACCACTTGACCGAGGTGTCGAAGTGCTTGCCGCCCTTGATGCGCGGGAACTCGATCGTGCGCAGCTTGCCGCCCTGGTCCTCGTCGTGGCCGGTGACGCCCGAGACCTTGTTGAGCGCGCTTTCGACGGCGAGGTCGACCATGCTCTGGATCAGGCGCAGGTCGTCGCCGTTGGCCGGTGCCGAGCGGGCGTAGTAGCCGGATTTCTGCACCATCGAGCGCTCGGCGCCGAGCAGAGCGGCGAACTGCTTGGAGAACCAGTTGCCGACATTGATCGTGTCGATCTTCACGTGGCCGAAGGCATCGCGCTTGATCGTTTCGCCGGCCGCTTCCCGTTCGGCGACGATCGCATCGAGGCAGGCGCCTTCACTGACGAACAGCGTGACGAAGCCGGTGCGGTCCATGACCTTGCGCAGACGATCGGCTTCGGCCTGCAGATCGAACTTCATCTCCGGCAGGTAAAGGCCATCGATGTTCTTCATCTGGCGGTTCATCATGAAGCCGTCGACGAACTCCTTGTCGTCGACCGTCTGGATATAGGAGCGGGCGGTGGCCGCCGTCAGCCAGCCGCAATGGCGGCCCATGACCTCGTGCACGACCAGGGTGCGCGGTGCGGCGCTCTGCTCGTTGCTCACATTGTCGAAGAAGCGGGCGCCGTAGTCGGCCGCCGTCCAGGCGCCGAGCGTCTGGCGGATCGGTACCACGTCGTTGTCGACGGTCTTCGGCAGGCCGACCACAGTGAGGTCATAGCCATTGGCGCCGAGATAGGCGGCAAGGTCGGCTGCCGTCGTGTTGGTGTCGTCGCCACCAATCGTGTGCAGGATCGAGATGCCGTCACTGGCAAGCCGCTCGGCGGCGATGCGCAGCGGATTCTCGCCATCCTTGACGAGGCCGCGCTTGACGCAATCGGCCGCGTTGGTGAGCTTGACGCGGCTGTTGCCGATGGGCGAGCCGCCATGGCGATGCAGGATGTGCGCCTTCTCGCGCATGTCGCGCGTGATCTCGATGCGGTCGGCCAAGAGCAGGCCCTGGTAGCCGGAGCGATAGGCGACCAGCTCGTATTCGGGCGCGACGTCCGTGTAGCGCTCGATCAGACCCCCAACGGCGGATGACAGACAGGGCGCGAGCCCGCCGGCCGTCAGCATTGCGACTTTTTTCTTGGCCATGTTTCCTCCTCGGGATTTTGGCATGCGATGGGTGGGGCCTCCATAACGCAAATCAGATGGAAATTAAATGACGGGCCTGTGGATGTTGTGTCGAGGCGCTGCCGCCAGGAACCAATGAAGGCTGCATGGCCGGGCAGGGCAGATGCGCGCGGATTGTCGCAGGGCGCTATCCGGGCAGTTCTGCGCTGAGGCGGCCGCGAGCGGTGCAGTTGCTGGTTTTCAGGGCGGCGATGACATCTCCTTTTTATTGAAGGCTGTTCCCGCGGTAACAGCTTTCTGTCGGCTGGCTGTCGCAAGTTCAACAGATGGATTGACAATAGTGAGGGGCCATCACAAATTCGTCATCCTCGTGGTTCGGGCCGCCCACCGCTTGCAATTTGCCACCACATCGGTCCATGCTATAGGGTGGAGAGACAGGGAACCTCGTATGTCATTCTGGGACAGCCTCCTCAAGATCGTTACTGCCACCGGCAATGCGCTTGCCGGCGTGGTCGAGGCCGTGCGCACCCTGTTCGAGGGCGATCCGGAAACACGGCGCAAGGTGGCCTTCTCCGTCGCCATGATCGCGCTTTCGGCCAAGATGGCCAAGGCCGACGGCATCGTGACCGAGGCCGAGGTGGCCGCCTTCCGCGACATTTTCCAGTTTCCGCCGGATCAGGCGCAGAACGTCGCCCGTCTCTATAATCTGGCGCGCCAGGACGTCGCCGGTTACGAGGCCTATGCCGAGAAGATGGCGTCGCTGTGTTCGTCCTGCGAAAAGAACTGCCCGATCCTCGAGGATATTGTCGACGGCCTCTTCCATATCGCCAAGTCTGACGGGGCGGTGCACGAGCGCGAGCTCGCCTTCCTGATGCGCGTGGCCGATATCTTCGGCATGGACGAGGCGCATTTCGCGCGGATCATGGCCCGTCACGTTCACGGCGACGGCCGTGACCCCTATCAGGTTCTCGGCGTTTCGCGTAAGGATGATTTCGCCGATATCCGCAAGCGTTACCGGGTGCTCGTTTCCGAAAACCATCCGGACATGCTGGTGGCTCGCGGCGTACCGCAAGAATTCCACGCGATCGCCAATGATCGCATGGCGGCGCTGAATGCCGCCTATGAGGCGATCGAGAAAGAACGCCGAGCCGCATGACCTCGAAATACTGCGATTATCCGGGTGCACGCTTCATGCCGTCGCCCAATTTCGGCGACCGCGTCGGCCAGCGCGCCCCGGATATGATCGTTCTGCATTACACCGGCATGCCGACGGGGGCCTCTGCGCTCGAATGGCTCTGCCGCGAGGAGAGCCAGGTCTCCAGCCACTATTTCGTCCACGAGGATGGGCGCGTCGATCAGCTCGTGCCGGAGGCACGCCGTGCCTGGCATGCCGGCAAGAGCTATTGGAAGGGCGAGACCGACATCAACTCCTGCTCGATCGGTATCGAGATCGCCAATCCCGGCCACCCGGGCGGGTTGCCGGACTTTCCGGAAAAGCAGATCGCGGCGGTTGTGGAATTGTGTCGCGACTGTGGCCAACGCTGGTCGATCGCGCCGGAAAGAGTGCTCGCACACAGCGATATCGCCCCTATTCGCAAGGTCGATCCGGGAGAAAAATTTCCCTGGCACATTCTTCATCGCGAGGGGGTCGGCCACTGGGTGGAGCCGGCTCCGATCGGCGGCGGGCGGTTTTTTCAGCGCGGCGACCGCGGCCAGCCGGTGGAGGCCATCCAGTCGATGCTGTCGCTCTATGGCTATGGCATTGATGTGACTGGCGAATTCTGTGAGAAGACCGAAGGCGCCGTTGCCGCTTTCCAGCGGCACTTCCGACAACAAGGGGTCGACGGCATCGCCGACATCTCAACCCTCGATACGCTGCACCGCCTGCTCTCCGGCCTACCGCAATTCACCGCCTGACGCGGAAGATTTTTTCGTCATAACGGCGCTTTTGCAGAAATTCGTGGCATGAATTTTTAGCTTTGCCACATGTTTACCATGATGCGGCATTCATTTCCCGCTCCATTGGAACTGCAGGAGCATCAGGGCGCAACGCTCACTTCCTGTGAATGAAACGATCGGGAAGTGAGGCTCGAGGCGGGGTGCGCCTCGGTCCATTCCCCAGACCGGAGAATTCAAACTACATGAGAATCTCGTCTGTTGCTGCGGTGGCGGCATGCCTTGGCATGTTCTTCGCCGGGATGGGTACGTCGTATGCGGGGAATGTCGACGAAGCCATCAAGACCTCATCCATCCAGTCCGTCACCCGGACCACAGGCTATCCCAAGCCGGATCTCCTCCAGAGCGCTGAGTATACGGGTCTGATCAAGACCTACGCCAAGCAGTACGGCGTTCCGATCGACCTGGCGCATGCGATCGTCAAGGTCGAAAGCAACTTCAATCCCAAGGCGCGCGGCAGCGCCGGCGAAATCGGCCTGATGCAGATCAAGCCCTCCACCGCCCGCATGATGGGCTATTCCGGTTCCTCCAAGGGCCTCTACGATCCGGAAACCAACATCAAGTTCGGCATGAAGTATCTTGCCGTGGCGCATGAGCTGTCCGGCGGCACCACCTGCGGTACGGTTCTCAAATACAATGCCGGCCACGGTGCCAAGCGCATGAACCCGGTTTCCAAGCGCTACTGCGGCAAGGTTCAGGACATCATCGACTGATCGATCGATTGACCGGCGCAGCGAGACTTCGCTCAGCAGCCAAAGAGCTTCATCCGCCAGCCGCGCCCGGTGATGGCGGATGCTCCAGCCGGACAGGTATCGCGTTCCGGCGCACACGGAATTCCCTACAACCATCGTGCCATATCGGCGCCGGCGTGCTATCTCCCCTTGAGCAAGAGGACGAGGAGCGGCATGTCGGAGAGCTTTGATTTCATTGTCGTCGGCAAGGGCATGATGGGGGCTGCGGCCGCGCGCCACCTGGCGCTTTCGGGGGCCAGCGTCGCGCTGATCGGTCCGGACGAGCCGACGGACTGGGCCAATCATACCGGCGTCTTTTCCAGCCATTACGACAATGCCCGCATCACCCGCACGATCGACCACGATCCGATCTGGGCGCGGCTCGCCAGGCGTTCGATCGAGCGCTACGGCGAAATTGAAGGCGAAAGCGGCATCGTCTTCTACCACGAAGTCGGCTGCCTGATCGCCGGGCCGGTGCCCGGATCGTCCTACGACTATATCGAGGAGGTGGAAAAGGCGCGCGATGCGCTTGGCGTCGAGGCGCCGCTCAACGATGACGAAAAGCTGTCGCAGCGCTTTCCCTGGTTCCGTTTTCCGCCAGGCACCGCCGGCGTCCACGAAAGGCGCGGGGCGGGCTACATCAATCCGCGGGCGCTGGTCGCGGCACAGACGGTATGCGCCGAGAAGGCGGGTGCCCGGATCGTGCGCAGCGAGGTTGCGGCCGTAGCGGAGGACCGTGACCGCGTGGTCGTCACGATGGTCGACGGAAAGCATTTCGCTGCCGGCCGGGTGATCGTTGCCGCCGGCGGGTTCTCGATTTCGGCAGCGCTCTTGCCGCGGCCGATCGATCTCACCGTCAAGGCGCGAACCGTATTCTTCGCCGAGGTCGCAAACGGTGATCTCTCCGGTTTCAAGGGCATGCCGTCGCTGATCGGCGCGGCGCCCGAACAGGAGAGAAGCTACTACCTGCTGCCGCCGGTCGGCTATGCGGACGGCAAGCACTACATCAAGATCGGCGGCGATCCGACCGACAGGATCCTCGACGGCGAAGCGGCGGTGCGGCAATGGTTCCGCGGGCCGGGCAGTGCGGCAGCGGCAGAGCACTTGCGCGGACTGCTGGCCGAGGTTATGCCGGGCTTGCAGCCGGTTTCCACCCATTTTTCGCCCTGCGTCACCTCGTTCACCCGGCACGGGCGGCCCTATATCGGCTTTGCCGAGGGGAGCCGCATCGCCGTCGTCACCGGCGGCAACGGCCAGGCGGCGAAGAGTTCCGACGAGATCGGTCGGCTCGGCGCGGTCCTCGTGCTCGACGGCCGGATCGACGAGGCCGAATACGACGCGGATTTCTCCGTCGCGTTTCGCTAGGTCAGGGCATCGTCCATTCAGGTCGATCCGATCTGCCCTGTTGGCTGCCGAAAAAACCTGCCGTTTTTTCTGGCGCAAGGCGGGGGCTTGCGTTAAGGAGCGCGTGCCAGTTGGCCGGGCAGCCGCTCTCCGCAAGTGCCGAAAGGTCGCGGGGGGAGGAAAGTCCGGGCTCCACGGAAGCACGGTGCCGGATAACGTCCGGCGAGGGTGACCTCAGGGAAAGTGCCACAGAAAGCAAACCGCTCCGCTCGCGGAGTAAGGGTGAAAGGGTGGGGTAAGAGCCCACCGCGGACATGGCGACATGGACGGCACGGTAAACCCCACCGGGAGCAAGACCGAATAGGGATGACGCGGGCGCGCAAGCGCTCAGCCTGTTTCCGGGCCAGTCATCCGGGTGGGTTGCAAGAGGCTGCGTGCAAGCGCAGTCCCAGATGAATGGCTGCCACGTTCCGTTGCCTTCGGGTGGCGGGGCCATACAGAACCCGGCTTACAGGCCAACTGGCGATTTCTCTTACCGACGCACCACGGCGACGCTGAATTGACAAGCGGTCCGATTGCCCGTTCCTCTGGGTGAGGATGTGGTGCGTTTCTTGGAAGGGTCCGCAGCATGATTGCGAGATTTGCCTTTGCCTGCGGTCGTTCGATCTTTCCTGCGGCGCTCCTATCCGCCTTCCTATGCACACCGCCGGCCTTCGCGCAGACGACCGATCCGCGGCCCGAGCAGTTTCCGGTCACCAGGATCTACAAGGGCAAGGCGAAGGCGCCGGACTTCAAGGGGCGGGACAAGGACTTTGCGTCCTTTCGCACGCGCATCCGCAACGGCATGAAGGAAGGCCCGAATTTTGCCGGTGAATATACGATCATCCAGGTTGGCTGCGGTGCCGGCTGCTCCTTTGCGATGGTTGCAAACAACCGCACCGGGCAGATGTTCGATTTTCCGCGCGGTGGCGAAGACAACATGTATCTCAGCTTGAGGTACGTCCTCGACAGTGCGCTCGTCGTTGCTCAATGGGCGAGTTACGAAACGCAGAAATGCACCGTCGAGCATTTCCGCTTCGACCAGGGCAAGTGGTCCACGCTCGCAAAACGAGACGTGGGCGACATGGATGCCTGCTACCGGACACTCGACGAAAACGCACCTTGAGCTCGCGGATCAGCGCTCGCAAATCGGGTTAGGCATGCCTCATTTTTCGCGTCGGTGGCGCCGTTTTGCGCGCGGATTTTTCGCTGCCGTTGCGCCTTCCCGTTTCGCGACGGCGCGCGGAACACTCTGCGCAGGTCACATTGCTGCGCTTTTCTCACATTCTGATTTTTCAACGATCTGAAGCCGTTCGACCATCGCATTCCCGGACGGTGGGGTCTCTTCGTAACCCTTCGTTAAACTTAACAACCTATCAATATTTGATCAGCTCGGCGGCTGTTTACGAACCCATTCCCATTGACGCCCATATGGTCCCATGATATCCCATAATGGCACTGCGCAGGGGCTGCTTCGCGGCCCGACATCGCAAGATTCCAATGCCTTCCGGCTTCGGAAGGTGGGCGGGCATTCCAGTGTCCGGCAGAGGTGTCTTGCATGTGCGGTGACGTGTTCGCGCGGGTCGATGATCGTGGCCCGTCAGTCTTGGGCGGCCGTTTCGCGTTATGAACCGCTTCTTGTCACATGCTGCCAATCGGATCGATGCGAAGGGGCGGGTCTCCGTTCCCTCGGCGTTTCGTTCCGTGCTGTCGGATGGGGGCGTCCGGGAGTTATACTGTTTTCAGGATTTCGTCTTTCCGGCGATCAGCGTCGGCGGGCCGGAACTTCTGGATCGGTTCGAGAAGCAGATGGCGGCCGAGGATCCATTTTCTCCGGTGGCCAACGAGATGTCGCTGCTCGTTCATGGTGGAGGCGTCTTCGTGAAGCTCGATACCGAAGGTCGGTTGATGGTGACGGATTTCATCCGCGACTTCACCGGAATCTCGACCGACGTGATGTTTGTCGGGCGGGGCGATTATTTTCAGCTCTGGGAGCCGCAGGCCTTCATCAAGGCGCAGGCGGTGGCCCGGGAAGGGCGCAAGTCACGGGGGTTGCGTCCAGACTAGAATGGAGAGGCGGAATGGTGACGGAACAAGGCGGAGGTATTCCTGAAGCCGAAGGCGGACCGGTTCGTCACATTCCCGTCCTCTTGCCGGAAGTTCTTGCAGCGCTCGAGCCTGCACCCGGCAAGGTCATCCTCGACGGTACCTTCGGAGCCGGCGGCTACAGTTCGGCAATCCTGAAGGCCGGTGCCGACGTCATCGCGCTCGACCGCGATCCGACGGCGATCGCTGCAGGTGAGAAGCAGGTCGCCGAATGGGGCGGCCGGTTGAAACTCATTCATGCGCAATTCTCCGATCTTGCCGCCCATGCGCCGGCCGAAGGGCTCGACGGCGTGGTGCTCGATATCGGCGTCTCCTCCATGCAGATCGACGAAGCCGAGCGTGGCTTCTCCTTCCAGAAGAAGGGGCCGCTCGACATGCGCATGTCGGCATCGGGCGTTTCGGCGGCCGATGTCGTCAACCGCGCCAAGGTCTCCGACCTCATCCGCATCTTCGGCTTTCTCGGCGAAGAGAAGCAGGCGGGCCGCATTGCCCGCGCGATCGAGAAGCGCCGGGCCGAGCAGCCCTTCGAGACGACCCGCGATCTCGCCGGCCTGATCGAGGTGGTGACGCCGCGCAAGGCGAAAGACAAGATCCATCCGGCCACCCGCGTCTTCCAGGCGCTGCGCATCTTCGTCAACGATGAGCTCGGCGAGCTGGCTCAGGCGCTGTTCGCCGCCGAAAAGGTCTTGAAGCCAGGCGGACGCCTTGTCGTCGTGACCTTCCATTCGCTCGAAGACCGCATCGTCAAGGCTTTCTTCCAGGATCGTTCCGGCAAGGCCAGCGGCTCGCGCCACCTGCCCATGGTTTCCGCGCGCGCCGCAACCTTCACGCCAGTTGGCAAGCCTATGGTGGCGGCCAGCGAGGAAGAAGCGTCCCTCAATCCGCGCGCCCGCTCCGCAAAGCTGCGCGCCGGGATCCGCACGCAAGCCGCGTCGCCGGGAAACGATCTATCCATTTTCAATCTGCCGGAACTGGCGAGCCTTGCAAGGTTGGGGGGCTGACAAGACATGCTTCGAACGCTCGATATCGTTCTGATCGTCGTCATGACGGCTGCCGCGACGGTGACCTATACGATCAAGCACCGCGCCGAAAACAAGCTTGAGGAAGTCCGCAAGCTCGACGCGGCGATCAAGCTCGAGGAAGACACGATCGATCTGCTTCGTGCCGATTGGGCGCTCTTGACGCAGCCGAACCGGCTGGAGCGTCTCGTCGGCGCTTTCGGTGCCGACCTGCAGCTTCAGCCGACGCCTTCGACGCAGCTCGCCCAGCCGCAGGAACTGCCGATGCTGAAGGCGGATCTGCCGGTGCCTGAAGACGAAAAGGCTGCGAAGGACGGCGTCGCGGCCATCATCAACAAGACGGATAACATGGCAACTGGCTCGGTGGCGCGCTGATGTCGTTTCTCTCCCGCATCATGGTATTGAAGAGCAAGGCGCATTTCTCGGCAGGCGGCAACAACCGCCCGGCGGAAGGCGGCCTCAACGTCACCTTCCAGGGGACGCGCAAGAAGACCACCAACCAGGCGAAGAACCGCGTCGCCATCGTGATCGCGAGCTTCGGTATCGTCTATGCCGTCATCGGTGGCCGCCTCGTGCAATACGGCATGGCAGCGCCCGAAACGGTTTCGAGCATCGGCCGCGCCGACAACCTGATGGCCTCGCGCCCTGATATTCTCGACCGCAACGGCGAGATCCTCGCGACCGACATCCGCACCGTTTCGCTCTATGCCGAGCCGCACAAGATCGTCGATGCCGACGAGGCGGTGGAGCGGCTGGCGACGGTATTGCCGGACATCAATACCCGCGAGATCTACAACAAGCTGAAGTCGAAATCGCGTTTCCAGTGGCTGCGCCGCCAGCTCACGCCGAAGCAGCAGAGCGACATCCTGGCGCTCGGCATTCCCGGCGTCGGCTTCCGTCCTGAAAAGCGCCGCTTCTACCCCGGCGGCCACACCGCCGCGCATATCCTCGGCCACGTCAACATCGACAACCGCGGCGTTGCCGGCATGGAACGCTATATCGACAGCCAGGGTCTCGCCGATCTTGCCGCGATCGGCATGACCAGCGACGCCAAGCTCGAGCCGGTGAAACTCTCGATCGACGTGCGCGTGCAGAACATCGTGCGCGATGTCATCGATGCCGGCATGAAGAACTTTCAGGCACTGGCCGCCGGCGCCGTCGTGCTCGACGTGCATACCGGCGAAGTGCTGGCCATGGCCTCCGTCCCCGACTACGACCCGAACAAACCGGCCGAAGGGGCGGAAGAAGGCTGGATGAACCGCATGTCGAACGGCACGTTCGAAATGGGCTCCACCTTCAAGACCTTTACCATCGCCATGGGTCTCGACTCCGGCAAGGTGACGCTGAACGACAGCTTCGACGCCTCGGCGCCGATCCGCATTGGCGGCTTCACCATCAAGGACTTCCACGGCAAGCGCCGCGTGCTGACCGTTCCGGAAATCTTCCAGTATTCGTCGAACATCGGCACCGCCAAGATCGCCGACCTCGTCGGCATTCCCGGTCACAAGGAATTCCTGACGCGCCTCGGCCTGCTTTCCAAGCTGCCGACCGAACTGCCGGAAGTGAAGACGCCCAGCCAGCCGCGCGAATGGAAGAAGATCAACTCGGTCACCATCTCCTTCGGCCACGGCGTCTCGACGACGCCGTTGCAGACGGCGGTTGCGGGTGCTGCACTCGTCAACGGCGGCAAGCTGATCGAGCCGACCTTCCTGCCGCGCACCGAGGAGCAGGCCAACGCAGTCGCCACGCCGGTGGTGAAGAAGAGCACCAGCGACGACATGCGCTTCCTGTTGCGCTGGAACGGCATTGCCGGTTCAGGCAAGCGCGCGCTGGTACCGGGCTTCAATGTCGGTGGCAAGACGGGCACGGCCGACAAGGTGGTCAATGGCCGTTATGCCAGCGACCAGAATTTCAACGCCTTCCTCGCGGCCTTCCCGATCGACAATCCGAAATACATCGTGCTCACCTTCATCGACGCGCCGAAGACCGGCGAGGGTGGCGGGCGCACGGCAGGCTCGAACGCAGCTCCGATGGTTCGCGACATCATCAGCCGCTCCGCGCCGCTGCTCGGTGTCGAACCAAAGTTTGGAGAAGACGGTTCTGCCTTGCTTGTGTCTTATTAGACATGAAATGAGAAAGCGGACGATTCGCGATTCTTGCGGATCGAAATCGATGCGAGACGTGCGTTCATGAAGATCAAAGAGCTGGCGGGATCGAACTTCCCGGAACTTTCGGCGCAATTGAGCGGCGCTGCCGCCGAAATCGACGTTGCCGGACTGACGGCCGATAGTCGGCAGGTTCAGCCAGGGGATCTCTTCGTCGCGGTTGCCGGCAGCAAGGCCAATGGCAACACCTATATCACCGACGCGCTGAAGCGCGGCGCGGTCGCCGTCGTCACGGAAGCGGGCTCGGACGTGGATGCCTCGTCCGTGCCGGTGCTGAAGCTCTCGGAGCCCCGCGCTTTCCTGGCGCGTGCCGCCGCCGCCTTCTATGACCGCCAGCCGGAGACCATGGTTGCCGTGACCGGCACCGCCGGCAAGACCTCGGTCGCCTCCTTCACCCGCCAGATCTGGGCGCATTCGGGCTTGACTGCCGCGATGATCGGCACGACAGGCGTCGTCGCTCCCGGTCGCAACGATTACGGCTCGCTGACGACGCCCGATCCGGTGTCGCTGCACAAGCTGCTCGCCGAACTGGCCGATGCCGGTGTCACCCATGCGGCGATGGAAGCCTCCAGCCATGGCCTCGACCAGAGCCGTCTCGACGGCGTGCGCCTTTCGGCCGCCGCCTTCACCAATCTCGGGCGCGACCACATGGACTACCATCCGACGGTCGAGCATTACATGGACTCCAAGATGCGGCTGTTCAATGCGCTCCTGCCGAAGGGCGCGCCGGCGGTGATCTTTGCCGACGACCAATGGTCCGACCAGGCGATCGCCGCTGCCCGCAAGGCGAAGCTCGACGTGCGCACCGTCGGCCGCAAGGGCGACTTCATCTCGCTGAAGCGCGTCGAGCATTTCCGCCACAAGCAATCGGCCGAAGTGCATGTCGGCGACGACATCTTCGAAATCCACATTCCGCTCGCCGGCGATTTCCAGGTGGCGAATGCGCTGGTCGCGGCGGGTCTCGCCATGTCGACCGGCATCAGCGCCAAGGCCGCCTTCTCCGCGCTCGAGAAGCTGCAGGGCGCATCCGGCCGACTCGAACTGGTCGGCCAAACCAAGGATGGCGCGCTCGCCTATGTCGACTATGCCCACAAGCCGGATGCGCTGGAAAACGTGCTCGCCTCGGTGCGTCCGTTCACGACCGGCCGCGTCGTCGTGGTCTTCGGCTGCGGCGGCGACCGCGACAAGGGCAAACGCCCGATCATGGGCGAGATCGCCACGCGGCTTGCCGACGTGACGATCGTTACCGACGACAATCCGCGTTCGGAAATCCCCGAGGTTATCCGCGCCGAAATCATGGTTGCCGCCAAGGGCGCGATCGAGATCGGCGACCGTGCCCAGGCGATCCGCACGGCGGTCGGCATGCTGAAGACCGGCGACACGCTGATCGTCGCCGGCAAGGGACACGAGGAGGGCCAGACGATCGGCTCCGTGACGCTGCCCTTCTCGGATCATGCGGAGGTCCGCAAGGCATTGGGAGGCTTGTGATTTGAACTGGCTCTGGACAAGCAGCGATCTCCTGGCCGCGATGAACGGCCGGCCGGTTGGCAACCTGCCCGAGGGCATCTCGGGGATTTCGATCGACAGCCGCTCGATCGGCAAGGGCGAGGCTTTCTTCGCGATCAAGGGCGACCGGGTCGATGGTCACGACTATGCCGGCATCGCGCTCGCCAACGGCGCGGCGGTGCTCGTCGTCAGCGAAGGCAAGCTGCCGGCGCTCGGACGATTGAATGCACCGATGATCGTCGTCGACGACGTGCTCGAAGCGATGATCCGGCTCGGCTGTGCGGCGCGTGACCGCAGCGCCGCCAAGATCATCGCCGTCACCGGGTCGGTCGGCAAGACCACGACCAAGGAGATGCTGCGCCATGTGCTTAAGCCGCAGGGCCGCGTGCATGCGTCGGTCGCCTCGTTCAACAATCATTGGGGCGTGCCGCTGACGCTGGCGCGCATGCCCGAGGCAACCGATTTCGGCATCTTCGAGATCGGCATGAACCACCCGGGCGAGATCCGGCCGCTGACCGCCATGGTGCGGCCGCATGTGGCCATGGTGACGAGCATCGCCGCCGCCCATCTCGGCAATTTCGAGAGCCTCGACCAGATCGCCGAGGCCAAGGCCGAGATCTTCGAGGGCGTCGTCAATGGCGGCCATGCGCTGATCATTCATGACAGCCCGCAGTACAAGCTTCTGGAAAACGCCGCCGCCGCGGCCGGCGTCAGCCATATCCATTCCTTCGGCGCCAATCCAAAGGCTGAATTCCGGCTGGTCGAATTCAGCGGCGGTCCGGAAGGCTCCATTCTCTGGGCCGGCATCGGCGGCCGGACGCTGGAAGTGGCGATCGGCGCGCCCGGGCGGCACATCGCGGAAAATGCCGTTGCCGTCCTGGCGGCGGTGAAGCTTGCCGGCGCCGATCTCGACTATGCGGCTCAGGCGCTTGCGACCATGCAGGCCGAAACGGGCAGGGGCCGGCGCCATACGCTTGCGATCGGGACCGGCACGCTGAAACTTATCGATGAGAGCTACAATGCCAATCCGAGCTCGATGCGGGCGGCGATCGCGCTTCTGCGCGACAGCGAACCGCCGGCCGGCGGCCGCCGTATCGCCGTGCTCGGCGACATGCTGGAGATGGGCGAACATGCCGCCGACGTGCATGCGGCACTCGCCCGGCCGCTCGTCGAGGCCGGGATCACCGATGTCTGGCTTGCCGGGCCTTTGATGGCGCATCTGCGTGATGCCCTGCCGCCGGAGGTCTCCGTGATCTACCGCGAGAGCGTCGAGGACCTGAAGTCCTATGCGCTGGCCGCGGTCGCGCCTGGCGACGTCGTCATGGTCAAGTCGTCGAAGGGGACCGGTTGCGCCAAGATCGTGCAGGCACTGATCGAAGCCTATCCGGCGGCGCAAGCCGAAGTATCCGTGGCCGAGGGATAACCGGCGCAAAACAGTGCCGGCGCTGCCGCCCATGATAGGCGCGGTGGATACAGGCGCGGTGGATACAGCCTGGAGTTAGGTGGGCGCCCTAACACTTTCGCATGCTGCCGCATAATTCCTTAATTCGGAATCGATTTAGGAATTGTGCAGCGGACCAAAATGTTACAGCGACCTTTGCGCGTCTCGTTAGACGCGCGGCGCTGTAATGCGTATCGTTTTTCAGATGATTCTGTTGGACGACGTGGATTACTAAAACCTTTGGGGAAAGGTCCCTTATGCTCATATGGCTCGTGGAACTGGCGGACCACTTTCAGTTTTTCAATCTCTTTCGCTACATCACCTTCCGCACCGGTGCGGCGCTCTTCACCTCGGCCATGATCGTCTTCCTGTTCGGCCCGGCAATGATCGCATCGCTGCGCATTCGCCAGGGCAAGGGCCAGCCGATCCGCGCCGACGGGCCGCAGACGCATTTCAAGAAGGCCGGCACGCCGACCATGGGCGGCCTGATGATCCTTGCCGGCATCGTCGTCTCGTCGCTGCTCTGGGCCGATCTTTCGAGCGTCTATGTGGTCTCGACCCTGCTCGTCACCCTCGGCTTCGGCGCCATCGGCTTCTATGACGACTACCTCAAGGTCACCAAGCAATCGGAGAAGGGCTTTTCCGGCAAGGCGCGCCTCGGCATCGAATTCGTCATCGCGGCGGTCGCCGTGTTTTTCATGATGCAGGCCTCGCTTTCGAGCGGTGCGGCCGGCTCGACCTTCGGCTCCTCGGTGACGTTCCCCTTCTTCAAGGACCTCATTCTCAATCTCGGCTATTTCTTCGTGTTGTTCGGCGGTTTCGTCATCGTCGGCGCCGGCAATGCCGTGAACCTGACCGATGGTCTCGACGGCCTTGCGATCGTGCCGGTGATGATCGCGGCGGCCGCCTTCGGCCTGATCTCCTATCTCGCCGGTAACGCCGTCTTCGCCAACTACCTGCAGATCCATTTCGTGCCCGGCACCGGCGAGCTCGCCGTGATCCTCGGCGCCGTCATCGGCGCCGGTCTCGGCTTCCTGTGGTTCAACGCGCCGCCGGCGGCAATCTTCATGGGCGACACCGGGTCGCTCGCCCTTGGCGGCCTGATCGGTACCGTCGCCGTCGCCGTCAAGCACGAGATCGTCATGGTCATCATCGGCGGCCTCTTCGTCATGGAAACGCTGTCGGTCATCATCCAGGTCTTCTGGTTCAAGCGCACCGGCCGACGCGTCTTCCTGATGGCGCCGATCCACCACCACTTCGAAAAGAAGGGCTGGACCGAAAGCCAGGTCGTGATCCGCTTCTGGATCATCGCCGTCATCCTGGCGATGATCGGCCTCTCCACCCTCAAGCTGCGGTGAGCGGACGATGATCCCGGTCACCACATTTAGGGGTAGGAAGGTCGCTCTCTTCGGTCTCGGCGGTTCGGGGCTTGCAACGGCCGAGGCGCTGGTCGCCGGCGGCGCCGAGGTCACCGCCTGGGATGACAATCCGGATAGCGTCGCCAAGGCTGCGGCCGCCGGCGTGCCGACGGCGGACCTGCGCACGGTCGAGTGGGCCGCCTTTGCCGCCTTCGTACTTTCGCCCGGCGTGCCGCTCACCCATCCGAAGCCGCACTGGACGGTGGATCTCGCCCATGCAGCCGGCGTCGAGATCATCGGCGACGTGGAACTCTTCGTGCGCGAGCGCCGCGCCCATGCGCCCGATTGCCCTTTCATCGCCATCACCGGCACCAACGGTAAATCGACCACCACGGCGCTGATCGCCCATATTCTGAAGGAAAGCGGCCGCGATACCCAGCTCGGCGGCAATATCGGCACGGCGGTGCTGACCCTTGGGTCCCCGAAAGCCGGTCGCTTCTACGTGGTCGAGTGTTCGTCCTACCAGATCGACCTCGCGCCGACGCTGAACCCGACCGCCGGCATTCTCCTCAATCTGACGCCTGATCATCTCGATCGCCACGGCACCATGCAGCATTACGCCGACATCAAGGAGCGGCTGGTCGCCGGCAGCGGCACGGCCATCGTCGGCGTCGACGACAGCTTCTCGGCGCTGATCGCCGACCGCGTCGAACGCGCCGGCACGAAGACGGTGCGCATTTCGCGCCGCCATGTGCTCGCCAATGGTCTCTATGCCGAAGGCTCGCGCATCATGAGAGCCGAAGGCGGCACGTCGAGCCTGTTCGTCGATCTCGATGGCATCCAGACGCTGCGCGGCGGCCACAATGCCCAGAACGCGGCGGCGGCCATTGCCGCCTGCCTCGCGGTCGGCGTCAGCGAGGCGGAGATTCGCGCTGGGCTCAAGAGCTTCCCGGGCCTCAAGCACCGCATGCAGCCGGTTGGACGCAAGGGCACGGTCGTCTTTGTCAACGACAGCAAGGCGACCAATGCGGACGCGGCGGCCCCGGCGCTTTCGAGCTACGAGCGGATCTACTGGATCGCCGGCGGCCTGCCGAAAGAGGGGGGCATCACGACGCTTGCGCCCTTCTTCCCGAAGATCGTCAAGGCCTATTTGATCGGCGAAGCGGCGCCCGCCTTTGCGGCGACGCTCGGCGAAACAGTTCCTTACGAGATTTCGGGCACGCTGGAACAGGCGGTGGCGCATGCGGCGGCCGAGGCCGGCAGGGACGAAGCCGGCCCTTCGGCGGTGATGTTATCCCCGGCTTGCGCAAGCTTCGACCAGTATAAGAACTTCGAGGTACGCGGCGATGCCTTTGTCGGCCATGTGCGCGCGATCGAAGGCGTGACGATGCTGATCTGACGCTGCCCGGTCCAGCGCGCCAACCGGCGCCAGGGCCAGGCGGTGATACCGAGGTTTCGGACGTGGGGCGCGATGGGCGCCGGAGAAGGGGACTGACAAGATGGTAAGCCGAGCCGAACGTGGCCCCGTGGCCGACTGGTTCTGGACGATCGACAGGTTCTTTCTGGCGACCTTCATCCTATTGATGGGCGTCGGCTTCATGCTGTCCTTCGCCGCAAGCCCCGCGGTCGCCGAGCGTATCGGCCTCGACAGCTTCCACTTCGTCAAGCGCCATGCGCTCTTCCTGCTGCCTTCGCTGGTGGTGATGGTCGGCATCTCCTTCCTCTCGCCGCGCCAGGTCAGGCGTGCCGCGATCCTGCTTCTCGGCGGTTCGCTGGCGATGATGGTGCTGGTGCTCTTCATCGGCGAAGAGGTGAAGGGTTCGATGCGCTGGCTTTCGATCGCCGGCATTTCGATCCAGCCATCGGAATTCATGAAACCGGCTTTCGTCGTCGTCTGCGCCTGGCTCTTCTCCGAGCACGCGCGCCAGCCGGAAATCCCGGGCAATCTCTTTGCCATCCTGCTCTTCGGCATCGTCGCGGCGCTTCTCGTCGCCCAGCCCGACCTTGGCCAGACGATCCTGACGACCGCGGTCTGGGGCGGCATGTTCTTCATGGCCGGCATGCCCTGGCTCTGGATCATCCTGCTCGGCAGCGCGGCGGTCGGCGGCTTCTTCGTCGCCTATACGATGCTGCCGCACGTCGCGGCCCGTATCGACAAGTTCCTGACGGGCGAGGGCGATACCTTCCAGATGGACACGGCACGCGAGGCGATCATCCGCGGCGACTGGTTCGGGCGCGGCCCGGGCGAGGGCATCGTCAAGCGCATCATCCCGGACAGCCACACCGACTTCGTCTTCTCCGTTGCGGCCGAGGAATTCGGCATCGTCTTCTGCATGGTCATCGTGCTGATCTTCGCCTTCCTGGTGATGCGCGGCCTCAACCATGCCTTCCGCGAACGCAACGACTTCAACCGGTTCGCCGTCGCCGGCCTGGTTCTCCAGATCGGCATCCAGTCGATGATCAACATCGGCGTGAACCTCGAACTGCTTCCGGCCAAGGGCATGACCCTGCCGCTGATCTCCTATGGCGGCTCGTCCATGGTGGCGATCTGCGTCACCGCCGGTTTCATCCTGGCGCTGACGCGTCACCGTCCGGAGAAGCGCGCCGTGGAGCGCAGCCTGTTTCGGTCCGGCATCGGCGTGCCGGCGGAGTAAAACATGACTAAAGGCATCATCCTGCTTGCCGCCGGCGGTACCGGCGGCCATCTCTTTCCGGCGGAGGCGCTGGCCCATGAACTGAAAGCCAATGGCTATTCGGTGCATCTCGTCACAGACAGCCGCGCCGAACGCTATGCCGGCAAGTTTCCGGCCGACGAAGTGCATGTCGTGCCCTCGGCGACGATCGGCTCGAAAAACCCGATCAGCGTGGCGAAGTCGCTGTGGACGCTTTGGACCGGCATGCGTGCTGCGCGCAAGCTGATCGCGCGGCTGAAGCCGAAGGCCGTCGTCGGCTTCGGCGGTTATCCGACCGTGCCGCCGCTTCTTGCCGCCACCGGCATGGGCGTGCCGTCGCTGATCCATGAGCAGAATGCGGTCATGGGCCGCGCCAACAAGGCGTTGGCCTCGCGCGTCAAGGCGATCGCCGGCGGGTTCCTGCCGGAAGGTACGGGTGCCTTTGCCGCGAAGACCGTGACAACCGGCAATCCGGTTCGTCCGGCGGTACTTGCCGCTGCCAAGACGCCCTATGCCGCCGCCGGCGGCGATGCGCCGTTCCACCTGGTCGTCTTTGGCGGCAGCCAGGGCGCGCAATATTTCTCGAAGGCGATCCCGCAGGCGATCTGCCGGCTCGACGACGCGGTTCGCCAGCGGTTCAAGGTGACCCAGCAGGCGCGGACGGAAGACAAGGACGGCGTGATCGCGACCTACGAGCAGCTTGGCGTACCGGCCGAGGTCTCGCCCTTCTTCACCGACATGGCCGAGCGCATCGCCGGCGCGCAGCTCGTGATCTGCCGCTCCGGCGCCTCGACGGTTTCGGAACTTTCGGTCATCGGCCGTCCGGCGATCCTGGTGCCCTATCCCTACGCGCTCGATCACGACCAGGCGGCCAATGCCGCAGCACTCGCCGCCAAGGGCGGCGCACGGGTGATCGCCCAGTCCGAACTGACGGCAGACCGTCTTGCCGGCATCCTCAAGGATGCGGTCGATAACCCACAATCGCTCGCCCAGATGGCGGCAAACGCCCGGGAAACCGGCAAGCCGGACGCAGCGAGCTTGCTTGCATCCCTCGTAGAGGCTATTGCCAGCGGTTTGACAGTCGAGAAATTCAGGGAAACACGCTCATGAAAATGCCGAAAACCATCGGGCTGGTCCATTTCATCGGTATCGGCGGCATAGGCATGAGCGGTATTGCCGAGGTGCTGCACAATCTCGGCCATCGCGTCCAGGGCTCCGACCAGGCCGATAGCGCCAATGTGCAGCGCCTGCGCGCCAAGGGCATCGAGGTCTTCGTCGGCCACAAGGCCGAGAATATCGGCGATGCCGAGGTGATCGTCGTCTCGACCGCGATCAAGAAGAACAATCCGGAGCTGATCGCCGCGCGCGAAAAATTCCTGCCCGTCGTACGTCGTGCCGAGATGCTCGCCGAACTGATGCGCTTCCGCAACGCGATCGCGATTGGCGGCACGCACGGCAAGACGACGACGACGTCCATGGTCGCCGCGCTGCTCGAGGCCGGTGGGCTCGATCCGACCGTCATCAACGGCGGCATCATCAACGCCTATGGCACCAATGCCCGCATGGGCGAGGGCGAGTGGATGGTAGTGGAGGCCGACGAATCCGACGGCACCTTCCTGAAGCTGCCGGCCGATGTCGCCATCGTCACCAACATCGACCCCGAACATCTCGACCACTACGGCAATTTCGACGCCGTGCGCGCGGCCTTCCGCCAGTTCGTCGAGAACGTGCCCTTCTACGGTTTCGGCGTGCTCTGCCTGGATCATCCGGAAGTGCAGACCATGGTCGGCAGGATCGAGGACCGCAAGGTCGTCACCTATGGCGAGAACCCGCAGGCCGACGTGCGCTTCCACAATATCCGCATGGACAACGGCACCTCCGTCTTCGACATCGAGATCCGCCGCCGCCGCACCGGCCAGGTGATCACCATGAAGGACCTGCGCCTGCCGATGCCCGGCCGCCACAACGTCTCGAACGCGACTGCGGCCATTGCGGTTGCCCAGCGCCTCGGCATCAGCCCGGAAGCGATCGCCAAGGGTCTTGCCTCCTTCAGCGGCGTCAAGCGCCGCTTCACCCTTACCGGCGAGTGTAACGGCGTACGCGTCTATGACGACTACGGCCACCATCCGGTCGAGATCAAGGCGGTGCTGAAGGCGGCGCGCGAGGCCTGCCAGGGCAGAATCATCGCCGTGCACCAGCCGCATCGCTACAGCCGCCTTTCAAGCCTGCTCGAAGACTTCTCCGCCTGCTTCAACGATGCCGACACGATCCTGATCGCGCCGGTCTATGCGGCCGGCGAGGATCCGATCCCCGGTGCAACCTCCGAGGAACTGGTGGATCGCATCAAGGCCGGCGGCCATCGTGACGCCCGTTACGTCGCCGGTCCGGAAGCAATTGCGCCGGTCGTCAGCAAGATTGCGCAGCCCGGCGATTTTGTGGTTCTCTTGGGGGCTGGCAGCATCACCTACTGGGCCGCTGCCCTGCCTAAGGAACTCGCGGATATTTCAGGAATTTGAGCATGAAACAGGTCAACGGTCAGAAACTACTGGATGCGCTCGGAAGCGGTGTCAGCGCCGTTCGCGGCCGCATCACGCCCGATGCGCCGATGGATCGCGTCACCTGGTTCCGGGCCGGCGGTCTTGCCGAGCTGATGTTCCAGCCGCACGACACGGATGATCTCGTTACCTTCCTGAAGCTCGTTCCGGAAGACGTGCCGGTCATGGTCGTCGGTGTCGGCTCAAACCTGCTCGTGCGCGACGGCGGTATTCCCGGCGTCGTCATCCGCCTGTCGGCCAAGGGCTTCGGCGAGCTGGAACTGGTCGGTGAAAACCGCATCAAGGCCGGAGCCATCTGCCCGGACAAGAACATCGCGGCCATGGCGCTCGATCACGGCATCGGCGGCTTCTATTTCTTCTACGGCATTCCCGGCTCTCTCGGTGGCGCGCTGCGCATGAATGCCGGGGCGAACGGTGCCGAGACCCGCGAGCGCGTCGTCGAGGTTCATGCGGTCGACCGCCAGGGCAACCAGCATGTGCTGTCGAATGCCGACATGGGCTATGCCTATCGTCACTCGTCGGCGGCGAAGGATCTGATCTTCACCCATGCGATCTTCGAGGGCTACGCCGAGGACAAGAACAAGATCCGCACCGACATGAATGCCGTGCGCCATCACCGCGAGACGGTGCAGCCGATCCGCGAGAAGACCGGCGGCTCGACCTTCAAGAACCCGGAAGGCCACTCGGCCTGGAAGCTGATCGACGAGGCCGGCTGCCGCGGCCTGATGATCGGCAGCGCGCAGATGTCGCCGCTGCATTGCAATTTCATGATCAACACCGGACAGGCGACCGGCTACGAGCTCGAATATCTTGGAGAAACGGTGCGCCAGCGCGTGCTCGAACATTCCGGCGTGCGGCTCGAATGGGAAATCAAGCGCATCGGCAACTTCATGCCGGGTTACGAGATCAAGGAATTCCTCGGCCGCGGCATCGCCTGAGGCTGGACGGGATCGTTTACAGAAAAGGGCCGTGGCGGAGACGCTGCGGCCCTTCTTCTTTTTGCGTGGTCGCCTTGCGTGGTCGCCGTACTTTTGACGGCTCCATCTCCCCGTCATGCTCGGGCTTGACCCGAGCATCCAGATTCCGGCCCTGCGGATCTGCGCGCACGAGGTTTCCTCGCGTCGCCCGCCGAAAGGGATGGATCCTCGGGTCGAGCCCGAGGATGACGGGAGGAGAGGGGCGCTGGCCACAACCGAACGCGGGAGATCGAGGCTCCACAAACAAGAAAGGCCGCAGCGTTGCCGCCGCGGCCCCTTGTTGTTCGTGCCAGGCCGCGCCTGCGCGGGCCGAGCCGATATCAGGCCGAAACCTCGTCTTCGGTCGACAGCACCAGGCACAGCAGCGTGATGGCGGCGGCGGCCAGCAGATAGTAGCCGACATAATCGAGGCTGTAGTTGGTCGCGAGCCAGGTGGCGATGTAGGGGGCCAGCGACGCGCCGAAGATGCCGGCGAGGTTGAAGGTCATCGAGGCGCCGGTGTAGCGCACCGAGGTCGGGAAGGGAGCGGCAAGCGCTGCACCGATCGGGCCGTAGGTGAGGCCCATGAGGCCGAGGCCGATGATCGAGAACAGGAAGGCGCCACCGAGGCCGCCGGCGAGCAGCGGGGCCATGAAGATGCCGAAAACGCCGATGCCGATCGTCGTAAGGATCAACACCAGGCGGCGGCCGAAGCGGTCCGAGAGGATGCCGGCAACCGGGATCATCAGGCCGAAGAAGACGACGCCGGTCATCTGCACGACCAGGAACTGCTCACGCGAGTAACCGAGCTTCGCCGTGCCCCAGGAGAGCGAGAAGACGGTCATCAGGTAGAACAGCACGAAGGTCGCGAGCGCCACGAAGGTGCCGAGCACCAGGCTGCGCTTGTGCGAACGGAAGATCTCGGCGATCGGCACCTGCACGCGCTCATGCTTGTCGACCGCCTTCTGGAACTCCGGCGTTTCGGTGATCTTCAGGCGAACATAGAGGCCGACGGCGACCAGCAGGACGCTGGCGATGAAGGGCACGCGCCAGCCCCAGGCGAGGAAGGCTTCGTCGTTCATCACTTCGCCGAGGACCAGGAAGGTGCCGGCCGAGAGGATGAAGCCGATCGGCGCGCCGAGCTGCGGGAACATCGCGTACCAGCTACGCTTGCCCTCGGGCGCGTTTTCGGTGGCGAGCAGCACGGCGCCGCCCCATTCCCCGCCGAGGCCGAGGCCCTGGCCGAAGCGGCACAGGGCCAGGAGCAGCGGCGCGGCGACGCCGATCGACGCATAGGTCGGCAGCAGACCGATGACGACGGTGGAGATGCCCATGGTCATCAGCGCGGCGACCAAGGTCGCCTTGCGGCCGACCTTGTCGCCGAAATGGCCGAAGACCACGGCGCCGAAGGGGCGGGCGAAGAAGGCGATCGAGAAGGTCGCGAAGGATTGCAGCATTGCCGAGGTCGGGTCGGCGCCCGGGAAGAAGAGGTGCGGGAAAACGAGCACCGCGGCGGTGGCGTAAACGTAGAAGTCGAAGAATTCGATGGTCGTGCCGACGAGGCTTGCGAACAGCACCCGGGCAGGGGAGTTCACTGCCGCGTGCTTCGACGCATTGCCCTTCGGCGACAGGATGGTTGTCGCGTCTGTCATTATCATAGTTCCTGATGATGGATGTCGTGCCGTCCTGGGAGGCGGACTGCACTTCATAGTCTGCAGCGGCCCTTGCGCGTCTGGTCAGCCGCGTGGCGCCGCAGGCCTCTTAACGCAAGTTTCGGCATGGCGAAACCCTGATATCGTAAGAAATGCGAACGATATTGGCGTCGTGCGCAGTATTATTCCGTCAATGCATGGCTCGTCGGAGAACCGCCTGGGTCTGCCTCTTCTTTAGGCGCGGCGGCTTGTAAATCTCGCCTATTGCGGGTGCGCGCGCCTTAGAACAACCGCGCTTGACCAGAATCAAATTGTGGCAAACTCTCGGCAGCCGAAGCGGTCGGCTTCGTTTTCTTCAGGAGCGAATGCATGTTCAAAAGGCTTTCTGCGGAGTTTCTCGGTACATTCTGGCTCGTTTTCGGCGGTTGCGGCAGCGCGGTGCTGGCGGCGGCCTTTCCTGAGGTCGGTATCGGCCTGCTTGGCGTTTCCTTTGCTTTCGGTCTCACTGTGCTCACCATGGCCTATGCGGTCGGAGGCATCTCCGGCGGGCATTTCAATCCGGCCGTCTCGGTGGGATTGATGGTTGCCGGCAAGTTTCCGGCGCACAAGCTCGTCGGCTACATCATCTCGCAGGTGCTGGGCGCCATTGCTGCTGCGGCCGTGCTCTATCTGGTCGCCAGCGGCAAGGCCGATTTCCAGCTCGGCGGCTTTGCGGCCAACGGCTATGGTGAGCATTCGCCGGGCGGATATTCGCTCACGGCTGCGCTCGTCGCCGAGGTCGCACTCACCTTCTTCTTCCTGTTCATCATTCTCGGCGCCACCCATGGCCGCGTGCCGGCCGGCTTTGCGCCGATCGCCATCGGCCTGGCGCTGACCCTCATTCATCTGGTCTCGATCCCGGTCACGAACACCTCCGTCAATCCGGCCCGCTCGACGGGCCAGGCGCTGTTCGTCGGCGATTGGGCGCTGGCGCAGCTCTGGCTTTTCTGGGTGGCACCGATCGTCGGCGCGGCAATCGCCGGCATCGTCTGGAAGATCGTCGGCGACGACGACTAAGCGCCTATCGCATCGCCAGAATGGAGCCCGCCGCCTCGTTTGCGGCGGGTTTTTCATTTTTTCGCTTCTTATGCATTTGATTCAGGATCGCTCCGCAACCCCTTGATCTCCCGCTGAAATGCATTGTCGCCCATGCGCTGGCGCACACGACGCGTGTTTCGTTTCCCGACTAAGGTTAACGAAAGTAAACGGTTCGTTAACCATAATGACGCTCTAGTGACCCCAATGGCACCGGTGACTCGCGAGAACCGGAATCAGCCAGGCGCAAGGAAACCTTGCGAAAGTGGCGTATTGTTTGGGGGTTTGAATGAGCGGCAAGCATGTGGCTGTCCTGATGGGCGGATTTTCTTCGGAGCGGCCGGTTAGCCTGTCGTCCGGGACTGCCTGTGCGGATGCCCTCGAAGCCGCCGGCTACCGCGTCACGCGAATCGATGTCGATCGCAACGTTGCCGAAGTGCTGGCGGCGCTTCGCCCGGACGTCGCTTTCAATGCTCTTCACGGTCCATTCGGCGAGGACGGCACGATCCAGGGCATCCTCGAATATCTGGAAATTCCCTACACCCATTCCGGTGTGCTCGCCTCGGCGCTCGCCATGGACAAGGCTCAGGCGAAGCACGTCGCTGCTGCCGCCGGCATTCCGGTGGCGGACGCGCAGGTGATGGATCGCCATGCTTTCGGTCCGAAGCATCCGATGAAGCCGCCCTATGTCGTCAAGCCGGTCCGCGAGGGCTCGAGCTTCGGCGTCGTCATCGTCAAGGAAGACCAGCCCCATCCGCCGCAGGTGGTGGCCTCGAGCGAATGGCGTTACGGCGACCGAATCATGGTCGAGCGCTATGTCGCCGGCCGCGAACTGACCTGCGGCGTCATGGGCGATCGCGCGCTCGGCGTCACCGAGATCATCCCGCAGGGCCATGCCTTCTACGATTACGACTCCAAGTACGTAAAAGGCGGTTCGACCCACGTCATTCCGGCGCAGATTTCACCAAATATTTACCAAAAAATACAAACACTCGCTCTGAAGGCGCATCAGGCAATCGGTTGCCGCGGCGTCAGCCGATCCGACTTTCGTTTCGATGACAGTTCCTCCGGTGAGGGCGAGCTGATCTGGCTGGAAATCAATACCCAGCCCGGCATGACGCCAACCTCCCTGGTGCCCGAGATGGCCGCGCATGCCGGCTATAGCTTCGGTGAGTTTTTGAGTTGGATGGTGGAGGAAGCGTCGTGTTTGCGTTGAGGGGCAGAAGGGGCAGGAGGGTTCGTCACCTCGATGGCGCTGCAGCCGTCGACGTGGACGGCGGCCGCGTGTTGCCGCGCCCGCTCCGCCGTGTCGTGCGTTTCCTCGTCAGCCTCGGAACCGGCCGCATTCGCTTCCCCGCGCATACGGGCACGGCGTCGGCGCTCGCGTTTTTTGCCGCGACCGGTTTCTATGGCATGTCGCTTGGCGGTCACACGCAGAATTTCGCCCAGGCCTCGACCACGGCCGCAGGCTTTGCCATCGAAGACGTCAAGGTTTCCGGCAACGAGCAGACCTCCGAGATCGACATCCTTCAGCAGCTCGGCCTCGACGGTACGACGTCGCTGGTGGCGCTCGACATTGCCGAGGCGCGCAGGCTGATCGCGGAGTTGCCCTGGGTGCAGGGTGTCACCGTCCGCAAGGTCTATCCGAGCACGATCGAAGTCAGCCTCACCGAGCGCAAGGCCTTCGGCATCTGGCAGCACGGCTCCGATCTTTCGCTGATCGAAAGAAGCGGCAGCGTGATCGCGCCCTTGCGCGACAACAAGTTCGCAGCCTTGCCGCTGTTCGTCGGCCGCGATGCCGAAACGGCGGCCGCCGATTTCTACGACGAGTTTTCCCGCTGGCCGGAAATCCGCTCGCGGGTGAAGGCCTTCGTCCGCGTCGCCGGTCGCCGCTGGGACCTGCGCCTCGACAACGGCATCGTCGTCAAGTTGCCGGAGCACGACGTCGCCCAGGCGATGCAGGTGCTCTCCGACATGGAAAGCCAGCACCAGCTCCTCGAGCGCGACATCGCTGCCGTGGATCTGAGGCTGCAGGATCGAACCACAGTTCAGTTGACGCCGGATGCAGTCGCCCGGCGCGAAGTTGCCTTGAAGGCGAGGGACAAAATGCTGAAGGCGCAGGAGACCGAGAAGAAGAAAGAGGGCCGCATATGAGTCTGTTCGGTTCCTCCAGCTTTGGCCTGCCGCGCCTGAAGCCGCTTTCTTCGAAGCGGTCTCATGTCGTCTCGGTGCTGGATATCGGTTCGACCAAGGTGGTCTGCATGATCGGCCGGCTGACGCCGCGCGCCGAGAGCCAGATTCTCCCGAACCGCACCCACAACGTCGAAATCATCGGCATCGGCCATCAGAAGTCGCGCGGCGTCAAGAACGGCGTCGTCGCCGATCTCGATGCGGTCGAAAGCGTCGTGCGGCTGGCGGTGGATGCGGCCGAGCGCATGGCCGGCCTTACCATCGACAGCCTGATCGTCAACGTTTCGGCCGGCCGGCTGCAGAGCGACGTCTACACCGCGACGATCGATCTCGGCGGCCAGGAAGTCGACGCCAACGACTTGCGCAAGGTTCTGTCGGCCGCCGGCCAGCAGTCGCTGCGCTCCGACCGCGCCATCCTGCACTCGCTGCCGACGGGCTTCTCGCTCGATGGCGAGCGCGGCATCCGTGATCCGCTCGCCATGTTCGGCGACGTTCTCGGTGTTGACATGCATGTGCTGACGGCCGAGCGCGCGGCGCTGAAAAACCTGGAACTCTGTGTCAACCGCGCGCACCTCTCTGTCGAGGGCATGGTTGCGACCCCCTATGCCAGCGGTCTTGCGGCGCTCGTCGACGACGAGGTTGAGCTCGGCTGCGCCGCGATCGACATGGGCGGCGGCACGACGACGATCTCGGTCTTCGCCGAAGGCAAGCTCGTTCATGCCGACGCCGTCAGCCTCGGCGGCCACCACGTGACGACGGATCTGGCGCGGGGTCTTTCGACCCGCATCGAAGATGCCGAGCGGCTGAAGGTCGTGCATGGCTCGGCGCTGCCGAACAGCGCCGACGAGCGCGACATCGTCTCGGTTCCGCCGATCGGCGAGGATGACCGCGACCAGCCGACGCACGTGCCGCGCGCTCTCGTTTCGCGCATCGTGCGCGCCCGCATCGAGGAGACGCTGGAGCTCATCCGCGATCGCATCCAGCGCTCGGGCTTCAGCCCGATCGTCGGCAAGCGCATCGTTCTGACGGGCGGCGCAAGCCAGCTTACGGGCCTGCCGGAAGCGGCGCGCCGCATCCTCGCCCGCAATGTTCGCATCGGCCGTCCGCTCGGGGTTTCCGGGCTGCCGGCGGCCGCCAAGGGCCCGGCGTTTTCCACGGCGGTCGGCCTGATGATCTATCCGCAGGTCGCCGACCTCGAGACCCATGCCTCCCACGGCGGCATGTTCTCGGCGCTCGGCGCCGGCAACGGCCGCATCGCCCGCATGGGCCAATGGCTGAAAGAGAGTTTCTAGAGCGCCGTGCGTCCGAAGGGACGCAAGGGACACTCTAGGTTTTGTAAGTGCGCATAAGCCTTTTCGAAAATCGAAGACGATTTTCGAGGTTATGCGGAGTACGGCCGGCGCCGACAGGGACGGTTCCGGGTGAAGACAAACTAAGACTTTGAAAGATTTGGCCGGCTCGGCAAGGCGGCCAGAAAACAGAAGGAACGGGTACAATGACTATCAACTTGCAGAAGCCGGATATCACGGAGCTGAAGCCGCGCATCACCGTCTTTGGGGTGGGTGGCGGCGGCGGCAACGCCGTCAACAACATGATCACCGCAGGCCTCCAGGGCGTCGATTTCGTCGTCGCCAACACCGATGCCCAGGCGCTGACCATGACCAAGGCCGAGCGCATCATCCAGATGGGCGTCGCCGTCACCGAAGGTCTCGGCGCCGGTTCGCAGCCGGAAGTCGGCCGCGCGGCCGCCGAAGAGTGCATCGATGAGATCATCGACCACCTGAACGGCACCCATATGTGCTTCGTCACCGCCGGCATGGGCGGCGGCACCGGCACCGGTGCAGCCCCGATCGTCGCCCAGGCCGCCCGCAACAAGGGCATCCTGACGGTCGGCGTCGTCACCAAGCCGTTCCATTTCGAAGGCGCGCGCCGCATGCGGCTTGCCGACCAGGGCATTGCCGAACTGCAGAAGTCGGTCGACACTCTGATCGTCATCCCGAACCAGAACCTCTTCCGTATTGCCAACGACCGCACGACCTTTGCGGACGCCTTCGCGATGGCTGACCAGGTTCTCTATTCGGGCGTTGCCTGCATCACCGACCTCATGGTCAAGGAAGGCCTCATCAACCTCGACTTCGCCGACGTCCGCTCGGTGATGCGTGAAATGGGCCGCGCGATGATGGGCACGGGCGAAGCTTCGGGCGAAGGCCGCGCACTGGCCGCTGCCGAAGCCGCGATCGCCAACCCGCTGCTCGACGAGACCTCGATGAAGGGCGCCCAGGGCCTGCTGATCTCGATCACTGGTGGCCGCGACCTGACCCTGTTTGAACTCGACGAAGCTGCAACCCGTATTCGCGAAGAAGTCGACCCGGATGCCAACATCATCCTCGGCGCGACTTTCGACGAGGAACTCGAAGGCCTGATCCGCGTCTCGGTCGTCGCCACCGGCATCGACCGCACGGCCGCGGAGGTGGCGGGCCGTTCCGCCGACTTTCGTCCGGTAGCAGCCAAGCCGGCCGTTCGCCCGTCCGCCGCCATTCCTGCCCAGCAGCCGCAGCCGGTTGCCCAGCACCAGCCGGCCCCGGTTCACCAGCCGGTGATGCAGCAGCCCGTCATCCAGCCGGTGCAGCAGCCGGTCCAGCAGCAGCCGTCAGTCGACCAGATCGCGCTCGCCATCCGCGAAGCCGAGATGGAGCGGGAACTGGACATCGCGACCCGCGCCGCACAGGCTCCGGCTCCGGTTCAGCCGGCGCATGAGGAGAACTTCCGTCCCCAGAGCAAGCTTTTCGCCGGCGCAGCACCGGTAGAGGCCGCTCCGGTCATGCGCCAGCCGCAGCCGCAGATGCAACCGGTTCAGCCCCAGCCGCAGCCGCAGCCGGTGATGCGCCAGGAGCCTGTCGCTCCGGTCATGCGCCAGCAGCCGGAACAGGTTCGCATGCCGAAGGTCGAAGACTTTCCGCCGGTCGTGAAGGCCGAGATGGACCGCCGCGCCCAGCCGGCGGCCCCGATCGCGGAAGAGCGTGGCCCGATGGGTCTCCTCAACCGCATCACCAGCTCGCTCGGCCTGCGTGAACGCGAGCAGACCCCCGCGGCAGCCGACATGACGGCTTCCGCTCCGAGCGCTGCTTCCCAGCAGCGCCGGCCGCTCTCGCCGGAGGCGAGCCTCTATGCGCCGCGTCGCGGCCAGCTTGACGATCACGGTCGCGTTTCGCAGCAGGCGCGCCCGCACGAAGATGATCAGCTCGAAATCCCGGCGTTCCTGCGCCGTCAGTCGAACTGATTGGAAGGCCCGTTCCTTCACCTTGCCGAATGCCCGGGCAACTGCCCGGGCATTTTTGCGTTTTCTTCATCATTTCAGATGTTTGAATCAATGTTACGGACCGTCGCAAATGCGTAACAAAGCGAAACGAACAGTGATTTGGAATGGTGCCTCCAAACTCTTATTTTCACACTTGGAATTGGGGACGCATGCGATTCGATCAAGCGCTGTCTGTTCGGAACGCAGAGGATCGGACTTTGTGCCGAGACTCTCGGACGCCTTGTTTGTGCCCTGAAGTTTGCTGCGTCCGCCAGCGGGTTTTGGCCATCGGCCACAGGTATTGAAAGTGACGAGAATGGGAATCGAATTGCTCGGGTTTCAGACGACGATTGCAAGCCCGGTAACGCTCAAGGGAATTGGCGTTCACTCCGGTGCGGAAGTGTCGATCACCTTCCATCCGGCGGAAGCGGATGCGGGCATCGTTTTCCAGCGCGTCCTGGCCAATGGCCGGGTCAGCGAATACAAGGCGGTTTCCTCGCAGGTCGGCAACACCGATCTCTGCACCGTTCTCGGCATGTCGCCGGCAGCGTCGATCGCCACGATCGAACATGTGATGGCCGCGATCTACGCGCTCGGCCTCGACAACCTGACGATCGAAGTGCACGGCGCCGAAATGCCGATCATGGACGGCAGCTCCGAACCTTTCATCGACGCGATCGAGCAGGTGGGCGTTTGCGCCCTTGCGGTCAAGCGTCGCTACATCCGCATCATCAAGCCGGTGCGCATCGAATCGGGTGCCTCCTGGTCGGAGTTCACGCCCTATGACGGCATGCGCTTCGAGGTCGAAATCGACTTCGATTCCCCGCTGATCGGCCGCCAGTCCTGGAAGGGCGACATGACGCCTTCGGTCTTCAAGCGCGAACTGTCGCGCGCCCGCACCTTCGGCTTCATGCGGGACGTCGAGCGGCTCTGGGCCGCCGGTTTTGCGCTCGGCTCCTCGCTCGAAAACTCGGTCGTCATTTCCGACGACAATACGGTGGTCAACGTCGAGGGTCTGCGTTACACGGATGAATTCGTTCGTCACAAGACGCTCGACGCCGTCGGCGATCTCTCGCTCGCCGGTGCACCGTTCATCGGCTGCTACCGCTCCTACCGCGGCGGCCACAAGATGAACGCCAACGCCCTGAAGGCGCTCCTCAGCGACCCGACGGCCTATGAAGTCGTCGAGACCGCGACCCCGCGCCAGCGCACCCGCGCGCGCGATATGGTTGCAGTCGCAGTTCCGGGCTTCGCGCCCTGGTCCGCATAACAAAAAAAGTCATCATCTCCTCCAGTCGCCGGCCGAAAGGCCGGCATTTTCATGATGGGGCCGCCACAAATTTGCATGAATCACCGATCATGACGTTGCGGTCTCAAGGTAACTTGCTCTAAAAGCGCATGTCTGGCGGGGTCCATGCCCGCAGAGTGGAACGGGAATATCCGATGGTTCTTGCAGTTTCTGTTGATCTGAGAAAATCAGCGCGCGTCGCCGCCGTGATCGTCGCGGCCATTGCCGGCAGCGCCCTGATTACCGCCTGCCAGAACGACCCGGATATCGACATCACCAAATTGACGGCGGAGACGGATCCGCCGGAAGTGCTCTACAATCAGGGCCTTGCCAACCTCAATGCGGGCAAGACGACGGAAGCGTCGCGCAAGTTCGAAGCGCTCGACCGCCAGCATCCGTTCTCGGAATATGCCCGCAAGGCACTGGTCATGAACGCCTTCGTTTCCTACCGCAACGGCCAGTACCAGGAGGCGATCAACGCCACCGGTCGTTACCTCAATCTCTATCCGCAGTCGGAAGACGCGGCCTATGCGCAGTACATCCAGGGGCTGGCCTATACCAAGCAGATCCCCGCCGTGACGCAGGACCAGAAGCCGGCGATGAAGGCGATCGAGGCCATGCAGGCGGTCGTCGACCGGTACCCGGACTCCGAATATGTCGACGACGCCAAGTCGAAGATCCGTTTCGCCCGCGACCAGCTCGCCGGCAAGGAGATGCAGGTCGGCCGCTACTATCTCGAGCGCAAGGAATATCTCGCGGCGGTATCGCGCTTCCGCGTCGTCATCGAGCAGTATCCGAACACCAACCAGGTGGAAGAAGCGCTGGCGCGTCTGACCGAGGCCTATTTCGCGATGGGCGTGACCCAGGAGGCGCAGACCGCTGCTGCCGTTCTCGGCCACAACTATCCGGACAGCCAGTGGTACGCCGATTCCTTCAAGCTGCTGCAGTCCGGCGGTTTGGAGCCGCGTGAAAGCGGCAACTCCTGGATTTCGCGCGCTGCCAAGAACCTCATCGGCGCCTGATCCTTATCGGCGCCCGTCAAGGAAGATACGAACCCGGATGCTCGCCCAGCTTTCGATCCGCGATATCGTCCTGATTGAACGGCTTGATCTGGCTTTCGACGCCGGGCTCTCGGTGCTGACCGGTGAAACCGGCGCCGGCAAATCAATCCTGCTCGACAGCCTGTCGCTGGCCCTTGGCGGCCGCGGCGATGGTTCGCTGGTGCGCCACGGCTCGGACAAGGGCCAGGTGACGGCGGTCTTCGACGTGCCCGCCGGCCATTCGGCGCGGCTGATGCTCAACGAGAACGGCATCGACGACGATGGCGACCTGATCTTCCGCCGCGTCCAATCCGCCGACGGCCGCACCAAGGCCTATGTCAACGACCAGCCGATCAGCGTCCAGCTCATGCGCCAACTCGGGCAGACGCTCGTCGAAATTCACGGGCAGCACGATGATCGCGCGCTTGTCGACATCGACGCGCACCGCACATTGCTTGACGCCTTTGGCGGCACATCCGACGAGGCGCACCATGTCGGCAATCTCTTCCGGGCCTGGAAGGACGCCGAGCGCGGCTTGAAGAAGCATCGCGAACGCGTCGAGGCTGCCGCGCGCGAGGCGGATTTCCTGCGTTCTTCGGTCGAGGAGCTGGAAAAACTCAGCCCGCGGGACGGCGAAGAGGACGAACTTGCCGAGAAGCGGGCGCGGATGATGAAGTCCGAGCGCATAGCCGGCGACATCAGCGAGGCGTCGGAGTTCCTGAACGGCAACGCGTCCCCGGTTCCGCTGATTGCGTCGCTGGTGCGTCGCCTGGAGCGCAAGAGTCACGAGGCGCCGGGCCTGCTCGAAGAGACGGTGGAGCTGCTCGACGGTGCCCTGAACCAGCTCTCCGATGCGCAGATGGCGGTCGAGCGGGCGCTGCGCGACACCGAATTCGACCCGAAGGAACTGGAGCGGGTGGAGGAGCGGCTGTTCGCGCTGCGTGCCGCCAGCCGCAAATACTCCGTTCCGGTGACCGAGCTGCCGGCGCTTGCCGTGCGCATGATCTCCGATCTCGCCGATCTCGATGCCGGCGAGGAGAGGCTGAAGCAGCTCGAAAGCCAGGTCGGCGTCGCCAAGGCGGCTTTCGACGCGTCGGCGCGCTCGCTCTCGGAAAAGCGGCACCGCACGGCATCGGCGCTTTCCGCCGCCGTCATGGCCGAGCTGCCGGCGCTGAAGCTCGAACGCGCACGCTTCATGGTGGAAGTCGCAAGCGATCCGGCGCAGGCGACGGCCGAAGGCATCGACCTCGTCGAGTTCCACGTGCAGACCAATCCGGGCACGCGGCCGGGGCCGATCATGAAGGTCGCCTCGGGCGGCGAGCTCTCGCGCTTCCTGCTGGCGCTGAAGGTGGCGCTTGCCGATCGCGGCTCGGCGCCGACGCTTGTCTTCGACGAAATCGACACCGGTGTCGGCGGTGCGGTGGCCGATGCCATCGGCCAGCGGCTGAAGCGGCTTTCGAGCACCGTGCAGGTGCTTTCCGTCACCCACGCGCCGCAGGTGGCCGCGCGCGCTGCGACGCATCTCCTGATCTCCAAGGGTCCTTCGGCCGAGAAGGCCGAGACGATCTCCACGCGCGTCGCCCGCATGGACGACAAGGCGCGCACCGAGGAGATCGCCCGCATGCTGGCCGGCGCCTCGATCACCGAAGAGGCGAGGGCGGCGGCGGCTCGCCTGCTTTCTGGCAACGGTTAGCTCCCTTGCCTCTCACTCGCGGAGGCGGCGACGTCGTCCAGCGTGCATTGGCTGAGATGCTCTAGTTGCGTCCGCGATCTAGCAAGGCTGCATAGGCCAAAGAGATCGAAACTTTTTTTCGATGTCGGCAGCAGAATTCAGGTATCCTCCGGGAGACGTCTGCATGTCGACGCCATAAAGGTATAGGACCGAGGACCACAGCTGCTCTTCGAGATCTCTCGATTCAAAATCCAGATCCCCTCTGTCCAGGGCTTGCATTGCCTCATAGGCCCACCGATCAGCAGTTTCTCGTTCGATCTTCCCTACAATCAGGTCTTCAAAAATCTGTCGAACCACCAACTCTGTAATGAGCATCTTCCACTCCCCCGCAGTGTGTTCGTTATTGTCGAACCTAAGTGCGTTTTCGCCCCACCCGGTCGGCACTGCCGCCCGTCCCACACTCGATCGGCTATGACGCCAACGGCGCCGTGAAGCTCTTTTGTTTCAGAGGGTCTGAGGCGCATGCGATATTTCTGGCAGCGCGCGCGACATGTACAGGTTGTGTCATCCGGATATCAACAATTTGCAAATGGTGGGTGGCCGCATTACAGGATTGCTCAGGGCCGCGTTTGACCGGCGTGATGTTGTACCTCACAACGCCAGCGGCGTTGCTCTTTTCTTTCCCGGTGGTTGCTCTACAAAACGACTCCGAATCCGGAGTCGTCGCGCATGTCCAAAGAATTGAAACCCGTCGAGAATCTCAACGAAACGGAAGCGGCCGAAGAACTCGCCTTTCTCGCCGCCGAGCTTGCCCGTCACGATGCGCTCTATCACGGTGAGGACGCGCCGGAGATTTCGGATGCGGACTATGATGCGCTGAAGCGGCGCAACGATGCGATCGAGGCGCGTTTTCCGGCGCTTATTCGCGAGGACAGCCCGTCGAAGAAGGTGGGGGCGGCGCCGTCCGTCACCTTCCAGCCGGTCGTGCACGCCCGGCCGATGCTGTCGCTCGACAACACCTTTTCGGATGAGGACGCGCGCGATTTCGTGGCGTCGGTCTATCGTTTCCTCGGGCAGCTTCCGGACAATTCGATCGCGTTTACCGCGGAGCCGAAGATCGACGGTCTCTCCATGTCGCTGCGCTACGAAAACCGCCGGCTGGTAACGGCGGCGACGCGCGGCGACGGCACGACCGGCGAAAACGTTACGGCCAATATCCGCACCATCGGCATGATCCCGCAGACGCTGCCGGCGGGCGCGCCCGATATCGTCGAGGTGCGCGGCGAGGTCTACATGGCGAAATCGGACTTTGCCGCGCTCAACGCCGAGATGGCGGCGCTCGGCAAGCCGCTCTACGTCAACCCGCGCAACACCGCCTCAGGGTCGCTGCGTCAGCTCGACGCCAAGGTGACGGCCAGCCGCAAGCTGCGCTTCTTCGCCTATGCCTGGGGCGAAATGTCGGCGATGCCGGCCGATACGCAAATGGGCATGGTCGAGATGTTCAAGGCCTGGGGCTTCCCGGTCAACCCGCTCATGCAGCGTCTCTCCTCGGCCGATGCGCTGCTCGAGCACTATCACCATATCGAGCGCGAACGGCCGGATCTCGACTACGATATCGACGGCGTCGTCTACAAGGTCGACCGGCTCGACCTGCAGGCACGCCTCGGCTTCCGCTCGCGCTCGCCGCGCTGGGCGACGGCGCACAAGTTCCCGGCCGAACAGGCCTTCACCCGGCTGACGGCGATCGACATCCAGGTGGGCCGCACCGGCGCGCTGACGCCTGTCGCGCGCCTCGAGCCGATCACGGTCGGCGGCGTCGTCGTCACCAATGCGACGCTGCACAACGAGGATTACATCAAGGGCCTCGGCAACAGCGGCGAGCCGATCCGCGAGGGCAGGGACATCCGCATCGGCGACATGGTGATCGTGCAGCGCGCCGGCGACGTCATCCCGCAGATCGTCGACGTCGTCATGGACGAACGCAAGGAAGGGGCGGAACCCTATCGCTTCCCGACCACATGCCCGGTCTGCGGCAGCCATGCGGTGCGCGACATCAACGAGAAGACCGGCAAGATCGATGCGGTGCGCCGCTGCACCGGCGGCTTCGTCTGCCGCGCCCAGGCTGTCGAGCACCTGAAGCATTTCGTTTCGCGCAACGCCTACGACATCGAGGGCCTCGGCTCGAAGCAGATCGAGTTCTTCTTCGAATGCGAGGATCCGACGCTGTCGATCCGTACCGCTCCCGACATCTTCACGCTGGAAAAGCGCCAGGCGGATTCGCTCACCAAGCTCGAGAACATCGACGGTTTCGGCAAGGTTAGCGTGCGCAAGCTCTATGAGGCGATCAACACGCGCCGCTCGATCGCGCTTCACCGCTTCATCTATGCGCTCGGTATCCGCCATGTGGGCGAGACGACGGCGAAGCTTTTGGCGCGCTCCTATGGCAGCTACGAGCATTTCGGCACGGCGATGAGCGAAGCGGCGACCTTCTCGGGCGACGCCTGGAACGAGCTCAAAAGCATCGACGGCATCGGCGAGGTGGTCGCCCGCGCGATCGTCGAGTTCTACAAGGAGCCGCGCAACCTCGAAGTGGTGACCCGTCTGCTATCGGAAGTGACGCCGGAGGCGGCGGAAGCGCCGGTTGCGTCCGATAGCCCGGTCGCCGGCAAGACGGTGGTCTTTACCGGCTCGCTCGAAAAGATGACGCGCGACGAGGCCAAGGCGAAGGCCGAGAGCCTCGGCGCCAAGGTCGCCGGTTCGGTATCGAAGAAGACCGACATCGTCGTTGCAGGGCCGGGTGCGGGATCCAAGCTCGACAAGGCCCGCGAACTCGGCGTCCAGACGATGGACGAGGACGAATGGCTGGCGCTGATCGGCGGGTGAGGGCGCTTCTGGATTGGCGATGAAGTCTTTTCGCTGCGCGGCGTCGGCCGCGCGAGAAGAGCCTGTCACGTCAGCGGAAATGCCGAGGCCTTGATGCCTGCTCACAAAAAAACGCCCGGGAAACCCCGGGCGGAGCGTCATTCCATTGTGCCAGTTCGGCCATCAGCCCTGCTGCTGAGCCGCTTCCTGGTCCATCCACATGAATTCCCAGACGTGGCCGTCGAGGTCCTGGAAGGAGATGCCGTACATGAAGCCGTAGTCGATCGCCGGCTTCCAGGGCTTGGCGCCGGCCGCGAGCGCCTTGGCGAGCATGTCGTCGACTTCGGTGCGGCTCGAAGCCGAAAGGGCGGTGATGACCTCCGTGCCCTTCCTCGCGTCGCTGATCTCGCCGGTGATGAAGTCGCGGAACTTCGGCTCGGTCAGAAGCATGACGAAGATGTTGTCCGAGATCACCGTGCAGGCGGCGGTGTCGTCGGAGAACTGCTCGTTGAAGGTGAAGCCCAGTGCGGCGAAGAACGCACGCGAGGCCTTCAGGTCCTTGACCGGCAGGTTTACGAAAATCATGCGCATGAAATGCTCCTTGGGAATGGATTTTGTCTTTGACGCACTAAGGACGAATGGCGGTCGACGATCCCGACACCGGCTCAAATGTTTTTTGACCCGGGTTGATGTGGGGCGCAACCAATGGGTTTCAAGCGCGGGTCAGGCTGCGCTCTTCGATCCGGGCGGCATCGCGACGTGCTTTATTTCGCCGTGCGAACCGGATCAATCCGCCCCGGCGTCTCGCTCTCCAGCATGGGTTGCAGGTGGCATCGATGACCAACTGCGGCAGGCCGTCGATGGACGTCAAACACGGCCGGGCGCCATCGAGCTGTGATCAATCCGATTGTTTTTTTGCGCTGCACAAGATAGAGCTTTGCAGCCGAATTTTGTGCAAATGCCCCTTGGCGAAGCAGGTCGTCATCATCCCAAGGGGCAGGGAGCCACCGTCCTTGGAGGGGTGGCCCGCCGCGGATTGGAGGGTCCGGAGATGAAGACTTTCACCACCATCGCCGAACTGCGTTCAGCGCTCGCCGAAGAACGGCGGGCGGGCAAGACGGTCGGCTTCGTTCCGACCATGGGCTACCTGCATGTCGGCCATATGGAGCTGATGCGGCGTGCGCGGGAAGAAAACGACGTCGTCGTCGCAAGCATCTTCGTCAATCCGCTGCAGTTCGGCGCGAACGAGGATCTTTCCAAATATCCGCGCGATCTCGCCCGCGACCAGGCGATGCTGGAGGAGGGCCGTGTCGACTATCTCCTCGCCCCCGGCGTCGCCGACATGTATCCGCGGCCGATGGAAACGGTGGTCGACGTGCCGACGCTTGGAAGCGAGCTCGAAGGATCGGTCCGCCCCGGCCACTTCGCCGGTGTTGCCACGGTGGTCACCAAGCTCTTCAACATCGTCCAGCCGGACCGCGCCTATTTCGGCGAGAAGGATTTCCAGCAGTTGCAGATCATCCGCCGCATGGTCGAAGACCTGGCGCAACCGGTCACCGTCATCGGCGTGCCGACGGTGCGCGAGGCCGATGGGCTCGCCTGCTCATCGCGCAATGTCTATCTGTCGGCCGAGGAGCGCCGGGCTGCGGCAATCGTGCCGAAGGCGTTGGAAGAGGCGGAGCGTCTGGTCGCGTCCGGGATCAGCGATGTGGCTCAACTCGAAAAGGCGGTAACCGAATTTCTCGCAAGCGAGCCGCTGGCGCGGCCCGAGGTCGTTGCCGTGCGCGATCCCGAGACACTCGAGACCATCGAAACGATCGGCGACCGGCCGGTGTTGCTGCTGCTCTTCGTCCGCTTCGGCACGACGAAGCTGCTCGACAATCGCGTGATCGCCCCGAAATCCGCGTTATTTGCAAAGGTTGCCTGACATGAGCGTCCAGACCGCCAAGCGCCGGCTGAGCCCCGCCAATATCGAAGCGCTGAAGGGTGAACGCCCGATCGTCAGCCTCACGGCCTACACAACGCCGATCGCAAGGCTGCTCGATCCGCACGTCGATTTCCTGCTTGTCGGCGATTCCGTCGGCATGGTGCTCTATGGGCTCGATACGACCGTCAGCGTGACGCTCGAGATGATGATCGCCCATGGCCAGGCGGTCATGCGCGGCGCGGAGCGCGCTTGCGTCGTCATCGACATGCCCTTCGGCTCCTATCAGGAATCGAAAGAACAGGCGTTCCGCAGCGCCGCGCGCATCCTGAAGGAAACCGGCTGCAGCGCCGTGAAGCTCGAAGGCGGTGCGGAGATGGCGGAGACGGTCGAGTTCCTCGTCAGCCGCGGCATTCCGGTCCTCGGCCATGTCGGGCTGATGCCGCAGCTCGTCAACACGACGGGCGGCTATCGCTCCGTCGGGCGCAACGACAAGGAAGTCAAGAAGATCCGCCGCGACGCCAAGGCGATCGATGATGCCGGCGCCTTTGCGATCGTTATCGAGGGCACGGTCGAGCCGGTCGCCCGCGACATCACCGCCGAACTGCGCTCGCCGACCATCGGCATCGGTGCTTCGCCCGCCTGTGACGGGCAGATCCTCGTCTCCGACGACATGCTCGGCCTCTTCAACGATTTCAAGCCGCGCTTCGTCAAGCACTTCGCGGAGCTGGCGCCGGCAATCTCCAAGGCCGCCGAGGACTATGCAAACGAGGTGAAGGCGCGCACCTTCCCCGGCATCGAGCATACGTTCCAGGTCAAGAAGTAAGACGCGGCCTGTTTGGCGGGCTGCGGAAACGGAGATCGAATGCGCGTCGGATTCTCGATCGGTGCGCATTTTGTTCAAGCCTTGTTCGGGCAAGGCATCATAAAATTCAATCATTGTATCAGTTGATTTGAATTGTTGCCGGAGGCGCAAGCGCCTATCAGTCCGGCACCGGACGCTGGGCGCAGTTGTTCGCCTCGGCCGGCGGAGGTTTCCATGGCAAAAGACGGATTCTGGGAAGGCGTGCGCGGCGGCTTTCCCATCATGCTGGCGGCGTCGCCCTTCGGTGCGCTGTTCGGGGCGCTTGCAGTCGACAACGGTTTTACCATTGCCGATGCCGTGTTCATGAGCGCGAGCGTCTATGCCGGCGCCAGCCAGATGGTCGGCATCGAGCTCTTCGGCAATCACGTCCAGCCCTGGCTCGTCGTGCTTTCGGTCTTCGCCGTCAACTTCCGCCACGTGCTCTATTCGGCCTCGATCGCCAAATATGTCCGGCACTTCACTTTCGGGCAGAAGGTCCTGGCCTTCTTCCTGCTGGTCGATCCGCAATATGCCGAGACCGAGAAGCGCGGCGAGCGCGGCCTGCCGATCTCCTTCTCCTGGTATCTCGGCTTCGGCCTCGTCATCTACATTCCCTGGATCTTCAACACGCTGGTCGGCGCGATCTTCGGGCAGATGATCGGCGATCCCAAGGCGATCGGCCTCGACATCCTGCTACCGGTCTATTTCATGGGGCTGGTCATGGGCTTCCGCAAGCGCGACCGGTTCCTGCCGATCGTCACGGTCTCGGCGCTCGCTTCAGTCGCGGGCATGCATTTTGTCGGCTCGCCCTGGCATGTCAGCATCGGGGCGCTTGCCGGCATCGTGCTTGCCGCCTGTCTGCCGCAGAGCGAGCGGGCCAGTGCGCCAACCGGCATCGAGAAGGAGGCGTGACCATGGACCCGCAACACCTCAACCTCATCTACCTGATCCTTGCGGCCGCGGTCGCGACCTTTCTCACGCGCGTCGGCGGCTACATCCTGATCACCCAGATGAAGCAGATCCCGCCGCGGCTGGAGGCGGCGCTGAATGCCGTGCCGGCGGCCGTGTTGACCACCCTGGTCGCGCCCGCCTTCGTCTATGGCGGGCTCGATGTGACCGTCGCCATGTTCGTCGCCTTCGCCATTGCGCTCGGCCTCAACCTCTCGACGCTCCGCATGCTCGTCATCGGCTGGGTGGTGGTGATGCTGATCCGGCACGTGGTGATGTAGGCTCTTCGCCTTCAGCCGGGCGGGCGTCGGAAGCCGCGCGGGCAGGGTGCGGAGCGGAGCATTGGCGACGCACCTCGTGCATTATCATCCCTTGATTGCCGGCGAGCTATGGCAGCACCGCGCGCGAGGATGACGCGAGAAGGGGGATTCTCACCAAACAAGCGCTTCGAGACTTGTCCAGCGTCAAACGCCGCGCCTGAGAGCGCGACGTTTTCCATTGTGTCGCTCGGCGCCTGACTCAGCGTGCGAGCGCTTCCGTTGCGGCCTTCAGCCAGTCGCGGGTCTCGTCGCTGGCGAGCAGCGGCATCAGTTTCTCGCGGGTCTCGGCGTGGTAAGCGTTGAGCCAATCCAGCTCTTCGTCGGTCAGGAGCGCCGGCAGGACCAGGCGGCGGTCGATCGGGCAGAAGGTCAGCGTATCGAAGCCGAGCATCGGCAGGTCGCCGCCGTCCACCATCGTTGCCGGCTGCACCACCACGAGGTTTTCGATGCGGATGCCGAAGGCGCCGGGGCGGTAGTAGCCGGGCTCGTTGGAGAGGATCATGCCGGGCAGCAGTTCCTGGGTCGAAAGCCGGGCGATGCGCTGCGGGCCCTCATGTACCGAGAGATAGGAGCCGACCCCATGGCCGGTGCCGTGGGCGTAGTCGGCGCCTGCCTTCCAGAGCGCGATGCGGGCCAGCGGATCGAGATCGACGCCGCGCGACCCCTTGGGGAAGCGCGCTATGCTGATCGCGATCATGCCCTTCAGCACCAGGGTGAAGAAGCGCTTCTGCTCCTCCGGAACGGCGCCGACAGCGACCGTGCGGGTGATGTCGGTGGTGCCGTTGATGTATTGCGCGCCGGAATCGATCAGGAACATGGTGCCGGCTTCGATCGGCCGATCGGTGGCGGTGGTGACGCGGTAATGCATGATTGCCGCATGCGAACCGGCGCCGGAGATCGTGTCGAAGGAGATGTCCTTCAGCGGGTTCTGCATGCGCTCGCCGACAGTGGCGCGGGCAGCTTCCAGCTGGTTGGTGGCGCCGATCTCGGTGACGGTACCGGGCTGCTGGTTATCGAGCCAGGCAAGGAACTCGACCATGGCGGCGCCGTCCTGCAGGTGGGCGCGGGTCGAGCCGTCGATTTCGGCCTTGTTCTTCTGGGCGCGCGGCAGGCGGGCGGGATCAACCGCTTCCACCACCTTGCCGCCGTTCGAGCGGATCAGTTCCGAGATGGCGAAGGAGGCGAGATCCGGGTCGATCATCACGGCGGCACCGGCAGCGCCGAGCGCCCTCAGGCGATCGTCGAAAGTGGAGGGCGCGACGATCTCGGCGATCTGGGTGAGATAGGCCTCCTGCTCGATGCCGGTCTTGCGCTTGTCGAGGAAAAGCTCGGCGCGGCCGTCGGCGTGGATGATCGCGCGGGCCAACGGATGCGGCGTGTGCGGCACGTCACTGCCGCGGATGTTGAAGGTCCAGGCGACGGAGGAGGGGTCGGTGAGCACCACGGCGCCGGCGCCCGCCTTGTCGAGGCCGGCCGCGATCCTGGCGATCTTGTCCTTGGCGAGCTCGCCGGCGTGCTCGATCGGCTGGATGCTGACCTTGCCGAGCGGGGCCGCGGGGCGGTTCGCCCAGATCCTGTCCAGCGGATTGTGATCGAGGAAGACCAGCGAACCGCCGAGGGTGGCGAGCGCCTTTTCCAGCCGGCGCACTTCGGCGCCGGTATGCAGCCAGGGGTCGATGCCGAGCCTGAAGCCCTTGGCCCCATGATTCTCCAGCCATAGATGCGGCGGCTCGCCGATGAGGTCGCCACCGGTGAATACGCTGCCGTCGACCTGCTCTTTCAACTGCGTGACGTAACGTCCGTCGACGAAAACGACTGCTTCACGCTGCGTGATGAGGGCCACGCCGGCGGAACCGGTGAAGCCCGTCAGCCAGGAAAGGCGCTCGGAGGAGGCGGGCACATATTCGCCCTGGAACTCGTCGGCGCGCGGCACGAGAAAGCCGTCGATGCCGAGGGCCGCGAAGGACGCGCGCAGGGCTTCGGTGCGCTCCTTGCCGAATTGCGGCGTGGAGGTGACTTCAAAAGACTGAAACATGGGGGATTTCCGGTAGATTGAGCGGTAAACCGCGGGAAAAGATGGGTCACGTTAGCGGAAACGGCCCTTTGGAGGAAAGAGGCGATATCCTGTAAGCGACCGCGACCCACGGTTCTCGCAATGCTTCCGGTTGTGGGCAACGCCGAGAGCAATTGCCCATTCGTCATACATATGCACTCAGCGCATGGCACCCATGCTAAGAAGTCCCTTTCTCTATCGGAATAATAGTTTATAAGCCCGCTCAACGAACACGGACGAACATCCGGTGGTTCAAAAGACTGCGGTTCCGAGAATAGTTGGTCATTCTGTTCTCCTCCTCCCTCAAGGGTGGCCAGCTTCGGAACGGTAGACGCCCGCTCGAGCGCTCCTCCTCCTCAGGCTCGCGGGCATGGTTGGCCACAAGCCAGCCAGCAGGCGATGCCCCTGGCATCGCCTTTGTTTCGAAAGGCCGCCCGTCATGATTGACGTGGCGGCCTTTTCGTTTTTCTTGATTTGTTTTGGGCGGTTGTCAGCGTCAGCCGCGCGTCGGCGCTCTTTGCGTTTCCGCAGAACTCTCCCGCAAGCTTTTGCAGGCAAGATTGAAGCCGCCGGATTTCTTCAAAAGATCGCCCCTCACCCTAACCCTCTCCCCGCAGGCGGGCGAGGGGACGTGCCCGACTGCACCGTTAGCAGCTGGGGCCGATCTTTGTGCGTGGTAATGCCGCAAGCCGCTTTACACATTGCACAGCGCAAACGCATCGGCGAGTGGACGTACCGAATGTCACGAATGGGAGTTGGATCTGCGGCAAGGCGGTGCCGCGGGTCCCTTCGCCCCGCTTGCGGGGAGAAGGTGGCGGCAGCCGGATGAGGGGCCATCACCTCGACAATGAAGGTGGCAGTCGTTCTGCCGGACGGCAGCCGCCTTCGGCGTCGTCGCTTACTTCTCCAGATGAATCGTCACCCAGCCGTTGCGCCAGATTGTGCGCACGTGGCGCAGGTGCTGGCCGTTGTAATGGGCGAGCACCTTCCAGCGTTGTTCGGCGAGAATGCCGGAAAGAATGACCGAACCGCCGGGGGCGAGGTTGGCGACGAGCTGCGGCGCCATCTTCATCAGCGGGCGAGCGAGGATGTTGGCGATGATGAGGTCGAAGGGGCCGTTGGCGCTGAACGCGGTGGAGTGAAAGCCCGGCGCGGTGGCAAAGGTCATGCCGGTGACGACGCCGTTGACCCGGGCGTTTTCTGCGGCGACGCGGGTGGCGATCGGGTCGATGTCCGTGGCGAGCACCGGCACGTGCATGAGCTTCCAGGCAGCGATCGCCAGCACGCCGCTGCCGGTGCCGAGATCGAGCACGTTGCGCACGGTGCGCGTGCGGGCAACGGAGGCCAGCACTTCGAGGCAGCCGGCGGTGGTGCCGTGATGACCGGTGCCGAAGGCCTGGCCTGCGTCGATCTCGATGGCGATCTCGCCGGTCTTCACCTTGTCGCGGTCGTGCGAGCCGTGCACGACGAAGCGGCCGGCGCGCACCGGCGCCAGACCCTCCAGCGACTTGGCGATCCAGTCGATATCCGGCAGCACTTCGCGCTCGATCGGGAGGTGGGCGAAATCCTCAGAAAGCGCTTCGGTGAGCCGTTCGTTCACGCGTTCCTCGTCGACGGCCATCATGTAGATCGAGGCTTCCCAGACGTCACGCTTTTCATCGACCTCCGTCGTGCCGATGGCATAGTCCTCTTCGCCGAAGACCTCGCTCATGCGGTCGAGCACGGCTTCCGCCTGCTTCTCGGTGGTGGTGACGAAAAGTCTGATCTCGCTCAAGGCTCTGTCCTTCGGGCTGGCAAATCCGCGTGCGCGCCCCGCATCGAGCCATGCCGTTAGGCGGCGCGCGGGGCGGTGGCAATCGTGTGCAGTGCGCTATCACGATTGCCCCACAAACGCAAAGCGCCGGGCAGGGCCGGCGCTTGCAACGTCATGTCACGACCGTAGGGGCTCAGCCCTTGGTGAGGTTTTCCAGCTTCTTGACCGCCGTTTCCGGGTTTTCCTCATAGGCGATCGTACCGGAGAAATGGCCGTTGGCGTCGAGCAGGAAGACCGAGGCCGTATGGTCCATGGTGTAGTCGCCGTCGGGTTTGGCGGCATCAACCGGCACCTTCTTGGCATAGACGCGGAAGCCCTTGACCATCTCCATCACCTTGTCAGGCGGGCCGGAAATGCCGGTGATGCGTTTCGAGACGTTGGAGACGTACTGGCCGAGGATCTCCGGCGTGTCGCGTTCAGGATCGACGGTGATGAAATAGGCCTGCAGCTTGTTGCCTTCCGGATCGACCTTTTCCAGCCAGCCGTTCAGCTCGAACAGCGTCGTCGGGCAGACCTCCGGGCAATGGGTGAAGCCGAAGAAGAGCGCGGTCGGCTTGCCGGTGAAGGCCTTTTCGGTGATTTCCTTGCCGTCCTGGGCGGTGAGCGTGAAGGGCACGCCGAAGGGACCGGTGGCGGCCTGCTGCTTCGACTGGGTCATTTCATAGGTCAGCCAGCCGAGGATGCCGGCCATGACGACGACGGCGGCCCAGAGGACGATGCGGATGGTTTTCATGCGTGCTACCGATTTTGTTGGGGCCGAAAGCGGCCATGTCCGGTTGATCCTCCCTTGATACCGCCTTCACCGGGACCGTGCAAATGGGACAATTGCCGCAGGTTGTGACGGCGCGCGCAGATCAGAAGCTGCCCCTCATCCCGCTGCCGCGACCTTCTCCCCGCTGGCGGGGAGAAAGTTAGTCCCCGGGTTAAACCCGAGGAGAGGGAGCGAAGCCGTCGCCTAAAAGCACCAGGAAAGGCCGGACTGGGCGAGCGCCAGGAACATCTCTGCGCCGTTCTCCATCCAGCCGCGGAAGGCGAGCAGGAGCACAAGCGCGATCGCAGCCGCGAGGCTTGCGGCGAGGGGGAGGCGGACCGAGCGCTGAGTCTTCGTGTTCATGGGGCCATCATAGCATCTGGCGCGGCGAGGGGAAGCCGCGAGCCGCGGTCGTGGCGCCTTCCGGTCGGGACAGGAAACGGTGGAAAACCGGCCCGGAGTGCTCCGATGGATTGTGCCCGCAAATGCCGGGAAAACCGAGGCTTGCGACGCATATGCAAAAACATGCAAATGGCTCGTCTCCCTGGGGATCGCGGCCTGCCTTAGCGAATGTTTAAGGTCTGTTTGCCAGTGTTTTTTCCACGCGGGAGGAGTGTTCGTGCTCCGATATGACATGAGGTCAGCCGGTTTCTCGGCCCCGGTTTCCGTATCGATCGTAGGAGGACCCGCTTCCAGGCGGATCCGTGACCATGGACTCCCTATGACTGCCACATCTCCTTCCCTGAAGCGCAATCTTTCCGTGAGCCAGCGGCTGGCGACGCTTGCCGGCGCCGCCTTCGTCGGCTTTGGCTCCGTGCTTGGGGTCGGCTGGTACCAGGGCAGCCAAGCCAACCACGCCCTGCAGGGCGCGGTCGCGGCACAGAACGGGCTGACGACCGTCGATGAGGTTCGCTTGGCGACGACCAATCTCGTGCTCAACGCGATGGATAGCATCATCGACCGGGAAGAGGGCGCGATCCAGCCGGCGCGCGCCGCCAGCATTGCCGGGATACTGAGGCTGCTCGAAGCGAAATCGGCCGACATCAAGGCGCTTGCCGGGGTGCTCGGACGGAGCGATGCGCTTTCGACCTTCGATGCGGATGTTGCGGAACTGCGCAAGGCGATCGGCACCGACCTGAAGACGCTGATCGAAGGCAAGGCTTCCGCTGACGACTTTGGCAAGATCGACGACGCGATCGATGGCGCCGGCGAGCGGGTCGCCACCGCTCTGACGTCGCTCTCCGAAGCGGCAACCGGCCTGGTGCAGACGCGCGTTGCCGAGGCGCGTGCCACGTCCGACCGGGCATTCCAGCTTCAGGTGGCCGCGGGACTGTTCGCGATGGCCACCCTGCTTTATCTTCTCTGGTTCCACGGCAGCACGCTGCGCGCCGGCATCCTCGGCCTGCGCAATGCGATGCAGCGGGTCCAGAATGGTGACCTGGCAACCAAGGTCGAGGCGCTCGACCGCGGCGACGAAATCGGCGCCATGGCCCGCTCGGTCGATCTCTTCCGGCTTTCGGCCATCGAGAAGCAGTCGCTGGAGCAGAGCGCCGCACTCAGCCGGCGCGAAATCGAGAAGGAACGCGAGCAGCAGCAGCACGAGCGCGAGGAGGCGGTGCGCCGCATCCAGACGGCGATCGACAGCCTCGGCCGCGCCTTGACCCAGCTTGCCGACGGCGACCTTGCCGTTGCCATCGACCGGCCCTTCGACGGCAATCTCGACCAGCTTCGTCAGAACTTCAACCAGACGGTCGAGCGGCTGCGCCTGGTGCTTTCGAGCGTCAAGGAGAATGCGCTTTCGATCGAATCGAACGGCCGGCAGATGCGTTCGGCCGCCGACGACCTGGCGCGCCGCACCGAACGGCAGGCCGCTTCGCTGGAGCAGACCTCGGCAGCGCTCGATGAAATCACAGTCACGGTTCGCACCGCCACCCAGCGCGCCGAAGAGGCAAGCCGCATGGTCGGCGAGACGCGCACCAATGCGGAGGAATCCGGCCGCATCGTCGGCGAGGCGATTGCCGCCATGGCGCGCATCGAAAGTGCTTCCAACGAGATCGGCAAGATCATCAACGTCATCGACGAGATCGCCTTCCAGACCAACCTCCTGGCGCTGAATGCCGGAGTCGAGGCGGCGCGTGCCGGTGAAGCCGGCAAGGGCTTTGCGGTCGTGGCGCAGGAAGTGCGTGAACTGGCGCAGCGCGCGGCCGGTGCCGCCAAGGACATCAAGGCGCTGGTCAGCCGCTCCGGCAACGAGGTCGGCAGCGGCGTCAAGCTCGTCCAGGCGACAGGCGAGGCGCTCGGCCGGATCGGCGCCGACGTGGCGCGCATCAACGAACACATGACCTCGATCGTGATGGCCGCGCGCGAGCAGTCGACCGGCCTCAACGAGATCAGCACCGCCGTCGGCCAACTCGACCAGATGACGCAGCAGAATGCCGCCATGGTCGAGCAGACCAATGCCTCGAGCCACACGCTGGCGCAGGACGCCGAGCGCCTGACCGGCCTCGTCGGCCAGTTCCGCGAGGGCCACACGATGCAGCGCGCCATGCCGACGTCGGCGCCGGGGCCTGTGGCGCCAGTGGCAAGGGCGACCGTTGCTCCGGTGCGGACGAAAACACCTTCGGCCCCCACCGCTCAGCGGCCGGCCGCCAAGGGCACCGGCGAGCCGGTGCCGCTGCGCAAGATCGGCTCGGCCAAAATGGCCTCGTTTCCAACTCCATCTCCCGCGAAGGCCCTGATGGGCAAGCTGGCGGGCGCTTTCGGCAACAAACCGGGCTCCGTGCCGTCCGTTACGGCCTCCGGTGAAAACTGGGAAGAATTCTGATCATGACCAATGCAATCAAGCAGTCCGGCGCCTATCTCGAAATCGTGTCGTTCCACCTCGGCGACCAGGAATTCTGCATCGACATCATGGCGATCCGCGAAATCCGCGGCTGGGCGCCGGTGACGCCGATGCCGCACACGCCGCCCTACGTGCTCGGCCTCATCAACCTGCGCGGCGCGGTGATCCCGGTCATCGACATGGCTGCCCGCCTCGGCATGAAGATGACCGAGCCGTCGGAGCGCTCGGCGATCATCGTCACCGATATCGCCGGCAAGCTCGTCGGCCTGCTGGTCGAGCAGGTCTCCGACATGATGACGATCAAGAGCGAAGCGCTGCAGCCGGCGCCGGAGATCATTCCGGAGGCACAGCGCGCCTTCTGCCGCGGCATCGTCGCGCTGGAAAAGACGATGGTCTGCTTCCTCAATCTCGATACGGTCATTGCCGACGAACTGGCCCAGGCCGCCTGATATTTCGACCGCTGCCAGAATTGAGGAGCACCCCGGTGGCATCGCCACCGGGGTGTTTTGCGTTTCGGCTGCGCTCGGGCAGGTAGTGGAATGCGTCGGTCAAGTTAAACTTCGGCAATGCTCTTCACGCTTGGGCGACTCCATTGTGACAAAACGTCATGTGGCCGGCGGGAATACTTGTACTAATTTACCGGTGTTGCCGGGCGCCCGAACGGAGGCCGGGTGCCTGCCACGAAACAGGAGTTGAACTCATGACAATCTCTGTAAGGAAACTTGTTGCCACGCTCTCCGTAACGATGCTGATGGCCGGGCCGGCTCTGGCCGACAGCTACTACCAGGGCATCGACGTCAACAATCCGCCCGGAACGCAGAACACGCACAAGGCCATGCCGCTGATGAAGCGGTCCGCCGCACGGGTTGACACGATGTCGACGGGCAGCATCAGCAGAACTGCCACACCGACCCCCGTTTATCGCGATCGTCAGCCTTTCGGCGGCTATCAGGGCGGTGACGGCGACTACTATCAGGGCATCGTTCCGCCGACCTATTGACATGCGGGAAGCGGGATGGGGTGCTCCCAGAGACTTCGCCTCGTTCCGCTCTGCCTACCCGCGCGTCTCATGAGGCGCGCAAAGGTCGCCGTAGAACTTTGATTTGCTGCATGTCTTTGTCCTTAAATCGAGGTCGCTTTTAAGGAGACATTCAGTAGGTTTCGGAAGCGCCCGCGAAGGGGCGGGCGCTTCATAGCGTCGTGATGGATTGCCCCGCCGGCTGAAGCAGGCGGAAGGCGCGTGCTTACTGCGGCTTTCCATTCTGCCAGGTCACCGTCTGGCCGTAGAGCGGAATGGTGGTGATCGACATCTTCGCCGACCCGTCGGTCAACTCACGCGAATGCGCCAGATAGATCAGCGTATCGTTCTTGCGATCGTAGATCCGTGTGACCAGCAGGTTCTTCCAGACAAGCGACAGCCCGGCGCGAAACACTTCCTCGCCGTCCTTCGAAAGATCGATGTCGCCGATTTCGATCGGGCCGGTCTGGCGGCAGGCGATGGAATTGTTCGACGGGTCCTCGAACCAGTTGCCGTTCTTCAGCCGGTCGATGACGCTGCGGTCGAAATAGGTGACGTGACAGGTGACGCCCTTGATCTTCGGGTCGGTGACGGCATCGATCATGATGTCGTTTCCGAGCCAGTCGACGCCGACCTCGCCGACCGTTTCGGCGCGGACGGGCAGGGCGGTCGCCGTGAAGGCGGCGAGACCGGCAACGAGAAGAGCGCGAACAATACGCGACATGGATGTCCTCCTGCAGCGGTGCGTGTCATTGAGACGCGAGGGCCGCCGTAGCGTTTTTGACGGGCTGCATGTTCCGTCCATGAACCGGTGGGGTCCAAGGGGACATGCACTGGGCCAAGCTCACATAGGTTCGGGAAGCGGCTTTACAAGATTGTCCTGCCGGTCAGCCGGCATCGCGCAGCAGCCTCGGCTCGAAGCTTCTGCTGTCGGCGGCGCGCAGTTGCGCGGCCGCGGCCGCGAGCGCCCGCGCGCTTGCGTCGGGCTGGAAGCGGCCGGCAATCGTGCAGCGGTCGCGCCCTTCGGCCTTGGCGTCGTAGAGCGCCATGTCGGCGCGGATCATGACGTCGCTGATCGTGTCGCCGGGAACGGCCTCGGCGAGGCCGATGCTCACCGTCAGCCGGATCGGCCGATCGAAGCGGCCGATCGGCGTGTCGCGCACCACGCGGCCGATCTCCTCGGCGAGCCTGAAGGCCGCTTCTTCCGTGTGGTTGGGCAGAACGATGCCGAATTCTTCGCCGCCGATGCGCCCAAGCGTGCCGCGGCCGGTGAGACAGGTGGCGACGGTGCCGGCGAAGTGGCCGAGCGCGGCATCGCCGACCGCGTGGCCATAGCGATCGTTGATCTTCTTGAAGTAGTCGAGATCGAGCAGCAGGAAGGACACCGGCTGCTGCCGTGCAAGGCTGGCGGTCAGGGCGCGCTGGCCAAGATCGAGCAGGGCGCGCCGCGACAGAACGCCCGTCAGCTCGTCGCGCGCGATCGCCGTCTTGAGGTCGGTGATCACCCGGTTCTGGATCATCAGGATCACGCCCAGGAAGAGCACCGGCAGATAGAAGTAGCGCATGACGGCACAAGCGAAATCCCAGCCGGCGGGTGCAGACGCGACCGCTGCGGCGTGGGCGGCGGGCGAGAGCACGGCGACTGCGAGCAGCGTCGAGCAGCCGGTCGCCGCACACGCGATGACGCAGAGCCGCTCCACCGGTCCCGGCGCCTGGCGCCGGTGCTGCGAGCAGACGGCGATGATCAGCACGAAGGCGGCGGCGATGCCGATGACGGAAAGCGCATGCAAGGTCGTGCTTTGCGTGCCGAATGCGGCAGTGAACAGCGCGACGAACGCCATCGACGCGGCTGCGACAAGGGACGTCGAGGTGCGTCTGTGAACGCCGAGCGCGCGGTGAAAGCCGGAAAGCACGAGCAGGCAGGCGCCGGCCAGGAACACGAGGCCGATCAGGGACAGCGGCTGGAGTACCGGAAACTCGGAGAGCATCATGAACACGGTTGAGGTGCTTGCCACCGCACTGGCCGCGGCGAAGTCCGTGCCGCCCTCGACCATCGAGGCCCGCAATGAAATCAGGACCGGGAGCATCGCCAGGAGGGCGATGATCGATATGGCAGGGAGAAAGCTCATTTCGAAACGGCCTGTCGTGCTAAAATCAACAAAGGCGGCTTGCGTCTCAGCCAGATATGCAAGGCCAATTGGTAGCGAGGGCGCCTTAACGAAAGCCGGCGAATTCCGATGCAATTTTACCGATTGGCCTAGATTGGCACGGTTGTTCACATCAGCGCCCGGGCAACCGGCAGATGGCGAATTGTCCGGGTCTTCGGGTGCGCCCGAGGGATGATGCAAAATTCTTCTTCGGCCGGCGCAGGGGCCGCGCGAAACGACGGAGAGGCCGGGCTGGCGGGCAGCGCCGGAGGCGGCGGAACCCGACCGGGCTTTTGCTCATTCCGTGTCTGCGGGGCCAATCCCTCCGCGTCAGGTGGACCGGATTGAACCGCGGCGACGGCGAAACCTGGGAGAGATGAGGTGTTTACGGGAACATGGCTCTTCGAGAACAGGGCGGATGCCGGACGGCAACTCGCCGAGGCGGTCGAGGTCGAGACGCTTACCGATCCGCTGGTGGTGGCGCTGCCGCGGGGCGGCGTGCCGGTCGCCTATGAGATCGCGATTCGCATCGGCGCACCGCTCGACGTCCTGATCGTGCGCAAGATCGGCGCGCCGGGGCACGCGGAATTCGGGCTTGGCGCGCTGGTCGACGGCGAGGAGCCGGAATTGTTTCTCAACCGTCAGGCGATCCGGCTCGTGCGTCCGGCAAGGGGCTATCTGGAGGCGGAAACCGAGCGCCAGCACGCCGAAATCCTGCGGCGCCGCGCGCTCTATTTCGGCGATCGCGAACCGCTCTCGCCTAGGGATCGTGACGTGATCCTCGTCGACGACGGGATTGCGACCGGGGGGACCGTACGCGCGGCGATCAGGGCATTGCGCCGGGCAAACCCACGCCGCCTCATCCTTGCCGTTCCGGTGGCGCCGAAAGGGGAACTCGCGGATCTCCGCAATGCGGTCGACCGCGTCATCTGCCTCGCCACCCCTTCAGCATTTCGCGCCGTCGGCCTGCACTATCACGACTTCGAGCAGACGAGCGACGAGGAGGTGATCGCGTTGATGAAGAAGGCGCGGCGGGAGGACGAGGGGTGAAGCGGCCGCCGGAGGTGGATCGGTTGTCGCAGTCGCCGCAGCCCATCCGAATAGTTGCATGAAGTGCACTCGGCCGTATTGCAACGGCGGGCCTCTCGCGCCACATTCCCGGCGCGAGATGTTGGCGGAGTGGGCGCCGGAGGAGGCGACCCCGAGGAGAAGCTATGGCCGCGAAGCTGGAAATTGGGAAGACGCTCGAAGATTTCTGCCGTCCGGAGCGCATGGCGCTCGTCGTTTACGACATGCAGGTAGGCATCGTCAGGCAGATGAAGAACGGTGCCGAAATCACCGAAAGGGTGCTGAAGGTGCTGGAGGCGGCACGGGCAGGCGGCTTTCCGGTGATCTTCATGCGGCACCTCTCGATGCCGAAGCCGCTGATGGGCGCTTTCCAGATGCGCCAGGCGATGGCCTGGCAGCGGACGGACGACCCGGATGCGGTGCATCCCTGGTTCCTGCGCGGCACGCCGGGCTTTGAACTGGTGCCGGAGCTCCAGCCGCGCGAGGACGAGGCGATCCTCGACAAGATCACCTTCTCGGCCTTCGAGGGCACGCCACTCGCCATGATCCTGCGCGATCTCGGGCTTACCTCTTTCGCGATCTGCGGCATTGCCACGGAGATCGGCATCGACCCGACCGTGCGTCACGCGACCGACCTCGGCCTCGTGCCCATCGTCGTGCGCGACGCCTGCGGGGCAGGGCATCACGAGGCGGGGGAACGCTCGATGGAAAACATCGTCTTCATGGGCGACGCGATCATGACCGACGTTCAGGCAATCACCGCGGCGATGACCAACCGCTAGGCGGCAGTGCCACTCCGTCCAATCGATCATGGGACCGATAATGACTGATAATCCGCCGCGCGGCACTGATTCCATCCGGAGGCGGACATGCCCGGCAGCAATCCTCTAGTGGACGCCGTTGCCTTTTCAGTGAAGCCATTTGGCTTCCGGACGAAAGCGCGGAGTTGGTATCTGGAAAACCCCGAGACTATCTTGATCGTGAACCTCCAGAAGTCTCAGTTCGGGAACCAGTTTTACCTGAACTTCTCTGTCGTGTTGCGATCGATATCGACTGTTGAGAGGCCCAAGCAGTACCATGGCGACATCCGCTTCCGCCTCGAAGATGTTCTTGCGTCCGCCGAGGCTGAGTTGTGCGTGAAGCTTCTCAATTTGGAAAACCAATTGTTTTCGGATGAAGAGCGGCAAGCCTGTTTCGCCGAGTTGGTCGATCGTGCTTTACCGCTCTTGCTTCGATGCGGAACGGAAGCCGGCGCCGCGGAGGCCCTATCCAGCAAGGCGCTGCCTGACTGGATGCTCTCCAGGGCGGGCGCGGAACGTCTTCATCTTGGGTGACGCGATGGTCACGCGCTACATTCCAATCGAGCTCGAACCAAAAGTGCCGTGCACGGGGATGGAGCTTTACGACCTCCAGCACACCTATCTCGGCGATGACGGCAATCCGCTGACAGCGTATTTTTCCCTGCCAGTCGACAAGGATGAGTTGCTCAAGATCTTCTTCCGTCATGCGGACATCGTTCGTGTCTTGGACGAGGTTTACCTTTCGACGGAGGAGCATGGCGTGGAGAGCAGCGGCCTAGTCCCCTATCACTTCGCGTATCGCGTAGAAAACAGCCGCTTTTGGCTTTCACAATCCGAATTCTATCGCGAGCTTAAACGTGATGCCGCCCATTATCGCTTCATAACGGGCGGTGCGTGTCTGGACATATTGGCGACCGTTGAGCCCCGGTTCTCTCTGGTTCGTCAATTCAACCGAAAAGCCGATCCCGACGAAGGTTCAGCCCTAGAAGGAGAGGCTCTGAGCCCGCGATGAAGAGATCGCCTTCATCGGCGGTGCGATCGCGACCTATGTTCCGGCGATTAAGTCAGCGACCACAGCGCCAATGACACGGCGTCAAGTGCACAGTGCCCATTAATCTCATTTTACCACAGGATAAAAAATGACTGACAATCTCCAAATCCGCCCAATAGCCCGGACAGACTACGAACAGTGGCTGCCGCTCTGGGATGGCTACAACGCCTTTTACGGCCGCTCCGGCGAAACCGCGCTCGATCCCGCAATCACCGCGATGACCTGGTCGCGTTTCTTCGACGCCTATGAGCCTGTGCATGCGCTGGTGGCCGAGAGCGATGGGCGGCTGGTCGGGCTTACGCACTACCTCTTTCACCGCAGCACGACGATGATCCAGCCCAACTGCTATCTGCAGGACCTCTTCACCAACGCGCAAGCGCGCGGCAAGGGTGTCGGGCGGGCGCTGATCGAGGGCGTCTACGAGGCCGCACGTGCCGTGGGCGCGCCGCGCGTCTACTGGATGACGCACGAGACCAATGAGACGGCGATGGCGCTTTACGACAAAGTGGCGGAGAAGTCGGGGTTTCTGGTGTATCGGAAGGCGGTTTGAGGCGATAACTCGCCCGAGCCTCCCGGTTTGAGCTTCAGCAGATCGTGGCTCCGCGCAATGTACCGAGGCCGTGATCGATCAATCGGGAGCTGCATGTGAAAAACAAGCCGGTCCGCTGTCCTACTTGAAAAATGCGCTAGATCGCAACTACATGTTGAGTTCCGTTATGCTGCAAGCTGTTGTGTTGGGGCGACGAACGTCGACGAGGGGGATAGGTGAGGCTTTTTATTACAGAGGTTACTGAGATGAGTGCCGGCAATTACTGCGTCGCGGGTTGGGACGCACAGGCCCAACGAATGATCCGGCCATTGCCAAATGGGCAAAACTGGACCTCAGCCTTGCTCCAGCAGCATGCAGTCACCCCGGGTGCAGCCATCGATGTTTTCAACAATGGACATGTACACAATGGGATGTACCCCCATAGCACCGAAGATACCCCCATCAATACAGCGACAATTCAACACATTGCTCCCGCTCAAGCGCGTTGGTTTGGCGTAGGTGCACCTCCGGTCGGGGGCTCCGTTCAGCTCGCATTTGGCGGGCATGTCGCTCACAACAGTGTCTGGAATGGCGCGCTTCAGGGCGTATTTGTTCCAGTTGGAACACAAGTTGGGTCACTTGCGGCCATTTCACTAGACCGGGGTCAAATTGATTTCGTTGACGAATTTGGTAAGCTGAAAGCGCTCGTCAATGACGGGCAGTTCACCTATAAGCTTGCTGTCAGCAGTTTGGCACTGAAGTCTGCCTGGGGACAGGGTGGTATTCCGGCAGTTATTCATGCCTTGCCTAATGCTGGACAAGTGCACGTTCGCTTGGGGTTGGCGAGAGCATTCGATATGCCTGCTCATAAGTGCTACATGATGGTCAATGGCGTGAATTGGTAGTGGCGATGAGATCTGAGGATTTCACAATCTGGACAATAGGTCACTCGACACATTCGTATGAGCAGTTTCTCAAGCTTGTGCGAGGGGCGGGTATTACAGCAATCGCGGATGTTCGAACCGTCCCGCACTCTCGCCATTTCCAGCAGTTCAATAAATCAGCGTTGCGAGACGAGTTGAGATTGGATGGCATTGCCTATTCGTTCCTAGGAAATGAGCTGGGAGGGCGTCCGAGAGATCAAGTATATTATTGCGACGGCGTGGCCGATTATGAGCAAATGGCAGAAGCGGTCGAGTTCAAGAGTGGAATCGATCGCTTGATTGAAGGCTCTCGAAAATATCGGATCGCCTTGATGTGTTCTGAGCGAGATCCGCTTGATTGCCACCGGTGCTTGTTAGTGGGGCGAGTCCTTGCGAGCCGCAATATTGCTGTAAGGCACATTCTCGGGAATGGTCGTGTCGTCTCACATCGTGAGATAGAGAGCCAATTGCTCTCTATGGCCAGCTCGCAAGATGATGATCTGTTCATGCTACCGCAAGAAAGATTAGCTGCCGCCTATAAGGCGCGGGCGCGGAAGGTAGCGTTCGCGGAACCAACCTTCGACAATCAAACCGAAAAAATAGTCAAATGGAACATGTGAGAATCTCAACCATCGGCTTTACGAAAACTTCGGCGGAAGATTTTTTTGGACGTCTTCTGAAAGCTGGCGTAAAGAAAGTCGTCGATGTTCGTTTGCATAATACTTCGCAGCTTGCAGGCTTTGCAAAGGCCGACGACCTTGCTTACTTTCTGAAGAAAATTGGGGGAATTAGCTATACTCACCAGCCCCTCCTTGCTCCGACGGATGTAATACTCAAGGCGTTCAAACGGGATAATGGTGATTGGAGCCGTTATGAGGGGCAGTTCTTGGCGTTGATGACGGAGCGCAAGATTGAGAGCCGCCTAAGCCCCGAAATGCTGGACGGAGCGTGCCTACTTTGTTCCGAGGATACGCCGCACCATTGCCATCGACGCCTTGTTTGCGAATATCTCAACGACCATTGGGGTGGCCGACTAAGAGTCCAGCACCTATAGGCGGACAGGAAGGTTGGAGGCTTTCACTCACACCTTCTCGACAAACCCGTCCAGCACGCGCTTCTGGCCGGCGCGGTCGAAGTCGATGGTGAGCTTGTTGCCTTCGATCGCGGCGATGTTGCCGTTGCCGAACTTCATGTGGAAGACGCGGTCGCCGACCGCGAAGCGTGACGGCTCCGCGGTCGTTGATTTCGCCACCAGCTCGCCGTCGATGGTGCGGCCGCGCGGGCCGCTTTCGCCGTAGCCGATGCGCTCGACCGCGTGGCCGGAGCGGGTGCCCCAATTGTCGCGGGTGGCGTCGGAGCGGTGCTGCTGGGCGCGCTTCCAGCCGGGCGTCGCATAGTTGTTCTGGAAGGGATCGGCCTTGTCGAAGCGCGACTGGCCGTAACCGCCGCGGCCATAGCCGCCATAGGATTGTTCGTTTTCGGCCACGTCCACATGGGCAAGTGGCAGTTCGTCGAGGAAGCGCGAGGGCATGGTCGACTGCCAGAGGCCGTGGATGCGGCGGTTGGAGACGAACCAGATGTGGCAGCGGTGCTTGGCGCGGGTGATGCCGACATAGGCGAGGCGGCGTTCTTCCTCCAAGCCGGCGCGGCCGCCTTCGTCGAGCGCGCGCTGGTGCGGGAAGAGGCCTTCCTCCCAGCCGGGGAGGAAGACGGTGTCGAACTCCAGGCCCTTGGCCGAGTGCAGCGTCATGATCGAGACCGCGTCGAGGTTCTCGTTCTGCTCGGCGTCCATGACGAGGGCGACGTGCTCGAGGAAGCCGCGCATCGACTCGAAGGCCTCCATCGAGCGGATGAGTTCCTTCAGGTTTTCCAGCCGTCCCGGGGCTTCGGCCGTCTTGTCGGCCTGCCACATGGCGGTGTAGCCGCTCTCGTCGAGGATCTGCTCGGCAAGCTCGGTGTGTGGCGTCGTCTCCAGCAGGCTCTGCCAGCGGCGGAAATCGGTGACGACGTCGAAGAGGGCCTTGCGCGCCTTCGGCTTCAGCTCGTCGGTCTCGATGATCTCGGAGGCCGCCGCGAGCATGGGGACGCCCCGAGTTCGTGCAAATTGATAGAGGGTACTGATCGTTGCGTCGCCTAGCCCGCGCTTTGGGGTATTCACAATGCGTTCGAATGCGGGGTCATCCGACGGGTTTGTTAGGACGCGCAAATAGGCAACCGCGTCGCGAATCTCGAGACGTTCGTAGAAGCGCGGGCCGCCAATCACGCGATAGTTAAGTCCCAGAGTAATAAAACGCTCTTCGAACTCGCGCATCTGGAACGAGGCGCGCACCAGGATCGCCATGTCGTTCAGCTTGTGCTTCCGGCGCTGGAGCTGCTCGATCTCCTCGCCGACCGCGCGGGCTTCCTCTTCCGAATCCCAGGCGGCGTGCACCTGCACCTTCTCGTCATCCGGATTGGTGCGGTCGGTGAAGAGCGTCTTGCCGAGGCGGCCCTCGTTGTGGGCGATCAGGTGGCCGGCGGCGCCGAGGATATGCTCGGTCGAGCGGTAGTTGCGCTCGAGCTTGATGACCTTGGCGCCCGGGAAATCCTTCTCGAAGCGCAGGATGTTGTCCACCTCTGCGCCGCGCCAGCCGTAGATCGACTGGTCGTCGTCGCCGACGCAGCAGATGTTGATCTGCTGCGCAGTTTTCCTTGCGCTCACGCTGTCGCCGCTTTGCGGCTCGCTCCGCGAGGGCGCGCCATGGGGCGCGACGGCCGCTTGGCCTTGCCGGGCTGTGCCCGGACCGGTGGCCGCGCTTGACGGCTTTGGGCGCTGCGCAAGCAGCCGCAGCCACATGTACTGCGCCGTGTTGGTGTCCTGATACTCGTCGACGAGGATATAGCGGAACTTGTCGTGATAGTCCTTCAGCACATCCGCATGCATGCGGAAGATACGGATCGGGTGCAGGAGAAGGTCGCCGAAGTCGCAGGCGTTCAGCGTCAACAGCCGGTTCTGGTAGGCGGCATAGAGCTCGCGGCCCTTGCCGTTGGCAAAGGCGCGGGCGTCGCCCTCGGGGATCTGGGCGGGATCGAGGCCTTTGTTCTTCCAGCCGTCGATCATGCCGGCGAACTGCTTGGCCGGCCAGCGCTTGTCGTCGATGCCTTCGGCCTGGATGAGCTGCTTGATCAGCCGCACCACGTCGTCGGTGTCGAGAATGGTGAAGTCGGAACGCAGGCCGACGAGCTCGGCGTGACGGCGCAAGAGCTTGACGCCGATCGAGTGGAAGGTGCCGAGCCAGGGCATGCCCTCGACCGCATGGCCGACGAGCACGCCGATGCGCTCCTTCATCTCGCGCGCCGCCTTGTTGGTGAAGGTCACGGCAAGGATCTGCGAGGGGAAGGCGCGCCCGGTGGAAAGAATATGGGCGATGCGGGTGGTGAGCACGCGGGTCTTGCCGGTGCCGGCACCGGCAAGAACGAGCACCGGACCATCGAGCGTTTCGACCGCTTCGGACTGTTCCGGGTTGAGACCGGAGAGATAATCCGGGCGTGGCTGGGCGCGATCACGCGCCGCCATGGCGCGCGCGGCGATGCCGCCGGTGGCTGGGATACCTCCGGGGGCTGGCGGCTGCTTGCGCGGCGCCGGCTCCTCGTCGAAGAAAGGAATGTCGTCGAAACCACTCATCATGCGGCTCAATGTAGTGATTCGGTGGGGAAAGGCCAGAAAGGATGTTCTTCTTTTATTCCGTTTTCTGCGCCGGCAGCACCAAGCCTGTGGAAAGACAGGCGATTTCGAGACCGCTTATTCTTGGAACTGATGTCTAGTTTCCCGCATGTCGTTATCGCAAAACCGCTTGCACATTTTTGCGCGACATCCTTTAGCCGGAGCTCTTATCGAAGACGGCATCGACCGGCACCTGCAGCGCGGTCGCAAGCTGGTTGGTGCGGGCGGCAAGCGAGATGACCCGGAGCAGATCCGCATGCTGGGCATCGTTCATGCCCTTCGCCCTTGCCGCCGCCGTGTGGGAATGGGCGCAGTAGCCGCAGCCATTGGTGACGGAGACGGCGATATAGAGCATCTCCTTCACCAGCGGATCGAGCGCAGAAGGCGTGGCCATCACCGCTTTCACGTCGCGCCAGGTCTGCTCCAGCAGATCCGGATCGAAGGCGAGCCACAGCCACATATTGTTGATGAAATCGGATTTGCGCGTGGCGCGGATATCGTCGAACACGGCCTTGACGCGTGGGTTCGCTTCCGGGTCCTTCGGCGGGGTAACGGTGCTCATGGGCTTCGCTGCGTGGTGTTGCCGGCGGCCTTGCGCCGCCGGATTGAAGAATGGGGATCAGGCAAGGGCAAAGACGCGCGCCGGGCCGCCGGTGCCACCGCGGTGCTTCGGCGCACCGAGGATGAGCGTCGCGCCCTTCGAAGGCAGCTTGTCGAGATTGGCGGCGGCCTCGAGGCCCCAGCGGCCCTCGGGCAGCCAGGCATAATGGGTGGCGAAATCGGGCGAGGGGCCGTGGTCGAGCGAAAGCGTATCGACGGCGATGCCGGCGGCCTTGCTCTCTTCGATGAGATAATGCGCCGCCTCGACGTGAAAGCCGGGGAAATGCAGCTTGCCGCCGCCATCGGCATTGCGGAATTTCTCCGTACCCATATGCGCGCCCCAGCCCGAGAGCATGGCGACGCAGGCGTTTTCCGGGATCTCGCCATTGGCAGCGACCCAGGTCTTGATATCGTCGGGCGTCACCTGTGCGTCTGCGTCGCCGGATGCCTTTTCGCGGATATCGACGATGCAAAGCGGCACGACCAGCTTTTCCACCGGCAGTTCGGCGACCGAAAGGCCGTCGGCGGAAAAATGCAGGGGCGCATCGACATGGGTGCCGGTGTGTTCGTTCACCCGCAGTTCGAACAGGTTGAACTTGTCCTTGGCGTAATTGAACTTCGCCTCGCGGAAGAACTGCTGCTGGCCGAAGAAGGTCGGGAAATCCTCGTGCAGTTCGTGGGTGAGATCGGTGACGCTTGCATGTCCCTGAGCCAAGGCCGGGGGTGCGATACCGGCGCTCGCGGCCGCGAGGCCGGCGGTTCCAACGGCAGCGGCTTTGAAGAAGCTGCGGCGCGAGAGCATGCGCTCCTTCACCGTTTCCATCACACAGGCATCGCACATCGTTCTTGCTCCCCTTCAAGCAAATGAAAAAAAACCAGCGGGCGAAACCGCTTGGAAAAAGCTGCCGGCGGTTGCAGGATAGCGCAGCCGAAGCCGCTGTAAATGCCGGCTCATGCAGCAAATTGCGATTGACGGCGGAGACCATGGGGCGATTGCGCCGCGCGTCATCATGCCGCCACCAAATTCGCTTTTATTACAATTGCGTAATGATGCCATTCCGTCATTGCCCCGACGCGCGCGAACAGGGATACTCCGCGCAATCGGAACGAACCGCCGGCCGTGCCGCGCTGGGGCGTGTTTTTTGCTTTATCTGGAGATTTGAATGCGGGTTTGGAAACAGCTTGCGGTGAGCGCCGCTGTGCTTCTCGTGGGCGTGACCGTATGGGTGCGGTTCGTGCCCGGCGCAGGTGAAACGCTCGCTGCCATCGGCGTTTCTCACCCGCTGATCGATGCCTTGTCAAAGCCACAGACGGGCGGCAGCCAGGGCGGCGAACGCAATGGCGGGCGCGGCCAGGGCGGCGGTGCGATCCTGGTGATGGTTCGCCCCTCGGCAACATCAGTCGTCAACGACCGGCTGAACGCCATCGGCAACGGCGAGGCGATCCATTCCGTCAGCGTCACGCCGACGGCGACCGGCAATCTCACCGAAATCCTCGTGCGCTCGGGCGACAAGGTGGCGGAGGGCCAGGTGATCGCCCGGCTCGACAGCGACGACCAGAAGATCGCCGCCGACCAGGCGCGGCTGACGCGCGACAGCGCGCGTGAAAAGATGGAACGCTATCGCAATCTCAGCACCGCGCGGGCGGTGACCGCGGTCGACGTGCGCGATGCCGAAATCGCGCTGCAGGCGGCGGAACTGGCGCTGAAGACTGCCGAGCTTGATCTGAAGCGCCGCGATATTATCGCTCCCTCCAAGGGCGTCGTCGGCATTATTACCGTCAATGTCGGCGACTATGTCACCACCACGACGCCGATCGCCGTTGTCGACGATCGCTCGGAGATCCTCGTCGATTTCTGGGTGCCGGAGCGCTTCGCCAACAAGATCACCGTCGGCCAGCCGGTCACCGCCTTTGCGATCGCCCAGCCGGGCAATCAGCTCAACGGCGTGATCCACGCGATCGACAACCGGCTGGACCAGGCAAGCCGGACGCTGCGCGTGCGCGCACGGCTCGAAAACCCCCAGGATACGCTAAGGGCCGGCATGTCCTTCTCCGTCACCATGGCCTTTGACGGCGACACCTATCCGACGGTCGATCCGCTGGCGATCCAGTGGAGCTCGGAAGGCTCCTATATCTGGCGCGTTACCAACGACAAAAGTGAGAAGGTGCCGGTGAAGATCATCCAGCGGAACCCGGACAAGGTGCTGGTCGACGCCGCGCTTTCGGAAGGCGATGAGATCGTGACCGAAGGCGTGCAGCGCCTGCGCGACGGCGGCGAGGTCCGCATCGCCGGGCGCGAACGCAAGCAGGATGCCGCCCAGAAGGTTGCGGAGGAGACCAAGTGAGCGGCGGGGAAGGGCACAGCAAAGCGTCCGCCCGCGAACGCGGCAAGACCGGCTTCACCGCACTCTTCATCCGCCGGCCGATCTTCGCGCTGGTGGTGAATACCCTGATCGTCGTCGCCGGCCTTGCCGCCTGGAACGGCATTGAGATCCGCGAACTGCCGCAGGTCGACCAGCCGGTCATCTCGGTGACGACCACGCTCGATGGCGCGGCACCGGAGACGATGGACCGCGAGGTGACCTCAGTTGTCGAGGGTGCTGTCTCGCGCGTGCAGGGCATTCGCGACATCTCCTCGACCTCGTCCTTCGGCCGCAGCCGCGTGACGCTGCAATTCTCCGACAGCACCGACATCGGCCAGGCCTCGAACGACATCCGCGATGCGCTCGGCCGGGTGCGCAACCAGTTGCCCGACAATGTCGACGAGCCGAGCATCGTGAAGGCCGACGCCGACAGCCAGCCGATCATGCGGCTGGCGCTGACCTCCGACACGATGAGCATGGAAGACATGACGCTGCTCGTCGAAAACGAGATCAGCGACCGACTGGCGGCGGTGGAAGGCGTTGCCGACGTCGCGGTCTATGGCGACCAGGAGAAGATCTTCCGCATCGACCTCGATCAGGCGAAGCTCGCCGGGCGCGGGGTGACGGTGGCAAACCTCAGGACCGCGCTCGCCAATGCCTCCTACGACGTGCCGGCCGGCAAGCTGACCAGCGCCAGCCAGGACATCTCGGTGCGCGCGACCGCCGACCTGCAGACGCCGGAGCAGTTCGAGAACCTGATCCTCGTCAACAATGTGCGGCTGCGCGACGTCGCCACCGTGACGCTCGGTCCGGATACGGGCACGACGGCGCTGCGCTCCAATGGCCGCCAGGGCATCGGCCTCGGCATCGTCCGCCAGGCGCAGTCGAATACGGTCGATATCTCCGAGGGCGTGCGCAAGGTCGTCGATACGATCCAGACGCAGATCCTGCCCGAGGGCACCCAGCTTCGGATCACCAGCGACGATGCGGTCTTCATCAACGGCGCCATCCACGAGGTGGAGATTGCGCTGGTCGTCGCCGTCTTCATCGTGACCTTGGTCATCTACCTGTTCCTGCTCGACTGGCGGGCGACGCTGATCCCGACCATCAGCATGCCGATCGCGCTGATCGGCACGGTGGCGGCGATCTATCTCGCCGGCTTTTCGATCAACATTTTGACGCTGTTGGCGATCGTTCTGGCAACCGGGCTCGTCGTCGACGATGCGATCGTGGTGCTCGAAAACATCGTGCGGCGGCGCGCCGAAGGGCTTGGTCCGCGTGCGGCTGCCGTGCACGGCACGCTCGAGGTGTTCTTCGCGGTGCTGGCAACGACGGCGACACTTGCCGCAGTCTTCGTGCCGCTCTCCTTCCTGCCGGGGCAGACGGGCGGTCTCTTCCGCGAATTCGGCTTCGTGCTTGCCTTCGCGATCCTGCTTTCCTCCTTCGTGTCGCTGACGCTCTGCCCGATGCTTGCCTCGCGCATGCTGACGAAGGACACGCATACGGTGCCGGGGCCGATGGCGCGGTTCGGGGCACGCGCTGCCGGCTTCTATCGGGTGACGCTTCGCGCCTGCCTCAACTCGCCGCTGATCGTCTTCGTCGTCGCGGCCTTCTTCACCGCCATGGGCGCGGCCGGCTTCCTGACGCTGAAATCGGAGCTGACGCCGAGCGAGGACCGCTCGCAGGTGATGATGCGGATCAACGCGCCGCAGGGCGTCTCGCTCGAATATGCCCAATCACAGATGCGCCGCATCGAGGACGGCCTGCAGCCGCTGGTCAAATCCGGCGAGATCGACAACATCTTCTCGATCTCGGGGCAGGGCGGCTCGGTCAACAGCGGCTTCATGGTGCTGACGCTCGCCCCCTGGGAGAAGCGTGACCGCACCCAGCAGGAGATTGTCGCCGACATCAACAAGGTGACGGCGCGCATCCCCTCGGTCCGCGTCTTCGCCATGCAGCCGAACAGTCTCGGCATTCGCGGCGCCGGCAGCGGCCTGCAGGTGGCGCTGGTCGGCAACGACTACAACAAGCTCGGCGACGCGGCAGCGAAACTGGTGCGCCAGATGGAGGACAGCGGCCGCTTCGAGAACGTTCGCCTCAATTACGAAGCCAACCAGGCGCAGCTCTCGATCACCATCGACCGCGAGCGCGCCTCCGACATGGGTGTCGACATCGGCGGTCTCGCCTGGGCGCTGCAGGCGATGCTCGACGGAAACAGTGTCGTCGACGTCTATGTCGATGGCGAATCCTATCCGGTGAAGCTCTTGTCCTCGACCAATCCGGTCAACGACCCGACGGATCTGCAGAACATCTTCCTGAAGGCCGGAGACGGCAAGATCGTGCCGATGTCGACGATCGCCAGCGTCGAGGAGATGGCGGTGGCGCCGCAGCTTTCGCGGGAATCGCAGCTTCGCGCCGTATCGCTGTCTGCCGGCCTCAAATCGGATCTCGCGCTCGGCGAAGCGCTGACCATGGTCGAGCAGATGGCCGAGCCGCTACTGCCGCCGGGGTCGCGCATCATGCCGCTCGCGGAAGCGGCGACGCTCAATGAGAACGCCAACGGCCTCTTCGTCACCTTCGGCTTCGCCCTCGTCATCATCTTCCTGGTGCTGGCGGCGCAGTTCGAAAGCTTCATCAGCGGCCTCATCATCATGTCGACAGTGCCGCTGGGGCTCGCCTGCGCGGTCTTCGCGATGATCATGACCGGCAACACGCTGAACATCTACAGCCAGATCGGCCTGGTCATGCTCGTCGGCATCATGGCGAAGAACGGCATCCTGATCGTCGAATTCGCCAACCAGCTCCGCGATCGCGGCCAGGACGTGCGCTCGGCGATCGAGAACGCCGCCAATATTCGCCTCCGCCCCGTGATGATGACGATGATCGCCACCATCGTCGGCGCGGTGCCGCTGGTGCTGGCGAGCGGCGCGGGTGCCGAAGCGCGCATCGCGCTCGGCTGGGTGCTGGTCGGCGGGCTCGGGCTGGCGGTGATCGTCACGCTCTACCTGACGCCGGTCGCCTATCTGGTGATCGCCCGCTTCACCAAGCCGCATGCGGATGAGGAGCGCAAGTTGAACGAGGAAATGGAAGCGGCAGCCGCGCTGGAGGCGCACTGAGCCACTGCAAAATACAAAGTGCTACGGCAACCTTGCACGTCTGATGAGACGGGCGGCGCTGTAGAGGCCAGCGAACGCCGCGGGCCTCTCCCACGCTACATTTCGAGCCCGGCGGCAATGAGAAAGATCGCTGCCGCCAGGCCGCCGAGTGCGCTTCGTCCGGCATGGAGCCTACCCCAGCGCTTGAGCAGGCTGCGGCTTTCCTCGCCGGTCTCATCCGGCCGCGTTGCTTCCAGCTTGCGATTGACCGGCATGACGAAGAACAGCGTATAGGGCCAGTTCAGGATGATGATTGCGGCACCCATGCCCCAGAGCACATGGCCGGTCCTTCCCCAGGCGGCAGCGCCGAGCAGGCCTGAGACAAGGGCGAGTGTCGCCTGCATCTCGAAGGCGCGGCGGTAGGAAGGAACCCATTGCGCCAATGCGGCGCGATCGTCGAGATGGAGCCGAGCGGGCTGTTCGGCGAGATTGATGTAGATGGCGGCGCCGAAAAAAATCGACGCGGTGAGCAAAGCGAGCAGACCCAGCATTGCCTCTCTCCCTTCACGTCAACATGATAATCCAACGCCGGCAATTTGAGCAGGTGTTTTCTGCGCTCTCGCCCTCATAGGTGGACCCGGAACCTTTGAAACTGATTCCGATTTCGCTGGCAGCGCCTTGAAATCGAATCGCTTTCGGTTCTGTTGCGCCGGGTGGATCGCCTAGCTGTTGCGCCGCTGTGCCAGACCCTCGATGATCGTGTCGAGGCCGTATTCGAAGGTGGCGTCCGGTCCGCTCTCGTCGAGTTCCTCCATGGCGGCTGCGAGCAGCGGCGCGTTTTCCGCGGTTGCTGCTTCGCCATCGGCTTTGCTTTCTCCCGCGTCCAGGGCGGTCTGCTGTTCCAGCACCGAGCCGACGACATAGTGGCTGATCACGAGCAGTGCAGAGGCGGCGTCCGCCGGCTGAAAACCGGCCGCGTGCAGGAGGCGGATCTGCGCTTCCACCGCAGCCATCTGCGGTGTGCTTGGCCGCGTGCCGGCGTGAATGCGTGCACCGTCGCGATAGGCAAGCAGGCTCTTTCGGAAGCTGCGGGCATTGGCGGTGAGGAATGCGCGCCAGTCCTCGTTCGGCCGTGGCGCTGAACGATCGTGGCTCTCGGCCATCATCGCCTCCGCCAAGGCCGCGATCAGCGCCTGCTTGTTCCTGAAGTGCCAATAGAGCGCCGGCTGCTGCACGCCGAGCCGCTCGGCCAGCCGGCGGGTCGTCAGGCCGTCCAATCCCACCTCGTTCAGCAATGTCAGCGCGGTGCGCACCACGGTGTCCCGTTGCAGCTTCGTCATGTCTCGCTCCATCTGTCGCTTGACAATTTATCATTGATAAGTTTCCTGTACATTAATTTATCAATGATAAGGAGTCGAAGATGGCGCTCGAAAAAACCGACGGCGGAACTCCGCGTGCAGCCGGCAGCGTCAGGGCAGGGCGCAAGGCGCTTTGGGTGCTCTTTGCGGCGGTCGCGCTCGATGCATTCGGCATCGGCCTCGTCATGCCGGTGCTGCCGGGCCTCCTGCGCAACCTTGCCCATGCCGATCAGGTCGCCGGGCACTATGGCGTCCTGGTCTCGCTCTATGCCCTGATGCAATTTGCCTTCGCGCCCGTGCTCGGCTTTCTCTCCGACCGCCATGGTCGCCGGCCGGTGCTTCTCATCTCGCTCGCCGGCGCGGCGATCGACTATGCGATCATGGCGACGGCACCGAGCCTGGCGGTGCTCTATCTCGGCCGCATGATCGCCGGCATCACCGGGGCGACCGGCGCCGTCGCCGGCGCGGCGATCGCCGACACGACGGAAGGGGAGGAGCGGGCGCGGCATTTCGGAATGCTCGGCGCCTGCTTCGGCGTCGGCATGATAGCGGGGCCCGTTGTCGGCGGGCTGCTCGGCTCTGTCGGCCTGCACGCGCCCTTCGTCGCCGCTGCAGTCATGAACGGTGCCGGCTTTCTCTTTGCCCTGTTCTTTCTGCCGGAGAGCCGTCGGAAGGCCCCGGCCAGCATGGCTGCCGGCGGGCTCAATCCGCTGGCGGGGCTGCGCCAGACCCTGCGCGGCCTGCTCCTCCTGCGGCTTGTCAGCGTATTCTTCGTCGTGCAGCTCGTCGGTCAGGTGCCGGCCGTGCTCTGGGTCATCTTCGGCGAACACCGTTTCGGCTGGGATGCGCGGATGACGGGCCTGTCGCTCGCCGCCTTCGGTCTGCTGCACGCCGTGGCGCAAGGCGTCATCGCCGGACCGGCGGCAGCGCGTCTCGGTGAGCGCCGCGCGCTGCAACTCGGCATCGGGCTCGACGGTCTCGGCTATGGGCTGCTGGCGCTTGCCACGGCAAGCTGGATGGTGCTGCCGATCATGCTGCTGCTCGCCGCCGGCGGCATAGGTTCGCCCGCCTTGCAGGCGCTTCTGTCACGCGCCGTGGATGAGGAAGGGCAGGGCCGGTTGCAGGGGGCGCTTGCGAGCCTCGCCAGCCTGGCGTCGATTGTCGGCCCGCTGCTCTTCATCGGCCTCTATTCGCTGACGCTCGCCGCCTGGGACGGCTGGGTGTGGATTGCAGGCATTGCGCTCTACCTCCTTTGCGTGCCGGCGCTGAGGCATCTGCCACGTTGAAAAATCGACTGTTTTCCCCGCTCCGATACGCTCTTGTGACACTCCGGTCTCACGTCAGGCGTTTTCCTGCGTTAGCCTGCCGGTCAAGAGCGCGAGCGTCTGGACAAACTGATTCCGATTTGCACAGTAGCGCCTTGAAATGACTGCGCTTCCGAAGCATCGCTTCGGGACAGCAGCGCATGCAACAGGAAGGGCGTTTTCCGTGGCATTGAAGGCGATCAGAGCTGGCGTGAGGAACGAGGCCGGCATTACGGCGGCGAAACGGGAACTGGCCGCCCGCTTCGGCGACCGGCTGCAGACGGGCGAGGCGATCCGCGCCCAGCATGCCCACACCACCACCTACATTCCGGCGCAGCTTCCCGATGCGGTGGTGTTTGCCGAAAGTGCCGAAGACGTGCGCGAGATCGTTCGGATCGCCGCCCAGCACAAAGCGCCGCTGATCCCCTTCGGCACCGGGTCGTCGCTCGAAGGCCATATCAATGCGCCGCATGGCGGCATCTCGGTCGATCTTTCCCGCATGAACAGGGTGCTGGAGGTCAATGCCGAGGATCTCGACTGCCGGGTCGAGCCGGGCATCACCCGCGAGGAGCTCAACACTTATCTGCGCGACACCGGCCTCTTCTTCCCGATCGACCCCGGCGCCAACGCCTCGATCGGCGGCATGGCCTCGACGCGGGCTTCGGGCACCAATGCGGTGCGCTACGGCACGATGAAGGACAATGTACTGGCGCTGACGGTGGTGACGGCCGATGGGCGCGAGATCCGCACGGCCCACCGGGCACGCAAGTCTTCGGCGGGCTATGACCTGACGCGGCTTTTCGTCGGCGCGGAGGGCACGCTCGGCATCATCACCTCGATCACGCTCAGGCTGCAGGGTATCCCGGAGGTGATTTCCGGCGGCGTCTGCCCGTTCCCGACGATCGAAGACGCTTGCAACGCGGTGATCCTCACCATCCAGTCGGGCATTCCGGTGGCGCGCATCGAGCTTCTCGACGCGCTGCAGATGAAGGCCTGCAACGGCTATTCCGGTCTCTCCTATGCCGAGACGCCGACGCTCTTCGTCGAGTTTCACGGCAGCGCCGCAAGCGTCGAGCTGCAGTCGCGCCAGTTCGGCGAGATCGCGTCGGAGTTCGGCTCGACCGGCTTCCAGTGGACGACCAATCCGGAGGAGCGGGCGCGGCTCTGGAAGGCGCGGCACAACGCCTATTGGGCGCAGAAGAGCCTGATCCCGGGCGCGGCGATCCTGTCGACCGATGTCTGCGTGCCGATCTCGCGGCTCGCCGATTGCGTTGTGGCGACGCAGGAGGACAGCGCCGCCCATGGGCTGACCGCGCCGATCGTCGGGCACGCGGGCGACGGGAACTTCCATGTCGGCTTGCTGTTTGACGACACGGATGCGGCCGATGTGGCGCGGGCCGAGGCTTTCGTCGAGCGGCTGAATGCCCGAGCGCTCGAAATGGATGGAACCTGCACCGGTGAGCACGGCATCGGCCAGGGAAAGATGCCGTTTCTCGAGGCTGAGCTCGGCGACGCGCTGGACCTGATGCGCCAGGTCAAGCGTTCGCTCGATCCGGACAATATCTTCAACCCGGGCAAGATCTTCGCCTGAGGCGGACCCCCGCGCGAGGGCGTCAGGTTTTGGCCCAATTTTTCGGGCAATGCGCCGGCGCCAAAGTGTGGTACTGCATAGTTCCGAAGTCGGAATCGACCCCGAACGAATTATGCGGCAAATCAGAGTGCCAGGGCGCGAGCCACTGGCGCTCAAGAGACGTGCGGCGCAAGCGCGCCGATGAACTGAATGGGAATGTAGGCACGGTGCTTTCGCGAATTCTGCTTGCCGTCGGTGGACTTGTGGTCGTTGCGCTCTTCGCGGCGCTGATCGCCCCGTGGTTCATTGACTGGACGGATTTTCGCAAGGAGTTCGAGCGCGAGGCGAGCCGCATCATGGGCAAGCCAGTGGTCGTACATGGCAGCGTCGATGCGCGGCTGATCCCGTTCCCGACCGTAACGCTCAATGATGTGCGTGTCGGTGCCAGCGAAGACGGTGAGCCGCTGATCCAGGTGGCACAGTTTTCCATGAGCGCGGAACTGGCGCCGTTCCTGAGCGGCGAGGCGCTGATCTTCGACATGCGGCTGGACCGGCCGAAGGCCAAGGTGCGGCTGCTGCCTGACGGTACGCTCGACTGGGCGCGCGGTCGCCGCACTTCGATCCCGGCCAAGACCGTCGTGCTTGAAAACGTCGAGATCACCAATGGCCAGATCGAGTTCATCGATGAGCAGACCGGCCGCACCCGCCGCGTGAGCGGGCTTGCAGCCGACGTTTCCGCCCGTTCGCTCGCCGGTCCGTGGAAAGTGGAGGGGCGGGCGGCGCTCGACGGCGAAGCCGGCAGCTTCTCCTTCACCAGCAACGAAGTGGACGCAGCCGGTGCGCTCAGCCTCAAGGCGCGGGTAACGCCCGACAAGCGCCCCTTCGGCGTGGAGACCGACGGCGCATTGAAGATCGTCGATTTCAAGCCGGTTTACAGCGGCCGCTTCACCCTGACGGAAAACCGGCAGGGCGAAGACAAGGATGACGATCGGGCACCGTTGCGCATCAACGGTGACTTCCAGCTTACCAACGAAAGCATCCGCGTTCCGGACTATCGTTTCGAGGTCGGTTCGACGGATGATCCCTATGTGGTCACCGGCGAGGCGACGCTCGATACCGGCAAGGATCAGAAGTTCCTGCTGATCGCCGACGGCCAGCAGATCGACGTCAGCCGGATCGGCCCCAATCGCAACGCCAAGACCGGCCGTGACCCGGCGATTTCCATGCGCCAGCGGCTGGAGGCGATGCTGACGATTGCGGCAGAGATTCCCATTCCGCAGGTGCCGGGCCGCGCCAGCCTGAAGCTGCCGGCGATCGTCGTCGGCGACACGACGGTTCGCGACGTGCGCATCGACGTCCAGCCCGATGGCGCGGGCTGGGTGATCGACAACGTCGTCGCGCTCCTGCCAGGCCGCACGCAGCTTGAGGCCAAGGGGCGGTTGAACCTTAAAGGCCAGCGCAGCTTCCGCGGCGACCTGCTGCTTGCCTCCAACCAGCCATCCGGTCTTGCGAACTGGTTGGCAGGCTCGGTCGACCCGGCGATCCGCAAGCTGAAGACCGCCGGCTTTTCGGCCAAGGTGAACCTCACCGATACGCTGCAGCAGTTCGAAAACCTCGAAGTGGCGGCAGGCGAGGCAAGCCTGAAGGGCCGGCTGGAACGGCAGTCCTTTGCCGCGCAGCAGCCGAACCTCTCGCTGCAGCTCAAGGGCAACCGCATCGATTTCGAAGCGCTTCAGGCACTGACCGGACTGGTGGCAGGCGACGCCTCCACCGATACGCTGCTGCAGCACGCGATCGCTGCCGATCTTTCGGCCGACGAGTTCTCCGCCTTCGGCGAAGAGGCCAAGGACGTGCAGGCCGTGCTGACGCTGAAGAACGGCCAGCTCCAGGCCGAGCGCGTGGCGATCGGCTCGCTCGCCGGCGCCCAGCTCGCTTTCTCCGGCCGGGCCAGCGGCGACCTGGAAAAGCCCGTCGTCTCGGCCAAGATGAAGCTCGCGGCCAAGAACCTGACGCCGTTCCTGGAAATGATCGGCCGGCACGCGGTCAACCATCCGGCGCTCAGGCAGCTGATCAAGGCCGGCCCCTATTACAGCGACGCGGCTTTCGACGTGACGCTGACGGCCGGCAACAAGGAAGGCAATGCGCCGGCGACCTTCGGCATCTTTGGAACGGCGAACGGCACCAAGATCGCCGCCAGCTACCAGGCGCCGGACATGGCGCAGGCGCTGACCGGCAAGGCGATCCTGCTGGAAGCGACGCTCGAAAACCCGGAAACCCGCCTGCTTCTCGGCCAGACCGGTTTCGATCCCTTGCCCTTCGATGCGGACGCCAACGGCATTCTCTCGGTCAAGCTGCAAAGCACCGATGGTTCGAAGGCGAACGGCACGGTGACCTTCACCACCGAGAAGTCGTCGCTGGCAGCCAAGGGCAATGTCGATCTTTCACGCGACCACTTCCTCGAAGGCCAGGCGAAGATCACGCTCCAGACCCAGGACATCGAGCCCTATCTGCTCCTGCAGGGCGTGGCGCTGCCGCAGATGGGCAGCGGCCTGCCGCTGACGATCTCGGCCGATGTCGCGGCAAGTCCGGAGGCGATCGCGCTGACGGCGGTCGAGGGCAAGGCGGACAACAACGGCTTTACCGGCACCTTGACCGTGGACCGCAAGGCACCTGGTGCTGCCACCGGTCAGCTCACCGTCGACACGCTCGACCTCGCCTGGCTGGGCGAGGGCATCCTGGGCCCGGTCGAGGATGCGAACGGCGCGTTCTCGAAGAGCGCCCTGGCGCAGCCGGCCTGGACCGGTCTCAACGTCGCGCTCGACGTGCAGGCGGGAAAATTCTGGCCGGGCGTCTATGGCGCGGTCACCAGCTTTGCCGGCAAGATGGAATGGAAGGGCGACGAGATTTCCCTGACCGATGCCACCGGCGACTGGCTGGGCGGCAAGCTCGCCGGGCGTGTGCAGGTCGGGAACGCCAACGGCTCCGGCTTCCTGCGCTCGCGCCTGGACGTCAAGGGCGGTGACCTGACGCAGGCCGGCTGGACCCGTGCCGGTGCCCCGGTGGCGACCGGGACGTTCGATCTCTCCGTTGCGCTGGAAGCATCCGGCGCAACGGCGGAGGCGATGGCGCATTCGGCCAGCGGCTCCGGTACGGCAACCTTCAACGGCCTGACGCTGAACGGCATCAACAGTGCGGCCCTGCCGCAATTGATTGCCGCCGCCGATGGCCAGAAGACGCAGATTTCGGCCGATAGCATCCGCAGCGCGGCGGAAGCGGCCGTGTTCTCCGGTCAATCCGTGGTCGGCGTCGTCAAGGCTCCCTTCAGCGTTGCCGGCGGCGTGCTGAGGGTGCAGAACGTCACGGCCGGGGATGGCAATGCCGCCTTCATGGGCGGAGCTGCGCTCGACCTTGCGGCCGGCCGGATCGATGGCGGCATCGACCTGACCTTCCGCCCCGGCGAGGAGGCGCTTGCCGGTGCCGAGCCGCGCGTGCGGATCGGCTATGCCGGCCTCATCGAGGCGCCGGGCGTCAGCCTCGACGTTGCCGATCTGGCCAATTTCCTGTCGCTGCGCGCCTTTGAGCGCGAGCGCCGGCGGGTCGAGATCCTGCAGGCGAACGTGCTGGAGAAGCAGCGGCTGCGCCGTGAAGTGGCGCTTTACAAGGCGAAGGCGGAAGCACGCGACCTCGAACGGCGACGGGCCATTGCCGAAGAACGCCGGCGTGCCGCGGGGGCTGCGGAAGCAGCCCGTGTCAAAGCCGAAGTGGAAGCGCGCGCCGCGGCTGAGCGAAAGGCCGAAGCCGAACGGCAGGCCGAAGCGGCACGCCGGGCGCAACAGGCGCCGTCGGGCATGCGCGGTGCCGGCGGGGAGCAGCAACCGATCGCGCCGCAAGGCGGGCCCGACGATGCCCGAGACGGTGGCACCGGGCGGCCAGCCGGCCAGAAGCTGAACTTCGAAGTGCTGCCCGACATCACGGTGCAATAACCGGCGCTCAAATCCGAACCGATCCGCGCGCCTCGGCAGCGCCTTTCGCGCTCTGCGCCCGCGGCAGTCGGGCGTGGGGGGCGAGCCTGACAGGTGCGGCAAGCGGTTCTGTAGCGCGCGACGCTTCAGATTCGCTCCTTGCCCTTTGTTTGATGTTTTGCCGGTCGCTATTGCAAAAGCGCTGCGTACGTTTGCGCGACCTGCGTCAGGCGGATTAGGCCGCGACGTCGTGTTCCTCGCGTGCCGCTGTCCAGACTTCCCGCGCTGCGTCCAGATTCATCAGAGCGATCCCCAGGCCAACGATCAAATCCGGCCAAGCTGACCGCCACAGATAAGCTGTCGCCAGACCCGCGCCGATGATGGCGACGTTGGCGGAAGCATCGTTGCGGGCAGACAGGAACGCAGCCCGTGTGAGGCTGCCGCTCGTATGACGGTAGGCGACGAGAAGGTATGCGCAGAACAGGTTGACCAGGAGAGCCCCAAAGCCAGTGAAGGATAGGGCAAAGGGCTCAGGCGGGATTGGATCCGTGAACTTTGCCCAGGCCGTCCATAAAAAAGCCAGCGCAGGGACAAGCAGAATGAATGCCATCGCCCTGCCGACCCGGGCGCGGCTCCGCGCCGTCCATGCCAGCGCAAAGAAAATCAGAAGATTCACCGATGCATCTTCGAGGAAGTCTACGCTGTCGGCCAAGAGCGACACCGAACCGATGGCAAGCGCAATGACGTATTCAACCGCAAAGTAACCTAGGTTCAGCAGGGCGACGAAAAGCACGACGCGGCGGAGATTGTTGTCCACTCAAGGGTTCCTTAGCTGACCAGATGTACCATCGGCAGATTGCGGCCTTGCGCCGGAGATCGTCAATACTTCCGGATTTCGCTGGGGATTAAGGCCCTCGCAGCGGCGATTTCGACAAGTTTAACGATTTCTGAAGCCATTTTTCTACGTTTTGTCGCTAAATTAGCAACATGTTTTGGAGCGCAGGGAGGGGCGCGGCCAAATGGTCGCTTCTAGCTCCAACTCATTGGAATCGATGACGTCTCTTGCTTTGGAGCGATGTGGCTCCGAAGTCGTCGTGATCTGTTGAGGGGCAACGAAGCAAGATGCTAAGCAAACTGAAGAACAAGCTCGTCCGCATGCTCGAGGACGAAAGCGGCAACTTTGCCGTGATGACAGCCCTGGTGATGATACCGCTGTTTACGGCTGCTTCCGTCGCCATCAATCTCGCCCGCATCAATCTCGAGTCGGCCAAGATGCAGGATGCGCTCGATGCGGCCGCCTTCTCCGCGGTCAAGTCCTATGGAGAAGGGGACAATGAAGCCCAGGCGAAAGACCTGGCGAACAACACCTTCTTTGCCAATTTCGGCATGCCGGAGATCGTCGACGAGATCGGGTCGGGGGGAAGTTCGGCACCGGTCGCGACACAGGCAATCAAGGTCGCTTTCGGCACGGCTGGCGTGGAGAGCACTGCGACGGCCACCTATGAGCTCAAATACGCTCCGCTCTTCTGGGGCCTTCAGCCCTATACGATCGACCGCGCAAGCGTCGCGGCGCGCATGCCGGGAAGGGAAGCGTGCATCCTAGCGCTTCATCCGACCGCAACCCGGGCGTTCGAAGTGAGCGGCAGTGCCAGCGTCGATACGTCCGGCTGTACCATCACGTCGAATTCGAGCGATGCCCAGTCGATTTATCTCAGTGGTTCGGCCAGCTTGAAGGCGGAGTGTCTTTACGCGACCGGCAAGGTATCGGCGACGCTGGCCCATCTGCAGCTCGCCTGCGGCAAGGCGGTGGAGAATGTTCCGCCGATCCCGGATCCGTTCCGGTTCAAGAAAATGCCGACGACCGGGAGCTGGGTGAGCCTCGCCGGATGCGGACAGAACTTCGTGGCCGGCGGTGGCGGCAATGGCGACTGCAACGGCACGAGCAAAACGCCGAACAACCCACCCGTCGGCTATACTGTCGAACTGAAGCCCGGCACCTATGGCGGTCTGGAGATCAAGGGCAAGGTTCTGTTGCGGCCGGGCTCCTACATTATCGACGGCGGTGTCCTGAAACTTGCCAGCCAATCGGTGCTCACGGGTGCGGGCGTCACCTTCTTCCTGATGAACGGCGCCCAGCTCGACATTCACGGCGGTTCGACCTTCAACATCACGCCATCCCTGACGGGGGACTGGGCAGGCTTCTCGATCGTCGCCGCCAGGAACAATACGGCGACCGCGACGATCAACGGCAACAGCGCCTCGTCGCTTGCTGGCATCATCTACATGCCGGCATCACGCGAGATCCAGTATGCCGGCAGTGGCTCCACCGGCGGCGAATGCGTGCGCATCGTCGCGCAGGAGATCACCATGATCGGCAACAGCAGCTTCAAGCTGGACTGCAAGGCGACGCTGGCGAACAACACCATCAACAATCCCGGTGCAATTCGTCTGGTCAGATAGGCTGCGACCAATCTACAGCGCCGCGCGTCTTATCAGACGCGCAAAGGTGGCTGTAGCACTTTGATTTACTGCATATCTTCGTCCTTAAATCGAGGTCGATTTAAGGCGACATGGAGTAGCCGCACAACATTAAACCCGGTTGCATGGCAACCGGGTTCTTTTTATGCGCGAAGGCTCAAGCCGTTTCAGAAGCGTATGGCAAGGCCGAGGATCGGGCCCTGTTGCACCACATCGAAGATAAAGCCGTCATTGTCGTAGTCGACGCCGAGTGCACGGTAGCCGGCAATCGCCGAGATCGTGTCGTTGAAGCGGTAGCCGAGGCCGAGGGCCACATCCCAATCGATGTCGGCACCGCCGCCGCCGACGAGGCCCCAGCCGGTCAGGTAGATTTCCGGCGTCAGATAGTAGGCGCCGCGCAGGCCCACCATGCCGTCGACCCAGGTCTTGCCGTCGTCGCGGCTGACGCCGTCAAGCGGACCGCCATGGAAGGAGATGGTGGTATCGACCGACCAGACCTTCACGCCGCCGACCACGTCCAGGTTTGATTGCTGATCCTGGAACACCGTGTAGCCGACGGCGACGAGGCCGGCGAAGGTCTCCGAGTCGACATCCACCGTGTCGGTGAAAATTCCGCGCGCCTTCCCGTCGCCGGAGAGCTTCGTGTAGGCCAGATCGGTAAAGATGCTGAAGCGATCGTTCCGCGCTTCGCCGATCGCCATGGCGGCGAAATCGAGATTGCTCCAGATGTCGCCGAAATCGGAATCGATGTGGACGGTCGGCAGGCCGAACTGCGCCGTGTCGCCGGAGAGCCCGGCAATCCAGAAATAGGGGGCGAAGGTGAATTGCCAGCCGCTCTCGGTTTCCTGGACCGGTGCCGAAGGGGTCATCAGCGGTGTGATGTCTGCTGCTTTGGCCGGTAGAAAGGGCACCAGGCTCAGGCAGGCCGCAAGGCCCAGTCGCGTAGAGATACTCATGAAACGCCTCCCCCTATGAGACGGCAGCACAAGCCGTCTCCCTATGGGACATTTTTATGTAAGCCTGTCCGAAAACAACTGAATTCGATCGACGATGGGGGGCGCGAAGGGCAAAACCGGCCGGGTTGTTGCAAGGCGCACACAATCAGCCCGTGCGGGTGACCATTTTTTCGCCGTCAGGTCCCGTCGGGCGAGGGCGCCTGGATCTTCGCCTTCAACCATTCGAGCACATAGACACGCAGAGCCGAGGAAAGATTGCTGTCGGGGCCGCGCTGGTCGTCGATCTCGGCGATGAGCTGGGCAAGCGGCATCGCCCTTGCCACGGCGATTTCCTTCAGCTCCTGCCAGAAGGCATCCTCGAGCGAGAAGCTGGTGCGGTGGCCGTGCAGGGTCGCGGAGTGCTTACGGATCATCGTCCGGTCTCTGGATCAATATGACTTTGGGGCGGCTTGGGCGCACCCCCTATAAGTTGGAGCAGGATGCCGGCGAAAAGCCGCCACACGCGGCGCTCCCAAATCGATTCGGTTAAAGCGCATCGCGATTCGCGCCTTGCGCTTCAAGTTTTGATATTTCGCATGTCGTTATCGCAAGACCGCCGCACGCTTTGCGCGACATGCTTCCGTTGGCATTTCGATTCGGAAAGTGGCCGCAACTCCTTGCTCCGGAATCGTTTTCTTCGGGGAGGGCGGCTCAGTCCTGGCCGTCGCCGCCTTCGTCCTTGGCCGGCCGTTCCAGGCGGCCCTGGTCGAGGCGGGTCTCCGCCTTGTCGTTCAGCGCTTTTGTCAGGGATTTTTCGGCCTTGTTGCGGCCGAAGGAGATGCGGTTCTGTTCGGCCTGCTTTTCCTTTTCCGTGCGCTCACGGCGCTTGCGGAACTGGCGCAGATTGACGACGTCGCCGGTCATGACCCGAGGCTCCATCAGCGCCGCGCGTCTTGCACGCGCAAAGGTCGCTGTCGCACTTTGACTGGCTGCATGTTCCGTCCTTCAGCCGACTGCGATCAAAGGAAACATGCAGTCGGTGGTGATCAGTTCTTCTTGCGGAAGGAATCGAGCGAAACGACCGAGCCGCCGCCGTTTTTCGGTTCGGTCGGCTTGTCATCCTTGGCCGTGGCCTCGCCGTTTTCCTCCGGGACCGGATAGGCGGTGATTTCGGCCGATTCCACTTCCTCCTCCTCGCCGGCGGCGACATCGAACTCCAGCTCGAAATTGACCGAGGGGTCGTAGAAGCCGCGGATGGCGTTGAACGGGATGACCAGCCGTTCCGGCGTATCGGAGAAGGAAAGCCCGATCTCGAAGCCGGTTTCGGTTACCTTCAGTTCCCAGAACTGATGCTGGACCACGATGGTCATCTGCTCGGGATATTTCGCCTTGAGGTGCTGCGAGATACGCACGCCCGGCGCGCCGGTCAGGAAGGTGATGAAGAAGTGGTGTTCGCCGGGCAGATGGCCTGTCGTGGCGACCTCGGTCAGGACCTTGCGGATGACGCTGCGCAGCGCGTCCTGTGCCAGAATGTCGTAGCGGATGTGGTCCTGGCCCATGAGTGTCCCGTCTTTCCTCGAACTCAATCTTACTGCTTTTCCGTCGGCTATCCGCCGTCGACTTTTCATTGCCCATCCACAAGGAACGAGTCAATTATTTGAGCATCTATAGACCATTTCGAGCCGGGGGAGAAGGTGAAGGCTTCTGTTGCCAGGTGCCTTCGGACCCCGCCTTACGGTGCTACCCGGAAGGGCTTGATTTGAAGTGCCGCACCGCCGTTAGGCAGCGAGACGTGCTTCAGCATAGTTGTCGTTTGCAACTATAAGTTTAGCCCGATAACGGTGGTACAATGCCGAGCAAAAAGTCGATCTTTACGCCCTTGTCGATCCTATTTCGCCCCCATCAAAAGCCGATCCTCGGGAGATCGGTTTTTGGTGGAGGCGCCGGGTACCGCCCCCGGGTCCAATGGGTTTATTTCATCGCCCGTTTATTGCCATAGCCGCCCGAAGACGGCACCGTTCATATAGGTCTTTCCGGCCTCCAAGAAAAGGGGGATGTGTCGGATATATGACTTTGTCCCGGACTGCCCGGCGCCGAACTGCCTTGACTTGACCGACAGCCATGAAAAACTCCCGCTGCTGCATGCGGCCCGCGAGATCCCGGCCGCAGTTTCGCGAAACGAAGCAACCTGGAGGCCTCATGACGGACTACCTCGCAGATGTGCTGAAATACGACAGCGGTGCCGACGAGGCGATCGTGAACAAGATCGTGCGCCACCTTGGCATTGCCCTTCGCAACAAGGATTCTTCGCTCGTTTCGGCGACGGACCCGAAGGAGCTCGAACGGGTCAAGGAAAAATGGTGCGAGAAGAAGCTCGGCATCAGCGGCGCCGACGCGGACAAGGCGATCGACGCCACCGTCAAGGCGATGTCCGCCGATCGCTCCAAGTCGCGCGTCACCTTCTATTACCTGGTGGCGAAGAACCTCGGGAAGCTGCAGGCTCTGTAACTCACCTTGGCTTCGGGCCGACCAGACCCCAAACCATAGATGTGATCGCTTCCGATCGTTGGAGCGGGATACGGGCGGGCCACGCGCACGTTTCCTCATCCCGCTTCAGGGAATGGCCGAATTATCCGGGATAATCAGCCGGAGGTCATTGGTTCGCCGCCGGCTTCGTCCTAAATTTGGGGCATTACGAATCGGCGGCGCCAGACCATGCAGCAATATCTCGACCTTCTCGATCATGTGATGACCAACGGAACCGACCGGGGCGACCGGACGGGAACGGGCACGCGCTCGGTCTTCGGCCACCAGATGCGCTTCGATCTCGCCGAGGGCTTCCCTGTGCTGACCACCAAGAAGCTGCATCTGCGCTCGATCATCCATGAGCTGCTCTGGTTCCTGAAGGGCGATACCAATATCGCCTACCTCAAGGAAAACGGCGTCACCATCTGGGACGAATGGGCCGACGAAAACGGCGACCTCGGCCCGGTCTATGGCTACCAGTGGCGCTCCTGGCCGGCGCCGGATGGACGCCATATCGACCAGATCGCCGGGCTCGTCGAAAGCCTCAAGACCAATCCGAATTCGCGCCGTCACATCGTTTCGGCCTGGAACCCGGCATTGGTGGACGAGATGGCGCTGCCGCCCTGCCATTGCCTGTTCCAGTTCTACGTGGCGGATGGCAAGCTTTCCTGCCAGCTCTACCAGCGCTCCGCCGATATCTTCCTGGGCGTGCCCTTCAACATCGCCTCCTACGCGCTTTTGACGATGATGGTGGCGCAGGTGACCGGCCTCAAGCCAGGCGATTTCGTCCACACGCTCGGCGACGCGCACATCTATCACAACCATTTCGAACAGGCCCGGCTGCAGCTCACCCGCACGCCGAAGGCGCTGCCGCGGATGGAGATCAATCCTGACGTGAAGGACCTGTTTTCTTTCCGCTTCGAAGACTTTACGCTCGTCGGCTACGAAGCTGATTCAACGATCAAGGCGCCGATCGCGGTCTAAGGCAGCCGAGCACGACGGTCCCGTGTCCGCGCCGGATATGATGTCTGGCCTGTGTTGCGCGGCGGGTACCGGGGCGGCCGTGAAGCCTGTCGGTCATGGCCGCGGCGAAGAGGCGCGGGGAGGGCTCGCCCTTGAGGGAGGTATGATGCTCACACTGATCCATGCGCCCCTGTCGCGGTCGTCGCGCATCGTCTGGCTGCTCGAGGAACTGGGCGCCGAATACGAGATCCGTTACGTCTCGATCCGCCGCTGGGATGGCTCCGGCGCGCCCGACGACAACAATCCGCATCCGCACAAGCAGGTGCCGGCGCTGCTGCACAACGGCGCGGTGATCTGGGAGTCGGCGGCGGTCGTGCAATATCTCACCGATCTCTATCCCGATTGCAGCCTCGGCCGCCCGCCGGGCCACAAGGATCGCGGCGCCTATCTTTCCTGGCTTGCCTATTATGCCGGCGTGATCGAGCCGACGGCGCTCGCCCATATTTCCGGCGCCGCCATCAACAATCCGGCCCAGGCACGGCTCTACAACGACATGTGCGCGCACGTGATCGATGTGCTCACCCGCCAGACCTATCTGCTCGGCGAGACGATGAGCGCGGCCGATCTGCTCTTGGCAAGCGCGCTGCAGTGGATGCGCAAGATCCTGCCGGAGAGCACGGTGGTCGACCGCTACATACGCGTGGTGACCGACCGGGCGGCCTATGACCGGGCACGGGAAATCGACAGCAAACCGAACGGATTCCATGACTGAGACGAAGAGCACACATCTGAAGATATCGATCGTCGTGGCGGTTGCCGCCAACGGCGTCATCGGCCGCGACGGCGATCTGCCCTGGCGGCTTTCGACCGATCTCAAGCGCTTCAAGGCGCTGACGATGGGCAAGCCCGTGATCATGGGGCGCAAGACCTGGGCTTCCCTGGGGCGGCCGCTGCCGGGCCGCGCCAATATCGTCATCACCCGCAACGCGGATTTTGTCGCGGAAGGCGCTGATGTCGTGCCGTCGCTCGAGGCTGCGATCGCGCTCGCGAAGCGTGAGGCTCAGGCGACGGGGGCCGACGAGATCTGCGTGATTGGCGGCGGAGAGATCTATCGCCAGTCGATCGGCGTGGCCGATATCCTGCATGTGACCGAGGTCCAGGCGACGGTGGAGGGCGACGCGCGCTTCCCGGACATCGATCCTGAGGCCTTCGAGAAGGTGTTCGAGGAAGACCTGCCGCAGGGCGAAAAGGATAGCCACGCCATGCATTTCGTCACCTTTCGGCGGCGTGCGACAGCCTGACGCGCCGGATCGTCAACTATTTTGAACCATTTACGGTGAACTCGGTCCTATCGCGTTGAAAGCGGTGCGGGTGATACCTATAACGGTTTGACATCGTAGACGACCGTGCGGTGGCGCGGCCGTTTGGCGTGGGAAGTTTCAATAGAGAGGTTTTGATGCCCTGGAGCAATCAGAATGGCGGCGGCGGCCCGTGGGGCGGCGGCGGCGGCAATCAGGGGCCATGGGGCCAGGGGCCAAACCGGCCGCGCGGCAAGGGCGGCCCGCCGGATCTGGAAGAGATCATTCGCCGCGGCCAGGACCAGCTTAAGAACGTCGTTCCCGGCGGCTTCAACGGCGGCGTCTTTGCCATTGTCGGCCTGCTGATCGTCGGCTTCATCCTGATCAACTCGATCTACACCGTCCAGCCGGACGAGCGCGGCGTCGAGATGCGCTTCGGCAAGCCGAAGGACGAAATCTCGATGCCCGGGCTTCACTACCACTTCTGGCCGTTTGAGACCGTCGAGTTCGTGAAGATCACCGAGCAGCAGCAGAACATCGGCGGACGCAGCAGCGGCCAGTCGAATTCCGGCCTGATGCTGACCGGCGACCAGAACATCGTCAACGTGCAGTTCTCGGTGCTGTTCTCGGTCACCGACCCGAAGGCCTATCTGTTCAATGTCGAAAATCCGTCCGACACGCTGCAGCGGGTGGCCGAAAGCGCCATGCGCGAAGTGGTCGGCCGCCGTCCGGCACAGGACATCTTCCGTGACAACCGTCAGGCGATCGCTGCCGACGTGAAGAGCACGATCCAGGCGACGATGGACACTTACGGTGCCGGCGTTTCCGTCAACACGGTCGCGATCGAGGACGCAGCGCCGCCGCGTGAAGTGGCGGACGCGTTCGACGAAGTGCAGCGCGCCGAGCAGGACGAAGACCGCTTCGTCGAAGAAGCCAACCAGTATGCCAACCAGGTGCTCGGCAAGGCCCGCGGTCAGGGCGCGCAGATTCGCGAAGAGGCGGCCGCCTACAAGGACCGCGTCGTCAAGGAAGCACAGGGTGAGGCGCAGCGCTTCATCTCGGTTTACGACGAATATTCCAAGGCGCCCGACGTGACCCGCAAGCGCCTCTATCTCGAAACGATGCAGGGTGTTCTCGGCAAGTCGAAGAAGGTGATCCTCGACGAGAAGAACGGGCAGGGCGTTCTGCCCTATCTGCCGCTGAATGAAATCGGCCGGCCCGTCCAGTCGGGAGCCGCCGCAGCAGCATCGGGAGCAGCCCAGTGATCAACAATCGTACCTCCGTCATCCTGATCCTGCTCGCCGTCGTCTTTGTCGGCATCTATTCCTCGGTCTTCGTCGTCAACGAGCGCCAGCAGGCGATCGTCGTTCGCTTCGGTCAGATCAAGGACGTCAAGACCCAGCCGGGCCTCTACTTCAAGCTGCCCTTCGCCTTCATGGACGCCGACCGTGTCCAGTATGTCGAAGACCAGGCGCTGCGCTTCGACCTCGACAACATCCGTGTCCAGGTTTCGGGCGGCAAGTTCTATGAAGTCGACGCCTTCGTCGTCTACAAGATCGCCGATCCCCGCCGCTTCCGCGAAACCGTTTCGGGTGATCGCGATTCGGCGGAATCGCGTCTCAGGACCCGTCTCGATGCATCGCTGCGTCGCGTCTACGGTCTGCGTGGCTTCGAGGCGGCGCTCTCCGACGAGCGCGCGTCGATGATGCGTGAAGTTCGCGCCGACCTCAAAGGCGACGCCGAGTCGCTCGGCCTCAACATCGAGGACGTCCGTATCCGCCGCACCGACCTGACGCAGGAAGTCTCGCAGCAGACCTACGACCGCATGAAGGCCGAGCGTCTGGCGGAAGCGGAACTGATCCGCGCCCGCGGTAACGAAGAGGGCCAGCGCCGCCGCGCCATCGCCGACCGTCAGGTCGTCGAGATCGTCGCCGACGCCCAGCGCGATTCGGAAATCCTGCGCGGCGAGGGCGAAGCCGAACGGACGAAGACCTTTGCCGACGCCTTTGCGCGCGATCCGAAGTTCTTCGAATTCTACCGCTCGATGTCGGCCTATACCCAGTCGATCGGCAGCGCGGACACGACGCTGGTGCTGTCGCCGCATTCGGAATTCTTCCGTTTCTTCAACAATTCCGAAGGCACGGCTCCGGCTGCCGCGGCGCCGCAACCAACCACCGGGAACTAGGCGAGCGATGTCGGATTTCCTGACGGGAATCGCGTTCTTCCTGATCATCGAGGGGCTGGTGTACGCACTGGCCCCTTTGGTTTTGGTGGAAATGGCGAAGCGTTTGCCGTATGTCCCCGAACATCAGCTTCGACTGGCGGGGGTCGTTTCCGTGGCTGCCGGGGTCGGACTTGTATGGTTGCTTCGAGGATAATGCGAAATGCCACATAAACTGCTGATCCGGCTGGTCGATGCCGAATACGCCATCACCCGCCTCAATATCGGCTCCAGCATACCGGAATGGTTGCCGGGGCCAGGCTTCTGGACCATTTCGAGCTCGCGCGAAGAGATGACGCTGGTCTGCCGTGCCGCTCGCGTGCCGTCCAGCGTCCAGAGTTCGCTCGGCTGGCGCTGCTTCCGTGTCGAACAGCATTTTGCCTTCGATGTACCCGGCGTGTTGTCGTCCGTGCTCCGGCCGCTTTCGGCCGCCGGCGTCGGCGTCTTCGCCAACTCGACCTTCAGCACCGACTATGTCTTTGTTGCCGGTTCCGATCTCGACAAGGCGGTCCAGGCCTTGAAGGACCACGGGCACGACCTGACGACCTGACGCGTCGCGCCCCTTCCAAGAACGCGCAACCGGTATCTCTTGACCTCCAGCAGTCCTCTGCGCGGGGATCAGGAAATCGTGTTTGGACGCTTCGGAATTCCGCCTTATCTTCTGGTATGGTCGGATGTCGAGCGGTCTGCGGATTGCATCGACGGTTCCTGCTGCATAAACGCTGTTGCCGGTTCCGGTTGACGCAAGATTATGCGAAGAATCAAAGTCCTATGGCGCCTCAACGCCGTAGGCCAGAGCGGGACGAGAAACGGTGCATGCGGTTTTCCGCCCCGGATCCCGCTCTAATTTATGACAAACGATCACGCTATGATCTTGGGCCGGTTGGACCTCAGATCATCGGGATCCAGGAGAGGTGGCGGCCAGGAGAACCGGTCGACCATCGCGCATCGAGAGGAGCCTAAGCGACTTGTCCACGCGAACGAAATCCCGAGCTTACTCGCTTGGCACCTCCTTGGGCATTCTGGCGCTCGCAGGCGCGCTTGCCTTCAGCAATACGGCGCTCGCGCAGAACGCGGCCATCCGCCCGCCGACGAACGGTCCCGCTTCCGTTGCCGATCTCGCGGCCGGCCTGCTCGACGCGGTCGTCAATATCTCGACCTCGCAGAAGGTCAAGAACGACGACGATGCGCCGGCGCCGCAGGTGCCGGAGGGTTCGCCCTATCAGCCCTATTTCGATGAATTCTTCAAAGGGCAGGGCGGCCAGGGCGGTAACCGCCAGCGCACGGTCGATTCCCTTGGCTCCGGCTTCGTCATCGACCCGACCGGCTTCATCGTCACCAACAACCACGTGATCGAAGGCGCCGACGATATCGAGATCAACTTTGCCAATGGCAGCAAGCTGAAGGCGAAGCTCGTCGGCAAGGATACCAAGACCGACCTGGCCGTGCTGAAGGTTGAGCCGAAAGCGCCCCTGAAGGCGGTGCCCTTCGGCGATTCGCGCAAGATGCGCATCGGCGACTGGGTGATGGCGATCGGCAATCCGTTCGGGCTCGGCGGTTCGGTTTCCGTCGGCATCATTTCGGCGCGCGGCCGCAACATCAATGCCGGCCCCTATGACAACTTCATCCAGACGGACGCGGCAATCAACCGCGGCAATTCCGGCGGGCCGCTCTTCAACATGGCCGGCGAAGTGATCGGCATCAACACCGCGATCATCTCGCCCTCCGGCGGCTCGATCGGCATCGGTTTCTCGGTGCCGACGGAGCTGGCCGCCAATGTCGTGCTGCAGCTCAAGGATTTCGGCGAGACCCGGCGCGGCTGGCTCGGCGTCCGTATCCAGCCGGTGACCGACGATATCGCCGAGACCCTGAAGATGGCGACGCCACATGGCGCGCTTGTCTCCGGCATCATCGAGGGCGGGCCGATTGCGCATGGGGAGATCAAGGCCGGCGACGTCATCGTCAAGTTCGATGGCCGCGACGTCACCGAAATGCGCGACCTGCCGCGTGCCGTTGCCGAAAGCCCCGTCGGCAAGGCGGTCGATGTGGTGGTGGTGCGTGACGGCAAGGAGCAGACGGTCAAGGTCACCCTCGGCCGCCTCGAGGACGGCGGTGAACTTGCAAGCGCGCCGGCGGCGACGACCGGCGACGAGACGCAGAAGCCGGACAAGCCCGAAGCGGCTCCGCTGCCGGCGACCGACGTCGTGCTCGGCATGAAGCTTGCGACGCTGAACGAAGAGACGCGCAAGAAATACGGCATTGCCGAGGACGTGGATGGCGTTGTCATTACCGAGGTCTCGCCGAATTCGGCGGCGGCGGAACGGCGCGTCGAGCCGGGCGACGTCATCGTCGAGGTCGGGCAGGAGGCGATGGACTCGCCTGACGACGTTGCCCAACGGGTCGAGGAGCTGAAATCGGACGGCCGGCGCAATGCGCTGCTGATGCTCTCCAGCAAGACGGGCGAACTGCGCTTCGTCACGGTGCGGGTGGAGTAGGCTCCATCATGATGTGCGGCTGCGGCATCTGTTCGGTGCCGCGGCGCGGCTCCCGGGCGAGGGCGATTGCAGAGTCTTTTCAGATCGATCGCGGCGCAGGCTGACAGATCGAATCCGCTTCCTCAGATTTTGATTCAAGCGCGGTCTCGGGTGCCGCGGAGCTGAAACTGGGGTGAATTCACACCCCAGCCTCATGAAGGCTTAGCGCTACAGCACGCAACGGAATGCGCTCATTTCCCTCCGGCCTCCTGCAGCTTTGCGAGCACCTGGTCGAGCGAGAAGCTGCCCGGTTTCTGTCTCGGCGGGAAGCCGACATAGGTTTTCAGATGCTCGGCCACGAGCGCCTGCGCAGGCACGAGGAGGTACGTGCGATCCACACGCCACCGCTCGTACTCGCCGGAGTCGTGATCGGCCATCTCGAAAGGATCGGCCCGGAGATCAAAGATTTTGGGAAGCCGGAGCGTTACCAGTGGATCCTGCCAGACATCCAGACCATGTGCCCGCTGCTCCATGAACACCACCTTCCACCGTTCGTAGCGCAAGGCAGCGAGATTTCCGTCATCGGTCCAGAAGAAATACTCCTTGCGGGCACCGGGCCCGGCGCCGGCCAGCAGGGTGCGCTGGTCGTAGCCATCGAGATGAACCTTGAAGGTCTTGCCAGCCGCGTCGTATCCGGTCAGCAGCTTCCGGGCGATGTCCGGCTCGCCGGCTGCCGCCACAAACGTCGGTACCCAATCCTCATGTGAGACGATCTCGTTGATCTCGGTGCCGGGCTTGACGACGCCGGGCCAGCGGATCACGCCCGGCGCCCGATAACCGCCTTCCCAGTTAGCGTTCTTCTCGCCGCGGAACGGGGTCGTGCCGCCATCGGGCCACGAGAACTCCTCCGCTCCGTTGTCGGTGGTCCACAGCACGATGGTGTTGTCGGCGATGCCGAGATCGTCGAGCTGCTTCAAGAGCCGCCCGACCATGCCGTCGTGCTCGACCATGCCGTCGGCCTCTATCCCAAGGCCGGTCTTGCCTTCAGACTCCGGCTTGAGGTGCGTGTGGATGTGCATTCGCGTCGAATTGAACCAGCAGAAGAACGGCTTGTTGGCCTTGGCGTTCTTGTCGATGAAGGCCGTTGCCGCGGCGAGGAACTCCTCGTCAACGGTTTCCATGCGTTTGCGGGTGAGTGGGCCTGTGTCCTCGATCTTCTGTTTGCCAACACGACCGAAGCGCCCGTCTTCTGTCGGGTCGTCAGTGTCGGTTGCGAAAGTGTGCAGGACTCCGCGTGGTCCGAACTTCGCCCGGAATTCGGGATTTTTCGGATAGTCGACATTTTCCGGCTCCTCCTCCGCGTTCAGGTGGTAGAGGTTGCCGAAGAACTCGTCGAAACCATGCACCGTCGGCAGGAACTCGTTGCGGTCGCCGACGTGGTTCTTGCCGAACTGGCCGGTTGCATAGCCCTGCGGCTTGAGCAATTCCGCAAGCGTCGGGTCGTTATCGGACAGCCCTTCCTTGGCGCCGGGCAGCCCGACCTTGAGCAGGCCGGTGCGGAAGCAGCTCTGCCCGGTAATGAAGGCAGCGCGACCGGCGGTGCAGGATTGCTGCGCATAGAGATCCGTGAAGATCGCGCCCTCCTTGGCGATACGGTCGATATTGGGCGTGCGATAGCCCATCATACCGCGGTTGTAGGCGCTGACGTTCCAGTAGCCGATGTCATCGCCGAAGATGACCAGGATGTTCGGCTTGCCTGCTCCTGCCGGCTGAGCCCGTGCGCTCTGTCCCGCGGGCACTGTCGCGTAGGCTGCGGTTGCCGCGGCCAGCGCGCAGCCTCCGAGCAGGACGTTGCGCCGGCTGAGGGTGACTTGGTCGTCGGGGCTCACTGCGCCGTCTCGATGGTTACTCATACCATCCTCCCGTTGCTCTAGCTCAGAACCCAAGGACCACGAAATTCGATGGCAAGCTTATTTAATGACGAGAGAGCGCCCTCTGAGTTTCGGGCGACGTTTGGGCCGAGTATTTGCGAATGTACGCTCGCGGCGAAGTAGCGAGAAGTACGTTACGGTATTTTCGGTACCACGCGCAGCGATCGTCGCACTCACAGTCGGGAGGTCTGATCGCGGTTCCTCTTTCCGCCTGCGGAGCGAGGGTGAGGGGCAGGTGTGAGGAATAACCGATATGCGTGCAGGGTCTCGGCATCAGCATTCGTCGCCCGTTGCCTTGGTATACGCGGGCCGGTTGGATCCTTTGCGCATCGGCTGGAAGGTCATCAGCCGCAGGGCGTCGAACAGGACTTCGATGATCGCAAGCATGGCTGAACCTCCTTGCTGCCTAGAGCGCCGTGCGTTCGGATGAACGCACAAGGGACGCTCCAGTATTTCACCGCACTTGCCCGCGCCCCTCAAACGAGTTTACTATCGCCTTCGAATGACTTGAGGTTATGCATGAAGCGCGGCCGCTTGCCTCTGACAGCATTGCGGAGTTTCGAGGCGGCCGGGCGGCTCGAAAGTTTCACGCTGGCTGCCGCCGAGCTTTTCGTCTCGCAGGCGGCGATCAGCCGGCAGGTGCGCGAGCTCGAGGACCTGATCGGCCGGCCGCTGTTCGAGCGGCATCACCGCAGCGTCCGCCTGACCGCCGATGGCCGCGCGCTGCTTGGCGTGTTGACGGCGGCGTTCGACATGGTGGGCGAGCGCCTCGACATGCTCTCGGGTTGGCGGCTCTCGCAGACCCTGAGGGTCAGCGCCGAGCCGTCTTTCGCCGGCTGCTGGCTGGTGCCGCATCTGCAGGAGTTCCAGGACGCGCATCCGGAGATCGATCTGATGATCGATGCGGAATCCCGGCTCGCCGAGTTTCGCAGCGGCGATGCCGACATCGCCATCCGCCACAGCTTGACCGTCGATTCATGGCCGCGGGTGGAGACGCGCCGGCTTGCCGAAGTCGAGATGATCCCGGTGATCGCGCCGGCGCTGGCGGCAGGCGGGCGGCCGCTCGAGCGACCCGAAGACCTGATGCAGTACGCGCTCTTGCATGAGGACAACCGGCAGCTCTGGGAACATTGGTTTGCAGCCGCCGGCGCCGGCCCGGTCAAGGTGGATCGCGGCGCCATCTTCGCCGATGGTTCGATGGTGCTTCAGGCGACGCTCAGGGGAAATGGCGTCGGGCTGATCGACCGCGACCACGCGCGTGACGATATCGAGACCGGCCGGCTGCTCCAGCCCTTTGATGTCTCGGTGCCCTATGGCACGTTCTTTCTCGTGGCACGGCGCTTCGAGGCGCTGTCGGAAGCGGCAAAGGCCTTTGTCACCTGGATCGAGCGGACCTATCCGGGGGCGGAGCGGAAGAGGTGAGGTCGAGTTGATGCTTGGGGCTCGGTCGAAAGGAGGCGCTTACTTGGCCGACGCCCGCCGCGCGCGCCATTCCTCGGCGCTGATCGCGTAAAGCACATGACGCACCAGTGCCGGCTGGTCGGCGGGGACGCGGGGGTGGTCGAAGTCGCGGCTTGCGTCGCGGTGCATGCCGAGCCGCTGCATCACCGCCGTCGAGCGGGTGTTTGCGGCGACGGCAAAGGAGACGACCTCGTCGAGCCCTTTTTCCTCGAAGCCGTAGCGCAGGAGGTCGGAGGCCGCTTCGGTGATGTAGCCCTGGCCCCAATAGCGGGCGGCGAGCCGCCAGCCGATCTCGACCGTGCCATTGGGAAAGTGCGGTTCCAGATCCGTCAAGGCAAGGCCGCAGAAGCCGATCGGCTGGTCGTCGGCCTTTAGCGCTACCGCGAAGAAACCCAGGCCGGTTTCGGCGATGCCGCGGCCGACACGATCGAACAGCGCGTCCGCTTCCGCGCGGCTGCGGCGGAAGGGAAAGAACGCCATGACCTTGGGATCGCTGTTGATCTCGAAGAAGAGATCGCGATCGCTGTTCTTCCAGGCCCGGATGCGCAGCCGGCCGGTCTCGCCGATGATCATCCGACGAAATCCGTCTTGCGATAACCCTGGAGATAGAGAAGGGCGGTCAGATCGCCATGGTCGATGCGAACCTTGGCCTGCTCGGCCACCACGGGCTTGGCGTGCAGTGCGACCCCGGTGCCGGCGAGCTGGATCATGCCGAGATCGTTGGCGCCATCGCCGACGGCAAGGGCTTCACCGGTCGATATGCCGAGGCGCGCGGCGATGTCGATGAGAGCATCGACCTTGGCCTGTTTTCCGAGAATGGGATTGGCGACCTCGCCGGTCAGGATGCCCGCTTCGGCAAGCAGCGTGTTGGCGCGGTTCTCGTCGAAGCCGAGCATCTCGGCGATCGGCCCGGTGAAGACGGTGAAGCCGCCGGAGACGAGCGCGGTGTAGTGGCCCTTGCTCTTCATCGTCGCGATCAGTTGCCGCCCGCCTGGCGTCAGCGTGATGCGCTTGGCGATCACCTCGTCGACGACGTTGAGCGGCAGGCCCTTCAGCAGTGCGACGCGTTCGATCAGGGCCGGCTCGAAGGCGATCTCGCCGTTCATGGCGCGGGCGGTGATGGCCGCCACCTGGTCCTTGAGGCCGACTTCGGCGGCCAGTTCGTCGATGCACTCCTGGCCGATCATGGTCGAATCCATGTCGGCGATCAGCAGTTTCTTGCGACGGCTCTCGGCGTCCTGCACGGCGACGTCGATGGCGGCGGTGCCGATTTCGGCGCGCAGCAGCGCTTCGGCCGCGTTCGCGTCGGTGCCGTCCGCAAGCGCGATGTCGCAGGCGACGCCATCGGCCAGCCAATAAAGGCCGGACGCCTTGACGGCATCGGCAGCCGCTTCCGCAAGTGCGGGCGTCAGAACAGGATTTGACGGATTGGCGATAAGCGTGGCAACGAGAGCCATGGACAATAACCTTGAAACCGAGAGCGACGCGATCCTGATAACCGGGCCGACCGCCAGCGGCAAGTCTGCGCTTGCCGTCGAGCTGGCGCGGCGCCACGGCGGCGTGGTCGTCAATGCCGACAGCATGCAGGTCTATGACACGCTGCGGCTGCTGACGGCGCGGCCCGACCAAGCGGATATGGGCGGCGTGGAGCACTGCCTCTACGGCCATGTGTCGGCGGCCGCCGCCTATTCCACCGGCGCCTGGGTGCGCGAGGCGCAAGCGCTCGTTGCCAGGCTCAAGCAGGAGGGACGGCTGCCGGTCTTCGTCGGCGGCACCGGGCTTTATTTCAAGGCGCTGACCGGTGGTCTCTCGGACATGCCCGAGATCCCCGCCGCGATCCGCGAGCGTCTGCGTGAAAGGCTGAAGGCCGAAGGGCCCGAAAGCCTTCATCGCGACCTCGAAGCCAAGGATCCGGAGACGGCGGCGACATTGAACGTCGGCGACGGCCAGCGGATCGTCCGGGCGCTCGAAGTGGTGGAGGCGACCGGCAGGCCGATCCGCTTCTTCCAGCGGCAGAACGGCCCTGTCATCGTCGATCCGGACCGGGCGGAGAAATATGTGGTGCTGCCGGAGCGCAAGCTTCTGCACGACCGCATCAACCGTCGCTTCGAACTGATGCTTGCCGGCGGCGCGATCGATGAGGTTAGGGCGCTGCTTTCGCTCGACCTGCCGCCGGAAATGCCCGTGATGAAGGCGATCGGCGTCAGCCAGATCGCGGCACTCCTTAAAGGCGAGATCGGGGAGGCCGAGGCGATCGAGGCCGGTGCCGCTGCCACGCGGCAATATGCCAAGCGCCAGATGACCTGGTTCCGCAACCAGCTCGACGAGAGCTGGCGGCGCATCGAAAGCGCTGACGCGGTGCTCCGCGCTTGATCCAGGCCTGCTGCATGTCTCCTTAAATCGATCTCGATTTAAGGACGAGGACATGCAGAAAATCGAAGTGCTACAGCGACCTGTGCGCGTCTGATAGGACGCGCGGTGCTGTAGGGCAGGCGGCAGCCAGGATGGCTCAGGCGGCGAGGTTCAACTGCCAGGACACACCGAAGCGGTCGTTGACCCAGGTAAAGCGCTGGCTGAATCCGTAATTGTCGAGCGGCATCAGCACGGCACCGCCCTCGGCCAGCATGGTCGCGAGCGTGATGATCTCGTCCTCGCTCTGGCATTCGACGAAGAAAGAGAAGGACGGGGTGAAATCGAAGGCGTGCTTGACCGGGCTGTCGATGCACCTGACCCGCTGTGCGCCGAGCCGGAAAAGTGCGACCTTGATGCTACCTTCAGGGCCTTGTTCGCCCGGGCCGTAGTGCTCGATCTCCAGGACCTCGGCATTCGGGAACAGCGAGATGTAGAAGGCCATCGCCTGCTCCGCCACGCCATCCTGAAACATCAAAAAAGGGGTAACGCTTGCGACCATGGCGGCCTCCTCACTCACTTTCGTCGATTGCTTGAAGATCCGCCGGCTGTCCGCGCCACAGGATCGCGCAGACCAACGACGCGGCGCCGCAAAGGTTCCGTGGCGTTCCAAGGAGTCTCGCGGCTGCCTCGCTCACACCTTTGCCGCCGAGAAGAAGAGGAAGCGCGGCTTGGTCGACAGGCTTTCATACGCCTTCGGAAAAAGGGAACGGGCCTTGGGGTCCGGCTGCGGTTCGCTCACCGTCTCGATGCGAAACTCCGCCGACGCGAGCGCGTCGATCATGGCATGAAGAGGCCGATGCCAGAAGCGCATCTTGATCGTCCTGCCGCCACGCTCCCAACTATCGTCGAAGCTGTAGGTCTCGAAATAGTTGTCATGGCCGGAGAGCTGATGATCCATGAACGGGTGGTGCGTCGAAAAGACCAGGCGGCCGCCCTTGGCCAGCACGCGATTGAACTGGCGGAGAGGGGGCGACCAGTCCTGCAGATAGTGCATGACGAGGGACGCAAGCACGACATCGAAAGCGCCATCCTCGAAGGGCAGTGGTTCGTTCAGGTCGGCAACCAGCAATCGCGCCCGCCCTGCCAGGCGGCGATGCGCGATTTCCAGGAGGCCCGCGCTTCTGTCGATGCCGGTCAGCGTCGCCCCACGCTCCAGGAGCGCCGCGGCATGGGCACCGCCACCGCAGCCGGCGTCCAGCACCCGGAGCCCGGCGACCTCGCCAACGAGCGCAAGGGCGGCCGGCCGCTCGTAATAGGCGTTCCAGGCGTTATTCTCGTTGTCGGCATCATAGGCGGCCGCAAACGCATCATAATCATTCTCAGGCAAGATTCCCTCCGCGCGGGCTGACCTTTGGATGAGCGCCTGGATTGCGAGACAATCATAACCTGTATTCTAACGGCGGCCCAATTTCCCTGGCAAGCCAGGTGTCGCGCGAGAATGGCCCGGCGTGAGCGCCAAAGCGCGTCGCAATCTTGCGCTTTAAGTCTTTGATATTTCGCCTGTCGTTATCGCAAACCCGCACTTTTGCGCGACTTAGGTCTTGCGGATGATGCTGCCGAGCGGCCGCTTCAGCAGGCTTTCCCGGAGCGACCCCTCGCGGGGCCGATCGCCGGCGGCCGGGGAGCCGTGTCCGGTCGGCGCCGCCGCCCCGAAGCGGGGTGCTGGCTGCTCGGCCGCGGGCTTTTCGTTCAGAAGCTGTTGGCGGATCTGGTTGAAGCGCTCCAGCTCGGGATTGGGGGAAATGGTGGTGCGTGGAAGCATGTCCGGGCGGTAGGGCTCGGCAGCCAGAGCCGAGTCCGCGAAGCCTTGTTCCGTCTCGCTTGCGGATCCGGCTCCGAGTTCGCTATCCCAGAGACGCTCTTCGCTGCCGGTCGACGCTGCCATGTAGCTCTGCTGGAAGCTGGAAATATCCGGCCCGTTGATCGCCCGCATGCGGCTGACGATCGAACGCAGATCGACGGTCGGCGGCGCGTCCACATCGATCCGGTCGACGATGCCGTGGGCGCGCGGCAGGCGCTCTTCGGAGATGCGGGAAAAGCGCATGCGCATCGGCACCGCGACGGCCTCACCGAAGGCGATCGCTTCGCCGTTGCCGATCGAGGAGATGAAGCTGGTGGTGGAGGTCGACGAGTTCGGAATGGCCGAACGGATGATCTCCTGGTCGCGGTCATTGGCAAGCCGCATGGCAAAGACCGTCGAGCATTGCGAAAGAATCGTCGGGTCCAGTTCGCCGGGGCGCTGGGTGATGACGCCGAGCGAGACGCCGTATTTACGGCCTTCCTTGGCGATGCGGGCAATCGCCTGGCGGGTCGGCAGGAAGCCGAGCGTGGGATCGGCCGGCACGTAGCGGTGCGCCTCCTCGCAGACGACGAGCATATGAATACCGCCATTGCTCCACAGGCCGATTTCGAAGGCCATGCGGCAGAGCACCGACGCGACGGAATTGACGACTTCCGAGGGAATGCCGGCAAGCTCGAAGGTGGCGATCGGCTTCCCATCGCCGGGAATGCGGAAGATCTTGGCGATCGTGTCCTGGATGGTGTCGGTGATGGTGTTCGAGGAGAACATGAAATGGTAGCGCGGATCGTTGATCGCCGAGACGATCTTGACCTTCAGCGAGCGCAGATGCGGCTTGTCGTTGCGCCCCTCGAGCCGGCCGATGCGTTCGTCGATCAGCGACAGGAGGTCGGCGATGCGGTAGGGCACCGGCGTATCCGCGGTTATCGAGCTTTTCTCGGTCTGGCGCCGCATGAGGCTGGATTCGCCGCCTCGGAAAGCCTTCTTCGCTTCGGGAATGATGTCGCGCAGCATGTCGAGCTCGTCCGGCGGCGCCGGGCGGCCGCGGAAGATCACCTCGGCGAATTCCTCGAGGCGGAAGAACCAGAAGGGCAGGTCGAGCGTGTCGGTGTCGATGACGACCGCAAGCTCCGGGAAGGCGGCGGCGAACTCGTTGTGCGGGTCGAGGATCAGCACGCGCAGCTTCGGATCGGAGGCGATCGCCTTGTTGAGCAGCAGCGTCACCGCGGTCGATTTACCGACGCCGGTCGTTCCGACGATGGCGAAGTGCTTGGCGAGCATCGAGGGGACGTGGATCGTCGCGTCGAGGCTTTCGTCCTGGGTGAGCTTGCCGATGATGCAGCTATCGCTGCGGCCGGAATCGTAGATGCGGGCAAGGTCGGCCGCGCGAATGCGGTGCACGATGGCGCCGAGATAGGGATATTGGCTGATGCCTGCGGAAAATTCCTCGCGTCCATCGGGTCCTATGTGGACCTCGCCCATCAGCTCGACTTCGATGCGGAAGGTGTTGTTGGCTTCCTCGCCCCATTCGGCCGAGGCGGTCTGCATGGAATAGACCAGAGCCACGACACGGTTCCTGCCGACGGAAATCGAGATCAGTCGCCCGACCGACCAGAGTTCGGTCAGCGAGGTCTCGCCGTTTTCGGCGACGGCCGCGATGGTGGCGCGCGCGCCGTTGCACGCGACGACACGCCCCAGGAACCGGTTGCCGGGCTTCAGGCCGTCACGGCGATCCTGCTCTCCTGCGCGGATCGAGGAATGAAGTTCATTGTTCAGCAACGCAAAAACCCCGGCATCACAACCGCTCATGTTAGCCGGGGGGATTTAACAAGTGGTTTCGCGGATTTGCCCGACGTTCAGCCCAGGACGTGGCGAAGGACACCGGCCGAGGTGACGTCGATCAGCACGGTAGCGAGGCCGCTCGGCGAACAGGGAGAACCGGGTCGGCTTGATAAAAGTCAATGCGCTTCGGCCGGATGCGGAATAATCATAGTGCCGTGACCAGCCGATCCGGCCGGGCGTCGAATCCGGTTGGCCCGGCGGCCGCGACGGTGCGGCCGATCACGGATGGTTGCGGGTTCGCGTGGGGGGGGGAGGCGGCCATGGGCAGTGCATTGGATTATTTGCGCCGGACACCCATTCTCTGGCTGCTTGTCTTCGTACCCGTCGTCATCGCGGGGGAGCATATCTGGCCCGGCGCGCACACCTTGCTCTTCCTGCTCTCTGTCGCCGCCATCGTGCCGCTTGCGGCCCTGCTCAGCCAGGCTACGGAGGCGGTTGCGGCACGGACGGGCGATACGATCGGCGCGCTCCTCAATGCGACGCTCGGCAACTTGACGGAACTCGTCATAGCGCTGATGGCGCTCAATGCCGGCCAGTATCTGCTGGTCAAGGCATCGATTGCCGGTGCGATCGTCACCAACACGCTGTTCATGCTGGGTGGCTCGTTCCTCTTCGGGGGGCTGCGCCATCACCTGCAGGAATTCAACCGGGTGAATGCGCGCTTCCAGGCAAGCCTCCTGTTCCTGGCGACGGTCGCGGTGCTGGTGCCGTCGCTGATCGGCAGCGCCGACAGCCAGCCGCAGACGGCCTTCACCCAGCAGCTCAGCGCCGGCCTCTCCATCGTGCTCATCGTCGTCTATGGGCTGTGGATGCTGTTTTCGCTGAGGACGCACCGCGAGCTCTTCGTCTCTGCCGGCTCCGGGCATGGCGAGGACGAAGTGCATTGGCCGTTGGCGACGGGCATAGTCGTGCTTTTGGCCGTCACGGTGCTGGTGGCGCTGGTCAGCGAGGTCTTCGTGGGATCGGTGCAGGTGGCGGCCGAAGAGCTCGGCATGACGCCGGCCTTCGTCGGCTTCATCGTGGTGGCCCTGGTCGGTGCCGCCGCCGAGATGGCGACGGCCTTCGCTGCGGCGCGCAAGGACCGGCTGGACTTGAGCGTCGGCGTCGCGCTCGGCAGTGCGGCCCAGATCGCCCTCTTCGTCGCGCCGCTGCTGGTGCTCTTGAGCTATGTCATCGGCCCGCAGCCCATGAACCTGCAATTCTGGCCGGGTGCGGTGGTGATGATGCTGATCGCGACAATGGCCGCAACGCTGCTTTCCAACGGCGGGCGGTCTGCCTGGTACATGGGCGTTCTGGCGCTGACGGTCTATGTGATCTTCGGCATGACCCTGTTCCTGCTGCCGCCGCAAGTGCAGCCGTGAGGCGCACCCGCCGGCTGGCTCGTTCCCGGTTCGAACCCGGCCCGGGGAGCCAGACGACAAGCGGAAATGATCGGGAAATGTTCGGGCCAGCCGATTGCATCACGCCGGCAACCCTGCCTTCAGCAGGCCCTGGCGAAACAGATCACGGTGCTCGTCTCGCTCGAGCAAGAGGCCGCGCCGGATGAAGTCTTCCGTCGAGAAGTCCGGGCACACCTGTAGAAGACGGGCCTTCGTCTCTTCGACGGAGGCCGCGTTGGCGGACTGGGCGTGGCAGGCGACGAGGCGTGCGAGCGTGAAGGGGCCGGGATTGGGCAGTTCCTTCAGCGCCGCCGCGGCCTCTTCGTAGCGGCCGAGGATATAGAGGGCGTTGCCGAGCGTGGCGCTGTACCAGGGCGGCGGAAACGGGTTCAGCCTGAAGCCTTCGTTGATCCACTCCATCGCCTCATCGAGCTTGCCGCGCCGCGCCAAGAGCCCTCCCATCTGCACCAGCGTATTGGCGTCGTTCGGGTTGAGCAGATAGGCGCGGCGATAGTGCCGCTCCGCCAACTCGAATTCGCGACGATAGAATTGGATGATCGCCAGCATGCGCTGGCAACCGCTCTCGGCCTCATCGAGCGAGACGGCCTTTCGCGCGATCGCGAGCGCGGCGTCGAGAACGTCCGATGGCGCGTTGCCGTAGCCTTGTTCGGCGATGATGGCGAGCGCCAAATAGGCATGGGCGAGGGCAAACTGCGGGTCGCGGTCGACGGCCGCCTGGAACATGGCATGCGCCTGCCGGTTGTCGTCCGGCTCGTAACCGCGAATATGCGCAAGCCCGCGCAGGTAGAATTCATAGGCTGCAAGGCTCTTCGGCGGCTTGCGCAACGCCTGGCGCAGGTCTGCGCTTTCGATCTGGCCGACGAGCGTGGAGACGATCATTCGCGTTACGTCATCCTGAATGGCGAAAATATCCGTCAGCCTGCGGTCGTAATGTTCTGACCAAAGATGGGTTCCGCTGGCGACCTCGATCAGCCGTGCGGTGATGCGCATGCGCTCGCCCGCCCGCCGGACGCTGCCGTCGACGAGATAGGTGACGCCGAGCTTGCGGCCGATCTCCTTTATGTCGGCGTGCTCGCCGCGAAAGCTGAAGGAGGAACTTGCGGCGGTGACGGAAAGGGCGCGGAACCGGGCAAGGCCACCAATGATATCCTCGGTGATGCCATCGCTGAAGAAGGTCTGGTCCGGCGCGTTGCTCAGGTTCTCGAAAGGCAGGACGGCGATCGACGTGCGCGCGCAGGCTTGCGACATCGATGGGCCGATCGTCGGCGCGTCCGTCCAGTGCCAGACGTGGATGGGCCGGGTGATGTTCTTCAGCGCGATCTCGCCGCCGTCGAGGAAGGCCGATCGGCCCTTGGCGCCGAGTTGCCGATGGACGACATCGGCGATGCAGATGCCGCCGGGGGTGGCTGAGGCCTGGAGGCGGGCGGCGACGTTGACGCCGTCGCCGAGCAGATCGTCGCCTTCGATAACGACGTCGGCAAGGTTGATGCCGATCCGGACGAGGATGCGGTCGTCGGTCGGCTGCTCCTGCTGGTCGCAAGCCAGCGCCTCCTGCAGCGATATGGCACAGTCCACCGCATCGACGGCGGAGTTGAAGACGACGAGCGTGCCGTCGCCCATCAGCTTGACGATCCGGCCGCCGCAAGCGGTGATGCCGGGCGCAAGGATGGACGTCTGCAGCCGCTTCATCGTGTCGAGCGTGCGGGTTTCGTCGGCCTCCGTCAGACGGGAATAGCCGACAATATCGGTGGCCATGATGACCGCAAGTCGCCGCTCGACGCGCCCGTTTGCCATCCCGCTCTCCGCATGCCGCGTGTACTTTAGCGTGTTCTCATGGGTGCCGGAAGATGATTGCGCTTACGGCTGTGCCCGTCCCATCTGTTCCTGCAGAAACTCGATGAAGCGCGGGGTCTTGGCCGGCAGCAGCCGGGTTTCGGTGATGGCGTGGATCGCGATGGAGGTGCCCGCCCAGCCGGCAGCACGCACGGCGCTCCAGCTTGCGGCCGACAGGTCTGGCGGAATGCGCGCGGGCAGCCGCGCGCGCTTTTCCTCCGCTGGGACATGGCAGCGTCGCCGATCGATCCCGTCAGGGGTCGATCGTGCGTTCGTCAAGGCAGCCGGCGGGCAACGGCCCGTTGCCGCGACGACTGCCATAACACCAGCATCGCAACCACCAGCAATAGCGCCTCCGCCGTCGGCGTCGCGAACCAGATGCCGGGTTCGCCGAAGGTCGACGCGTAGAGCGCGACCAGCGGCATGGTGAAGAGATAGGGCTTGGAAAGCCCCAGGATCGCCGCCCGGCCGGCATCGCCGATTGCCTGGAAGTAGCTGCCGAGCATGATCAGCGGACCCGAGAAGAGGTACATCGCGACCATGGCAGGCATGATGCGCGCGACGTCGGAGACGACCGCATCGCTGTCGACGAAGAACGCGCCGACCGGCCCGGCAAATCCGACGAGCAGGACTTCGATCGCAAGGCAATAGAGGAGCGCCACGAGCAGGCCGAGGCGCAGCATGCTGTTGGCCCGATCGGCGAGGCCGGCGCCGATGTTGTTGCCGACGATCGCCTGCATCGCCTGGCTCAGCCCGAGAAGCGGCAGCAGCGCGAAGGTCATGACGCGGGTGATGATGCCATAGGCGGCGACCGTGGTGTCGTAGCTCTCGGCCGCCGTCTTCTGCAGCGCGGTCATGATCGTCATCGAAACCAGCGCCATGCCGATGAAGCCGAGGCTTTGCGGGCTCCCGAGCGCGATCATGCGGCTCCATCCCGTCAACGGGCTGTGCCGGAACAGGGCCGAGAGGCGGAGCTCGGTGCGTCCGACGATGCGGAAGAGGACGATGAGGCCAAGCGCCAGGAGCTGGGCGAGAACCGTGGCCGTGGCGGAGCCCGCAACGCCCATGTCCAAGAGCGCGATCAGCACATAGTTGAGGGCGAGGTTTGCGACCGAGACCAGCAGGCTGAGGCCTGCCATCAGCCCGGCGCGGCCCTCGCAGCGGAGCGCATCCGAATGAACCGCCAGCAGGAACTGGATGGGCGTGCAGAAGACGATGATCGCGATATAGCGGTAGGCCATGCCGGCGAGGGCACCCGGACCATTGGCGAGCATCAGCACCAGTGGTTCGCCGAAGGTGACGAACAGGCCGGCCAGCACCGCGGCGATCGTCAGCGCCAGCATATGGGCGCCGGCGAAGACGCCGCGGGCGTCCGTAAAACGGCCGGCGCCGAGATGGCGGGCGAGAAGGCTCGCCATGCCGCTGACGACGAGGGTTGCCAGCGCCACCGTGAGGATGAAGATCGGGAACACCGTGGTCACGGCGCCGACGGCATCGGCACCCACATAAAGGCCGAGCATGACGGCATCGACCACCGTCAACAGCCCGTTCATGCTCATCACGAAGATGATCGGCAAAGCCGTCTTGGCGAAGATCGCGCCTAGGGGCGCCGTCAAAAAGGTATTATGCCTGGAAATGTCCTTGGACATCCAACGCTCCTTGTCTTCGCATTTCGATTGGGAAGAGGAGGGGCTCGCATTGCCTGCCACACGAAATGCGATCGGGGCGAGAGGGTGTCGTCAGATGTCAGATTTCACCGGGACGAAGACGTCTGCGAGCGGCGGGGATCTGAAGCCCGCAATGGAGGTAGCGCCAAGCCGCATCGCCGTCAAGCCGGGGCTTCGATGGCCCTTGCGCGTCCGTGCAGGCCGGCGCCATGCCGTCATCGTCATGCTCCCGGTCGCCCCTTTCTCGGCCGGCCACGCGGTCGAGCGCTTCGGTTTGCGCAACAATGTTCCGCACAGGAACCGGATCGTGTAACTAAAAGCCGTTGACGCATGGGGGTTTTGTGGTTATCAAATCGCCCCATGAAAAATTTCGCGGTTATTCTTGTGGTGGGACGGCGCATGGGCAGGATGGTGTAACCATCCGGCGGTAGCCACCCATGCGCTGAACGAGGCTCCTGACGGGGCCTTTTTTTATGCCTTCAAACAAGCTAAGCACCCAACGGGAAAAGGGACGGAAGCAGGTCAATGAGCGGTACAGAAAATCAGATGACAGGCGCGGAGATCGTTCTCCAGGCTCTGAGAGACAACGGCGTCGAGCATATCTTCGGCTATCCCGGCGGCGCCGTGCTTCCGATCTACGACGAAATCCACCAGCAGGACGATATCCAGCACATCCTCGTTCGCCACGAGCAGGGCGCCGGCCACATGGCCGAAGGTTATGCCCGCTCGACCGGCAAGGTCGGCGTCATGCTGGTCACGTCCGGTCCCGGCGCCACCAATGCGGTGACCCCGCTGCAGGACGCGCTGATGGATTCGATCCCGCTCGTCTGCATCTCCGGCCAGGTTCCGACCTCGCTGATCGGTTCCGACGCCTTCCAGGAATGCGACACCGTCGGCATCACCCGGCCGTGCACCAAGCACAACTGGCTGGTCAAGGACGTCAACGATCTCGCCCGCATCATCCATGAGGCCTTCCGCGTCGCCCAGTCCGGCCGCCCGGGCCCGGTCGTCGTCGACATCCCGAAGGACATCCAGTTCGCGACCGGCACCTACACGCCGCCGTCTGCCGTCCCGACCCAGAAGAGCTACCAGCCGAAGACGCAGGGCGACCTGAAAAAGATCGAGGAAGCGGTCGAGCTGATGCGCACCGCGCGCCAGCCGATCATCTATTCCGGCGGCGGCGTCATCAATTCCGGTCCGGAAGCCTCGCATCTGCTGCGCGAGTTGGTCGACCTGACAGGCTTCCCGATCACCTCGACGCTGATGGGCCTCGGCGCCTATCCGGCTTCGGGCAAGAATTGGCTCGGCATGCTCGGCATGCACGGCACCTACGAAGCCAACATGGCGATGCATGATTGCGACGTCATGATCTGCATCGGCGCCCGCTTCGACGACCGTATCACCGGCCGCCTCAATGCGTTCTCGCCGAACTCCAAGAAGATCCACATCGACATCGATCCGTCGTCGATCAACAAGAACGTCCGCGTCGACGTTCCGATCCTCGGCGACGTCGGTACCGTCCTCGAAGACATGGTTCGCCTGTGGCGCGCGGCTTCCAAGTCGGCCGACAAGGCGCGTCTCTCGGACTGGTGGGAGACGATCACCAAGTGGCGCGCCCGCAACTCGCTCGCCTACACGCCGAACGACGACGTCATCATGCCGCAATACGCGATCCAGCGGCTCTATGAGCTGAGCAAGGACCGCGACACCTACATCACCACCGAAGTCGGCCAGCACCAGATGTGGGCAGCGCAGTTCTTCGGGTTCGAGCAGCCAAACCGCTGGATGACCTCGGGCGGCCTCGGCACGATGGGTTACGGCTTCCCGGCGGCGATCGGCGCGCAGGTCGCGCATCCGAACAGCCTCGTCATCGACATTGCCGGCGATGCCTCGATCCAGATGTGCATCCAGGAAATGTCCTGCGCCGTCCAGTACGGCCTGCCGGTCAAGATCTTCATCCTCAACAACCAGTACATGGGCATGGTGCGGCAATGGCAGCAGCTCTTGCACGGCAACCGCCTGTCGCACTCCTACACCGAGGCGATGCCTGACTTCGTCAAGCTGGCGGAAGCCTATGGCGGCGTCGGCATCCGCTGCGACAAGCCGAGCGAGCTCGACGCTGCGATCCGCCAGATGATCGACACGCCGGCACCGGTCATCTTCGATTGCCGTGTCGCCAATCTCGCCAACTGCTTCCCGATGATCCCCTCGGGCAAGGCCCATAACGAGATGCTCCTGCCCGACGAAGCCACGGACGAAGCGGTCGCCAACGCGATCGACGCCAAGGGCCGTCAGCTCGTCTGAGATAGGTAGAGGAACCAATTGAAATGAACGCACACCTTCAACCGACCGGCTCCGCCTACTTCATTGCCAAGGAGACCGAGCTCGCCGAAACCCACACGCTTTCGGTCCTCGTCGACAACGAGCCGGGCGTCCTTGCCCGCGTCATCGGCCTGTTCTCGGGCCGCGGCTACAACATCGAAAGCCTCACGGTTTCGGAAACGGAGCACGAGGCGCATCTGTCGCGCATCACCATCGTGACGCGCGGCACGCCGCACGTGCTCGACCAGATCAAGAACCAGCTCGAGCGGCTGGTGCCGGTGCACCGCGTCGTCGATCTGACGGTGCGCGCCGCCAGCCTCGGCCACGACCGCCCGATCGAGCGCGAACTGGCGCTCGTCAAGGTTCAGGGCTCGGGCGACCACCGTGTCGAGGCGCTGCGTCTCGCCGACGCCTTCCGCGCCTCGGTCATCGACGCAAACATCGAGCATTTCGTCTTCGAAATCACCGGCAAGCCGTCGAAGATCGAGCAGTTCATCGCCATCATGAAGCCGCTCGGCCTCATCGAAGTCTGCCGCACCGGCATCGCGGCGATGAACCGCGGCCCGCAGGGCATGTGATTATTGAGCCGGTGAGGGGGAATTGCCCCTCTCCTCGGGTTTATCCCGAGGACTAACTCTCTCCCCGCAGGCGGGGAGAGAGGACGGTGCCGAGCGTGCCGCGGCTCTGTTGACCTCCCAAAACGAATATATGCAGGTAGCATTCGGTGTCTTGGTACCGGGTGCTCGCCGCGCGTTTCCTTCTCCCCGCGTGGCGGGGAGAGGTGGTCGGCAGGCCGGATGAGGGGGCAGGTGAAGCCCTGGAACGTCCATTGAATCGGGAGAATCTTTCTGCTTCCAGCGATTCCACTTGAGAGTGGGGTGTTCTGGTGGACGCTGTTACACCATTCGCTCGGTTGACTTCGCCGGCATTTCTCGCCGACTAATCCCGGATGGAAATCCGAAGATATCGGGTGCCGGATGAGTTCCACGACGATGCGGGCATTGGTTCTGACACGATACGGCGGTCCCGACGCTGCTGAGTTGCGCCACGTGCCGCGTCCGCGACCGGCGCGTGGCGAAGTGCTTGTCCGGGTGTATGCCGCAGGTCTCAATCCCATCGACTACAAAACGCGCCAAGGTGCTCTGAGGGTTGTCCAGCGCTATCCATTGCCGATCGTCATGGGTAACGAGCTTGCCGGCGTGGTGGAGGAACTGGGAGAAGACGTCACGTCCTTCACCCCGGGAGATCGTGTCTTTGCGCGCATGCCCAAGGATGCCATGGGCGGCTTGGCCGAGTATGCGGTCGTCCCTGCGAAGCTTCTGGCGAGGATGCCCGCGTCGATCGACTTCTGCACCGCGGCTGGCGTGCCTCTCGCCGGCCTCACCGCATTGCAGGCGCTCCGTAACGAACTCGACGTGAAGCAGGGCAACAGGATCTTCATATCCGGCGGCGCAGGGGGCGTCGGCACCTTCGCCATCCAGTTGGCAAAAAGGCTGGGGGCAGAGGTGACGACCACGGCATCGGCTCGTGGCCGTGCGCTTGTCGAAGAGCTCGGCGCGGATGTGGTGATCGACTACACGACACAACGGTTCGAGGAGTGCTTGCACGACATGGACGGCGTCTTCGATCTGCTTGGCGGCGAAGCGCTCGAAAGGTCGTTCGGCGTGGTCAAGCGCGGCGGAAAAGTGGTTTCCATCGCCGGCATGCCCGAGCCTGAAACCGCGCGGAAGGATCTCGGCGGTGGCGTGTTCCTGACGGCGCTTTTCTGGCTTGCATCCTACAGGATACGCGCCGTCGCCAGGAAACATGACGCTACTTACCGCTATCTATTCATGCATCCTGATGGCGCCGAGCTTGCCGGGCTCGCCGATCTTATCGAGACCAAGGCGGTCAGGCCCGTCATCGACCGAGTGTTTCCGTTCAAGCATGTTTCGGAAGCCTTTGCCTATCTGGAATCCGGCCGGGCCAAGGGCAAGGTGGTGGTGGAGATCGAAAGCCGATAAGCCCGCTTGCGCGGCCAGCGCTCAAATCATCTCCAGCGAGCGCTTGCGCTTCGGCGGCGGGAAGGTGCGGTCGAGGTCGGCGAGGTCGTCCGCCGTCAGGTGAATATCCATCGCGTCGCGGTTTTCGCGGGCGCGTGTCGCCGAGCCGGTCTTCGGGATCGAGATCACTCCCGGGCGGGTCTTGAGGAAGGCGAGGGCGATCTGGGCCGGGGTCGCCTGGTGCGCCTTGGCGATGTGGATGAGATCGGGGTTGCGCAGCAGCCGGCCCTCGTCGAGGGGCGAATAGGCCATGATCGCGATGCCACGTTGCTGGCACCAGGGCAGAAGGTCGAACTCGATGCCGCGGCGCGAGAGGTTGTAAAGCACCTGGTTGACGGCGACATGTCTGCCGTCCGGCACCGACAGAAGTTCCTCCATGTCGTCGACGTCGAAATTCGAGACGCCCCAGGCGCGGATCTTGCCGGCTTTTTTCAATGCCTCGAAAGCCGCAACCGTTTCGGCCAGCGGATAGCCGCCGCGCCAGTGCAGTAGATAGAGGTCGATATGGTCGACGCCGAGATGTTTCAGGCTGCGCTCGCAGGCGGCCTCGGTGCCGAGCCGGCTGGCATTCGACGGCAGCACCTTGCTGACGATGAAGGCCTCGTCGCGCCGACCGCGCACCGCTTCGCCGACGACCCGTTCCGAGGCGCCGTTGCCGTACATTTCTGCGGTATCGATCAGCGTCATGCCGAGATCGAGGCCAAGCTGGAGGCTCTTCACCTCGTCGGCCGCACGCGAGGCCATGTCGCCCATGCGCCAGGTGCCTTGCCCCAATACGGGCACGCGGCTGCCATCGGGCAGCGTCGTTGTCGGGATGGGATCGTGCATGCTGTTCTCCTCGCGGGCGAATAGGTCGGACGGCGGTCGTCCAGTCCGACCGGCAATCTAGCGCAAAGTGGCGCGCTTTCGAGCCCATGTCCTCACGCAAAGCTCTCTTGCGCTGCAGGCGGCTAATCTCGCGTGAAAGTCGTTGATAATGCGCTTCGTCAATATGTCATGGTGACAAGTTCGCGGCTGGTGCCGGCCAATAGGTCAATTATGCTGACCCAATTAGTCCGGAGGAGACCCATGCAGGCCGATACGCTGCTGGCGCTGTTTTTGTTTGCTTTCACCACATCGATCACGCCGGGACCGAACAACATGATGCTCTTCGCATCGGGCGTGAATTTCGGCTTCGTGCGCACCGTGCCGCATATGCTGGGCATCGGCGCCGGTTTCTTCGTGCTTCTGATCGCCGTCGGCTTCGGCCTCGGTGCGCTGCTCCATTCCGTGCCGCTGCTCTATACCACGCTGAAATTTGCCGGCGGCGCCTATCTCGTCTGGATCGCCTGGAAGATCGGGACCTCGCGTTCGCTGGGCGAGGGCAAGGCGGGTTCCAGCCCGATGACCTTCCTGCAGGCGGCCGCCTTCCAATGGGTCAATCCCAAGGCCTGGGTCATGGCGGTTTCGGCCATGGCGAGCTATACCAGCAGCGAGAGCTACCTGATGAGCGTTCTCGTCGTCGGTCTCGTCTTTGCGTTTGTCAACGTGCCGAGCGTCTCCACCTGGGCGGGCTTCGGTTCGGCGCTCCGCCAATGGCTGTCCGAGCCGTCGCGGCTGAAATGGTTCAACATCACCATGGCGGTGCTGCTCGTCGTCAGCCTCTGGCCGATGCTGAAATAGAGAAAAGCCGGAAGGCCGTGGAGCTGCCCGCCGGTTTCGGCGGGCGCGATTCTGCACTACAGCGCCGCGCGTCTTCTGAGACGCGCAAAGGTCGCTGCAGCACTTTGACTTGCTGCATGTCTTTGTCCTTAAATCGAGCTCGATTTAAGGAGACATACAGTCGTAATGACGCGATTTCCCGGCGGAGGAGCCAGGCATGCCCGAACACCATCATGGCCACGATCACGACCATCACCACCACGACAACCATTTCACCGACATGGAAGCGCGGGTGAAGGCGCTGGAGACGGTGCTGACCGAGAAGGGGTTGATCGATCCGGCGGCGATCGATGCGATCGTCGAGACCTATGAGACGAAGATCGGCCCGCGCAACGGTGCGCGCGTGGTGGCGAAGGCCTGGGTCGACGCCGATTTCGCCGATTGGCTGAAGCGTGACGCCACGGAGGCGATCGCCAGCCTTGGCTTCACGGGCCGCCAGGGCGAGCATATGCGCGCCGTGTTCAACACGCCCGACACCCATAACCTCGTCGTCTGCACGCTCTGCTCCTGCTACCCCTGGTCCGTGCTCGGCCTGCCGCCGGTCTGGTACAAGGCGCCGCCCTATCGTTCGCGCGCCGTCATCGATCCGCGCGGGGTGCTTTCGGAATTCGGCGTGACGCTGCCGGAGGCGACCCGTATCCGCGTGTGGGATTCGACGGCGGAACTGCGCTATCTCGTGGTGCCGGAACGGCCGGCGGGCACCGAAGGCTTCAGCGAGGAGGAACTGGCGGAACTGGTGACGCGCGATTCCATGATCGGCACCGGCCTGCCGCTTTCCGCGGAGGCGCTTCGATGAACGGCCCGCACGATCTCGGCGGCGCCCACGGCCTCGGGCCGGTGGCGCCGGAAAAGGACGAACCCTATTTCCATGCGGAATGGGAGAAGCGGGCGCTCGGCATCACGCTCTCCTGCGGTGCCTTCGGCGCCTGGACGATCGACGAAAGCCGGCATGCGCGCGAAAGCCTGCCGCCGGCGACCTATCTCTCGGCGAGCTATTACGAGATCTGGACGCGGGCGCTGGAGACGCTGCTGAAGCGCCACGGCTTCGTAAGCCAGGCCGAACTCGACGGCGGCCACAGGCTGGAACAGGGGGCGACCCCGAAGCGGGTGCTGAAGGCCGACATGGTTGCCGGCGTGCTCGCCAAGGGTGGCCCCTGCGACCGTCCGGTCGAGACCGCGCCGCGCTTTGCCGTCGGCGACCGGGTGCGCACTAAGAATTTCAATCCGGAAACCCATACGCGCCTGCCGCGCTATGCCCGCGCCAAACTCGGTCGGGTGGAGGCGGTGCAGGGCTCCTTCGTCTTTCCGGATGACAACGCTCATGGCCGCGGCGAAAATCCGCAATGGGTCTATACCGTCGTCTTCGACGGGCCCGAGATCTGGGGCGAGGGCGCCGACCCGACGCTGACGGTCTCGATCGATGCCTGGGAGAGCTATCTTGAACACGTGTAAGGTGGTGTCGCCGCTCATTGCCTCGGCCGAACTGCCGAAATCGCCGGAGGGCGATCCGGTTTTCGCCGAGCCCTGGCAGGCGAACGCCTTTGCCATGACCGTGCGCCTGCACGAAAAGGGCGTGTTCTCCTGGCCGGAATGGGCCGAGGCGCTCTCGGCCGAACTCTATAAGCCCGGCCGCAAGGCGGATGCCAGCGACTATTACGACTGCTGGGTGGCCGCTCTCTCGCGCCTCGTCACCGAACTCTCGATCGCCTCCGGGCGTGAACTGGAACATCTGACGCGGAGCTGGCAGCGGGCGGCGGAAGCGACGCCGCATGGCCAGCCGATCGTGCTCGCCAACGATCCTGAGCGCCCCTGACGTCGAAGCTCCGGCCGAAATGGCAAGTTGATCACAGCCGGATTTTCACGTAGAGGCTGCTAAGCTAAACGATCCGGGGCTTGCCGTGGGTGAAACGCGATATCCTTTTTCCTCCACGGAGGCGGCGGCGAACGTATTCGGAAGAACGCCGCTACAGCGTCTCAGCACATGGCTGGAAACGAAAAGGATGGCCCGGCGCGAGAGGAAGAAGAAGCGCCGGCACGAGTTGACCTGCCTCAACGCGCGGGGGCCGGCGACCCTGGCGTCCGACGATATCCCGTTGATGTTCATCACCCATAACGACCTCAAGCTGATGCCGTCGTTCCTGGCGCATTACCGCAAGCTCGGGGTAACACGCTTCATCTGCGTCGACGACGTCTCATCCGACGGCACGCGCGACTATCTGGTGGCGCAGCCGGACGTCGACGTCTGGTCGTCCATCGTTCGGTTCAAGGAGGCGCGGCGCGGGCGCGAGTGGCGGGAGACGCTGTTCGAGCGCTATGGCACCGGCCGCTGGTACGTCAATGTCGATTCCGACGAGTATCTCGTCTACGACGGCTATGAGGAACGCGGGCTCGGCTGGCTCATTCCGGTGCTGGAGCGCATGGGCGCCCGCCGCCTGCTGGCCCCCATGCTCGACATGTATCCGGTCGACCTGGAGGGCGCCGACGTCGATAAGCTGCAGCAGCAGGCTCCCTGGGAGATTGCCGATCATTTCGACGCTGCCGGCTATACGATGTGCGCGATGAAGCGGGCCTTTTGCGTCAAGGGCGGACCGCGCCGGCGCAAGTTCGGCGCCGACCTGGAGATGGTCAAATATCCGCTGATCTTCTGGGACCGCGAATGCTGCTTCGGCCCCAGCATCCACCAGCCCTTGCCCTATGACAGGAATTTCCCGGCCGCCATGGGCGTGCTCTTGCATTTCAAGTTCTTCGCCGATTATGCCGAGGTCGTCGACGCGGCGGCGGCAGGCGGCCAATATTTCGATGCCTCCGCCGTCTATGTGAAGATCAAGGAGAGCATTGCAAATAACGGCGGCCTGCAATTGACGTCGGACGTATCGGTACGCTTTACCGGATCGAGACAATTGCTGGATCTCGGATTCATAACGCGGCTTGAGCGCGCCTGACACGCCGCCCGGAAAAATAGCTTGGAGTGAGAATGGGGAAGGCGAAACTCGTCGTTCTGTTTCCGGTCTTCAATGGGGCGAAGACCTTGGAAAAGTGCCTGCAATGCATCGCGGATCAGGATTTCAAGGATTTTCGCGCCATCATCGTCGAGAACCGGTCGACCGATGGTTCGCTGGAGATCGCCAGGGCCTTCGCGGCGAAAGATCCTCGTTTCGAGGTGCTCGAGAACGAAGTGCATCTCGACGCCGACGAGAACTTTCTCAAGTGCTTCCGCCTCGGTACCGAGCTCGGCGAATATTTCTGCCTCCGGGCTTGCGACGACTATTCGACGCTCGACTACCTGTCGCGCCTCGTCGCAGCGCTCGAGGCGGATAAGACCAAGCTCCTGGGGGCTTCGGACGTCCGGCGGATCAACAATGGCAAGGGGCGCCTTGCGACCCCCAACCGCGACGTCTTCAATTTTGCCCAACGCATCCGCGACGGTAAAATCCCGCGCAATCTCAGCTATCCGTCGGAATGGGTGTACGGCATCTATCGCGCGGAGGGCAGCCTGGAGATCCTGCTCCGCCGCTATGCGGAGTTCAGCTACCCCTGGACCGGTGCCTCCTACATCATCACGGAGTTCGTGGTGCGCGATCTCGTCGCCTATGTGGAAGGGCCCGAGTTCCATTTCATCGAGGGTTCGGGATCGGTTCAGCGCTATGGGGCCAAAACCTTCCGGGAGAAATTTGCGCAGCGCTGGGAATATACGGTCGGCTGCTATCGGCTGAAGGACAAGCTGCCGCCGATGTCGCCGTGGACGCGGTTCCTGCTGTTCCGCATGTTCTGGAACGACGCGCGCCGCAAGACCCGCTACAAGCTGCTCGGCTTCTTTTGAGCGGATGAAATGCGAAAGTGAGACGGCACGTCGCCGTCTCAGCTTCCCGTCGCCTCGCCCCTGTCAAACTGGCGGTAGCACTCGCGGGCCACCTGCTGCAGCAGGTTGCGCGGCACCTCGCCGGTGACGGCGTAGCCGATCGGGCCGTCGATCCAGTAGAAGGTCTCGACGCCGTCGGCGCTGTCGACGCGGAAACTGGTTTCGCGGTTGTCGTCGTTGCGGCCGAGAAGAACGGTCAGCCGGCGTCCGGTGCCATCCTCATACATGAACATCGCCCCCGCCTTGCCGTTGACCGGCAGCAGCCGGCCGCCGACCAGGGAGAAGCCGAGCGAGGAGAGATCGGGGATCGACAGCGGGTGGTCGAGGCGTTTTCCGAGCCAGCTGGCAAGATGGCTCTGTTCGTCGGCGCCGACTTCCACCGCGTGGCGCACTTCGCTGGCATAGACCAGGAAGGCCGATTGCGCCTGTCGCGGCAGGCTGTCGGCGGTCTCGATCGCTCGGCTGTCGCGATCGGCCGAAAGCAGCGCGGGCGCATAGAGGCCGGTAAGCCCGCCGGCGGCAAAAAGTGCGAGACCGGCGGCGACGGCGCGCAGATGGCGGATGGCGGAGCCTGTGTCCTTGCCGTTGTTCTTGTCCGGGTTCGGTTGCGGAAGATCGCTGTGGCTGCTGTTCGAGAGCAAGGCGCGATCGCGCGCGTCGCTGCGGGCGTAACCGGCGAAGAGCGCACGGAGGTCCACCGCCTGCGCCTGCCATTGCCTGACTTCTTCGGCGCGCGCGGGGTTGCGCTCCAGCCATTGCTCGATCCGGTCGCGTTCCCGCGCGGTCAAGAGACCGTCGACATAGGCGTGCAGGTCGTCTTCGGAGACGGTGTTGAGATCTTCCGTCATTTCGGTCTCCGCATGCTGATCACATTGTCGTCCTTCATGGCTTCGGCCAACTGGCGCCGGGCGCGCGAGAGCCTCGACATGACAGTGCCGATCGGAATGGCCATCATCTCGGCCACGTCCTGGTAGCGGTACCCCTCGATCACCACGAGCATGAGCACCGAACGGTTTTCGGCCGAAAGGCCGTTCAGCGCCCGTTCGAGCTTGGAGCGCTCGAGCGGATCGCTCTCGCGGTTCTCTGCCTCGAGCCCCAGATCCTCATCCAGCGCCACCTGCGGGTGCATGGCGAGGTAACGATGCCGGTTGCGCCCGAGATTGGTCATGATGGTGAAGGCCCAGGCGCGCAGATTGACGCCGCGCCATTGCGCGCGGCGCGCCAGCACCTTCTCCACGCAATCCTGCAGAAGGTCCTCGCCGTCCGGGTCCGAACGCACGAGGCTGCGGGCATAGCGCCTCAGCGCCGGCACGAGTGCCAGCACATCCTCCTCGAACCGGTCGGATGCGGGGGGATCGCCCCCCGCATCCGCATTTCCGCCATTACGGCTTTGCGACATCCCATTCGCCCTTCACGCCGTCGCCGGTAATGTCACCCATCTTCTTGTCCTTGACGAAGAAATACAGCGGCATGCCGTCCTTCGCCCATTGCTTCTTGCCGTCCTTACGCTCGACGATCGTATAGGCGCCTTCTGCCTTGGCACTGGCTTCCGCCAGGAAGGGCGGCCAGTTCTTGGCGCACTTGTCGTAGCAACTGGACTTGCCGCCATGGTCGTCCTTGTAGGTATAGAGCGTCATGCCGTTTTCGCCGGCCAGTACCTTGCCCTTGGCCGATTCGACTTCCTTGACCGGTGGCGCGGCAAAGGCCGTGGCGCCGGCGGCAAGGAGCATGGCGATCGTCAATGCAAACGTTCTCATGGCAATTGTCCTTCCTCAAGATGGTTTTCGTATCCGGAAACGGGCGAATGCCTCCTGGAGCGCCGTGCGTTCAGATGAACGCACCAAGGTCGCTCCAGGACTTCGATTCCAGAGCATCTTCCCGCCTCCAAGTGATGCTACTTGAAAGCGGGATGCCCTAGTCCCGTTTCCGTAAGAGCCGCGTGCTTGCAGATCCGACCGTGAGACACGGTGCGCGGCGGATTTATTCCCGGAAAACTGGTGGCAGTTTCGGCCGGCCTTTTGGCCGCTACTGCATGTCTTTGTCCTCAAATCGACCTCGGTTTAAGGACAGCGACCTTTGCGCGTCTGATAAGACGCGCGGCGCTGTAGGCACCGCCAGGCGTATAGACGTCGAGCGGTTCAAGCCCGGTCGGCGACGAAGCGGGCGAGCGCCGGGCCGATCATGGTGATGATCAGCAGGCGGGCGGTCTGCAGCGCCATGACGAAGGAGAGATCGACGTTGCTGGAGGCGGCGATGACCGCGATCGAGTCGAGCCCGCCGGGGCTGGTGGCGAGATAGGCGGTGAGGGGATCGATGCCGACGACCTTGATCAGGAGCACCGCGAGCAGACCCGAGAAGGAGATCAGAACGATGATCGAGAGGACGGTCGGCACCAGGGCGCGGCGCGCGTGGATGAGGATCTGGCGGGTGAAGCCGAGCCCGATATTCCAGCCGAGCAGAGCATAACAGAGCCCCAGCAGCCACTGCGGCAGCACCGTGGTCATGACGCCGGTGACGTTCAGCACGGCGCCGAGGAGGAACGGCAACAGGAAGGCGCCCGCCGGCACGCGCAGAATGCGGCCGGCAAGGGCAGCACCGAGCCCGACGGCGATGGTCTCGAGGAAGGGGAGGCCGGCGACCGGCGCGAACCAATGGGTGGTCTGCTCGGCTTCCGTACCGGTGACCCACATATGCGCCACCACGGTCGCGGTGCTGGCGACGAAGATCACGCGCAGATATTGCATGAAGGCGACCAGGCGGGCGTCCGCGCCGTAGGCGTCGGCCATCAAAAGCATCGTCGAGGCGGCACCGGCGGAAGAGCCCCAGATCGCCGTCGTGCCCGGCAGGATGCGCATGCGGGTGATCACCCAGCCGCAGAGCGTGCTGACGGCGATGACCGAAAGGATGACGGCGAGGAACAGCGGCCAGTTGCCGGAGAAGGTTGCGAGCATGCCCGGCGTCATGGCGCCCGCGATCATCATGGCCAGGATGAACTGCACGCAGAAGAAGAGCTGTCGCGGCAGGCGGATCGTGCCGCCGTTCAGGCCAACGAGCACCGCCGCAAGCATCGGCCCCATCAGCAGCCCGGCGGGAATGCCGACGAATTCGAAACAGGTGGCAAGCACGAGCGACAAGGCCGCAAGCAGGCACCATTGCAGCCACGGCGGCAGCCGTCCGATGCCGACCTTTTCCGGAGGGGACGCGGCTTTGGACTTGTCGGTCGTCACGGGCATTCTCCGGCATGGCCCGGAAAAGGCGGGAGCGGCCATTGGTGGCCGGCCTTAACGGGCTTCGAGCGATGGTCTGCACTGCAGCACCGCGCGTCTATGGGACGCGCAAAGGTCGCCGCAGCGCTTCGAGTTGCTGCAGGTTTCCTTAGATCAGAGTGGATTTAAGGAAACATGCAGCGGCAGGATCGCGGCGCCATCCCGTCCCGCTCGTTAGCAACAATGCGGCGTTGCATTCAAGGGGCACGGCAAGAAAGTGCCACAGCCATCGGCGGCCGCAAATGAGCGGAGCGCCGCCGCGGCCGTGTGATCGACGGCCGGTTATGAGAAAAAAACGTGAACAAAACATCTCCGATCCGAACGGCCGGATGGCCGCGATCAGGCGAAAGGCATTGATTTTGCGTGGTAATTCCCTCAGTTGTCGAGAAGCGCCTTCCAAACTGCCGTCCCGGCATCCGCGCTGCCCATAAATCCGGGCTTGCTTGTGCCGCCCGAATCCTGACACTCAACCTCATGCAGTTCGCACCGCAACAGGATGAGGCCCTCAAGGCCGTTTCGCAGTGGCTGAAAGAGGGCCGCTCGCCGCTCTTCCGGCTGTTCGGCTATGCCGGCACCGGCAAGACGACGCTTGCGCGCTATTTTGCCGAACATGTCGATGGCGAGGTGCTGTTTGCCGCCTTCACCGGCAAGGCCGCGCAGGTGCTGCGCTCCAAGGGCGCCAGCAACGCCAAGACGATCCACTCGCTGATCTATCGTCCGCGCGGCGAGGAGGAGGTTTCCGACGAGGAAACCGGCAAGACCTCGATCGCGCCGATGTTTGCGATCAACCGCCAGAGCCCGGTCGCGAAAGCCGCGCTGATCATCGTCGACGAATGCTCGATGGTCGACGAGGCGCTCGGTAAGGACCTGATGAGCTTCGGCACGCCGATCCTGGTGCTCGGCGATCCCGGGCAACTGCCGCCGGTTTCGGGCGGCGGCTACTTCACCAACCAGGAGCCGGACTATCTGCTGACGGACATTCACCGCCAGGCGCGTGACAACCCGATCATCCAGCTTGCCATGCAGGTGCGCGAAGGCAACGAGATCATGCATGGCGACTACGGCACCACGCAGGTGATCGGCCGCGGGCAGGTGAACCAGGAACTGGTGCTGGAAGCGGACCAGGTGCTTGTCGGCACCAACAGGACCCGCCGGCGCTACAACCAGCGCCTGCGCGAGCTCAAGGGCTTCACCAGCGACTATCCGCAGTCCGGCGACAAGCTCGTCTGCCTCAGGAACGATCCGGCCAAGGGCCTGCTCAACGGCTCGCTGTGGCAGGTGATGAGTTCGTCGAAGGAAACGGTGAAGCCGGGCATCAACCTGATGATCCGGCCGGAAGACGACGACATGGATCGCGGTGCCGCCAAGATCAAGCTGCTGAAGGCGGCCTTCGAGGATGTCGAGGGCGAGATCCCCTGGCAAACGCGCAAGCGCTACGACGAGTTCGACTACGGCTACGCGCTGACGGTGCACAAGGCGCAGGGCTCACAGTGGAACAACGTCGTGCTCTTCGACGAGAGCTGGGCCTTCCGAGACACCCGCGAGCGCTGGCTCTACACCGCCATCACCCGCGCGGCGGAGCGACTGACCATCGTTCGCTGACCGATCTCGCTGATCGAGGTGGACACGACCGACGGGGAGGGGCGACGTTTCCGATCAGCAGGATCATTCTTTACGCGCACGACGTGGAAGTGACTGTAAGCTCCTATGAGAAGCACTTCGGTTTCAGAAGTTGCGCGAGGTGGGCGACCGTGTCATCGAGCTGGTTCCGCAAGACGGTGGCGCCAATCTGCTGATCCATCCTGCGTCCAAAAGACCAGCGGCATGGCCAATCGCTGGTCAAGCTGGTGTTCGATGTGCGAGAGACCTTTTGTCAGCATGGCGGACGCGATTTCGACTGCAAATGCGCCTTCGCTCCGGCCGAAAAGGCGGGTGGGCTCACTTCCCAGGAGCAGGCGTTCCCCCGAGGCGAATTTCCCGACCCGCGCTACTCGCCTTTGCCGGAAAGCAATTCGTCGAGCTGCTCCAGCTGTTCCGGCAATGCGGCCGCCGAGCCCTGGAGTGCTTCCTCAAGCGCCTCCCTGGACGGATAGACTTCGTGGAAAGTCAGCAGCGTCTTCCCGCCCTGGTCCTCGAAAGTCACGGTCGTGACCGCGCCCTCTTCGCCCTCGTCGTTGGTCCAGACGATGCGCTCGTTCGGCACAACCTCAAGATACTTGCCGTAGAAGGCCATGGTGTCCGAACCGCCGGCGCCGAATTCCAGCCGATATTTGCCGCCGGTACGGACGTCCATATCGCACGATACGAGCGAAACGCCGGGTACCGATTTGGGCACCCACCAGCGCTGGAACAGCTCGGGCCGGCTCCAAGCCCTGTAAACCGTGCTCGGCGGCGCATTGAATGTCCGCGTTACGACGAGTTCGCGATCCCCCTTGCGCTCGACTGTCGTGCGGTTCTGCGGGCCACTGTTAACCTGCTGGTTCATCGCTTCCCTCCTTTTGCATTTCGCTGATGATTTCGTCCAATGCTTCGAAGCGGGCCTCGAAGAGCTTGCGATGCGCCTCGATCCACTCGGCCTCTGCCTTCAGGCCGCGTTTCCCAAGCCTGCAGGTTCTCACCCGCCCGACCTTCTGCGTGACGACGAGCCCCGCCCGCTCGAGAACCTGGACGTGTTTCTTCATGCCGGTCAGCGTCATCTGGAACGTATCCGCGAGACTGGTGATCGACGCGTCACCTCGCCCAAGCTGATCGATGATTCCGCGGCGCGTCGCATCGGACAGCGCCGCAAACGAGAGATCGAGGGGAGGACTGATATACTGAACCATGTAGTTCAGTATTAGCCTGCTCGCGCAGGACGCGCAAGCGTACATCAGCGGCTCGAAGGTCCGCTTGATCCGCAACCGACGATTTTTGCTGCCGCCGCCGCGTTTGATGCGCTCGAATGAACGGTCTCTGGCAGGGAGAGATCGGGAGTTCGTGCCGGCTTCACGAATGAAGGGAGGGCCGCAGATGGGACCTACCTTTTGGTCGCCATCCATAACACATGGCGGGCACCGCCGCGCTTGCCATTGGCGCGCACATTCACCTCGTCGGTGGCAAACCCCACCTCGCGCAGGCGGCGGGTAAAGACGCTGTCCGGCGCGGACGACCAGACGGAAAGCACGCCACCAGGGCGAAGCGCGGCCTGGGCGGCACGAAGGCCGGCATGGCTGTAGAGGCTGTCGTTGGAGGGGCGCGTCAATCCGTCCGGGCCATTATCGACATCGAGCAGGATGGCGTCGTAAGCGGCCGTCTTCGAGCGGATCAGGGCGCCGACATCGCCGATATGGATCGTAACGCGCGGATCGTCGAGCGTGCCCTTGTGAAGATCCGCCATGGGGCCACGCGCCCAGTCGACGACGGCCGGCACCAGTTCGGCGACGACCACGCTGGCATCGTCCGGCAGCACGCCAAGGGCGGCGCGCAAGGTAAACCCCATGCCGAGGCCGCCGATCAGCATGCTCAGGTTCTTGCCGCCGGCGATCCGCTCGTAGGCGAGCGTTGCCAGTGCCTCTTCCGAACCGCTCAGCCGGCTGTTCATCAGCTCGGTCGAGCCGAGCATGATGGAAAACTCCTGGCCGCGCTGCTTCAGGCGCAAGTCGTCGCCGTCTCCGGGAATGGTTGCGCGGTCTAGCTGGATCCAGGGAAGCATCGGGGCATCTCACTTCAGTCGTTTCAGCGCCTCGTAACATGAGCGTGGCGTTGAAGACATCCCATTATCGGTCAAGCGGAGAGAATTGCGCGCAAACGGGTGCTGCGACCGGCTGCCAGAAGGCTTGGGTCTTTCTTCATTTCCGGGGGCGGCGGCACTGCCTCATGCCAATGAGGCGCATCGCCGAAGGCGAAAGGCGCCGCTGGGGCTCGGCTCGGTCATTCCGCCGAGATCATGCCGGCGAGGACGGCCTTGGCAATTGCCTGGAAGCGGTTGCTGGCGCCGAATTTGCGAATGATGCCGGCTTCGAGCGTGAGCGCCGCCGCGACATCCATCTCCATCAGGCCGGCGATGCGCGCGGCCGGATAGCCTTCGGCCATGAAGGTCAGGCATTCGCTTTCGATCGGCGAAAGATGGACGTGCTCCTCGTCATCGCTCGCGGTGCCGCTGCCATCGCTGCTTTCGAGCAGCTCGGTGATGCGCTGCATCTGGCGGCGCAGGTTCGCCTGCTGGGCGGCAAGTTCCCGGCGCCGCGCCAAAAGCGCCTCGCGAAACAAGTGGTCGGCGTCGGCCTGTTCTTCGGTGCCGGCAAGGCTGGTCAGAAGCTCCAGGATGGTGGCGATCGGCATGTCGATCTCACGACAGGCGTTGATGACGGCCATGCGGCGGATGTGTTCTTCGTTGTAAACCCGCATCGGCCCCATGCGGGCGGCGGTCAGGAGGCCTTTCTCCTCGTAAAAATGCAGGGTGCGATGGGTGACGCCGAAGGCATCGGCCATGTCGGCGATCGCCAGCGGGGCCGTCGGGTCGTGATGGGGAAGGGGAAGGATGGGCAGGAAACCGCCGCGCTCGGGCGCGGCGAGCATGCCTTCGTATTTCCAGTGGTCTCGCGGCATATCGATTGTCCCCGGTTTACAGGCCGCGCCTATCCGGCGCGTTGTCGCTGTAACGTTTGATTTTCCGCATAGGTGACCTGGATCGAGGCCGACCCAGAGTGCACAAGTCCGCGTCCGGATGCGGCGGCGATCACCGGGTCTCTCAAATGTGCGGAGCACGTCCGCGTGCTGAGGCACTCGTTGACCGACAACGACAATGCCTGCTGCTCGGCTGGGGCATCCCCGCGTGGACGACGCGGTTTACTCAGGACTTCGATGCTTGCCTGACGAGCAACCAGGCATCCATTCCCAACGCATGCGTGCAACGTTATACGCGAATCGAATATATGACCAGTCTTTAATATTGTAGCGTGACGGCCGTTTCGCCAATTGGTAGTGCCGTCGCCACCGCATGGTTTCTCCCGTCGTCGCCGATCTACTGCATGTCTCCTTAATTCGACCTCGATTTAAGGACGAAGACATGCAGCAATTCAAAGCGTTACAGTGATCTTGGCGCGCATCGGGAGGCGCGCTGGACTCCGGGCGCGGTCAGTGACCGATGACCTTGAGCGGGCTGTTGGCGCTGAGGATGAACAGCGGTTCGTCGCCGCGCAGCGGCGACAGCTTCTGCTGACAGGACCAGGCTTCCTCGAAGGCGCCCCGGGTCAGGTGCTTGCGATAGCGCTGGGTAGCGGCCATGCAGCCCATGAGGGGGCTTTCGATCTGCTCCTGGCGGGCGTGCTCGTAGATCTCGCCGTCGAGCGAAAACAGTTCCGAGGCCAGCGACATGCTCTCGTAGAGTAGGTCCGGCTCGGACTCGAGCCGCTTCCAGGTGATGAAGTCCTGGCGCAGGGGTATATTTTCTCCATCATGGGAGAGGGTGACGCGGATGCCCTGCGCCGGCGCATCATACCAGGCCACCCGCACGGTGAAGGACAGCGCGGAATTGCGCGAGACGGGGCGGCCGGTGTCGCCATCGGTGGCGCGGGCCAGCGTCTTGTGGCGCTGGGCCGCAAGGCGGAGCGCGGTGGCGAAGGCCTTGGCGTCCTCGTTGTCGGCGCCAGCTACCTTCACCTGCACGGAGGGCAGCACCCGCTCGGTCGCGTGGCGCGCGTTGAAGAGCTTGGCCTGCGCGTCGATGTCCAGCGTCATTTCCTGCGAGGGCATCGGCGCGAAGAGAAGCAGCGGCAGCACGGTCAGCACCGAGAGCGGCGACGAGAAGGGCGCCGGCGGCCAGGCGGGCCGATGCCCGGCAAAGCGCCGCTTCGTCAGCTTCGGCTGGCGGGGCGAAGCTTCCGCCTGATGCTCTTCTTCTTTGCGGACGCGCTGGTACTCCGGAACATAGGTTCCCTTGGGTATGGCGATCCGCCATTCGTCGTCGGCACCATCGCCCTCGTAGAAAGCCTTGAGCAGCTTGCGCAATTTTCCGGCGTGCACGCGCACCAGCGGGTCGCTGTCGGCGTTGAAAGCCTGAGGCCGGCCGAAGACGTCGATCGCGATCGAATAGCCCTTGAGCTGATGGCCTTCGCCGGCCATCTCCTTCTCGACCACATAGGCGAGGAAGGCCCTGAGGCGCTCTGAACGCGCGAAAGCCTTGCTTTCGAGGATACGACGGAGGGCCCGTCGAATCGTCTCGTCGCAGGGTCTTTCGACCGTCGTCATCCGTTCTTGCTCCAGTGTCATGTGAATAAGGATCTATGAAATGCGATCGAGGCGAGGGCGGGGCCATTCGATCTGATTCGGAAAGTTAAGCCCAAAAAAGGTGGTTGTCAGGGGCAGCAGGCCGCAGGTTTGAGTTTTTTCTTAAATAAACGCAATAATTGCGGCGGTTCTCCCTGTGGTCGATGGTAGCGGAAGCCCAGCCGGCCATTTTCGCCGTTCATCATTGAGCCTTTTCGCATATTAGAGGCGTTGATTGTCAAGACTTGGTCAAGACAAGGCGGGCAAACGAACCGCGCGCAATCGTCGCACCGTTCCGCGCGCAACCTCCTTGGAATTGCTGCATAATCGGACCTCAAAGCGTTTCTGGTTTCGGCAATTATGCAGTAGAACATTGCAACTACATTGCCTGCGTCCGGGCCCGCCAGGGTCCGCTTTCTGGAAAGTTCAGACATGCCTGCAAAACTGTCCGTGAATCTGAATGCCGTAGCAATGCTTCGCAACCGGCGCGATCTGCCCTGGCCCTCCGTCACCGCGCTTGGCCGAATCGCGCTTGAAGCGGGGGCCGCCGGTCTCACCGTGCATCCGCGTCCCGATCAGCGCCACATCCGCTTCACCGATCTGCAGCCGATCCGCGACCTGATCGACGAGGCGTTTCCGGAGACGGAATTCAACATGGAAGGCTATCCGAACGAGGAGTTCCTGGGCCTCGTGGAGGCCCACCGGCCGGAGCAGGTGACGCTGGTACCCGACGATCCGGCGCAGGCGACCTCCGACCACGGCTGGGATTTCCGCAAGAACCACAACCTGCTCGGCAATGTCGTCGGCCGGCTGAAGAAGAAGGGTTTTCGCGTTTCGCTGTTTGCGGATGGTGACGAAGATGCCGAGGCGCTGCGGATTGCCAAGGAGACCGGTGCCGACCGTATCGAGCTCTACACCGGCCCCTATGGCGGCTGCTATGACGATCCGACCAAGGCCGAGAAGATTGCCGGTGAACTCGGCCGCACGGCTGCGATCGCTGCAAGCCTGGGGCTCGATGTCAATGCCGGGCACGATTTGACGGTCGCCAACCTGCCGCTGCTCGCCCGGCACATCCCCAATCTTGCCGAAGTCTCGATCGGCCACGGGCTGACGGCCGATGCGCTGGAATACGGCATGGCCGAAACGGTACGCCGCTTCCGCCGCGCCTGCGGGCAGGAGGTCTGAGGCGACGTCTGCGCCTCTGTTTGCGCGGCGTGCCTTGCGTCCCCGAGCGATGCCTCGAAGGATCTCTTCGGCGTCAACCTCGGTCGCAAATATCTTCTGCAAAAACCAGAGTTTTGCGGGCGGTCTTGCGACTGGCGCGTGCAGACTTGCGGCAAGACTGCTACAGGTAGGGCCAATCCTCTCTCTCTCCTATGCGGCCAATGACATTCCCCACCAGTTTCCGTGAGCGCATCGTTCTCTATGCGCTACTCACATCGCTGACCTCGATCAGCATCGATGCGCTCTTGCCGGGCTTGCGCCAGATCGGGGCCGATCTCGGCGTCCGGCCGCCACTTTCCACCCAGCATGTCATCTCCCTTTTCATTCTCGGCATGGCGTTTGGAGAGCTACTGCTGGGGCCGCTTTCCGATGCAATGGGGCGGAAGAAGGCGCTGGTTCTGGGGCTTGGCGTCTATGCGGTCGGTACGGTCGTTGCCCTGGTGGCGGGCTCGCTCGAGATGGTGATCCTCGGCCGCTTCCTTCAGGGCGTCGGCGTCTCCGGGCCGAAGATCGCGACGCGGGCGATGATCCGCGACCAGTTCGAAGGCGATGCCATGGCGCGCGTCATGTCCTTCATGTTCACGCTCTTCATTCTCGTGCCGATGCTGGCCCCGACGCTTGCGCAAGGGATCATCGCCGTCGGTGGCTGGCGCAGCGTCTTTGCGGTCTACCTCGCGGCAGCGGGCCTTCTCGGACTGTGGCTGGTGATGCGGCAGCCGGAAACATTGGCGACAGACAAGCGCATCCCCTTTCGCCCGCGGCTTCTCGTATCGAACGGACGGCGTATCCTCTCGAATCGGCGCGTGACGCTTCTGATCCTGGCGACCGGGCTCGTCTTCGGCGCGCAGCTCCTTTATCTCAGCACGGCGGCCGACCTCTTCTTCGACGCCTACGGGATCGGACAGACTTTCCCCCTCTATTTTGCGACGCTGGCCACAGGCATCGGGCTTGCCTCGTTCCTCAATGCGAAGCTGGTGCAGCGCTTCGGTTCGGAGGCGATGGCGCGTTATGGCTTCCTGGGATTGGCGGCGGCAGGGTTTGCCATGCTGGCGGTATCGGCGTCCTGGGCCGGCCGGCCGCCGCTGACGGTGCTGATGGTGCTCGGCTTTGCGGCCTTCTTTGCGATCGGGGTGCTTTTCGGCAACCTGAATGCCATGGCCATGCGCTCGCTGGGTCAGGTTGCGGGCCTTGGTGCCTCGTTGATCGCCTCCGGATCGAGCCTGATCGCCACCCTGTTCGCGGTCGCTATGGGCGCCTTTTACGATGGCACGACGCTCAATCTGTCCGCCGGGTTCTTCATCGCCGGCATCAGCGCGCTTGTGCTGGCGGAGCTCGCGGTGCGGGCGGATGCCGCGCCGGTGGAGGCCGTAAGGTAACCTCCCCAGGCGGTGACGGGCGTGGGACGGGCCGAGAGCCGGCCTGCCGCCGGCTCCCTTCGTTTCACGCGGTTTTCTCAGCCGGCAAGCCGCGCCTTGCTCGCTTCCAGGAAGGCGCCGAGCTTCACTGGCGTCGCACCCGTCAGCGACGTCACGTCGTTCGTGACCATGTTGATGTGGCCCTCACGGGTGTTGGCGTCAAAGGAAACGACGATCGGAATGAGGAAGTCCGGGAGGCCGGCGCCCTTCAGTCCGCCCGCCAGCGCTTCGTCCGAGATATGCACGACATCGAGCGGCTTGCCGGTCGCCTTGGCGACAAGGGCGGCGATCTCGTCGGTCGAGCGCTGCTCACCGCCGGTCAGCGTATAGGTGCGGCTCTCGTTCGTGCTCGAGGCAAGTGCTGCGGCGGCGGCCTTGGCGGCATCGGCGCGGGCGATATGGGCGAGGCGACCTTCGCCGGACGAGGAATACCACTGGCCGGTTTCGAGCGCATGCGGCAGCGCCATGAACAGGTTTTCCATGTACCAGCCGTTGCGCAGGATGGTGTAGGGGATGCCGGTTGCCTTGATGGCGTTCTCGGTGCCGAGATGATCGGGCGCGAAGGGGATGACCGATGTCTCGGGGCTGGGCATCGAGGTGTAGAGGATGTGCTTGGCGCCGGCCTTCTTGGCGGCGGCGACGGCCGCGAGATGCTGCTTCAGGCGCTTGCCCGGCTGGTCAAGCGCGTCGGTCGAGATGATCAGGATCCGGTCGGCGCCGGCAAACGCGTTTTCGAGCGAGGTGGGATCGTCGAAGTCGGCGACGCGGGTCTTGACGCCCTTGGCGGCATAATCGCCAAGCTTCGCCGTGTCGCGGCTGGTGGCGATGATGCGGGCCGGCTCGATGCCGGAGCCGAGAAGCTGGTCGAGCACGAGCTTGCCGAGTTGGCCGGTTGCGCCGGTGACGAGCAATGTTTCGGACATGTCTTTTTCCTTTTCCTCTAAACCTGAGACGGGATGGGCGGGAGAGCGCCCGCCTTTCCTCAGATGCCGGCCGCCTGGGAGGAAGCGCCGGCACATGGTCTCTTTTTGAGACTTGCTCTTATCCCGTAATCTCGGTAGAGCTGTAAAGGAGGCAGTTTTTTCTGCTGTGGTAACAGGAAGGGTACCGCCTATGAACAGGCTGACCGGCGAACTGAAGGGCAAGCGCGTGGCAATGGTCTGCGGCGTTCCGATGGATGTCGAGAACTGCCCGGTGCGCGATGTCATGGACAATATCGGCGGCAAGTGGAATTCGCTGATGATCCTGTCGCTGGCCGACGGTCCCTTGCGCTTCTCGCAGCTCCGCCGGCTGATCCCCGACATCTCCCAGCGCATGCTGACCCAGACACTGCGCGACCTGCAGCGCGACGGCTATATCCACCGCACCGTCTACCCGACCCAGCCGCCGAGCGTGGAATATGCGCTGACCGACCTCGGCCGTTCGCTGCTCGGCCTGCTCAAGCATTTCGTCGACTGGTCGGTGGAGAACCATGGGGCCATTCGGGCGGCGCGCAAGGTTTACGACGCGGAGGCGTGAGGTGCGCTTGTCTGCGGTGGCGGAGTTCGCCCGGGCAATTTGCTTGCTCTGTCGCGCGCCTTCATCTCTCGTTTCCGCCTATCGTTGGCGGGGTTTGCCCCTCTCCTCGGGTTTAACCCGAGGACTAACCCTCTCCCCGCCTGCGGGGAGAGGGGACGAGGACGAAGGCGGCGTTGCCGAACAGAGGCGCGGTCAGGGCAAACTCGCGGGTGCCTATTGCTGGGACAAGTGGCGCCACAGTTTGGGGGCGAGGGTGAAGCGAGCGGGTGCCGCGAGTCTCCTTCGCCCCGCCTGCGGGGAGAAGGCGCCGGCAGGCGGATGAGGGGCGTGCCACACCATGCCGCGCGGGTACGGCTCGGCCACCGCTTGCCCTAGCGCCTTGATTTTCCCTATAGTTTCGCCAATCACCTGCGTCATCCCTGGGGAATCATGAAGACACTTGATATCGGCATTGCGGGCGCCGGCCCGGCGGGGCTTGCGGCAGCACTGATGCTGTCGCGGCGTGGCCATCGGGTGGAGCTTCTCGAGCGTTTCGAAGAGGCTTCGCCCGTCGGTTCCGGCCTGATGCTGCAACCGACGGGACTGACGGTGCTCGACACGCTCGGCCTGTTGCAGCCGATACTTGCCCTCGGCAGCCGGATCGACCGGCTTTACGGCGCCGATGCAAAATCCGGACGGACCGTTCTCGACGTGCGCTATGACGCGCTGGCCGGCGGCCGCTTCGGGCTGGCGGTGCAGCGGGCGGCGCTCTTCAACACGCTTCACGATGCGGTGCGCGGCGCCGGCCTGACGGTCCGGACCGGCGTCACGCTGACGGGCGCGAGGGTGGAGGCCGACAAGGCCTTTCTCCTCGATGCCGAAGGGCGAGAAGCGGGCGCCTACGATCTGGTGATCGATGCGAGCGGCGCGCGCTCGACGCTTTCGGCCGGCTCATCCGTGGCGCCCAAGGTGCGCGAACTGACCTATGGCGCTTTCTGGGCGACACTCGACAGCGACGGCCTCGTCCATGACCGCCATGCGCTGGTGCAGCGCTACGACCAGGCGCGGGTGATGATCGGCCTGTTGCCGGCGGGCAGGGCGCGGGTCGGCGAGAAGGAGCGCGTCGCCTTCTTCTGGAGCCTCAAGGTGGCAGATGCGGACCGGGTGCGGGAGGCCGGGCTCGGCCGCTGGAAGACGCACATCCTCGACTGCTGGCCGGATTGTGCGCCCTTGCTCGATCAGATCGCCGACTGGGAGCAATTGACGCTGGCGCGTTATGCCCATCGCACCATGCGCCCGCCCGTTTCCGGCCGCATCGCCTTCGTTGGCGACAGCGCCCATTCGACGAGCCCGCAGCTCGGGCAGGGGGCCAATATGGCGCTTCTCGACGTGGCGGCGCTGGCGCATGCGCTCGACCGCGCGCCGGACCTCGACGCAGCCCTTGCTGCCTATGCCGCCGCGCGCCGCAATCACGTCGCCCTGTTCCAGCTTCTCTCGCTGGCCTTCACGCCCTTCTACCAGTCGGACTCGACGCTTCTCGCCTGGCTGCGCGACCGGCTGGTCGCCACGATCGCCCGCACGCCGCCGATGCAGGCGCTGCTCGCCTCGATCGTCTCGGGCACGCTGATCGACCCCTTCGCGCCGGCCGGGCTTGGCGAATGCGACTGGCGAGCGGTGGGCGCATCTGCGCACGGCCTCCTCCGATCAGCCCCGGACGCGATTTCCGCCTGAGATGTCGACGAATCCTGTAACGAGAGGACAGGGCGGCGAATGGAGAAATTGCGATGACCGATAGCGTGGCGGCCATTCTGGTGCATGTTCCGGACACGGAAGCGGGGCTCGCCTGGTATCAGCGTGCTTTCCCGCATGCCGAACGCGAATGGCTTCAGGCGTTCGACTTCGCCTATCTGCGGATCGGCACCATCGATCTCGAAATCGTCCAGGCGGATGAGAAGGTGGCGAACGGTGCCGCAGGCTCGATCGTCTATTGGGCGGTCGATGATTTCGACCGGGCGCTCAAGCATTTCGAAGCGGTCGGCGCCTCGCTCTATCGTGGACCACTGGCGATACAGGAGGGGCTCTGGATGTGCCAGGTGCGCGATCCGTGGGGCAATTGCATCGGCCTTCGCGGACCGAGATCCGGATACAAGGGAGATGAAGACTGATGCCGGATGGTCCCGTCACCTGCGAAATCCGCTACCGGCTCGCGCAAGGCCGGATGGCGGAGTTCGAGGCCTATGCGCAAACCTGGACGACGCTCATCGAACGTCACGGCGGCACCCATCACGGCTATTTCATCCCGCGCGAAAAGCCCGAGGGCGTCGGCACGAGTTTCCCCGGCATCGGCGAAGAGGGCGCCGGCGATATCGCGATCGCGTTGTTCACCTTTCCGGATGAGGCGGCGTATCTGCGCTATCGCCGTGACGTTGCCAGCGACCCGGATGGCATCGCCGCCAATGCGCAATATGCCGACGATCCGCCGTTCGTCAGCTACGAGCGTGTGTTTCTGCGGCCGCTTATGAGCGACCCTTTATGAGTCATCCTCGGGCTTGACCCGAGGATCCATGCCCAGGCCGACTAAAGCTCGAACCATCTTCATCACTTCAATCTTGCGCCGCGAATAGCGGCGCTTGGCAGACTTCTCGCGTAAAGCACGCCGCCGCCTCGTGGTTGGGGTGACAAGCCATACCCCTGAGGGAGCTCGTGTCTGGATCCTCGGGTCAAGCCCGAGGATGACGGGCTCCCGGGGCTCCGGCTTCTATATTGGACCAGCGTGTTCGGCGCCCGGCGACGAGGGAGGACGGGGTAAAGGCGACGGGTGGACTTTGCAGTCCCCTCATACGTAATCCTCCAAGGCCTCAAGCCGCCCGCGCCAGCGACGCGCGCTCAAGTGCGAACTCCACGGCCGCTTCGGCATGGATCGCGGTGGAATCGAAGCCTGGCAGCGGCAGGGCCCTGGGGTCGAGGGTCAGGCAGATCTCGGTGCAGCCGAGGATGACGGCGTCGGCGCCTTCCGCCTCGGCCTTGTCGATGAGATCGATCAACGCCCTGCGGGAAGAGCGCAGCACCTTGCCGGCGCACAGTTCGTCGAAGATGACATTGTGGGTCAGCGTGCGGCCGTCCGCATCCGGCACCATGATGTCGATGCCGTGGCTCTTCATGCGCTCGGCATAGAAGCCGTGCTCCATGGTGTAGCGGGTGGCGAGCAGCAACGGCCTGCGGCTGCCGGCTGCCTTGAGACGTGCGGCGGTCTCGTCGATGATGTTGATCAGCGGAATGTCGACGGCGGCCTGCACCGCATCGGCGATCAGGTGCATGGTGTTGGTGCAGATCAGCACGCAGTCGGCGCCGGCCGCTTCCAGGCCGCGGGCGACATCGGCAAGCCGCCTGGCGGCCTCATCCCAGCGGCCGGCCTTCTGCAGGTCGACGATCGACTGGAAATCGACGGAGTGCAGCAGCACCTCGGCCGAATGCAGCGCGCCCAGGCGCTCGCGGACGGCTTCGTTGACCATCCGATAGTAGACCGCCGAGCTTTCGAAGCTCATACCGCCGATAAGACCGATCTTGCGCATAACCATTCCTCTCTGCCCGCTGTTGCCGCGCTGGGCGCAGCCATTGTTCGATGGAGAAAACTATGCGGCAAATCACGGTGGAGCGGTTCGCTTTGTTGGAAGGGAAAATGCGCCTTGACGCGAATTAATTGCGCTGGAGATCACAGATGTGCAAAGATGCGGCGCAGTGATTGGCAATGGCTGGAGGGATCGGCGTGCTCGACGAGAGGGACAGGAAATTGCTTGGGCTGCTGCAGCAGGATGCAAGTGTTGCCGTTGGCGAGTTGGCGGAGCGGGTGAACCTCTCGCTGTCTGCCTGTTCGCGCCGGATCCAGCGGCTGGAGGAAGCTGGCTACATTGCCCGGCGCATCGTCGTGCTCGACCGCGAACGCATGGGCGTGCCGACGACCGTCTTCGCGCTGATCAAGACGGCGCACCATTCGGACGAATGGATCGAGACCTTCCGCCGGGCGATCAGCGACATTCCGGAGATCGTCGAGGTGCATCGGCTGACGGGGAACTATGACTATATCGTCAAGGTCGTGCTGCCGCGCGTCGAACACTACGACGTGGTCTACAAGCAGATCGTGCGCAAGGTGGAATTCTTCGACGTCTCCGCCTCGATCTCGATGGAAATCCTGAAGAGCGGCACGGCGGTGCCGGTCGATTATGCGGAGTGAGGCAGAATGGCGGGCGAGATGTTGATAAAAGCAGGCACAGCGGGCAAGGACGACGCTGCGGATGCGTTGCTGGTCGTCGATGTCCAGTGCGCCTTCATAGCCGGGCCCCATGCCGTGCCCGGCCATGTCGACCTCCAGCGCGCAGTCGGCCTTCTGCTGCGACAGGCGCGCGCGGCAGGCGTGCCGGTGATCTTCCTGCAGAATGACGGCCCGGAAGGCGCGCTCGACGAGCCGGACGCCGACGGCTGGCGGCTCTTCTTTCCACCGGAGGCCGGCGAAGCCGTGGTGCGCAAGTTGAAGGACGACGGTTTCGACGGCACCGACCTCGAAGGCCTGCTCCGGGCGCGGGAGATCGCAACGATTGCGATCTGCGGCATGCTCTCGGAAATGTGCCTGGCGGCGACGGCGCGCACGGCGATGGCGAGGGGGTTCTCGGTGATCCTCGCCAGCGATGCACACGCCACCTACGACGTGCCGCCCGGTCCCGGCCGCTCGCCGATGGTGCCTGCGCGCCTGGCCGCACGCGCGGCCGAGTGGTCGCTCGGCGACGAGATCGTGCTGGTGGATGCAGCAGAGGAGATCGCCTTTGCGAAAAGGTTCTGATCGCCGCCGTTCTTGCCATTTTGCAAGGGTGACATGAGGCGGTTGCGCTTGTCCTTGCCGCCGGCAACCCCAATGTTGTGGCATGTCCAAACGGAAGGCCAGTTGCGCAGCCGACTGGAAAGACACATGCAGGACAGGCATCACGTGGTCGTCGTCGGCGGCGGGTTCGGCGGCGTGCAGCTCGTCAAAGGGCTCGCCGGCGCACCGGTTCGGATCACCCTCATCGACCGCCGCAATCATCATCTCTTCCAGCCCTTGCTCTATCAGGTCGCGACGACGCTGATTGCGACCTCGGAAATTGCTTGGCCGCTCCGCACCCTCTGGCGCGACCGGCCGGAAGTGACGACGCTTCTCGGCGAGGTGACGGATGTGGACGCGGCCGGAAAGGCGGTCGTCCTCAGGGACGGCAAGCGGATCGGCTACGACACGCTGGTGCTGGCGACCGGGGCGACGCATGCCTATTTCGGCCATGACGAATGGGAGCCGTTCGCGCCAGGCCTGAAGACGCTCGAGGACGCGACCACGATCCGCCGCCGCGTGCTCACCGCCTTCGAGCGCGCCGAGCTGGAAGAAGACCCGGCGGAGCGCAATGCGCTGCTGACCTTCACCATTATCGGCGCCGGTCCCACGGGCGTCGAGCTTGCCGGGATCATCGCCGAGATGGCGCATCGCACCCTTCCGGACGAGTTTCGCCGCATCGATACACGGCGAACCCGCGTGATCCTCGTCGAGGCAGGGCCGCGCATTCTCGCTGCCTTCAGCGAGGATCTCTCGGCTTACGCGGTCGAGGAGCTGGAACGTCTCGGTGTCGAGGTTCGCACCGGCACGCCGGTAACATCCTGCACCGAAGAGGGCGTGATGATCGGCGAGGAGTTTGTGGCCAGCCGCACGCTCGTCTGGGCCGCGGGCGTCCAGGCTTCACCCGCCGCCCGCTGGCTGGGCATCGCCTCGGACCGGGCCGGCCGGGCGATCGTTAGCGCCGATCTCACCGCTCCCGGGCACAGGGATATTTTCGTCATCGGCGACACGGCCGCCGTCACCTATGATGGCGGCAAGCCGGTGCCGGGCATTGCGCCGGCCGCCAAGCAACAGGGCGCCTATGTCGCCGACGTCATCCGCGCGCGGCTTGCCGGCGACAAACCGCCGGGCGATTTCCGCTATCGCCACCAGGGCAGCCTCGCCACCATCGGCCGGCGCGCGGCGATCATCGATTTCGGCCGCTTCAAGCTGAAGGGCGCGCTTGCCTGGTGGATCTGGGGCATCGCCCACATCTACTTCCTGATCGGCACCCGCAGCCGCTTCGCCGTCGCCTGGAGCTGGTTCTGGACCTACTTGAGCGGCCAGCACAGCGCCCGGCTGATCACCCAGAAGGAGACGCTGAAGGAAAAGGGGTAGGCGGTGAACGGCGGCCGCTGCATCGGCCGCCGTCTTCGGTTACTTTTGTACCTTCACGATCAGGATCATCGGCCGGTCGACTTCTTCGGCGAGCGCCGGGATCTCGGCGATCTGCGCTTCCGTGGGGCGCCATTCCTGAACGTGGCGGATGGCAAAGCCCGCCGATATCAGTGTGTTGAGCGTCGTGCCGATGGTGCGGTGATGCTTGATCACGCCCTTCGCCAGCCAGTCGGTGGTGCGCGGTCCTTCCTCGGAATAGTGATCGACCGGCCAGGTCCGTTCGCCGTTTTCGAGGCGCCAGCCGGGATTCGACGGGGCCATGTAGATCGGATGCTCGATGGTGAACACGAAATGCGCGCCGGGAACGAGCGCCCGGTGAATGGTGGCGACCAGCCGGGCGAAATCCTCGACATAGTGGAAGGCGAGCGAGCTATAGGCGAAGTCGAAGCCTTGCTCGGGGAGTTCGAGCTCATCGAGATCGGCGATCCTGTATTCGATCGCCGGATCGGACGTGTCGGCCCGGGCGCGGGCGATCATCTTCTCGGAAAGATCGAGGCCGAGCACGTGAGCGGCGCCGGCCTCGCGGGCAAAGCGGGAAAACCAGCCGAAGCCGCAGCCGAGATCCACGACGCGCTTGCCTGAGAGATCCGGCAGCAGGGCGCGGATCGCCGGCCACTCGGCGGCGCCGGCAAGCCCGTGCAGCGAGCGCCCGAGCTGGCTGTAGCCTTCGAAGAACTCCGGCTTGTCGTAAATGTTTTGAGCCATCGTGGTCTCCTTCAGGCAATGGACGGTGGGTGCGGCCGTCTGCTGCGCGCGATAGGGCGAGCGGGCGTGGGCTGCGGTTACCGAGGGAACAGCATGCCGCCGAGGATCCTGCTCGAAACCTCCGGCATTTCAGCGTGCTACTGCATGTCCTTCAATCGTAGCCGGTTAAAGGAAACATGCAGCAATTCAAAGTGCTACAGTGCTTTGCGCATCTGATAAGACGCGCAGTGCCGCAGCCCTGATTTGCTTAGACGCACGGTCCCGCAAGGTCAAGTTGCGGCTGACGTGCAATGTTTGTTTGCGTTTATTGGGGGTGTGCTAATGTGCGATTCTCCTGGTCCGATCCGATTTGTGGAGGCGTAATGTCTGAGGCCGTCCATCCTACTGCAATTCATCATTTGCCGGCGTTCATCACAGCGCCGGGACAGAGCGACGTGCTCTTCAACGTGGTCGTCATCTTCATGGTTCTGGCGATCTTCGCGCTTGGCACTTTCTATCTCCGGCTGCATTCGCTGCCGGAAACCATGGCGCACAAGAGCCACAAGGTTCAATACGAGCTGGTGGCGGTGCTGGGGCTGATCTCGCTGGTCACGCACAACAACATCTTCTGGATCGCGGCGCTGATTCTGGCGCTGATCGACCTGCCGGACTTTTCGTCGCCGCTCGCGTCTGTCGCCCGCTCGCTGGAGCGGATCGCCGGCAAGGTGGATGCAGCAACCGAACCGGCGCCGGCCGCGCCCGACCCGGCAGCGGGCCATCCGGCCGCGCCTGCAGATCAGCCGTCGATGGAAGGGAAGGCCTGAGCCATGTTCGAATTCATGCTTTGCTCGATGCTGACGATCCTTCCGGATTATCTCTTCCGCCGCTATGTCCAGGGCAAGAGGTTCGGCAAGGAGATCACCATCTATTCGGTGTGGTTCGAGCTGCGCTGGGGCATCACCGCCTGCATCATCCTGACGATCTCGCTGATCACGCTGATCTTCTACTTCCATCCGTCGACGAAGAACGTCACCGCGGCGTTCCGCACGGTCGCGGTCCTGCCGGAGACGGGTGGGCGCGTCTCGGAGATCTACGTGACCACCTTCGAGAAGGTGAAGGCCGGCCAGCCGCTGTTCAAGCTCGACAGCTCGGAAGAGGAAGCCGCCGCCGAGGTTGCACGCCGGCAGATCGCCGAGGTCGATGCCGAGATCACCGTCTCCCGCACCGAGCTCATCGCTGCGGATGGCGCGATCGTGCAGGCGCAGGCGGCCGTGCAGCAGGCCCAGGACGAGTACGACACCCAGGTCGAATTGAATCGGTTGAACCCCAATGTCGTGGCGCGGCGCGAGATCGAACGCCGGCAGGTCGCGCTCGAGGGCAGCAAGGGTGCGCTGACCGCCGCCCAGTCCAACAAGCAGACGCTGGAGACCAAGCTCGCTTCGCTCTTGCCGTCGCAGAAGGCGAGTGCCGAAGCGGCGCTGAAGGAGGCGGAGGTCGATATTGCCAAGGCCACGGTCAGGGCCGGCGTCTCCGGCACGCTGCAGCAGTTCACGCTCCGGGTCGGCGAAGTGGTCAATCCGCTGCTGCGGCCGGCGGGCGTTCTCGTGCCCGAGACTGCCGGCCGGGCGCGGCTTATTGCCGGCTTCGGCCAGATCGAGACGCAGGTGATGAAGGTCGGCATGATCGGCGAGGCGACCTGCGTCGGCAAGCCGTTCACCATCATCCCGCTGGTCGTCACCGAGGTGCAGGAGGTGATTGCCGCCGGCCAGGTGCGCGCCAGCGATCAGTTGATCGACATCACGCAGATCTCGCAGCCCGGCACGCTGACCGTCTTCATGGAGCCGCTCTATCCCGGTGTGCTCGATGACGTTCCGCCCGGCAGCAGCTGCATCGCCAATGCCTATACCAACAGCCACGACGAACTGGAGTCACCCGATATCAGCACGCTTCGCTGGGCCTATCTGCACGTGGTCGACACCGTGGGCCTCGTCCATGCGATGATCCTGCGCATGCAGGCGCTGATGCTGCCGGTGCAGACGCTGGTGCTCGGCGGGCACTAAACCCGCAAAGACAAGCCGGCCGGGTTTCTGATCTCGGCCGGCGCCCACCCGAAAGCCGCTCATTGCCGGATTAGCGGTAAGAGCCGCGTCGCGCGGCGGTCGCCGTCGCGAAGGGACTTGCCCGCATCGAGGTCTGAAGCTGGCATCATCGGAATCCAGAACGCGCTTGCAAACGGTTACACTGGGTATAGCCTAGGTTAAATTAATCCCACAGGTTACGACAGCATCTGCATGGCGCGTAAACGTTGACATTATCTGGGGCAGTTCGCGTCGTGGGATAGGGTGAATGAAATCGTCGACGGATATGGTCTCCCCATCGCGCCCTGCGTCTTTCGGGTTGGCTGCAAAGCTCTTCAGTGTTCTCGTTCTGCTTGGCGCGACCGCTCTCCTGGTCACAGCGGTGCTTGGCTATTTCCGCGCCCGTGATGCGATCGAAGCGGTGATTTTTGATCATCTCACGGCGGCCCGCCAGAACAAGGTTCGCCAGGTCGAAACCTACTTCCGAACAATCCAGAGCGAGTTGCGGCTGCTTGCCACCTCGAAGATGGTGGTCGACGCAACGCGAGAGTTTCGTGGCGCTGTGGACCGGCTCGATCAGCAAGATTTGCCGTCCGGTCTGCGGGAGAAGGTCAGCAACTGGTACGTTGACAGTTTCATCCCGCAGATGGCACGGGTTCTGGGCAGGGAGCCGGCGCTGGCCGACTATCTTCCGGTCGGAACCGCCGCATATTATCTGCAGTACCACTATGTCGTCACCAATCCGAACCCGCCGGAGAGGCGGAAGCTCGTCGACGATGCTGGCGACGGGAGCGACTACAGCCGACTGCACGCCATTTACCACCCGCTGTTGCGCGCCGCGGCCAACACGGTCGGTTTCTTCGATTTCATGTTGGCGGACCCGAAGACGGGGCGGTTGATCTACACGGTGCAGAAGGAGGTGGACTTCACCGCGTCTCTTCAATTCGGCTCATACCGTCGCTCCAATGTCGCCACAGCCGTTGCCAGATGTGCGGAAAGTGCCGATCGATCCGCAATTTGCCTCGAAGATTTCGCTCCTTACGCGCCCTCTGGCGGTGCACCCATCGCCTTCATGACCGCGCCGGTGATCGACCGCGGCGAAGTCATCGGGGTGCTGGTTGCGCAATTGTCGAACGAGGAGATCGACAAGGTCGTCACCGGGAACCGCCGCTGGCGGCAGGAGGGGTTCGGTGAGAGCGGGGAAGCCTACCTCGTCGGGCCTGACTATCTGGTTCGCTCAGGCCCACGGGCATTCTATGAAGATCGTGAGGGCTACTTCGCCGAGCTCAAATCCGTTGGCACAACGGACGGGGAAATAGCGGAAATTCGGCGCTACGGGACGCCCGTGCTGCACCAGCGCATCGAGACCGCGGCCACCAGGGCCGCCCTCGCCGGTGTCGAGGGGACAGGTGAGATCGTCGGCTACCGCGGCGTTCCGACGCTCGCGTCATGGGGGCCGCTTGCGATCGCCGGCGTCAACTGGGGTGTTGTCGCCAAGATCGACAGCGACGAAGCCTTTGCGCCGATCGACCAACTGCGCCGGGATCTGATGGTGGTTGGCGGGTTGGCATTGCTCGCCTTGACCGCCGCGGCCGCCTGGCTTGCGCGTGCGATGCTTGGGCCGCTTAGGGAGCTTACGGCCGGCGTGAAACGCTTCGCCGCGGGCGACTACGAGACCAGCGTGCCGGTTCGCACCGGTGACGAGATCGGGCAACTTTGTTCGGCTTTCAACGGCATGGTTGAGGACCTGCGCGAAAAGAACGTGGTGATCGAAAACAAGAACCGTGAGAACGAGGAGTTGTTGCTGAACGTGTTGCCCGCGCCGATCGCCAACCGGCTGCGCGGCGGCGAGGAACGGATCGCCGATGGGTTTGCGGAAGTCACGGTCGCCTTTGCCGATCTGGTGGGCTTTACCGAGCTTTCGTCCAACATGCCGCCGCATGATGTCGTGACGTTGCTCAACGGGCTGTTCACGCGTTTCGACGCGGCGGCGCAGGATCTCGGCATTGAGAAGATCAAGACGGTCGGCGACGCCTACATGGCGGTTTGCGGCCTACCCGAGCCTGTATCCGATCACGCCGAGCGCATGGTGCGCATGGCCATTCGCATGATCCATATCAGCCGCGAGCACGCGCTGGAACACAACACGTCCTTGAAGCTGAGAGTGGGCATCAACAGCGGCCCGGTGGTGGCCGGCGTCATCGGCAAGAGCAAGTACATCTACGATTTGTGGGGCGACACGGTGAATCTCGCGAGCCGAATGGAGGCTGCGGGCGTTCCGGATTCTGTTCAGGTGACGCGCACCGTTTACGAGCAGCTCCAAGGCCAGTTTGTTTTCGAGGCGCGTGGCGCGATCGAAGTTAAAGGTAAAGGGAAGGTGGAGACCTGGCTCCTCAGGCTGTAGCGATCACCCGACATCAGCACTGGCCGCTGGGCCTATCTGCACGTGGTCGACACCGTGGGTCTCGTCCATGCGATGATCCTGCGCATGCAGGCGCTGATGCTGCCGGTGCAGACGCTGGTGCTCGGCGGCCATTGAGGGGCGGTGTAGCCTCTGGAGCGCCGCTGCGGCAGTCAATAGAAAAGGCCCCGACTGGAAACGGTCGGGGCCTTTTGCCTTTGCCTATTCTTCAAAATGATTGAGCCTCCGCGGGGAACGGAGGCTCAAGCGCGCAATAAAAACAAATAAAGCAATTGCACGGCAATAAAAACGCAACCACACTACTCTTCCGGAGATTGTATGTCTGCGGTGTGCAATTACAGGTACAGTGTGACAAAAGCGGTGCCTGAAATCAATAAAATTTAAGAGGCATTTGAGTAGTCAATTAGGGCTAGGCAAGCCCGCAAGATGCCTGCCCAAGCGGGTTATGGAGGCTTCGATGGGGGTTAGGCGCCGTTCCGGAGCGAATAGCCGGGTGGCTCCTCAGCTTTCGCAGCCGCCCGGCGTGGCCTCGACCGGCATCGTCCAGGGCTCCCAGATCGTATCGTGGCTGCCGCCTTCGCGCCGGTAGAAACGCTTGGCGGCGTCGTTGCTCACCAGCACCGTCCAGTTGATGCGCGGCGCGCCGATCCTACAGCGCCGCGCGTCTTATGAGACGCGCAAAGTCGCTGTAGCACTTCGATTCTAGAGCACCTTTCCGCCTTCCAGTGATTCCACTTGAAAGCGGATGCTCTAGCCGCGTGACGGCTTCAGAGCCGCGATCAATGCGGCGCCTGCGCCCGAGGAACGTGCTGTTTCATCGACGAAAAGTTCCTTCAGCACTACAGCGCCGCGCGTCTTATCAGACGCGCAAAGGTCGCTGTAGCACTTTGATTTGCTGCATGTCTTGGTCCTCAAATCGAGGTCGATTTAAGGAGACATGCAGTAGTGTCGGCTTCAGGTCGTAGGTCCAGGGGATGACGTAGTGGACGGCGATGCCGACCGTGCGGCCGCAAAGCTCCGCGAGCAGCACGCCGAGGCGCGGGTTGTCGCCGAGCCCGTGTTCGACCAGATCCGCTTCGGTCAGGCCGAATTTGTCGATGTAGCCCTCGAAAATTGCAAGGCCGCGCATCAGCCGCAACACGTCGGGCACGTCGTGGCGTTGGAAGGGGCGGACGGCGAGGGGTGATGCGTGCATCTCGACATCTCGTGCAAAGGGGTGATCCGTCAGGCGCGGGTTACTGAATGCCGGCGGGGCACGCTCATGCGCTGCTGCAAAGTGCTGCGGCCGGCTTCGCGCGTCTGGCCGACGCGCGAAGCAATCGTGTGGTCTGACTGGGGGATCAGGCGGCGAGCAATGCCTGCGCTTCACCGGGCGCGGAGCCGGTGGCGAAGGCCAGGCCCTCATCTTCCCAGCCGGTGATGCCGCCGATCATGATCTTCACGGGGCGGCCGAGCCGGGCGAGCTTGAGGGCCGCCTGGTCGGCGCCGTTGCAGTGCGGGCCGGCGCAGTAGGCGACGAAGAGCGTATCCTCAGGCCACTCGGCCATGCGTTCGGCGCTGATCTGGCGATGGGGCAGGTGGATGGCGCCCGGCACGTGGCGGCGGGCATAGGCGGCTTCGGAACCCACAACATGCAGCAGCACGAAATCCTGTTCGCCGCTCTTCAGCGCATGGGCGACGTCCGAGCAATCGGTCTCGACGCTGAGGCGCTTGGCGAAATGGGCAATGGCGATCTCGGGGGAAGCGGCGGGGGTTTCGGTGACGATGCTCATCGGGCTCTCCTCAGGGGTTCATGCGGGTTGACGAGGAGACGTGTAGCAGTGCCTGGCGGGGACTGGCAGTTGGCAACATCGCCATATATGCTCAAGATCATGCCAAAGTCGTTTTCCGCTACTCCATCGCTTCAAAATCCGCTCGTCGTGGCGCTTGCCTATGACGGGCTCTGCACCTTCGAGTTCGGCGTCGCCGTCGAGCTGTTCGGCCTGCCGCGGCCGGAAATGGGCGAGGGCTGGTATCGCTTCGCCGTCGCTTCTGTCGATCCCGGCGAACTTAGGGCGACCGGCGGCGTGCGCCTCGTCGCCGACGGCGGCATCGCGCTTCTGGCCGAAGCCGGCACGATCATCGTTCCCGGCTGGCGGGGCGCCGACCAGCCGGTACCGGAGGCGCTCTGCGCCGCCTTGCGTGAGGCGCATGATCGCGGCGCGCGCGTCCTTTCCATCTGTTCCGGCGTCTTCGTGCTGGCGGCGGCCGGCCTGCTTTCGGGCCGGAGGGCGACGACCCACTGGCGCCATACCGACAAGCTGAAGGCGCTTTATCCTGATATCGAGGTGGTGCCGGACGTGCTCTACGTCGACGGCGGCGCGGTGCTGACTTCGGCCGGCAGTGCCGCCGGCATCGATCTCTGCCTGCATCTGATCCGCCGCGATTTCGGCAGCGAGGCCGCCAATCGCGTCGCCCGTCGCCTCGTCGTGCCGCCGCATCGCGACGGCGGCCAGGCCCAGTTCATCGAGCGGGCGGTGCCCGACATGCATGAGAGCGCCCGGCTCGGGCCGTTGCTCGACCGCATGCGCGAACGGCTGGGCGAGGATTTCTCGATCGCCGTGCTGGCGAGGGCGGCGGGTATGAGCGAGCGCACGTTCCTGCGCCGCTTCGAGGCGGCGACCGGCACGACGCCGGCGCGCTGGCTGCTTTCCGAGCGGCTGTCCCGCGCCCGGCAATTGCTGGAGGAAACGGCGCTCGGCATGGAGCAGGTGGCCGAAGCCTCGGGCTTCGGCTCGACCCAGACGCTGCGCCACCATTTCCGCCAGCAGCTTTCGACGACACCCGCCGCCTACCGCGCGGCGTTTGGGCGGATGGTGGTGTCCGCAGACTTGCCTGCGGAATGAGTTTTGCGTGTAGTACACATTGCCGAGCGGCGGCGAGCGATGGATCGCGCAGAAAATCCAAGTTGATGAAAGGGGAAATGGTCGTGACGACGGCGCCAAAGCAAAAGCGGATCAAGCGCAAGATCGGCGATGTCCTGCGCATCGATCTGGGGTGTGGCGAGTACGCCTATGCGCAGGTTGCCAGCGAGCCGTTGATCGTCTTTTTCGAGGGTGTGTTCACAGAGGACGTCGCAATCGAGGAGATTCCCGGGCTGCCCGTCGCGTTCACACTCTGCGTGTTCAACTATGCAGTGACCAAGGGCGTCTGGCCCGTCATCGGCTCGCGACCATTGACGCCAGAAAATGTACAGGAGCCCTATTTCTTCAAACAGGACCCCATCAGCGGTCGTCTCTTTCTCCACCATTCCACCTTCGCCGACCAAAATTATCAACGCCCCGCCGCGCTTGCCGAATGTGATGGCCTCGAACGCGCTGCGGTGTGGGATCCGGAGCACGTCGTTGACCGGCTACGCGATAACGCGGCGGGGCGGCCGAACAAATGGGCTGAGAGCATGAAAATCGATGCTTCCCGCCTGACATCCTCAAGCGGGCCCTAACCGCCAGCCCCGGCTTCCACTGGCGCAAGTTCGCCACCCTCCTTGCGGAAGAAGGAGCGGAAGAACACCCTGTCCGGCGCGGAAGTGATGGCGCGCGCGACCATGGCCGTTGCCACGATGGCAAAGAGCAGGCGGCCGAAGAACACGCTGGCGAAATCCGCACCGAGGGCAACGACGACCAGCGTATCCTCGATGAGGCTGTGGCCGAAGCCCATGAAGACACAGGCGAGGAAGACCTGGCGCGGTTCCACCCTGGCTTCGCGCGCCTCGCGGATCAAGAGCGCACCGCCATAGGATATGCCGAGGAGCACGCCGACGGCGGTAAACGGCACCGTCTCGGACCTTATGCCGGCCAGGCGAAAGAGCGGCGCCATGCCCCGATTCAGCCAGCCGAGGATGCCGACGAGCTTGAGGATCTCGATCGTCCAGCTCAAGGCGAGCAGCACGACGAGCATGGTCGCGAGCGTCTTCAGCGTGCTGAGCGCGAAAGCGACCCAGCCCGAGCCCTCGTTGACCGGGATCCATGTGGGGGTCAGCGGCGTGGCGAGCCATCCGGTCACCGCGAAGACCTGGTGCAGCAGCGCCGCGAAGACGAGGCCGCCGCCGATCCTGAGCGCGCCCGTGACGAGGAAACTTGGGCCTGCCTTCTGGATGATCCGCTGCTCGATCGGGATGGCATGGGCCACCAGCATCAGTGCCGAAAAGACCGTCATGTCGGCGGTCGTCAGCTCCGAAACCGGCACCAGCGCGAAGACGACCACCACGGCGCCCCAGATGCCGACAAGCAGGCCGGTCAGCCAGGCGAAGGCGAGTTCGGGCGGCAGCCCGACCACGGTCATCAGCGGCTCGAAGGCGGGCGCGACGGCCCGGATCACCCCGAGTTCCTGCAGCACATGCGTGACGATCGTCACGGGGACGATGATGCGGACGAGGTCCCAATAGACTTCGAGCGTGGCGAGCGTCTTGCGGTAGAGGATGATCAGAACGGTCATGACGGTGTCTCCTTGACTGGCTGTCCAAGGACTAGTCCGAGGCCATTCGCAGTTGTGGTCAAAATATGCGAGTTCGTGCAATAAAATTGCAAAAGGCCGCAACGGGGGAACCGGGATGGACAAGATCGACAGCAAGCTTCTGAGGCTCTTGCAGCAGGACGCGTCGCGCACCAATGCCGAGCTTGCGGCCGAAGTCGGCCTGTCGCCGTCAAGCTGCCTGCGTCGCATCAGGCGGCTTCATCAGACGGGCGTCATCGACCGGGTGGTGGCGGTTCTCAACCCGGCCAGGGCGGGCCGAACGATGAAGGCGATCATCACGGTCGAGCTCGAGCGCCATGGCGAACAATATGTCCGCCGCTTCCTCGACATGGCCGCCAAGGAGCCCGCGGTCGTCCAGGCCTATAGCGTCAGCGGCGAGGCCGACGCACTGCTGATGCTGCGACTCAAGGACATGGACGAGCTCGATGCGCTGACTGAACGGCTCTTCCGCGAGGAGAGCAATGTCGCGCGCTATTACACCGCGTTCGTGATCCGCACGGGCAAGGAGACCACGGAGATCCCGATCTGAAGGGCTGCCGGGGACAAGCGATTGTTCCGGATGCCGGCATTGGCGCGCCAGGGCGGCCTGCCCTGGCGCCTGTTGGGCCCTTGGCGCCCGTCACTTCACCGCAGCATTGCCGCCGTCGGCAAAGAGCGCCGCACCCGAGACGAAGCTTGCCATCGGGCCTGAGAGGAAGAGGGCGGCCTGGGCGATCTCTTCCGGCTGAGCGATGCGCTTCATCGCGTGCAGGCCGGCCGCCCATTCCTTCTGCTCCTTGCTGCCGCCTGCCGGCGTATCGACGCCGCCCGGAAGCAGGGCGTTGGCGCGGATGCCGCTTGCGCCATAGTCGGCGGTGATGCCCTTGACGAGGCCCATCAGCCCGGCTTTCGCGGCGCCATAGGCGGCCATGCCGGGGATGCCGACGCTGGTGCCGACGAAGGTGGAGGTGAAGACCAGCGACCCGCCATCACGCTGCAGCATGGCGGGGATCTGGTGGCGGGCGGCGAGGAAGGCGGAGGTGAGGTTGGCGGCGAGCGTCTCCTGCCATTCGGAAGCGGTGATTTCGGCGATCGGCCTGACGGCACCGACGGAGCCGGCATTGTTGACCGCGATGTCGAGGCCGCCGAACTGTTTGAGCGCCGCCTCCACCAGCCGGACATGGGTCGCTTCCTCGGTGACGTCGCCACTGACGGCAATCGCTTCGCCGCCGTCCTTGCGGATCGCTTCGACGACGGCTGAAAGCGGTGCTTCGCCGCGGGCGTTGGCGACTATCTTCGCGCCCTCGGCGGCGAACAGCCTGGCGACCGCGCGGCCGATACCGGACGAGGCACCGGTAACGATCACGATCTTGTCTTGCAGCATGGTCATGGACTTATCCCTTCTCTTGGTTGAAGTGCGCCCTGACTACTGCCGGCGGACGGCAGCGCCCACCCGATTTCCGATCGGTGATTGTGGCGGTGCAGATTTTCAATCGCGCCGGTGGCATAGTCCGGGCCGAAAAGAGGGGCAGGGAGGAACGGGATGCTGAGGACCTATAGCGGGAGCCATTGCGGCGCCGTGCACATCGAGGCGCCGAACATGACCAACGGGCCTTACTACAACATCAACGTCGCGTTGCCTCGACGGCGTCGATACCGACGAGCTGGTGACCGCCCCCGTGACCTATTGCGACGGGCTCAACGACAACTGGCGCGAGCCCCCGGCCGAGGTGCGGCATCTGTAGTCCGGAAGCTGATTGATGGTTGAAAAGACATTTCCTGAGGCTTTCCCCGTGCCACTTCGTGGCCAGTCCGTGAATGCTGTTGCGACACTCAAGGTGAGTTCCGGCTATGTTTACAGCGAGTTTTCGGTCAACGTTCTCGGAGAGATCTTGCGTATACCCAGCCGGGTTCATCTATCGGCAAGGCCAGAGTTTCCGGGGCTGGGCTTGCTTGAGCGCCAGATGGCCTTTTGTTTGCTAACGCGCAGCACGGACGGCTTTCAGCGGCAGGCCGCTCTGCGAGAAATCCTTCATATTAACAAGCCCTGGTCCATTCCGTTCGTCATCGCGCTGATCGGCGATTACGTCGTCGAGATCGTCCAGGACATCTACGCGGCTCTGCCCGACCTGGAACGGGACGTCGTCTCGACATTTATCAGGACAAACCCGGCATTCTATCAGCTCACCCGTGACCGGGTGATGAGCTATTGGGACTGCTATTACCGTCCGCAGTTCCGGCGCAGCGATTACGTGGGCTTCAAGCTCTTACGACAATTGGACGCAATATGTGGCATCGAGCAGCGGAGGGGGCCTTCCGCAAACTCTTGCGCTGGTATTCGTGCTGACCGGAATGAGCCTCGTCCTAGTGAAAATTCTCAAGGATAATGAGACCGTCGCCGTCGTCGCCTGTCCATTGAGACGCGCGATAGAAGAAGCCATTCGGGTATGGTCCAGAAGAGGCTTTTCTGACACCCAGAGATTCGCCTGGAGTGACTTCCAGAACTCAAAACGCGCGTGCAGCGGCATCCAGCATGGCGGTAGGGCCCACGTCGATTACGATGAACCTGATCGGTTCCTGCCGCAGCAGGTTGCGGATGTCCTCCTTGGTCAGGTCCTCTTTGATACATTGACCGAACTCGCCGTGGTTACTCCGCATTGCTAACTGTCACTCGTCCTCGTCCAGATCCGACAGCGTTCTCAAGGCCGCCAGGGTTTCGCGCAGCGCCCGGTCGAGTCGTTTGTCGCGGCGAAGGACGAGGGCGGAGCGGCGTGAGAAAGGTGGCGTGACCGGCCGCACCTCCAGCCGCTCGCGATCCCCGGCGCGGAGCGCGATTTCCGGCACGAGCGCTGCGCCGAGGCCGGCGGCGACCATTTCCTTGATCGCGTCGACGCTGCCGAACGACATGAGCGGTTTGACGTCCGTGCCGCCCGAAAGCAGCCATTCGTCGGTGATCCGGCGGGTGTTGGCGCCCGGCTCGTAGAGGATCAACGGGTACGTCGCCAGGGTTTTGGCGGTCACGCTGTCAGGCAGGTCGGTTCCGAGAGGGGCGATGGCGACAAAGCGTTCGTCGAAAAGCGGGGCCACGTCGAAGATGCGGCCGGTGACGGGAAGGGTGACGAGCCCGATATCAAGCAGATTTTCGTCCACCGCCTTGACGATGTCGGCGCTGTTGCCTGTCGTGACCGTGATGTCGAGATCGGGAAAGCGACGTTTGAGATCGGCGAGCAGCGGCGGCAGCAGGAAGGCGCACGGGGTGGCGCCGGTGCCGAGCCGCACGCGGCCGAGGACGCCCTTGGCGTGGCGGGCCACCGCCTCGATGGCCTGGCTCGTCACGGCCTCGATGCGGCCCGCATGTGCCAGTAGTTCTTCTCCCGCCGCACTCGGCCGTGCGGTGCGGCCGACACGCTCGACGAGGCGCACGCCGAGCTGCTTTTCCAACGCGCGCACCTGCAGGCTGATCGCCGGCTGGGTCAGCCCCAGCCGCTCGGCGGCGGCCGAGAAGCTGCCGAGATCGGCGACCAGCGCGAAGGTTCTGAGATAGTCGAGGTTGAGCGCACCCATATCAAAGTTTTCCTTATGCTTTGAATAGGAATGCTAACCTTCATTTGTGGAATGTCGAGGCGCAGACTGTGCCCATAATCAGGAACAAGACATGGGTATTCGACATGTTCAGGGAAATCGGTCTCTATCTCGTCGCCTCGCCGCGGTCGCGGTACCGGCAGTTGCAGCAGTTGCGTGAACTCGATGCGGAGCGCCTCGCCGACATCGGCATCACCGCGGGAGAGGCGCAACTGGGCAGGCGCAACGTCGCCTTAGCGCCGCTGCCGGTGCGGAAAAGAGCGGTCGCACCACGCCACGCGGGTGCCGCGCGGGCGGCGGATATCGGCATCGGCGGCCGTTTCGCCGCTTGAGACCGCGAGACGAATGCCGCCGGCGAAACGCGTCGCAGTCTCGGTTCAATCCGCCGTCATATCCCAGCCCTCGATCCGGAGGCCCGGCCAAAAAGCGCTCCAGCGGTTGACCTTCCGCTCGTATATCTCGCGTGTGATCTGTCTCCTGTTGGCCCGCACGATGGGGGCCAACAGGTCGCCAAGGCCGAAGGGTGCGCAAATGTCGAGCCCGTCTCCGGCCGGGCGAATGCCGACCGCAGTGGCCGTGGTCGGGAATGTCGCGATCGCCTCTTCGATCGAAGCATAGGGCTTGATCGGGCTGCCGAACTTCTGCTCGTACCAGAGGTGAACGCGCGCCTCGTTCTTGACGTCGATCGAGACAGGCAAATCGGCGAATAAATTTCTGATCCGGGTCGCATGCGCCGCCTCCGCATCCTCGGAAAGATCGGTGCCGTCGAGATAGACGATGTCGATGTCGTTGATGCCGTGAGCCGGCGGCCGTCCGAATGCATGGTTCCAGACGGTCTGCGCGATTGCCCCGGCCACCAGCCAGGCGTCCGGCAGGGCAATCCGGTTCCAGTTCCCGAGGATCGGAGACAAGAGCGAGCTCTTGCGGACGATGGTCTGCAGGTCAACGCGCTGGCTCATCAAGTGGCACTTTCGAGGCAGGGGCGGGTTTTAGCGACGCGCAACGGGATGTGCGCGGTCAGATCTGCAAAATCGCGAAACGGTCGAACGCGATCTCGCCCGGCGCACGCACGGTTCCCCCGGCGATCCAGAGTGGGCGCCCGATGCACTCGATCCGCCCGCCGGTCACAACGATGCCGTCGCCGTCATTGCAGGCAACGATCGGTCTCGCCGTATGCGTGCTGTAGCGGAGCAGCGCGGGAAGGTAAGTGTCGTCGTCGTTGAGATGCGGGAAGAACGCGAAGGGCAGGAGGTCGAGCGCGCCGCCATCCGATACGTCCTCGGGTCTCTGACTGACGAACAGCGCATCCGTCGCGATCGTCGGGGCCATGAGGATGGCGCCGGCGCTGGCGCCGATGAGGATGCGGCCGGACAGCGCCCAGTCGCGGAGCGGCCCGAGCATGCCGCTTCGCTTCAGCCGTTCGAGAAATCCGCCGGTATGGCCGCCGGCAAGGTGAATGGCATCCGAGGCGAAGAGCGCTGCAATGTCGTCCGCGGAATGCGGTTCGTCCAGATCGAAGAACAGCGCGAGGTCGAGGCCGTATCGGCCGTAATAGGACCGGGCGGCAAGGAAGAAGCCGCGATCCGGCTCCGGGCCGGAGGCGACATAGGCGATGCGCTTTCCGGTTCCTCGCGCCTTCAGCAATTCGACGAGCCTCAGGTCGATCGCCGCGCAGGCGGGGACGATCTGGTCGCTATAGAGGACGAGGTTGAGCAACTGACCCTCTTGCGTGGTTGCGCGTGACGACCCGCGCACAGCATCACTTCATGGAATGCGCTTTGTCGACCGGCAAGCGGGACGTAGTCAAGTTCGCCTCCTCAATTCGCGGATCATGAGAAAGGAGCGGTAAGCTGGCGTGCTTGTGTCGGCGATGTTGCCAAGCGGCTCAACGCCAGATAGCGCAGACCACAAGAAAGCCACTGAGGCACTTGAACAAACGAATTACCGAGGTGTCGGTAGTTTTCAATCATGTTTTCGAGACGTGTGAGCCCATATGAATTTCGCAACCGTCATTTTGGTCGTGCTTGTCGTTTGCGCCTCGCTGGCCATAGCCGTCGTCGTCCTCTTCTTTCTCGGGCTGCGCCGCCTCTGGCGGCGGACGCGTCCCGACCAGGTACGTCGGAGAGGTTTGATCATCGCCATTGGTCTGCTGGCGATCCTGTCGCCGTACGTTGCCAGCAAGATTACCGAGCGACGTTACGTTCTCGCGCGCGTTCCTGAGCCGCTCGAAGTCGCGGAGGTCGAGTACCGCCTTGAGGAATTGTTTGGTGTCGGCTTCATGCCAGGCGACAATGAGACCGGTTTCGTTGTTTATCGGTTGACCCAGGAGAGCGCAGACTGGGCACGGAAACAGGGGAGCCGGCTCGGCGACGTTCTTTCGGGTGAAAAAGGAACGTGGCGGGCAACGCCCGTCGACGACAGGAGGGACGAATGGCATCCCTACGACGACGAACCGGAGATGATGGCCATGGAGCTTCCGGCGCGCCATCCTCCTAACTTGGAGGAATTTCTGGATAAATACGGCTTCTCGATCCCGATCCAAAAAGGGCGGACTGACGAAGCCAACAAGGCGATCCAGTGAGGCGGGTCGTTCTACTCCTACGGAAAGGGCGGAAGTGTCACGATCGTCGACCCAGTTCGGGGCAAAGTCTATTTCGCCTATGCCGGATGACCGGACACGCCCATTGATGTTGCAACATTTGGGGTGAGCGGTCCCTCTCGGACTGCTTTTTGCCAGGGACGCATCAGATCGCCCCTCAATCCGCACTCAGCGCCACCGCTGGCTGCAGCCGCGAGGCGTTGCGGGCGGGCAGGAAGCCGAAGACGAGGCCGGTCAGGAAGGCGCAGGCGAAGGCGAGCGCCACCGGGCCGAGGGTGAAGGCGACGGGCATGCCGAACTGGCCGGCAAGCGCGCCGGTGCCGAGGCCGAGGAGAACGCCGAGCGTGCCGCCGATCGCCGAGACGACGAGCGCCTCGATGATGAACTGCAGGAGGATGTCGCGCTGGCGGGCGCCGGTCGCCATGCGCACGCCGATCTCGCGGGTGCGCTCGCTGACCGAGACCAGCATGATGTTCATGACGCCGATGCCGCCGACCAAGAGCGAGATCGCCGCGACGGAGCCGAGGAACAGTTTCATCGTGTTCGAGGTCTCGGTGAAGGCCTCGCGCACGGAGGACATGTTGGTGATCTGCGTGTCCTGACGCTTGTGGCGCTTATCGAGCAGCGCCTGGATCGTCTGCTGGGTGATGTCGATCGCGGAGCCGTCCTTCACCTGCACGGTGATGGTGCGCACGTTGCGCTGGCCGAAGAGGCGGATGCTGCCGGTGGTCAAAGGCACCAGTACGACATCGTCCTGGTCGGTGCCGAAGGCGGTGGCGCCCATTTCCGCCATCACGCCGATGACCTGGAACGGGATCTTGTTGACCAGCACATATTGCCCGATCGGGTTGTCGCCATCGGGGAAGAGCGTCTTGACCACCGTCTGGCCGAGGACGGCGACCGGCGCATAGGTGTCCATGTCGTTCTGGTTGATGAACTCGCCCTTGGCCGTCTTCCAGGATTTCGCGGTGGTGAACTGCGGCACGGTGCCATTGGCGGTCGTCTGATAGTCGACATTGCCGCGGCGGAGCGTGACGCTGCTGGTCATCTCCGGCACGGCGAAGGCGACGTTCGGCACTTCGAGGATCGCATCGGCATCGGCCGGAACGAGCGTGACGTTGCTGCCGCCGGCGCTGCCGCGGAAATTCGCCATGCTCGGGCGCACCACCAGGAGGTCCGAGCCCATGGAGGAAATGCGGCTGAGGACCGAATCCTGCGCGCCGGTGCCGATCGCCAGCATGGCGACGACCGAGCCGACGCCGATGACGATGCCGAGCAGCGTCAGGATAGTGCGGAAGAGATTGGCCTTCAGCGCCCGAAACGCCATCTTCACGGCCTCGGTGACATCGGCGATCGCCGCCGAACCCTCGCTGACATGGCGGGCAAGGGCGGCAGCACCCTCGGCATTGCTGCGACTCTTCTTGGCCCGGTCGGCGACGATGCGGCCGTCATGGATCTCGATCAGCCGGTCGGCCTGCTCGGCGACCTCGCGCGAGTGGGTGATGACGATGACCGTGTGGCCCTGGCCGTTCATGTCGCGCAAGAGCGCCATCACGTCCGAGCCGCTCTGGCTGTCGAGCGCGCCGGTCGGCTCGTCGGCGAGGATCACGCGGCCGCCGTTCATCAGCGCGCGGGCGATCGAAACACGCTGCTGCTGGCCGCCGGAGAGCTGGTTCGGCCGGTGGTCGAGCCGCTCGCCAAGCTTCAGCGCTTCGAGCAGCGCCTCGGCGCGATCGTGCCGGTCGCGCGCCGACATGCCGGCATAGACGGCCGGCACCTCGACGTTTTCCTTGGCGCTGGCCGTGGGGATGAGGTTGTAGCTCTGGAAGACGAAGCCGAAGGTGCGGCGGCGCAGCGCCGCCAGCTCGTCGGTGTCGAGGTCGGCGACGCTTTCGCTGTCGATCAGATAGTCGCCGCCGGTCGGCTGGTCGAGGCAGCCGAGAATGTTCATCAGCGTCGATTTGCCGGAGCCGGACTGGCCGACGATCGCCACGAACTCGCCCGCCTCGATATCGAGCGAGATGCCGTGCAGGACCTCGACGGCGAGATCGCCGTTGAAATAGGTCTTGCTGACGTGCTTGAGCGAGATGAGCGGGGACATGGCCGGCAGCCTCAGAACATCGGCGGCATGCGCATGCCGCGCAGGCTGCGGCCGTCACGGGCGTTGCCGTTGCCGCCGGAGCCGGTGCCGGTGCTGACGACGATCTTCTCGCCCTCTTCGAGGCCGCTCCTGATCTCGGCGCTGACACGGTTGCGGATACCCACTTCGACGTCGCGGGTTTCGAGCGCGCCGGAGGCGGTGACGACGGTGACCTCAGCCTTGCCGGCCTCACCACGCGCGCCATCCGCCTGGCCGCTTCTCTGCCCGTCACGTCGGCCGCCGCCCTGGCCCGCCGCATCGCCGGTGCCCTTGGCCGGGCGGTTCAAGGCGGCGCTCGGCACGATCAGCACGTCCTTGGCGGCGGCCTGCACGAAGAACACCTGCGCGCTCATCGACATCATCAGCTCGCCGTCGGGATTGGGGACGTCGAAGAGGGCGTAATAGAGCACGACGTTATTGGCGGTGTCGGGCATCGGCTGGATCTGCCGGAGCTTGCCGACGAAGCGCTTTCCCGGCTGGCCGAGAAGCGTGAAATAGGCGTCCATGCCGACCTTCAGCCGGGTCACATCGGCTTCCGACACCTGCGCCTTGACCGTCATGGTCGAGAGGTCGGCGATGGTGACGATGGTCGGCGTCGTCTGGTTGGCGTTCAGCGTCTGGCCTTCCTTGGCCGGGTTGGCGACGATGGTGCCTGATATCGGCGCATAGATCTTGGTGTAGCCGAGATCGACCTTGTCGCCGGCAAGGGTCGCCTGCTGCTTGCGGATCTGCGCCTCGATGGCGTTGACGTCGGCTTCGGCCGCGGCGAGATCGGCGATCGCCTGGTCGAGCGTCGATTGCGCCACGCTCTTCGCTTCGACGAGATTGCGCTGGCGGTCGATATTGGCCTGCTTCAGAACGAGCTGTGCCTTCTTGGAGATGAGCTGCGCCTGCAGGTTGGCGAGCTCCGCCTGGTCGATCTCGATGCGGTTTTCGATCGTCGCCGGGTCGATCTCGGCGACCAGTTCATTCTGCGTGACCTTGTCGCCGATCTCGACATGCAGCGCCTTCAACTGGCCGGAGACCTGCGCACCGGCATCGACGGAGTTGACCGCATCGAGCGTACCGACGGCGGTGACGCTGTTTTCGATGTCGCCACGCGTCACCACGTCGGTCACCATCGCCGCCGCTGCCGGCTCCTCGCCGTAGCGCACCCAGCCGTAATAGGCGGCGCCGGCGACGGCGAGAGCGACGGGCAGCCACAGCCAGGAGCGCGTGCGACGCTTGCGCTTCGCCTTCTGCACTGCACCGGGAATGAAGGTGACGTTGGGGGCCGCATCGTCGCGGGGGGTGGTGTCGGCTCGCGCCGTCTTTGCTGTCTTGCTCATCGCTTGCGCCTAACCGGCATCGCCGATGCCAAAATGGATAGGTCAAAAATAGAAGCGATTGGGCGCGGCGAAAAGCATTGAGATCATTATATTTCCGTAACCTTCCGCCTCTGCGCTGCGGCAAAGGGCGCCCACGATCGGCGGGCGCCCGGGGTTTCGACGACCGATCAGCCGCGCGGCGCGATCAACGCGGCGACATCGACGACGGCGCCGTGGTGATCGGCAAGGCCGGCGAGCTCGGCATCATGCAGGGCACGCGCCGGAATGGTTCCGGTCGGCGAGGGAAGGTCGCGGGTGGTGCAGGCGTCGGCCGCAATCGTGATGCCGTAGCCGAGGTCCTTGGCGGCGCGGGCGGTCGACGAGACGCAATTGTGCGTCATGAAGCCGGCGAAGATGACCGGCGTGCCGGCCGGACCGACGATCTCGGCAAGATCGGTGCCGGAGAAGGCGTTGGGCCGCGGCTTCTCGACGACGGTTTCGCTTGGCAGCGGCGCCAGCGCATCGACGATCGCGCCGCGATGCTGAGCCCGGTCGAAGACGCCGCCGGCAGCACCGCGATGGGCGACGTGGATGATCCTGGCGCCGGCGGCGCGAGCGGCGACCAGAAGCTGCCGCGCCTTCTCGATCGCTGCTTCGGGGTCGACGAGACGCAAGGGGCCGGCCAGATATTCGTTCTGGTAGTCGATCAGGATCAGCGTCGCCTCGCCAAGCGGGGGCGGCGCAAGGGTGACGCCGGCAAGCGTGAAGAGGGTTGCGGGGGCGGGCGAAAGGGTGGCAGCGGTCATCGTCAGGCTCCTTGCTTTTCGAAGCGGGGTGTTGATGGGCTTGATCTTATCGACTGCACTGATGCAGAGTGAGCCGAAATATTCGGAGGCAAATCTGCATGAATGCAGGGACATGGGCAGATCTCGAACTGCTGGACCATCTGATCCGCGGCGCGACGCTGAGCCAGGCGGCGCGTTCGCTCGGCGTCGACCAGACGACGGTGTCGCGAAGGCTGGCGGCGCTGGAGCGGCGGGTGGGGGCGGCGCTCTTCGACCGCATCGACGGCCGGCTGACGCCGACGCCGGTGCTTTCCCCGGTGGTCGAGCGGCTGCGGACGATGTCCGAGGAAGCGTCGCTGTCGCTCGCGACGCTTCTGCGACGGACGGCGGAGCTGAAGGGCCAGGTGCGGGTGACGAGCATCGGCTTCGTGCTCAGCGCCATCCTGGCGCCATCGCTTGCCCGGCTGGAGCAGCGCCATCCCGGCCTGACGCTCGATCTCATCGCCGACAACCAGATGCTGAGCATCGAACGGCGCGAGGCCGACATCGCCATCCGCATGGCGCGCACCGGCGAAGACACAGTGCGGGTGAAGAGCCTCGGCACGCTCCGTTTTCGTTTGTTCCGGCCGAAGGGGCAGGGGGTGGGCCCTTGCCCAGTCGTGCGCTACGGCCCGGCGCTCGCGCATGTGCCGGAGATGCAGGCGCTGGACCGGCTGCGCCCCGGCGCCCGCGTGGCGCTGACGGCCGACAAGCTGGAGATCCTGATGGAGGCGGCGCTTTCGCTCGGCGCCGAACTGATGCTGCCGGAGGTTTCGGCGATGCGTGATGCGCGCTTCGAGGCGGCGGACGAGCCGGGTGCAACGGCCGAGCGCCCGGTTTACCTGATGATGCATCCCGAACGGGCGCGCGTGCCAAGTGTCGCCGCGGTGGCGGCTTTCATCGAGGAGGCTATGCGGGGGTGGAGGTAGGTGCCGGGTTTTGTCGGAGCAAGGATCGCGCCCGCAACTTTTCCGTGCCACGGGTTGATAATTCTACGATAAAGGGGAGAATGTCTTCCATAGGCGGCAAGGAAGCGCTTGGAAGGACCGGCGGTCCTTGTCGCAGGGTCCGGACACTTCGATGGATGCGAATACCCCCAGCGGCCAGCTTCTCGCCTTGTCTTTCCTGGTGTTTTGGGTGCTGTTCGCGACCCTGCTTTTTAGCGCTGTGCGCACCGGACTGAGTGCCGGGCCGAGCGAAGATGATCTGGCCCACGCGCGAGATCGTTCCGGCGGACAAATAGCCCGGTACGTGAATGAAAATGCCCGGCAGGCCGGGGCGGCAGCTCGAGCCATCGAGGCGAGGGCCTGCTCCTATTTCGCGCGCCGCATCGGCAAGATCCACTTGGCAGCGCTGGCGTTTTTCGCCGTGACGACCTTGTTTCTGGCACTCTCGAATCTGCACGAAGCCAAGTTGAAACGGCCATCTGAAATCCAGATCCTGTCGCCGTCGCACCGCGTTCAGATGAGCGATTTGGCAACGATTGCTGGATAGTTCCGCCTTTGTGTCAGGTTGTGGCCGCTACCCCTGGGACGCGGACAGGATACAGAAGGTAACTCGAACTGCGCTTGTCGACGTGCGGTGCTGTCCGTCTTTTTTGATTCAAGGGCATAGTTGGTGGTGAGCTTTGCCCCTCACCCTAGCTCTCCCCGCAGGCGGGGAGAGGGGACGTGGCCAGTAGCAATCCTTCCAAAGGATCTGTTGTCAGAGGACACTTCGATTGCGCGATCGTTGAGCCGCTGGCGGGCGCCGTACGCGTCCTTCGCCCCGCTTGCGGGGAGAAGGCGCCGGCAGGCGGATGACGGGCGGCGACAGACGTGCGCCATAAAGCTTGTCCCGCCACCTCCGCCGAAATTTCGCCCCCTTGTAAGAATCGTCTTGACGCTCCCAGGCCTCTTCACTAGAAGAATGCGAACCGTACCGTACGGTACTGATCTGGAGCGAGGCGACGTGCAGATGACTGCGGCGATGAGGGAGGCGAATGCCGGGGAGGGGCTGACGGAACGTCAGGGCGCCGTTCTCGAGCAGGCGTTGCGCCTTCTGGTCGACGGCGGCGAAAAGGCGCTGACGACGGCTGGCATCGCGCGGGCCGCCAATTGCTCCAAGGAAAGCCTCTACAAGTGGTTCGGCGATCGCGATGGCCTGATCTCGGCGATGATCGGCTTCCAGGCGAGCAAGGTGCGCACCCAGGACGTTGCCGCCAGGGCGCTCGATGCCGAGAGCCTTGAGCGTCATCTGATCGTCTTTGCCAAGGATCTGCTCGAGGTTTTGGCCGGCGATGTGTCGCTGGCGCTCAATCGCCTGGCGATCGGCCAAGCAAGCCGCGACGGCTCCAAGCTCGGCCATATGCTGCAGGAGCGCGGGCGCCGGCAGATCGGCCGCCGTGCGGCGGCCTTGCTCGAGGCCGGCCGCAAGGCAGGGCTGCTCGCTTTCGAGGATGCCGACGAGGCCTATGGCGCCCTCTACGGGCTCATCGTCTCCGATTGGCACCTGAAGATGCTCTTGGGCGAAGAGGCCGGCGAGATGAAAAAGGGTTTTGGCCGCAAGGCGGAGCAGGCGGTTTCAGCCTTCCTCGCGCTTTACGGCACGAAAAGGTAACTGCAGCGCCGCGCTTCGAAGGAAGTGCAAAGGTCGCTGCAGCACTGAAATTGCAGCGCCGCGCTTCGAACGAAGCGCAAAGGCCGCTGCAGCACCAGGAATTGCCGTAGGGCGTCTGAGCCGATCCCGGTTCTGGCGCCCTATGGCGGAGACAACTGACAACAACGGGAAGGACCACAAAAATGCGCGTCTATTACGATCGTGATGCCGATATCAACCTGATCAAGTCGAAAAAGGTCGCCATCGTCGGCTATGGCAGCCAGGGCCGCGCCCATGCGCTGAACCTCAAGGATTCCGGCGCCAAGGAAATCCGCATCGCGCTGAAGCCGGGTTCGGCAACGGCTGCCAAGGTCGAGGCCGACGGCCTCTCGGTTCTCTCGGTTGCGGAAGCCGCCAAGTGGGCCGACCTCATCATGATGGCGACGCCGGACGAACTGCAGGCCGAGATCTACAAGGCCGACATCGCCGGCAACATCCGTGACGGCGCTGCGATCGCGTTTGCCCATGGTCTCAACGTTCACTTCGGCCTGATCGAGCCGAAGGCTTCGGTCGACGTCGTCATGATCGCGCCGAAGGGCCCGGGCCACACGGTTCGCGGCGAATACCAGAAGGGCGGCGGCGTTCCCTGCCTCGTTGCCGTTCACCAGGACGCTTCGGGCAACGCTCTCGACCTCGCGCTCTCCTACGCCTGCGGCGTTGGCGGCGGCCGTTCGGGCATCATCGAAACCAACTTCAAGGAAGAGTGCGAAACCGACCTCTTCGGCGAACAGGTCGTTCTCTGCGGCGGTCTCGTCGAGCTCATCCGCGCCGGCTTCGAAACGCTGGTTGAAGCCGGCTACGCTCCGGAAATGGCCTATTTCGAGTGCCTGCACGAAGTGAAGCTGATCGTCGACCTGATCTATGAAGGCGGCATCGCCAACATGAACTACTCGATCTCGAACACGGCCGAGTGGGGCGAATACGTCACCGGTCCGCGCATCATCACCGAAGAAACCAAGGCCGAGATGAAGCGCGTCCTCAAGGACATCCAGACCGGCAAGTTCACCTCCGAGTGGATGCAGGAATACAAGTCGGGTGCCGCCCGCTTCAAGGGCATCCGCCGCGTCAACGACGCCCACCAGATCGAGGAAGTCGGCGCCAAGCTCCGCGGCATGATGCCCTGGATCGGCAAGAACAAGCTGGTCGACAAGGCGAAGAACTAAGCCTGAACTCAGGGGAGCCGGCTATCGGCTCCCCTTCAATAGCTTTCGTAGGCGGAGCCGAGAAAGATTCCGTTATCAGACATAACGTCGTTGATTTGGTCCAGCGCATCATTAAGCTGTGAGCAGAAATCAACCAACTTAAATATCTTTCTGTCGAACTTGTCAGACTTTATGCATATTGCCGCGTCAACTTCTTCGCGGCTTTTGATGGCTTTTATTAGGTCCAATTCAATCCCAATGTGATATTTCACGATGCCTATGCGCTTTACGACGTCTATATCGACGCCGTGAATTATGTTGCCAAGTATATTCCATATGGATTCATGAATAGAGCTTTTATTCGAGCCTTCTTTTGACGCGGGCCGAATTTCTATGCTGTGCGCCTTCAGTAGAGCCTGCGAGGCCGTTAATTCGGCCAGCCGCCGCGTGGATATTGAGACCATAAGTAGATCTTTCTTGCACAGCTCTTCAGCCACTATGAAGTATTCGCCGTGGCCGATTTTTTCCAAACTGCGCGAAGTCGCAAATGATGCAAGGCGAGCAAGAGCTTCAATGCCATCCGCATAAGCGTGCCGGCAAAGAGCGGCGTTCAGTTGAATTTTGCGTTTCGCATCAGACATGTTGAACCCATCGTCGATTGAGTCCTCTTCGCTATTTTTTGCCCTGATTGTTTTGATCATGCAACTTGAGATCGAGGACGGTGCCTTCAATGGGCAAATGCAAGCTGTCGACAAGACGACGAATTAGGCGTTATCACGCATTGGATGGGAAGGAAGCCGAGGCAAGAGCTCGGCTCCTTTGCAGCCGGAATGCCGTCAGCTTCCGCGCGCCGCCAAGATGAAGTCGCAGGCGGCGGTGACGTTCGCAATGGTCTCGGTAGGCGCCGGCGCGAACCGGTTTTCGTCGCCCTCCCGATATTTGCCGCTGCGCACGAGGATCGCGGTGCCGACCCCGGCGGCAAGCGCGCCGGCGGTGTCGCTTTCGGCATCGTCGCCGATCATGGCCACATCGGCCGGGTCAAGGCTCATGCTCGCTGCCGCTGCCCGGAAGAAATCGGCGGAGGGTTTGCCGAAGAGCTTCGCCTTGATGCCGCTCGCATGTTCCAGCGCCTGGACGAAGGGGCCGGCATCGAGGCTCAGCTCGCCGTCGCGATCCCGGAAGAAGCGGTTGCGGGCGAGCGCCAGCAGCGGCGCGCCGGCCATCAGGGCGCGAAAGGCGGCGTTGAGCCGGCCATAGCTGAAGCGCTCCGCGGCATCGCCGACGACGACGGCGATGGGGCCGTCCATGCGGCCATCGGCGAAGTCCTCCTCAAGCGCGGGATGAACGAGCAGGTGCGGCTGGTGGCCGTTCGCCTCGAGCCAGGCGCGCGCGGCAGCGACCGGCGTGAACACCTCGTCGGCGGCACAATCGAAGCCGAAACGCTGGAGCTGGGTGACGAGCTGGCGCTTCGATTGCCGTGTGGTGTTGGTCAGGAAGCGGAGGGGCAGGTCGGCGGCTCTGAGGCGCGAGACCGCCGCGACGGCACCCGGCAGAACCGTGTCGCCGTCATAGAGCACGCCGGAGAGATCGAGCAGCACGCCTCTGGCCATGGCAAGAGACTGCCTGAGCCCCAGGCCATGGTCAACGGTGGGCAGCGGATGCCTGCCAATCGGTCCGCGCCTATCGCGCCGGCACCTTGGGAACTGGCTGCTGTCTTCCCGCTGCATGCGGGAAGGGGCGGCGGCGCCTAACGCATGTCGCGCAAAAGTGTGCGGCGGTTTTGCGATAACGACATGCGAAATATCAAAGACTTAAAGCAAAGGAGCGAATCTGAAAGATCGCGACGCGCTTTAAACGTCAGGCGGCCTGCCAGGCCTGCAACCGTTCGACCGTCGTCGTCGCGCCGCCGCAGACGATCGCCAGCATCCGCTCGAAGCGCTGCAACTGATCGGCGTGGGTATAGGCGACCGCGAGAGCCGCGCCGCAGGCGGGCTCCACCAGCACGCGATGGTCGTCGAGGAAGCGGGTGCAGGCTTCGATGACCGCCCGGTCGCTGACGACGGCGCATTCGACCGGACGGTTCTGGCTGATCTCGAAGGCACGCTCGCAGACCTTTCGGGCGCCGAGCGAGGTGGCGATGCCACTGATCGAGGGAAGTTCCACCAGCCTTCCCGCCTTGACGGAGGCCGCGAAGGATGCGGTGCCCTCGGTCTCGGCGGTGATGATGGGAATATCCCGCAGTCCGTTGCGCTCCAGCCCCTCGGCGACGCCCGAGAGCAGCCCGCCGCCGCCGACCGAGAGCACGACGGCATCGAAGGCGAGGCCGGCCTTGACGACCTCGTCGATAACAGTGGCGTGCCCGGCCCACAGCAGCGGATCGTCGAAGGGATGGATGAAGGCGGTCTCGGCATCGACCGACGCAAGCGCGCGGGCATTCGCCTCGTCCCAGCCGGCACCGTGGACGATCACTTCGGCGCCTTGCTGGCGGATCAGCGCCTTCGCCCGCTCGGTCGTCGTTTCCGGAACGAAGACGGAGACGGGAATGGAGAGCCGGCGGCCGGCATAGGCGACCGCCATGCCGGCATTGCCGCCGGAGGAGGAGACGAAACGCCGCTTGCCGTTTCGCGCATGGTGCTCGCAGGCCGCGCCGACGCCGCGGATCTTGAACGAGCCCGGCGGTTGCAGCGCATCCATCTTCAGCCAGACGGAGCAGCCCGATGCGTGGCTTAGCGGCAGGGATTCGATCAGCGGAGTTTCGAGGTGCAGTGGCATGGGAGGTCCCGTTGAAAAGCGCAATAGGGGCAATTGCCGACTACAGCGCCGCGCGTCCGATAAGACGCGCGGCGCTGTAGCGGTGCGCGCGAAGGGGTAATGCTCGCGATGCTACCAGAGAAGGCCGCTGAAGATAACGAACGCGACGAACAGCAGCGACAAGACCAGTGACACCTTGATTGCCGCAAGCGTGTAGTCGTATCGGCGAATTCTATGTGCGAGGTCCTGGAACATGTGGTCGTCCAATCCTGATATTGCCTGCTCGCGTCGTCGTGCAGGCGGCCTGTGCGGCGGTCGGACGTCCCGACGGAAGTGTCGCGCTTGGCGCAACGTGCTTGCATTCCGTCGAGGCGTCGCCTCGTGCTTTCCCGTGCGTGCGCAAGATGGCGCTCGATTCTGCCGGTCCGCCTGCGCTCGCGCGCGGCATTCCAGTCGCGCAAGCTTAGCCGTCGATAATGGGAAATTGGCGGGCCGTCGACCTCTTACGCCGCGAAAAGCCAATTAGGCCACTGTCGATGCATGAACCATGCGCTTCAAATACGCCCAAGACAAGTTCGTTCTCTCGGGCGATTGGGCGACAGCCGCGGGTTCCTGTCGTGATCGATCACGGTCGCCGCGTCTTGCGGGAGGTCGTGGGTACGGGAGCTGGTGCCTGCGGCTCGGCGGCGGCGCGTTCGAGGCGGAGCGCCTTCAGCTTCTCCGTTTTCTTGTCGCGAGCGACCTTTTCGGCGGCGATGATGTTCTTCGCCGAATGATCGTTGGCGCCGGCCTTGTCTGCGGCCGGAGCCTTGCCGGGTTTGAAGAGATTGCTGCCGGTAAACGCCATGACTTGTCTCCGCAGGATGGGCGTGATGCCACAAGAGGGCGGACACGCCGCAGGAGTGCTGTCTTGCTGTCAAAACCGCTGCGCTTGGGCGCAACGTTCGCTGTAGCCTTTTGATTCTCGGGGTAATTTTACCTGCAAATCGCGTCGGACCTAAAGAAAAATCGCCGACGGGATGCAAGGTTCGTTCGGGCGGTTCAGCCTCGCCCAGGGACCCGCCCGGTATCCGGTCCCGGTGGCGCCACAGCGCCACCGGCCTTGTCTTCTCGCACGTCCCGCAAGGCGGGACTGCAGCGCGATCAGCGCGACTTTGCAGCCCGCTTGGGCGCCGGCAGCAGGCCTTCGCGCTGGAGTTTCTTGCGCTGCAGCTTGCGCTGGCGCCGTACCGCTTCGGCCTTCTCGCGGGCGCGCTTTTCCGACGGCTTTTCGTAGCTGGTGCGCGCCTTGAATTCGCGGAACAGGCCTTCTCGCTGCATCTTCTTCTTCAGGACGCGCAAAGCCTGGTCAACGTTGTTGTCTCTGACAAGTACCTGCAAAATACGTTCTCCTTCATCGATTCACGGGCAGCATCAAACGATGCCGTGACTTCTGACTGTCGGCCTATCGTGTGCTCAAGGCTGAGCCAAGGTCGAGCGGTGGTGGCGGTCCGACCCGTTGCTTAGGGGCGGAAAGCCGGTGCGGCGCAGGCCGAGAGCGCGGCTTATTCGCTCAATGCGCAGGCTTGCGGCACGATGATCTCCTTCACCGGAGATCGAAGGATCCAGAGACGCAAAAAGGCCGGGTTGTTTCCCCGACCTCTTCCCGTCATTCAAGCGCTTCCCTGCCAGTACATCCGTGGTCAGGGGAGAGCGAATGACAAATCAAGCCGCTCTGAGGTTGTCGGCCGAGCTCTTGCCGGTGCGGCGGTCGGCGACGACGTCGAAGGTGACCTTCTGTCCCTCGGCGAGCGAGCGCATGCCGGCCCGTTCTACAGCCGAGATATGGACGAACACGTCAGTGCTGCCGTCATCGGGCTGGATGAAGCCGAAGCCCTTGGTGCTGTTGAACCACTTTACAGTGCCCGAAGCCATGATGATTTCCTTTCATTCGTTGAGTTTTCCGGAAGATATTCTCCCGGCCGTAATCGATATTTGAGAGGAAATCTGGCCGCGCGAAAGCGCTTCGTCAAAGGTCACAAGCAATATTCGATGCGACGATATATAGGCGATACTTTTTTCAGTTCAACATAAATATCCGGTTTTGCGTTTTCGGGCGTTTGCGAAAACCTCTCTACGACCCTGTAATACCGAGCTTTTCGTCCGATTATTTTTCTTGGCCGAGCCGGCACGCGTCTTATGGCGGGCCGGGCCAGGAGGCTCGCGACGAGGCCGGCTGCCTACGGCGCCGCGCGTCTTATCAGACGCGCAAAGGCGGCTGTAGAACTTTGACTTGCTGCATGTCTTCGTCCTTAAATCGAGGTCGATTTAAGGAGACATGCAGTAGTGACGGAATGTGTTGGCTTTGCTGGCGTGGCCGGCCTCTGGAGCGCCGCGTTCGGATGACGCGGGCTTTTGCCTGGTTGCCGCGGGCTCGGCTGGAGGGAAGGCGGCGGCGCGCTTGTCTTTGGCGCACCGCCGCCGCTTGTCAGGCGGCGTTAAAGGTCTGCGGCGAGACCTGCAATGCGGCGGCGATGCGCTGCAGCTTGGCGGGATCGGTATCGGCGCCAAGCTCGATCTTCGAGATTTCGATTTCCGTCAGGCCGGTCGTGACCGAGAGATCGTCGACCGAATAGCCGGCAGTTTCACGCGAACGCTTGATGGCGGCTCCGATATTGACGCGGGACAGAGATGCGCCGGGGGCCTTGGTTAGGTCTTTCTTAAAGGACATGAAGTGTCTCCTTCGTTGGTCCACCGACAAAGAACGCTGTCGGTTGAAGGGGGCCCAAAACTGAAATGCGACTCGGACAGACGAGCGCGAACCTAGGGCGTCGCTAATATAAGCGAGAAGTTCTTGGGCGCAAGTTTGCGACCGAATTTTTGTGACTATCATAATTAAATCAGTTGTTTAGCCCGTGCTTTCCGGCCCCGGAAGGGCGTGAATCGCGCCGATCGGGGGCGTCATTTTCGCGGCGCGCCGGTGTCCGACTCAGCGCGAAAACGACACGGAAATTCACACGAGGCGCGCCTCGATCAGAAACGGTCCGCGCCGCGACAACGCGGCATCGAAGAGGGCGGCGAAGGCTTCGCAGGAGGTGGCGACGGCGGCTTCGACGCCGAAGCCGCGGGCGAGCGAGACCCAGTCGAGCGCCGGCTGGTCGAGGTTCAGCATGCGGCGGGCATTGGTGCCGATCTCTTCGACGCCGACATTGCGCATCTCGGCGTGGAGGATCGCGTAGGCGCGGTTGGAAAAGATGATGGTGACGATGTCGAGGTTTTCGCGCGCCTGGGTCCACAGGCCCTGAATGTTGTACATGGCGCAGCCATCGGCCTCGAGGCAGATCACCTTGCTTTCGGGGCAGGCGATCGCGGCACCGGTCGAAAGCGGGATGCCTTCGCCGATGGCGCCGCCGGTCTGCATGATGAAGTCGTGCGGCGCCGAGAAGGCCGAAAGCGCGAAGAAGCGCCGGGCCGAGGTGGCCGCCTCGTCGCAAACGACCGCATTTTCCGGGACCTTACGGGCGACGATGACGGCGACTGCGTCTTCCGTCAGCGTGCCGGAAGGTTCGCCCTCGTCGGTGGGGGCGCCGGCTGCGGGCAGCGGCAGCGTTGCGCTGATACCGAGTTCGTCGCGCAGCGCTTCGAGCGTTGCCTTCAGGTCTTCGCCGTGACGGGCGAGCGTCACGACCGCGCAGCCCTCCGGCGCCAGGCGGCCGGGCTTTCCCGGATAGGCGAAAAATGCCACCGGTTCCGGTGCGCCGACGAGGATCAGAACCTTGACGTCGCTAAGCGTCTCGAGCGCCATGTCGATCGGGTAGGGGATGCGCCGTGGCGCCACCCGCCCGCGGCCGCGCTGGGTGTGGGCGACGAGCACCTCGTTGAAAAGCTGGACATTGTGTACGGCCGCGATCCGTCCGGCGACGGCGAGGCTTTCCGCCTTCGCGGCGGCGCCGCTCAAGACCATGGCGACCCCTGCAGGATGGGCACGGATGAGACCGGCGACCTCGCGGATCGTTTCCGCACTTGCCGGGCGCGGTGCTTCGAGGCGCACCTTTTGCGGTGGCGCGTCGGTGGAAAAGGCACCCCAGGACGCGTCTGCCGGCAGGATCATCGTGGCGACGCCCGGTGGCGTCAACGACGCGCGATAGGCGTCCGCCGCAGTCGGCCCCACGTCCGCGGGATCCTTCACCCGCTGCACCCAGTTCGACATCGGGCGGGCCAAGCTCTCGATATCGCTGGTCAGCGGTGCGTCGAGCGCAAGATGGTAGGAGGCATGGTCGCCGACGATGTTGAGGACAGGCGTGCGGGCGCGCCGCGCATTGTGCAGGTTGGCAAGGCTGTTGGCGAGGCCGGGGCCGGTGTGGAGCAGGGTCGCGGCCGGGCGACCGGTCATGCGTGCATAGCCGTCGGCCGCACCGGTGACGACGCCTTCGGAAAGGCCGAGAATGCAGCGCATCGCAGGTTTGCGGTCGAGGGCGGCGACGAAGTGCATTTCCGACGTGCCGGGATTGGCGAAACAGACGTCGACGCCGTTTGCGAGCAGCGTATCGACGAGCATATCCGCGCCCGTGGTGCGAATTGGTTGGCCGCCTTCTCCCATGCGCCTGTCCCCCCGATTGGCCCTCGGGCGCATGATAGCTGCGCCTTGACCCGGCGCAAGCGCGGTGCGCCGGCCTCAGGAGGTGAAATGTTGCGCGCAGCGCTTCAGGTGCGCTGCCCTAGGTTCGCTGAAGGGCGAGATGGGCGCCAAGGCCGATCAGCACCGTGCCGCCGGCGCGCTGCAACAGGCGCTGTGCCCGGGTGGAGCGGCGCATCTTGACGACGACGGCATCGGCGAGGAACACGCAGGCGAGATCGGCGGAGGAAAACATCAGGTTGACGGCGGTGCCGAGCAGCAGGAACTGCACCCACACCGGGAAGGTGGCGGCGGCATCGGTGAACTGCGGCAGGAAGGCGACGAAGAAGATCGCGGTCTTCGGGTTCAGCACCTCGACGGTGATGCTCTCGAAGAAGGCGCGGCGGGCCGATTTCGCCTCGACCGCGGGCAGGTGACCATCGCCGCTCGCCTTGGCGCGCATCAGCGTGAAGCCCAGCCAGACGAGATAGGCGGCACCGGCAAGCTTCACCGCGAGATAGAGCGTCGGCACCGCGTGGAACAGGATGGAAAGGCCGGCGGCGGCCGCGACGACGTGCACGTAACCCCCGAGATGGATGCCGAGCGAGGCCATCAGCCCGGCGAAGCGGCCGCGCGCCATCGTCTGTGCGGCGGCGTAGAGCATCGCCGGTCCCGGGATATAGGCGAAGATCGCCGTGGTGACGAAGAAGGTGAGGAGAATGTCGAGCGATGGCATGGAATGCACCTCGTCTGCTGATGCGCGGCCTCTTTCGGGCGTCGTTCTACTGCATAATTCCTTAAATCGGAATCGATTAAAGGGCGAATTATGCAGCAGATCTAAAGTGTTACAGCGACCTTAGCGCGTCTTAAAAGACGCGCGGCGCTGTAAGGTCTTGCGCGGGAAAGTTGAAGGAAAGTTACAGCCGTTTCGGCAGTGGGGCGCGGGTGCGACCCGACCAGCCTCAGACCGGTATCTCCGCGGCGACTAGGCGATCCTCGGGGCGGGCGCTGGCTGCGAGCCCGGCGGCGACGCCCTGCCGGTCCTCGGCGCTGCGGTTCTGGCTGAACTTGCGCTTGCCGTCGAGCCGGTCGATCGGCAGCCTGAGGCCGGTGATGCCGCGAAGCTGGGCCTTGACGAAGGCGGGGGGCGCGTCGCTCACCTGCCAGGGTTCGGCACGGACCGCTTCGTGGCAATTGGTCAGGCGGGTGACGACATCGAGAAGCCGGTCCTCGTCGGTGAAGAACTCGACCGCGCCATAGGCATGCACGGCCGAATAGTTCCAGGTCGGCACGACCTTTCCGTGTTCGCGCTTGGAGGCGTACCAGGAGGGCGTGACATAGGCGTCCGGCCCCATGAAGGTCGCCAGTGCGGCGCCGATCGGCGCCGTCGTCCCTTGCGGATTGGCGCGGGCGAGGTGGCCGTAGAGTGTGCCGTAAGGACCCTCGTCGCGATCGAGCAGCAGCGGCAGCGGGGTCGCAAGCAGACCCTCGGCGGTTGCGGTGACGAAGGTCGAAAGCGACGCGACCTCGATGATCGCGTGCAATACGCTCAGTTCCTCCTCCTTGAAGGCCGGGGGTGTGTACATGATCTCGCTCCTTGTGCTTGCCCCTTCATAGAAGCAAACTGGACCGGACCGAATATCCAGTTTCTGCGTAAATGAGTGGGCCAGTTTGTGATGGAGATGAATGAGGCGAGGGGTGGGGCCACCCGGCGGATCTATGAGGCGCTGAAGGCGCAGATCCTCGGCGGCACCTACGGCCCGGAGGATCGGCTGCCGTCGACGCGGGCGTTGGCGGCCGAGCTCGGCGTGTCGCGCACCACCGTGACCGCGGCCTATGAGCAGCTTCTTTCCGAGGGGTTTCTGGAAAGCCGGCAGGGCGCGCCTTCTCGGGTGGCACTGCTGCATGAGCACGGGGGTGCCAAGCCGCTCCCCGAAGGGACGCCGTCACGGTCGGCGTCGAGACCGGCGGCACCCCTTCGGCTGTCGCGCTTTGGAGCGGCCCTTGGCGAGGGGCCGACCTGGGTACCGCCGCAGTCCGGCAGGTTGATCGCCGATTTTCGCTATGGCGACCTGTCGGCGGCCGACTTTCCGGCAGAGGCCTGGCGGCGGGCGGTCAACGCCGCGCTTCGGCGACGCCGGCCGCGGCTCGCCTATGACGATCCCGGCGGCTCGGCGGAATTGCGCACGGCCCTTCAGGCCTATCTCTGGCGGGCGCGGGGGCTGAGATGCGCGCCGGACCAGATCATCATCGTCAACGGCTCGCAGCAGGGGCTGGATCTTGCCGCCCGCGTCCTTGCCGATCCCGGCGACCGGGTCGTGGTGGAGGATCCCGGCTACGTCATGGCCCGCCGGGTGTTTGCCGCCGCCGGCGCCGCGGTCGTTCCGATCGCCGTCGACGGGGAGGGCTTGCGAACCGAGGCGCTCGAAGGGCTCGAAGACGTCAAGCTCGCCTATGTCACGCCCTCGCACCAGTTTCCGCTCGGCAGCGTGCTCTCGGCCCGGCGCCGGCAGGAGCTTCTCGCCTGGTCGGAACGCAGCGGAGCCTATGTGATCGAGGACGATTACGACGGCGAATATCGCTACGATATCCGCCCGATCCCGCCGCTGCAGACGATGGCCCATGCGGAAAACGTCATCTATCTCGGCACGATTTCAAAAAGCCTCTCGCCGATGTTGAGGCTCGGCTATCTCGTCGTGCCGCCGCCGCTTCGTGCCGTCTTCGCCGCCGCCAAGCAACTGGTCGACCGCCATTCTCCTGTTCTCGAGCAGGAAGCCCTGGCGGCGATGATCGCAAGCGGCGCCTATGAGCGCCACATCCGCCGCAGCCGGCGCAGCAATGGCCGCCGCCGTGAAGCGTTGCTTGCGGCGCTCACGGCGGAACTCGGCGACCGGGTGACAGTCGCGGGCGCCGATGCCGGCCTGCACGTCGTCGTCTGGTTCGATCGGGTCGACAAGGCGCAGGAAGGGGAATTGATCGCGCGGGCGAGGGCGGCGGGCATCGGCCTCTATCCGGTCTCGCCGCTCTACGGCGCGGATAAGGCCGAGTATCGACCCGATCGGGCCGGCATCGTCATGGGCTATGCAAGTCTCGAGCCGGCCGAGATCGGCAAGGGCGTGGCGGCGCTTGCCGAGATGTTGCGTAGCTGGGGCGGCTACTGCATGTCTCCTTAAATCGACCTCGATTTAAGGACGAAGACATGCAGCAAATCAAAGTTGCGCGTCTGACAAGACGCGCGGCGCTGTAGTGGCGGCGCGCGGCGCGGCTGTAGTGTGGCGCTGCCATCTCCGCTATAGTCTGTCGGTGCCGCCGCGGGCGCGGAGCGGTCATGCGCAACGGCTCCATGCGGCACCCGTGCGTCCGGGCATGTCCAGCCCGGGATGGATTTTTGGGGATTTGCGGAAGAGCGGCGTAATCAGGAGGCGAGGCCGATGGCAGAACGGAGCGTGCGGCCGTTACAGCCGGGAGAACCGGCACCCGACTTCACGCTTCCGAGCGCCAATCGCGATGCTCCGGTTTCGCTCGCCAGCCTCAGCGGGCGTCCGTTTCTGATCGGCCTGTTCCGCGGATTGCATTGCCCCTTCTGCCGCCGTCAGCTGCGGCAGTTTTCCGCTGTCGAGCCAGCACTTCGCGCCGTCGGGGTGGAGACCTTGGCGGTGGTCAACACGCCGGTCGAACGCGCGCGCCTCTATTTCCGCTACCAGCCGACGCCGGTCACGCTACTTTCGGATCCGGAATGCCGAACGCATCGGGATTTCGGTGTGCCGCGCGGCGTGTTCCTTCCGCCCGAAAGCCACGAGCCGCCGCAATGGCCGGATCGTGCCAGACTGGCCGATTTCGAGGCGGCGCGCATCAACCCCACGGGCGAAATGCCGGAACCGGTGCAGCCGATGCGGGCCAATGATCTGCTCAATGCCATGGACGGCTTCGAGCCCAATGAGATCGACAATCGCATCTATGCGGAGCATGGCACGCAGCTCGTCGGCCACTTTCTGATCGATGCGGCCGGCATCGTGCGGTGGAGCGAAATCGAGGCCCGCTTCGGGCCGGAAGAGATCGGCGTCTTCCCGACTTCGCGCGAGATCATGCTTGCCGCCGGCAAGGTCGCCGGCTGAGCGGGCGACCGGCAAACCCGTTTGAACCGCCCCCGATCGCACGGGATGCATGGCTGGCGAGGTGCACTTGCCTGCCGCCGGCATCGGTGCCGGCAACCGCCATGCCGCGCGATGTCGCATTATTTTAGCGATGCTGCGGATAGTCAGCGCGGCGGATCGGGACTAAAGTTCCTCCCACCGGGGCGTGCATCGCCGAACCGGAAAGGGCAGGATGGTCGTTCCATGGTTGACGAGCGGGTTCAACGCAGGCTTGTCGCAATCCTCGCCGTCGATGTCGTCGGCTATTCGCGGCTGATGGAATATGACGAAGCCGGAACCTTGGCCCGCCTCAAGGCGCTGCGGTGCCTTGTCGTCGATCCGGCCGTCGCGCGCCATGGCGGCCGCACCGTCAAGCTCATGGGCGACGGGGCGCTGGTGGAGTTCGCGAGCGCCGTCGAGGCCGTGACCTGCGCGATGGAAATCCAGAGGATGGTGCCCGAACAGGAGCCCGACGCTGCACCGGGAAAGGGCATCCGCTTTCGCATCGGCATCAATGTCGGCGACGTGATCGTCGATGGCGACGATATCTATGGCGACGGGGTCAACGTTGCGGCGCGCATCGAGGCGCTGGCGGAGCCGGGCGGCATCTACATTTCGCGGGCGGCGGCCGATCAGGTGCGCGATAAGATCCCGGTCGCCATCGAAAGCTGCGGTTCGCAGACGGTGAAGAACATCGCCCGTCCGATCGAGATCTTCGCGCTCGTCGCCGACCGCCACGGCCAGCCGCGGGCGGCGCACGCTGCTGCCAGAGCCGCAGCCGAGAAGGCGTCAATCGCGATCCTCGCCTTCACCAATATGAGCGGCGATCCGGACCAGGAATATTTCTCCGACGGCATAGCCGAAGACATCATCACGGACCTTGCCAAGCTCTCGGACCTGCATGTCATCGCGCGCAATTCCTCCTTCGTCTACAAGGCCAGCGCGGTTGCCGTCAGCGAGGTCGCGCGGGCGCTCGGTGTGCGCTACGTGCTCGAAGGCAGCGTGCGCAAGGCCGGAAACCGGGTGCGAGTCACGGCGCAACTCATCGACGCGACCACGAGCGGCCATGTCTGGGCCGACCGCTACGACCGCGACCTCACCGATATCTTTGCCGTGCAGGACGAGTTGACCCGCGAGATCGTCGCGGCACTCAAGCTCAAGCTGACGCGCAGCGAAACCGAACGTATCGTCGGGCGCCGCTTCGCCGATATAGAGGCCTACAACTACTTCCTGCTGGGCCGCGAGCAGGTGTGGCTCCACACCCGCTCAGGCAACAAAAACGCCCGCGCGCTGATGGCGAAGGTGAGCGAAATGGAGCCCAGCTGTGCCGCCGCGCCGGCATTTTCTGCCTTCACGCTCGTCAATGACTATGTGAACGGCTGGGCAGAGGATCCGGACCAGGCGCTCGCGACCGGCCTCGGTCTCGCTGAACGGGCTGTCGCCATGGACGACGAGGATGCCGACGCGCATCTCGCCATGGGCGTCGCGCTGTTGTGGTCGCGGGAGCTCGACCGGGCCTTCGAGGCCGCCGCCCGCTGCCTTGCCCTCAAACCGAACGGCGCCGAGGGACTATTGCTGCGCGCGCATGTCCAAAACTTCAACGGCGATGCCGCAGAGGCGCTGGAGACGCTCGAGAGGTACATGCTGCTCGATCCCCACTATCCGGAAATTGCGCTGCAGTTTCTGGCCGAGTCCCATTTTTCGCTCGGCCGTTTCGAGGTGGCGGCGGAGACGCTTCGAAGGCGGATGGAGCGCAATCCGGACTCCGCCACGGCGCACGCCCTGCTTGCATCGTGCTATGGCCACCTCGGTCGAATAGAGGAGGGCCGATCCGCTTGGGCGCAGGTGGCAAAATCCGACTCCGCCTATTCGGTGGAGCGCCGGCGGCGTGTGCTGCCGTTCAGGAATCCGGCCGAGTTCGAAAAGCGCGTGGACGGCCTGAGGCGGCTTGGCCTCGACTTCTGAGATCGTTGCCGCCGCCACCCGTGAGCGTGCGCGCTCATATCGGCTTGCATCGCAGTTGTGTCATGCCATATTGAACAACCATTGTGGTGTGGCCTTCATGAAATCCCTTCGCATTCATCCCCATCTTCACGACGTCTTCGGCGAGGAGCAGCCGCCGGCCTATCTGCTGGCGATCCTCCTCTTCGGGGTCGGGGTTGCGGCTGTCTTTGCCTTTTCGTCCCGGCCGCTTGTCGCTGGCTTGTCCCGGTGGCGGGCGGCGCTGGCGCTTCTTCTCGTCCTCGACATCGCGGCCGGCTGCGTCGCCAATTTTACCCCGTCGACCAACGACTTCTACGCGGCACGGCCGCGCAATCGCTGGATATTCATTGCGATCCACGTCCATGTGATCATCGTTGCCGCGCTGCTTGGCGCCGGTGTTGGCGCCTCGGTCGCCGTCTGGGCCTATACGATCGCCGGCGCGGCGGTCGTCAATCTGCTTGCCGGACATGCCGCGCAGACCTTCGTCGGCGGCCTGCTGCTGGCGGCCGGCCTTGCGGGGCTGCCGCTGCTTCCGGGCCTGACGCCGGCGATGACGGCGGTCTCGGCCCTGTTCATGCTGAAGGTGCTTTTCAGTTTTGCGGTCGATCACTATCGCCCTCATCCGTCCAAAAACGGGTGAGCGGGCCGATGTCCTTGCCTTGCACGGCGGTCTTCACTAGCCTTTGAAGCGGCAGACTCGAGGAGAGACTTGATGGCGGTTTCAGCGGCAGACGTGGCATTGCGCATTCCGACATTCGAGGACGTTCAGAGAGCGAGCAGCCGCATCGCCGGCGTGGCGCATCGGACGCCGGTGCTGACCTCGCGCACGGCCGATGCCGCGACCGAGGCGCGGCTTTTCTTCAAGGCGGAGAATTTCCAGCGCGCCGGCGCCTTCAAATTCCGCGGCGCCTATAATGCGATCGCCGCCTTGCAGGAAAACGGCCAGAAGCGGGGCGTCGTCGCCTTCTCCTCCGGCAACCACGCGCAGGCGATCGCCTATGCCGCGCGGCTCCAGGGCGTGGCCGCGACGATCGTGATGCCGAAGGATGCGCCCGAAATGAAGGTGGCGGCGACCCGCGGCTATGGCGCCGATGTCGTGTTCTATGACCGCTATACCGAGGACCGGTCGGCGATCAGCGCCAGGCTGGCGGCCGAGCGCGGCGCCGTCCTCATCCCGCCCTTCGACCATCCCGACGTGATCGCCGGGCAGGGCACGGCGGTCCTGGAACTGATCGAGGAGGTCGGCGAACTCGACCTGATCGTGACGCCGCTCGGCGGCGGCGGGTTGCTGGCGGGCTCGGCGCTCAGCGCCCGGGAGCGTTCCCCCGGCACCGTCGTCATCGGTGTCGAGCCGGAGGCTGGCAATGATGGCCAGCAGTCGCTCAGGAAGGGTGAGATCGTTCGTATCCCGGTGCCGAAATCGATCGCCGACGGGGCGCTGACCAACCATCTCGGCGAACACAATTTCCCGATCCTCAAGCGCGAGGTCCGCGAGATCGCCACGGTGAGCGACGCCCAGCTCGTCGAGACCATGCGCTTCTTTGCCGAACGCATGAAGATCATCGTCGAGCCGACCGGATGCCTGGCGGCGGCGGCCGTGCTGCACGGGGTGCTGCCCTCAGCCGGGCAAAGGGTGGGCGTCGTGATCAGCGGCGGCAATGTCGATCTCGCCACGTTCGGCGCACTGTTGCGGGAGAGCTAACTCCCATCACCCCCGAACGCCTGGCGGTGGCGCCGGCGCGCCATCCGACCGCCGCAGCGCCCGTCTTTCCGGTTGCCTTAAACGGCAAAAGTGGCACACTGGGCATCGCGCTTTGGCGCCGTGCTTGCCTGCGCGGGACAGGGCTGCTGTAACGATATGATTTCCTAAAGGAATTTTTCCTCCGGGCGGTCGTCGCCGGAGCATAAACCATGGACGAAAGCAGAGGATTACAGCGGCCTTCTGGCGCCTTGCCGGGCTCTGCGCTGTCAAGAAAATAGAGTGCTTCCATAGCGCCCGGGCGGGCGCAGCGCTCACACACATTGGAGGGTATCGTGACGCTTGCAATCAATGACCTCGCACCGGACTTCGAGGTCGAAACGACCGATGGCACGATCCGGTTTCACGACTGGATCGGCGACTCCTGGGCGGTCCTGTTCTCGCATCCGAAGGACTACACGCCCGTCTGCACGACCGAGCTCGGCTACATGGCGCGCATCAAGCCGGAATTCGACCGGCGCGGCGTCAAGATCATCGGCCTCTCCGTCGATCCGCTCGACCGGCACGCCGGCTGGGCCGCCGATATCGAGGAGACGCAGGGCCATGCGCCGAACTTCCCGATGATCGCCGACGTCGACTACACCGTCTCGAAGCTCTACGGCATGCTGCCGGCGCCCGTCTCCGGCGATCCGACGCTCAGGACGCCCGCCGACAACCAGACGGTGCGCAACGTCTTCGTCATCGGCCCGGACAAGAAGATCAAGCTGATCCTCGTCTATCCGATGACCACCGGCCGCAACTTCGACGAGGTGCTGCGCGTCATCGACTCCCTGCAGCTCACCGCCAAGCACAAGGTGGCGACACCGGTGAACTGGAAGCAGGGCGACGACGTCATCATCGCCGGTTCGGTCAGCGACGAGGATGCCCGCAAGGTGTACCCGGAGGGCTGGCGCGCGCCGAAGCCCTATATCCGCATCGTGCCGCAGCCGAAGGGCTGAGGCGTCGTATCGGCAGGCCCTGAGGGCAGTGCCCTTCATCTTCGCGGTGTGGGCTGCCCCTCATCCGCCTGCCGGCACCTTCTCCCCGCCTGCGGGGAGAAGGGACGTTGCCGCGCTCTCGAGTTTCCCTCTCCCCGCCTGCGGGGAGAGGGTAGGGTGAGGGGCCATTCGGTGTGAGGGCCATTCGGCCCTGCGTTCGCCGCGGGGCGCCTCGATTTGGAAGCCTGCGTTATCCTCTGCAAGGGAGCCGCCGATGATCTTCCGCCAGTTGTTCGACAGCGTATCCGGCACCTACACCTACCTGATCGCCAGCCGCCAGGGCGGCGAGGCGTTGATCATCGACCCGGTCCTGGAAAAGGTCGAGCGCTACTTGCAGCTCGTCCGCGAGCTCGACCTCAGGCTGGTCAAGGCGGTCGACACCCATCTCCATGCCGATCACATCACCGGTCTCGGGGCATTGCGCGACCAGACGCATTGCATCACCGTCATGGGCGAACAGACCGCGGCCGACGTCGTTTCCATGCGGGTGACGGAGGGCGACCGGGTGTCGATCGAGGGGTTGAGCCTCGACGTGCTCTATACGCCCGGCCACACCGACGATTCCTATTCCTTCCTGATGGGCGGCGACATGGGCCGGCGGGTCTTTACCGGCGACACGCTGCTGATCCGCGGCACCGGGCGCACCGACTTCCAGAATGGCGACCCGCGGCAGCAATATGACTCGATCTTCAACAAGCTGCTGAAGCTGCCCGACGAGACGTTCGTCTACCCGGCGCACGACTACAAGGGCGACACGGTCTCGACCATCGGCGAGGAGAAGCGCTTCAACCCGCGGCTTCGGGTGAGATCCGTCGACGAATATGTCGAGCTGATGAACAATCTCAACCTGCCGAACCCGAAGATGATGGACGTGGCGGTGCCGGCCAACGTCCATATCGGCCTGCACCAGGACGAGATCGCGCGGCGCGGCTGGGCGCTTTCGGCAAAGGAAGCGCTGGCGCTCTGCGGGCGGGCGAAGATCGCGCTCGTCGACCTGCGCGAAAAGGCCGAGCGGGAAAAGCACGGGGTCATTCCCGGCTCGCTGCACGCGCCCTATCCGGACCTCGAGCAGAACATCGCCGCCGGCGGCGTGCTGCACGAACTGGCGGCGGCGACCGGAAAGCGCATCGTCTTCTACTGCGCCTTCGGCGAGCGCTCCGCCATGGCCGTGGAGGCCGCTCAGGCGGCCGGCCTCACCACCGCCTGCCATATCGAGGGCGGCATTGCCGCCTGGAAGAAGGCGGATGGGCCAGTAACGCATTGATGCCGACGCATTGATGCCGACGCATTGACGTCGGCCCCGCGCGCACCATCTCCATCTCGAAGCGTTGCGGTGATCGAAACGCGCAAGGGACAGGTTTGGGGCCATGCACAAGTTCGCTGTCAGCGTTGTCAGGGAGTTCGAGGCCGATACCGCCGAGGAGGCGGCCTTGCTGATGTACCAGTATCTGACCCGCGAGCCGGCACCGCTGTTCTTTTCCGTCACCGATGAAGCGAAGAACATCACCAGCCTGACGCTCGACCGGGAAAAGGCGGACGAATTCGCCACCATCGATCACACGGCAGACCCCGGCAACTGGTAGGCATCGGCGAGGCGTTTCCTTGCGATCTCGCCTGGGCGCGCGGCGCGCAGAAGAGGACATGGCGCGCACGACGCCGCCGCGCGTCGTGTCAGATGCGCAAAATGTCGCTCCGGCACTTTGAATTGCTACACGTTCTTGTCCTTTGACCGGCTACGATCGAGGGAAACATATAGTGACCGCCGGTTCAGTGGCCGAGACTGAAGAGCGTCGCGGGATCGGCGGCCACCGGCGGCCTGGAAGGTCAGCCGCACCGCATCCAGGATGAGGAGAGGCGGTGCCATTTCGCCGGCAAGCCGGCTGATCCAGTCCTGCAGGTCGCGTGCCTTGTCTGCGTTACCAGCGGCAAGATCGTTCGTTTCGGACGGATCGGAAGAAAAAGTGCCGCGACCCGGGTGCCGCCATGCTTGCGTCGGGAGGCGGGGGCGAGATGTCGCCAGAAGGTTGTACCTGTGCTGAGGGCGGTTCATTCATTGTGCATTGCCGAAGGAAAAATGCTGCAATGCAAGAGTATCGATGAATATTTCCCTGATGGTTGAAGTATAGTTATCGATGCGCCTTTCAATTTTCCTGACTCTGTGCTCTCATAGGTTTAGTTGGAAGGAGGAAATGCCATGTTCTCGTTCTTTGAGCACTTCGCACTTTTCGACGCCTTGATCGTTGCTGCGATCTGCACCCTGCTGATCCTGAGTTACTTCAGCCGCGAGGCTTGAGGCAAAGCGGGTTCCGGAATTGTTGCCCGCCCTTCCTGCTCGGGCAGTATCGTTTGAATGTGCCGGCCGTCAGCCCGCACGGATCGCAGATACATGCAGCCAGCGGGTCGGCTCGCCGTCATAGCCGCCGCCATCCGCCTCGCCGATGCCAACCTCCGACCAGCCAGCTTCCTCGAACCGGGCGTGCAGCCATGCCGCTGACGGATAGTTGAAATAGCGGCCGAAGCGGTCGCGGCCCTCGGCTTCACCGGCCTTGAAGCTTGCTTGGAGAATGCCGCGCGGGCGCAGGGCCTGGCGGAGGCGAGCGAGCACGTCGCCGAGTTCCGCGCGCGGCACATGCAAGAGCGACGCTTCGGCCCAGATGCCGTCGAAGCGATCTTGCCAGCCGATCTCCTGAAACCTGACGACTTCGACCTTGCGGCCGATCCGGACTTCGGCTTCACGCGCCAGCTCAGCCGAGCCGTCGCAAGCGGTGACGTCGAGACCTCCTTCCAGCAGCGCCAGGCTGTCGTGGCCGCCGCCGCAGCCGAGATCGAGCACGGCGGCGCCGGGCGCAAGCCGGCGCATGAAGGCGTCAAGCCGCGCCGCCGGTGGCTGGCGTTTCCGCCCCGCATAGGTGGCGGCGTTGTCGCGGTAGAAGGCGAGGGTGTCGTCGGGTTCGGGTTTTGTCATGGATACTTTTCGGCCGTCGTCGCTGGAAGAAAGAGGTGGAGTGTAGGAGGGGATTGCCTGGGGCTGTCCAGGGGGTGCATTGCGCCGAGGTGATAGGCTTCCAGCGTTCCGCCCTGCCACTGCGGGATCTGCAGACGTAGGGTTTTACCGCTCACCGCTTTCTCCTGCCAAAGTTCTCTCGTGCCGAGTTTGGCGACAGACTAGACCAAGATGGCGACAGGCGGAGAAAAATGTCGGCATGCCATCGGCAAACAGGCTGATCGACAGGCCGGCCGCTTCTGCGTAAGGATACGGCAACGCATCTACCCGGACATTGCCATGGCTGATCTTCCTGTTCTGCTGACCTTCGTTGCGGCCCTTCTCGTTCTCGAGATCACGCCCGGCCCGGACATGATGCTGGTGCTTGCGCGCGGGATCGGGCAGGGGCGCCGCGTGGCGCTGCTGACGGTCGTCGGCATGGTGTTTGTCGCCGGTGTGGTGCAGGTCGGGCTCCTGGTTCTCGGTGTCGCCTCGCTGCTGAAGGCCTATCCCGCCGGTCTCATGGCACTTCAATGGGCGGGGGCCGCCTACATGCTCTATCTCGGCGCGCGGATGCTCTCATCGAGTTTCGGCAAGGCCGCCGCGAAAAAGCGGCTGGCGGCGCGCGATGTCTCCGACTGGCGCGCGGTGCGCGAGGGAACGATCAACAGCCTGACGAACCCGAAGTCGCTGCTCTTCATGTTCGCCTTCCTGCCGCAGTTCATCGACCCGACTGCCGGCCCCGTGTGGCTGCAGCTCGCCGTGCTCGGCACCGTGCAGAAGCTTGCCGGCATTCTTTCGCTCGGGTCCGTGGCGCTTGCTTCGGGCACCGTCGGGCAGGCGCTCCACCGTTTTCCGCGGCTGCTCGTCTGGCAGCAGCGCTTCACCGGCGCCGTCATGTTTGCGCTCGGGTTCCGGCTTTTGTTCTCGGGGAGCGCCAGCGCGCCGGCAGTCAGAACATAAAGCCATCCTCGCCCCGCTGATGGCGAGGACCGCGCGCTTGACCCTGCTGCAATGGGCAAAGTGCGCCGGCGCATTGGGCCGGGCTCTGCCTCGCCGTGTCGATCGTGGCCGGGGGGTAGACCGGCAATTCCTACGCTCTCACTTGGCGGCCTGGGTGGCGCCCAGAACGTAGCTTCCGTCCCAGTGCCAGATCTGCTTGTCGTCGACCGTAACTTTCACGACCGCCTGGAAGCCGGCGAGCGTGCCGCTGCCGGCGTGGAAGGCGCAGGTTCCAAGCGGCGGGCTCGCCGTATCGTAGACGACGCAGTATCCGAGCGCCGAGTCGCCGTTGCCGACCGCGATCACCGCCGTGCTGCTGGAGAACAGCGGATTGGCGACCACCGGCCCATAATAGAGGATCTTGGTGCCGGCCGGGATCGCCTCAAGGTTCGATTCCGTGATGGTGCAGAAGCTCGGGGTGTCGCCTGTGAACTGGCTGCACTCCTTGGAGATCTTGAGGGGTTGTGTCGCGGGTGCCGCAGGTGCCGCAAACGCCGTGGATGCCAGCGCCAGGGCGGCGCCAGCCGAGAGGATAAACAGACTGCTCATGGCCTAGTCCCTCCGGTCGAATTGACGGCCGGAATTCTACTCTTGACCTCCACCTCCGACAATTTGCCCCTTTGGATCATAGGCAGGCCGAGCATTCCATGGGAGCCAACAGAACGCCATCCCGCAAGCGCCGCTCAGCGAGATGGAAGGGGCGGGGACATCGTGAAAGGGCGGCGGCCGCCATACCGGTGTCCGTCCCGATGGACGCACTGACATGACGATCAGTGAGCACATGACTGTGTGCCCACGTCGAAACGGGCGGCAGCGATACCAGTCGGGGTTTGCTTGCATTGCGACGGGCCGCGTGGCATTCGGCTTGGACTGACGTAACGTCAGGTCCTGGACGCTAGGGACAAAGAGCTCGAAAAGTCCGAAAAACGCACGGAATTAGGTCAATAATATTGACATAAATTAGCCGTCGTGGTCCTGTCGCTTCGCCGTCTGCAATGACGCGGGAGGAAGCGGAGAGCCGCTTTCGGCACCATAATCTCTGAGGAAACAACCCATGCTGGATTGGGAACACATATTCGCGACGCGCTCGAGCCGGATGCGCGCCTCGGAAATCCGCGAACTGTTGAAGCTGCTCGACCGTCCGGACATCATCTCGTTCGCCGGCGGCATTCCCGATCCGGCGCTGTTTCCGGATGCGGAATTCAAGGACGCCTATGCGGAGATCTTCGCAGGACCGGCCGTGGGTGCGGCGCTGCAATATTCGGTCAGCGAAGGCTACAAGCCGCTGCGCGAATGGCTCGCCAAGCAGATGGCGGATCTCGGCATTCCCGCCGGCGCCGACAACATCTTCATCACCTCCGGTTCGCAGCAGGGCCTCGACTATCTCGGCAAGCTGTTCCTGTCGCCGAAGGACACCGCGCTCGTCACCTGGCCGACCTATCTCGGCGCCCTGCAGGCCTTCAACGCCTATGAGCCGACCTATGACCAGCTGAACCCCAACGGCAACCGCACGCCGGAAGCCTACCGCCAGGCGGCGGGCGAGGCGGGCGGCCGCGTCAAGTTTGCCTATCTCTCGGCCGATTTCGCCAACCCGACCGGCGAGACCGTCGACCGGGCCGGCCGCGAGCGCGTGCTGGCGCTGGCCGAAGATCTCGACATCGCCGTCATCGAAGACGCGGCCTACCAGTCGCTGCGCTACGACGGCGAGCCGGTTCCGCCGATCCTGGCGCTCGAAATCGCCAAGAAGGGCGACATCAACAATACCCGCACGATCTATTGCGGCTCGTTCTCCAAGACGCTGGCTCCGGGCCTTCGCGTCGGCTGGGTCGTCGCCTCGGACAAGGTGATCCGCAAGCTGGTGCTGATGAAGCAGGCGGCGGATCTTCATTCCTCGACGATCAACCAGATGGCGATCTGCACGGTTGCCGAGCGCGGCTTCGACCAGCAGGTGGCGAAGATCCACCGGGTCTACAAGCAGCGCCGCAACGCCATGCTGGCGGCGCTCGAAAAGTACATGCCCGAGGGCGTTTCCTGGACGAAGCCGGAAGGCGGCATGTTCGTCTGGGTGACGCTGCCGAAGGGCATGGACGGTGCGGCGCTGCTCGCGAAATCGATCGAGACCGCCAAGGTCGCCTTCGTTCCTGGTCGGGCCTTCTTCGCCGACGGCTCGGGCGAAAACACGCTGCGTGTCTCCTTCTCCTGCGCCAACGACCAGATGATTGACGAGGGCATCCGCCGTCTCGGCGACCTGATCCGCGGTGAGGTGGCGCTCGCCGCTTAAGGCGCGCAACTTCCTGTCTCTTAAGAAAACGCGTCCGTTCCGGCGGGCGCGTCTTTCTTTTGGCCGCCGCGCCCGTCGTGACGCGGCCAAGATGACGCATTGCCCGGTATCTCCGGATGCGATAGAGCGGTTTGCGTGAAATGACCGGGCGTATCCCGGCCACGTAAGCGTTAACGTCACTCAACGCGTATGATCGAACGGCTCCAGCGGCTTCGATCTGCGCGACTGTGTCCTGCGGATCGAGGTTTTCGAGCCCAAAGGATGCAAATGGACAATCTTCTCAGCTATTCCGATCTTCCAGCACCGCGCATCGAGCGTGTTCGCCATGAACTGAGGCGCCGCTCGCTCGTCGTTTCCGGCATCGAGCGCGTCACGCCGGGCATGCTCCGGATCACGCTTTCCGGCGAAGACCTCGCGGACTTCGTCAGCCTTGGGGCGGACGACCACATCAAGGTCTTCGTGCCGGGCGCTGACGGGACCGAGGAGCGCCGGGACTACACGCCGCGGCGCTACGACAACGACGCGCGCCTGCTGGCGCTCGATTTCGCGCTGCACGAGGCCGGACCGGTGACCGCCTGGGCGATGAACGCCCGGGTTGGCGACCGGCTCGAGATCGGCGGGCCGCGCGGCTCGGCGGTTGTCTCCGGAGATTTCAGGCGCTGGCTGCTGATCGGTGACGAAACGGCGCTGCCGGCGATCGGGCGACGGATCGAGGAGATGCCGGCCGGCCACGCGGTCACCAGCATCGCCGTCGTCACCGGGCCGGACGAGCGGCAGGTCTTTCGCAGCGAAGCGGTGCTCACCTGCCATTGGGCCTATCGCCCGCTCGACAGGGCGAACGACCCTTCCGCGCTGCTCTCGGTCGTGCGGTCCGTGGCGCTCGAACCCGGCACCTTCGTCTGGATCGCCGCCGAGGCTGCGGTGACGCGGGCGATCCGGTCCCATTTCGTCGAGGAGCGCGGCCTGCCGCTCTCCTGGATCAAGGCATCCGGCTACTGGGTGAAGGGCAAGGCCGACAGCACCGAGAAATTCGAATAGCGACGATGAGGACGGAGGGCCAGCGGTCCGGACCGTGCGGCCCTTCCATCGTGGCCATGTTGCGCGCACGAGGTCTCGGGCTTGTGCGCGCCGGATGCAGGCCGGGAAGACCGCGCTGTAGGACTTTGATTTGCTGCATGTCTTCGTCCTTAAATCGAGGCCGGTTTCAGCAGACATGCAGTGGGCATTTGCGTTGCGCGCGAGAGTCAGGTCATGTCGCAGGCCAATGCGACGATGATCCGCCCGGATCGTGAGATCGTTGCTTTCTTGTTTCACTTCAAGGGGTAGGGCAGGCTTGGACCTCAACGACGAGACGGACGAGAGCGATCAGCCGACGCCGCGCATGTATGCCTGGGCGCGCAATTCGGCTGCCTATCGGCTCGCCCGCCAGATGCATACGGAGAAGCAGCTTTTCGACGCGATTGCGCGCAAGGCGCGGGAGAAGTTCGAGGATATCAGCGTCAACCAGGTGGAACTGCTGGCGGCGGCGGCCGTGACCTTCGCCTATGACAATGGCGCGCTCAACGACGCGGCCTATGCCGAGGTCAAGACCCGCTCGGCCATGCGCGGCGGCAAGTCGAAACGGGCGATCGCGCAGACACTGGCGCAGAAAGGCATTGCCAGGGACGATGTCGCGGCGGCCATCGAGGAGGCTGACGACCTCTATGCCGCCGTCGTTCTTGCCCGCAAACGCGCCTTCGGACCGTTCCGCAAGGCGGAACTCGACGAGAAGCGCTCGGCAAAGGAGCTTTCCGCCTTTGCGCGTGGCGGCTTCAGTTTCGAGATCGGCAGACGCGTCTTCGCGATGTCGTTCGAGGAGGCGGAGGAAATCCTGATTGCGGGCCGCTTGCTCTGACGAGCGTGCAACGCCCGTTCTTCACCCGCGTTTCAGCGCGGGGTCGTCGAGCGCCGGATTGTAGAAGAGCGAAAGCGTCAGGCTTCGGGCGATGCGCTCGGCCGTTGCCATGAACCACGCCTTGGCCTCCTGGTTCGGGGCGATGTCATCGAGCGTCGAGGAGAAGAGGGCCAGCCATTTCGGGAAGAGATCCGGCGTCATGTTGGCGACGCCGACATGGGCCTGCACCGGCTTGCCGCCATAGGCGCCGTTGCGGAAGGCGACGGCCGACCAGAAGCGCTTCATCTTTTGCATGTGCTCCGGCCAGCGCCCGGAAAGCCTGGCGTCGAAGACCGGGCCAAGTTCGGGATGGGCGAGCACCCGCGCGTAGAACGTATCGACCAGATGGCCGATGAACGTCTCGTCGACGCCGATCGCCTTCATCTCGGCTTCCGCCCGCTTGGCGATTGCCGCGACATGGGCGGCGCGGCCCTGCAGTTCGTCACTCATCTCATGCCCTCGGCTTTACCGATCTCATATAGTCGATGCCGACGCCGGCGCCAAAGGCCGAAGCGCCGATTGCGGCAATCTGTCGTCAATGGCGGGTAAGCGCTTGCGGTTTGGGCGGAAACACAGAGACGCCCGTCTCTAAGCAATTCCGGAACCGAAACCGCGCTCCTCCTCTATTGGTCTCGACTGAAGCCGGCCAGTGCTTGAGCCCTGACTTGAATCTCACGATTTTCGAGGATCGACCTGCTCGGCTCTGCCCCACCATGCAAGACCGCCTCGACCATAACATGGGCGAGATCGTCGGCACGGATCACTTGACCGGGAAAAAGAACGCGAAACAGCGGATAGGCGAGCCGAAGAATGCGGTATCCGAGATTTGGTTCAGCCCGCGGCTCGACAGGGTAGATGTAGGCGGGTCTGAAAATATCGACGCGCGGGAAACTGGCCGCAAGCAACGCCCTTTCGGCTTCGCCCTTGTAACGCGCATAAGCCAGGCGGCTCTTTCCGGTCGGGTCAGCGCCAGCGCCGCTCAGAAAAGCAAATATCGCGCGCGGACTGCTGCGTTCGAGAACACGTGCGAACTCGATCGTGTATTCCGCGGTAACAGCTCGCAATTCAGCGTCGGACACGGTGCCGGTATAGGCTCCCAGGCAAAAGACGACCGCGTCCTGGTCCATGAGGACATTCGAAAGAGACGAGCAGTCGGAAAAATCCGAGTGGACCACGTCCCTCAGTTTGGGATTGGAGATGCCGAGCTTCCGGCGGCCGATCGCCGTCACGCTCTCGACATGGGGATGCGCCAACGCATAGCGGAGAGCATAGCCACCGACCATCCCTGTCGCTCCGAGTAGGACAAGTCGCCGCGGGCGTGCGTCAGCCGTCATGACGAGTGTTCTCCGGATATAGACGAGGGGCGTTCAACACATGGCCGCGGCGGCGCCATTCCGGGTCGAGCAACTTGCGGTGAATTTCCCGCATGGCGAATGACGAGCGCACGCCCCCTGCGGCCGCAGGCGCCGGTGATTACGGCGACGCTTCGTTCGATGCTACGCTTCATGAGTCCTCCTTAGATGTGGGAAAGGGCCGGAAGTGGTGCTTCCAGCCCAACATTACCGTCAGTCCGCCTTGGTGGTGACGGAAAGATCGCGCCACTTGAAGTCCGACGCCGTGACGGCGGCGTCGGCTTGCGCGACATACTCGACAGCGTCCGCGCCGACGAGCAATTCGGTCGGGGCATCCTTCCGGTTGGCCAGCCCGACAATCACTGCTGCGATCTTTGCGGGATCAGAGGATTCGTTACCCGAATACTCGCGCAGCATCCTTGCGAAGGCGCCGACCGTCTCATCATAGGGCGCGCTGATCGGCGGGATATTCATCGAAGAGCCGGCCCAGTCGGTCTTGATGCCGCCCGGCTCGATGGTCGTCACCTGGACACCGAGCGGCGCCACTTCCTGCGCCAACACGAGCGAGAAGCCGCGCACCGCGAACTTTGCTGCCTGATAGGCGCCCAGTCCGACCGTGGCGAGGCGGGCGCCGATCGACGCGATCTGGAAGATGTGCCCGTGGCCCTGCTCGCGCAGGATCGGAATGGCCGCCTTGCTGACAAAGACCACGCCGTAGAAATTGGTCTGCACCTGCTCGGTGAAGTCCTCCAGCGTGATGTCCTCGACCGAGGCCGTATTGGCGTAGCCGGCATTGTTGACGACCACGTCGATGCGGCCGAAATGCTCCTTTGCCTGCGCGACTGCGGCCTGCGCGGCACGGGCGTCGGTGACGTCGAGCGCCAGCGGCAGCACGCGGTCGCCATACCAGTCGACCAGCGCATCCAGATCGCCGGGCTTGCGTGCCGTGGCCACCACAGAGTCGCCGGCCTCAAGGGCAGCTTCCACGATGGCGCGGCCAAGGCCCCGCGAGCTTCCTGTGACAAACCAGATCTTTGACATTGTCATCTCCTTTAGATTGATTACTCACTCATTTATGTGGGCCTGCGGCACGCTTACCCGAGCCCGGCTGACGCCGTTCCTTCAGTTTTTGTCGATTTGCCGAGCTGAGATTGAATTTGAGAGGGCTTCGACCTCAACGAGTTACGTGACTACTCACGGCCATGACGAAACCTATCGCATCACTCCGTTCCAAAAGGTTTGGAACCCGAGCTCCTTATAGGTCTCTGCCTTGTCCGGGTCGGATGCGATGAAACTCAAGGTCACGTCCGACATTGCTTCGATCAGCGCGCCGACGAATGCAGCAGACCCATCCGTCTTCGAGCCCGGCCCAATGCTCTCCCGGATCATTGCGTTGACGTCGAGAAAGGCGGCACTCACTTCCTCCCGCGTCGCCTGCGTGACACGATCGGACACGGCGAGTTTCCGCATTGCCTTCTGCCTTTCGGGATAACTCGCGCCCCAATCGATTAGCCGATCCCAAAGATGTCTCGCACGCTCGAAAACCCCTCCCTGGGCCGGGTAGCTCGCCATGACCGCTTCCGCGAGGCTCGCCTTGATCTCCAGATAGAGTTGGTTAAGCAGATCATTCTTCGTCGGGAAGTAGGTGAATAGCGTTCCATCGGCGACGCCGGCCCGCTTGGCGATCTGCGCCGTTGCTGCGCCAGTTCCTATCTCGGCGACCAGTTCGGTCGCCGCCTTGAGGATCGCGTCACGTTTCTCTTCGCTTAAGGGTCTAGCCATATCGATTATAATTAACTGCCTGCACACTCAATTAAGGTTGAGAGCAGTCTCCGTCAAGGGGTAGATCAGCGCGGCACGAATTCGACCAGCAGAGATTTCAGTTCGATTTCGCGGACACGGCGCGCGGCCTCGTCCGGACTGACCCAGGCAAGGATGCGCTCGCCGCGCTCCTTGAAATCTTCGGCGATTTCATCGACCTCGATCTGGAAGATATCGACCACGCAGGGCACGACGTCGCCGTCGTCGAGCGACTTCAGATAGGTGTAACTGCCGACCGGCTTCTTCCTGACCTTGCCGCGCACGCCCGCTTCCTGCCAAGCCTCGATCGCGGCGGCCTCGTACGGCTTCTTGCGCTTCATCGGCCAACCCTTGGGAATGACCCAGCGGCCGCTCTCGCGCGAGGTGACCACAAGGATCTGGATGTCACGGCTTCCCTTCACGCGGCGGAAGCACAGTGCGGCGATCTGCTGGCGAAACGACCCGGAAAACAGCTTCTCGGGCGATCTCGCAAGTTGCTGCAAGATCGTTCCGGCCTTGCCGGTCTTTTGTCCGCTGTCCTTCCTGGTCGGCTTCATGCGTTCCTTTTCTGCCGCGCGCCTTTGCCGAGCGCCTGCGATTTGCGGCGCGAATACTAATGGCAACCGCCTGTTACGCGGAAGCGGCTACGGATGGCAACCGGTTCGTCGGCTGCGTTTCATCCACCGGATAGTTGCGCCCGCGACACGGCCAGCGCCGCGCGCCAGGCTTGCCCCCTCGTAACCGTTACGTACTTGTCCCGTTCTCATTGAGGCGCATCATCTCGCGCAACCGGAAATCGCAGTGCAATTCACCCCATCGACTTGAGCCAAGGAGAAAGCGATGAGCGCGCATGACGGTAAGGCCAATTCCGCGACGGCCGAGAATGGTTGCGGGGTAACGGATGTCAGTCGCCGTGACCTGCTCTTGAGCGGAACCATCTTCGCGGCAGCCTCGCTGGTCGCATCCGGCGCTTCGGTAAGCCCGGCAAAGGCACAGCAATCCTCCTCTTCGAGCGGCAAGCCGCCGAACATTCTGGTGATCTTCGGCGACGATATCGGCATTCCGCAGATCAGCGCCTATACGATGGGACTGATGGGCTATCGCACGCCCAATATCGACCGGATCGCCGCGGAAGGCGCCATCTTCACCGACAGCTACGGCCAGCAGAGCTGCACCGCGGGCCGCGCCTCCTTCATCCTCGGCCAGGAGCCGTTTCGCACCGGGCTGCTGACAATCGGCATGCCGGGCGATCCGCACGGCATCCAGGACTGGATGCCGACGATCGCCGATGTCTTGAAGACCAAGGGCTATTCCACCGGCCAGTTCGGCAAGAACCACCTCGGCGACCATGACGAGCACCTGCCGACCGCCCACGGCTTCGACGAGTTCTTCGGCAATCTCTACCATCTCAATGCCGAGGAAGAGCCGGAAGGTTATTTCTATCCGAAGGATCCGGAGTTCAAGAAGAAATACGGGCCGCGCGGCGTCATCAAGTCGAGCGCTGACGGCAAGATCGAGGATACGGGTGCGCTGAACACCAAGCGCATGGAGACCGTCGACGAGGAGTTCCTGGCGGCCGCCAAGGACTTCATCGACCGGCAGGTGAAGGCCGACAAGCCGTTCTTCTGCTGGTTCAACTCGACGCGCATGCACGTCTTCACCCATCTGAAGAAAGAGTCGCTCGGCAAGACCGGCAAGGGCATCCATGCCGACGGCATGGTGGAGCATGACGGCCATGTCGGCCAATTGCTGAAACAGCTCGACGATCTCGGCATCACCGAGAACACCATCGTGCTCTACACGACAGACAATGGCGCCGAGCTGGCGCTGTGGCCGGACGGCGCCATGACGATGTTCCACGGCGAAAAGGGCACCACCTGGGAAGGCGGCTTCCGCATTCCGATGATGGTGCGCTGGCCGGGCGTGGTGAAGCCGGGAACACAGATCAACGACCCGGTGACGCTGATGGACTGGATGCCGACTTTTGCGGCCGCCGCCGGCATCGCCGACGTCAAGGAGGAGATGAAGACCGGATTCAAGGGCACTTCGAAGACCTTCAAGGTGCATCTCGACGGCTACGACCTGACGCCGTTGCTGAAGGGAGAGGCGAAGGAGCCGCCGCGCGACACGGTCTATTATTTCGACCAGGGCGGTAACCTCAACGCCATCCGCTGGAACGACTGGAAGCTGAGCTTTGCGATTGCCAGCCACGGCAATATCGCGACGGCGACCCGCGAAGTGCCGAGCTGGGCGCTGATCTCCAATCTGCGCATGGATCCCTATGAGCGCGGCATGGAAGAGGGCGGTGGCGCCACGGACTTTCTCGCCCGCAACATCTGGCTGCTGGTGCCGATCCAGGGCAAGATCAAGGCGTTCTTCGCGGACTTCGATCAGTACCCTTACCAGGCTGGAAACTCGCTGAATGCCAGCGGCATCAACTACGGCCTGCTGCAACAGCAGGCGGCGATGAAGAAGCTGAACGAGCTGGAGCAACTGACCCCACGCTGATCGAACAAACCCCGCCGCCGGGATCGGCTGGCGGCGGGGCCCGCTCCCTGGTTGCCTGGCGCAGCGCGTGGTACTAGCTTCTCGCGAAACTGCGGGAGCTGGGCCATGCAAATTCGACCTGCGGTCAAGGACGACCATTCGGCGCTCTGTGCGATCGACAGCGTTGCTGCCGACGATCCAAAGCGCAGCGACGACATCGCCAACTGGATCGAGACGGGGTGTTGCCACCTGGTCGAAATCGATGGCGCGATTGCGGCCTATGGCGTGCTGACCTACCAGTTCTTTGGCCACGGCTTCATCGAGATCGTGATAGTCGGTGCTGCCTATCGGCGCCGCGGTCTTGGCGCTGCGTTGATTGCCTATTTCCAATCCATATGCGCCGGCTCGAAACTCTTCAGTACGACGAACATGTCGAACCGCCGCATGCAGGAGCTCTTCATCAGGGCCGGGTTCCGGCCAAGCGGCTATATCGACAATCTCGACGAGAACGACCCGGAGATCGTTTTCTACAGCCGCCTCAAGCCGATCGAGGCTTGAGGCAACCGCTGCGACAGCGCGGGGAAGCGGTCAGGCCCTATGCGGCTTCGCCGAGCTGGGCGAGGTGGCCGGCGAGATCGGTGCCTTTGCCGCCGGCGTTGATCGTATCGAAATACTCGTGCCAGCCCGATTGCGCGATCCCCGAAACGAGGGCTTCCAGTGCGGTGGCATCCGGGCAGCGCCACACGGCGAAGAAGGTCTGCGAGGCCGCATGCAGCTTGGACTGGTCGACCTTGCCGAAGGTGATCAGCTCCACGCCGAGCGCCGTGAGCGCGGGCATGGCGGAACCGATCGCGGTGAAGAACTGCTGGCGCCCCTGTCGGGAAAGGGCGAGCCACGCCGGTTTGGCGCTGTAGAGTTCGGTCAGGTAATGCGGCATAGTCTGCTTTCGTGTCTGTTTGTCAGTCTGAAGTCGCGGAGTTCCGGACGGTGAACCGTTTCATGCCGCTGGAATTTCAGAGTCAACACGCTGTTTCCTGTTGGCTGTGGATGGAGATCCCGGTCTCCGGCTGGAGCGGCGCGCCTGCAACTGTGCTGAGGGCACCACGGCGCCGCCTGCCTTGGCTGGCGCACCCTACTTACCGCAACTCACCCGCCGTCATGCTCGGGCTTGACGCGAGCGTCGGGCTTGACCCGAGCACCCTGAGCTGTGGTCTGAATGTTTCGCCCTGAGTGCGCATGGATCCCCTCGGGTCAAACCCGAGGATGACGGGTGGGGATGTGGCACGAAGGAGGCTCCAGGACAACAGGATCGTGTTTACCGCCCGATCATCCGCTCCTGCATTTCCTCGCCGATGAAGCAATTGTAGTCCTGGCCGTATTCGGCCCGGCGCACCATGGCCGGCGACAGGCGGCTTACCTCCTGGCCGGAGATCTCGATGATGAGCTTGCGCAGGATGGCTCTGGCGAACTCGCCCGTGTCCGACACCTTCACGAGGAAGGCGCCGTCGCCGCCGATGACGCATTCGCGGTAGTAGGCGTCGAGGTCGGGGATCGAGGCGGTATCCGGGTGCGACTTCAGCATGATCGGCAGGCCATCGATGACGATGCCGCGGGCGACGGTGGAGTTGCGGGCGACCGGCGCCGGGACGCCCGAATTGTTCGGCCCGTCGCCGGAAATATCGATGACACGGCGGCTCCCCTGGAAGGAGCTGACATCGAACAGCCGCCGCGTGAAGGCCAGCGTGTTGGAGATCGAGGTGAAGGCGATCCGCCGGATCGGTTGCTGGCGAAGCGCTTCGGCAAACTCAGCCGCCGTCGCCCGCCCGTCGATCAGCGTCCAGGGCGTGACCTGCACCGCTGCGCCGCCCCATTCGACGTAGGTGACGGCGATGCGGCCAAGAGGGCCGTTCTCGATCGCCTGGATCAGGTCGGGCTCCAGAAAGGCGGCGACATAGCCTTGCCGCTGCACCTGCTGCTCGTCGAGTTCCATCGAATAGGAGACGTCGACGGCCAGCACCAGTTCGAGATCGACGCGAAGCGGCGGCTCGGCGGAGGCGTCGCCGCCGAGAAGGCAAATACAGCCGATAAGAGCCGATCGCAGTTTCATCGCCGCCGAGATCCGAGCGCAAACAAGGGCTCCATGCTACGCCCAAGGCGGCCGTTGGCAATGTGAAGCGTCGGCTGCCGGCGTCAGCGGCCGAGCTTGTGCAGAAGCGGTTCCAGTGCCGCGATCAGCGGTTCGGGCGTCACCGGCTCGCCGCCTTCCGACCAGGCGTTCTGGAACTCGGCGATTTCCAGACCGACCACTTGGCTCCTGGCAAGGACCGCGCAGGCTGCGCGCAGATCATCGAGCGACAGCCCGTCGTCACGCCGGTAGTCGGTCGGGACGATGCCGGGGTTGAGCACGTCGCAGTCGAGGTGGATATAGACAGGCCTGCCAGCGACGGCCTCTGCCAGCCTTTGCGCAAGGTCGGCGCCGGGGCGTATATGCGGAATGCGCTTGGCTGCGATGAGGTCGGTTTCGAAGGGATCGAGGTCGCGCTGGCCGACCAGGACGACATTGCCGATCGAGAGCCCGTCGCCGAGGCCGGACTGCCAGAGGCCACAGGGCCCCGAAAGCGCCAGCCCGCCGAGATAGCCGGTGCTGCTGACGTCAGGCGTGTTGAGGTCGCCATGCGCGTCGAACCAGACGACGACGGCTTGCCTGTGATGCTTCGCGACGGCAGGCAGGGTTGCCAGCGAGACCGCGCAACGGCTTGTCGCCGCCAGCGAAAAGGCTCCCCCGGCGTAAACCGCATCCAATCGATCCCGCATGCGCCTCAGCGCCGGCATCGCGGCTTCGAGCTCGACCGTCCAGTGGCCGCTCAGCGCCGGTTCCGGATCTCCGATCACGACGGCATCGAGACCGAGCTTTTGTGCAAGATGGGTCGCGATGGACCTGGCGCCGGGAATCCCGAGGTCGTTGTGGTCGCCGGCACGACCTTGGAAGCAGGTGAGGGCAATTGGCATCGATCACTCCAACTCACGTTCGGACGGAACGATGCAAAGCACGGGGGCTGCTGATTTGACAAGGCTGGACGCCGAACGCCGCAGCGCGGATGCGCCGTTCGGGCGTTCCCTCAGGCCGTCGCGGGGCCGCCCCTGCGCTGGCTGCTCTCTATCCGAAAACCAGCGAGCGGTGCAGTTGCGCGCCCGCCCAGGCGCCGTCGCCGACGGCGAGCGAGACGGAGTGGGGAACGCGGCCGACGTCGCCGCAGGCATAGGCGCCGGGGATGGTGGTTTCCTTCGCGGCCGTGGCCCGGATCTGCAGCCCCATCGGTGTTTCCTCGATCTCGCAGCCGAGCCGTTCGGCGATGTCGCTTGCGGGCGTGGTGCGGGTGGCGACGAAAAGGCCCGAGAAGGGCAGGCGGCGGCCATCGGTCAGCACCACGTCGGCATGGCCTTCGAGCCCTGCGACCGGGGTTTCGTCGATGGTGACGCCGCGTTGGGCGAGGTCGGCGCGCGCCGCGGCATCAAGCGTAACGGCGCCATTGGTGAAGAAGGTGACCTTGCCCCATTCGGGAATGAGCTGCGCCTGGTGGATCGACATCGGGCTTGCCGCGATGACGGCGATGTCGCCTTCGTTCAGCTCGTAGCCGTGGCAATAGGGGCAATGGAAGGCGCTCTTGCCCCAGCGTTCGGTGAGCCCGTCGATCTCGGGCAGGCCGTCCTTGACCCCGGTTGCGAAGAGCAGGCGGCGGCCTTCATGGGAAACGCCGTCGCTGGTGGTGACGACGAAGGCGTCCTGCTTGCCGCTGGCTTTCTCGGCGCGGCCATCGACCCAGGTGAGCGTCGGGTAGGCGGAGAGCTGCGCCCGCGCGGTTGCGGCGATCTCGCCGGGCGCGATGCCGTCCTGGCCGAGGAAGCCGTGGGAGTGGCTGGCGAAACGGTTGCGGCGAATGCCCTCGTCGATGACAGTCACGCGCCGGCGGGCGCGCAGGAGCTGGAGGGCGGCGGCCATGCCGGCATAGCTGCCGCCGATGATGATGACGTCCTGTTGCATGGGTCTTCCTTTCGGTTGAGCGCAGGTCGGCCCACCGGCTTTCTGAACCAGTGTGTCGACCCGAGCTTTGGGCAATGGAATTCCGACCGGAAACCGCGTTTCAGGCGGTTCCGGGATGGGCGGATGTATCGGGATCGATCACGTCATGACGTGGGTCGATCGGCTGCTTTCATTGCGATCGAAGCCGGTGCCGCCGTGCGAAATCCTCGGCGAGATCGGCGAGCGTCACATGGGCGAAGCGGTCGAGCAGCAGCGCCTCGGCCTCGGCAAAGGCGGTGTCGAGGGCGGCGTTGACCGCCTGTTCGACCAGGCATTCCGGCATTTCCTGCCGGTTGCCGATGGCAAAGATCGCGGGCTCGCCGAGCGTCTCGTGCAATTGCCGGAGCGTCACGGTCTTGAGGTCGGCGGTGATCGCCCAGCCGCCGGCATGGCCGCGGGCGGAGGAAACGATGCCGGCATCCCTGAGAAAGCCCATGGTGCGGCGGACGACGACCGGATTGGTGCGCATGCATATGGCAAGCTCGTCCGAGGTCAGCGGTTCGCCGCGCTCGGCCATGTGCAGGAGCGCGTGAAGAACGGAGGAAAGGCGGCTGTCTTTTTTCATGTAACTTCAATTATTACGAATCATCGCGCGAAGCAAGGGGGCGTGGCGGGCAGGGGCGGATGGGTTTCGAATCCCGGCTTGCGATTTCAAGTCACGCGGTAGGTATTTCCGCAGCCCCTCATTCCTGCGCTTGTCGCGGTTGCCAGCCGCGCCGCGTCCGCGGCGCGAGGGACCTCTTCCCGCAAGGCCGGAAGACCCCGCGCCGGGATTGCCTGTTGCGCCGCGCCGAGGATCTCTGTGACGAGCACAGAGGGGGGGCCGGTGGAGGCTTCTCTAAACGTGCCCCGGTTTCTGCGCCCTGGCGACGATGACGATGCCGACGAGCGAGACGACGAGGCCGCCGGCCATGCTCCAGGAAAGCGCTTCGGAAAACATGATCCATGCCCAGATCATCGTCACCGGCGGGCTCAAATAGAGGATCGCCGTGACGCGGGCGGGCGAGGATTTTTTCAGCGCCAGGTAATAGAGGCTCCAGGCGCCGAAGGTGGCGACGAAGACCAGCCAGAGGATGCCACCGACGAAGCCCGGATCGAGAACGGGCAACACGCTGCCTTCGTGCCAGGCGAAGAGGGCGAAGATCGCGGCGGCCGAAAGGCACTGGATGCAGAGGCTCTGGTGCACCGGCATGGCGCCCGCCGGGCTGCGCTTCTGCAGGAGCGTCGCCAGCGCCAGCGACAGGGTGCCGAGAACCGGCAGGCCATAGGCCCAGAGCGGGACGTCGCCGAGATCGACCGACCAGCCGGAGGCGATCAGCACGCCGGCGAGGCCGATGAACGAGCCGAGCCATTGGCGGGCGGTCAAGGCCTGGCCGAGAACGGGCCAGGAGAGGATGGCGACGGCCAGCGGCAGCATGTCGGCGATCAGCGCCACGAGGCCGGTCGGCACGCCATGGGAGATGGCAAGCGCGAAGCCGGCGAGATAGCCGGACATGGCGAGGGCGCCGAAGACGATCTGCGGTGCCGCATCCTTCAGCCGGATCTTCGGCCCGATCGTCAGCGCGAAGGGAAGCAGCAGCAGCCCGGAGACGAGGCTTCGCCAGAGCAGGATCAGGAAGATCGGCGCGTGATCGATGGCAAAGCGGATGCCGACGAAGCCGGCGCTCCAGGAGATCACCAGCGCCGCCTCGACGAGGACCAGCAGGAGGACGGCCAGGAGTCTGTTTGCCCGGCGGTCGGGCAGCGCCGCGCAGTCGGCCATGTTTCAGGCGTCCTGCGTCGATGGGGGCGCGAGGACGAAGGATGCCTCGGTCTTGCCTGCCCCGGAGGGTGTTGCGCCCGGTGGGGGACGCCGGCCGGGCATCCGCACCGTCAGGATGAAGAGCGAGCCGACGATCAGGCCGATGCCGGCCCAGCCCTCGGCCGGCAGGCGCTCGCCGACGATCGCGACCGCGAGCACGGCGGCGATGACCGGTTCGAGCAGCGAGAGCGTCGTGGCCATGGTGGTGGAGACGCGTGCGAGGCCATAGGCGAAGAGCACGTAGGCGACGAGCACCGGCACCAGCGCCATGTAGATGCCGACGGCGATGTTCGTCCAGGAGGCGAGCAGCGGCGCGCCGGTGAAGGCGAGGACCGGCAGGAGAGCCGTGCCGCCGATGCCGAAGACCGAGCCCATGGCGGCGCGCGGCGGAATGCCGGCCTGCATCAGCCGGCGCGCCACCCAGGAATAGAGCGCGTAGAGCAGGCCGGAGACGAGGCCGAGCAGAATGCCGTAGAGGACCGCCGACGCGTCGGCCGGACCAGCGCCGCCGTGGCTTTCCGAGAAGACCAGAAGCGCGGCGCCGGCAAGCCCTGCGGCAGCGCCCAGCAGCCATCGTGTCGTCAGCCGCTGGCCGTCGAAGATGCGCTCGATCAGCGAGGCTGCCAGCGGTGCCGAGCCGATGGAGATGACGGTGCCGATGGCGACGCCGGCGAGATGCATGGAAGAGTAGAAGGCGAGCGGATAGACCGCGACCGAGAGCGAGCCGAGCAAGAGCATCGGCCATTGTGCCGCGATCCGGTTGCTGCTCCTGACGATCGAGTGCAGCGCCGTCAGCGCCAGCAGCAGGCCGCCGAAGCCCATGGCGACGGCGCCGATGCCGAGCGGGCTGACACCCGAAGCGAAGGTGGCGGTGGTGCCGGTGGTGCCCCAGAGCGCAGAGGCCACCAGCACGCAGGCGAAGCCGACGAAAGAAACGGAATTGTGGGAGGTCATAGCTGGTCCATGATCGAGATGGCGATCCTGCGCGCGCTCTTCAGCCTGATGTCGTTGCCATCAAGCCCGGCGCGCGACATGGCGCCTTCGAGCAGGAAGGAGAGATGCTCCGCGGTCTCGTCGATCGCCGGTCCCGCATCGGGCCGCATTTCATGGAGATATTGCTTGAACAGCGTTTCCACCTCGTCCTTCTGCGTGGCGACGATGGCGCGGGCGGGGTCGCCGACGGAAAGCTCGGCGGCGGCATTCAGCAGCCCGCAGCCGCGGAAGCCCCAGCTATAGGCCATCTCGGCGTGGTCGACGTAGCTGTCGAAGATCGCCAGCACGCGTTCACGCGGCGTTGCCGCGTGCGCCAGGCGCTCACGGTAAAGTTCCTGCCATTCCCTGTGGCGGGCCTCGATATAGGCGTTCACCAGGTCGGTCTTGGACGCGAAGTTGTTGTAGAGGCTCATCTTGGCGACGCCCGCATGGGCCGTGATCGCATCGATGCCGGTGGCGCCGACCCCATCGCGATAGAACAGTTCGGCGGCCGCCTTCAGCAGGCGCTCGCGCGCCGGCGCTTTCTCGCTCATGAGCGTCTCCCAAGTTGTTAGGTAGACCGATCTACCTATTTCGATCCGGAGTCAAGGGAGCACCTGGTTTGCGCACTGGAATTGGCGAAGTCGGGCCCTGTATTCTAATGTAACCGTTACGTACTTCCGCGCCGAACGGGCGCGGGGGTCTACTTCGCAGCGCATCATCGGCTGGCTGGGCATGTCGCATTGCGTCTGGCGGTCCAGCGGCCATTGCCGAAAGTGAGGATCGTGATGCTTCGGGCTGCCTTTACAGCGCTTGCGCTTCTTGCCGGAACGGCAAGCGTATCCGCACAGGACCTTTCACCGGAAAGCCTTCAGCGCCGCGCCTTCGAGCGCCGGGCAACGGAAGCGGTCATCTGGGGCATGCCGGCGGTCAACGCCGACCTAATGCTGCAGGAGGCGCTTTCGAAGACCAAGGCCAAGGTCAACGAGATCGTCTACTGGTCGCGGCCGGTCAACTGGAAGAACCAGACGCTGACGCCCAACCCGGATTCGATCTATCTCATGTCCTTCTGGAACGTGCAGGATGGGCCGGTTGTCATCGAGATCCCGCCGGCCGAGGGCGGATCGATCGCCGGCAACATCGTCAACGCCTGGCAGATGCCGCTGGAGGACGCCGGGCCGGAAGGGGCGGACAAGGGCAAGGGCGGCAAATACCTGATCCTGCCGCCGGACTATATGGGCGAGGTGCCGGAGGGCTTCATCGCGCTGCGTTCGGACACCTTCACCGGCTTTGCGCTGCTGCGCTCCAATCTGAAGAGCCATGCCGATGCCGACATCGAGAAGTCGGTCGCCTATGGCAAGACGATCAAGATCTACCCGATGTCTGCGGACGGCAACCCGCCGGCGACGACCTTCGTCGACGCCAATGACGTGCTGTTCGACAGCACCATCCGCTACGATGCCAGCTTCTTCGACAACCTCAACCGCGTCGTGCAGACCGAACCCTGGCTCGAGCGCGACCGGCTGATGATCGATCATTTGAAGACGCTCGGGATCGAGAAGGGCAAGCCCTACCAGCCGAACGCCGAGACGAAGAAGCTGCTCGACGCGGCGGCGACGGAAGCCAAGGCCGAGCTTTCCGCACGCTACGAAGTCGGCTTCCCGGTGATCAACGAGGGCATCCGCTGGTTCCCCGCCGGGCTGCCGGAAATGGTGGCCGCCGCGCAGGGTGCCTATTCCGATCCCAATACCTATCCGGTCGACGCCCGTGGCGTGACCTACACGCTCGGCTTCACCGGCATCAAGCGGCTCGGTACGGCGCAATTCTACCTGATGGCCAACAAGGACAAGGACGGCGACGCCTTCGACGGCAGCGTCAATTATCGCCTCGTCGTGCCGAAGGATGCGCCGGTCAAGCAATATTGGTCGGTGACGGCCTACGACCGCGAGACGCATGCGCTGATCCGCAACATGGACAAGCCGAGCGTCGCCTCGACCGGCACGGGCGTTCACAAGAACGCCGACGGCTCCGTCGATGTCTATTTCGGACCAAAGGCGCCTGAGGGCAAGGAGGCGAACTGGGTGCCGGTGGACCCCAAAGGCAAGTTCGAACTGCTCTTCCGGCTCTACGGCCCGGAAAAGCCGCTCTTCGACAAGACGTGGAAACTGCCTGACGTCGAGAAGGTGAAGTGACGCCCGGAGAGACTAGCGCCGGGCGCCGGATTTCCAGGAGACTAGGCCCGGAACTGGCGAGGGGATGGGCTGCGGCTGTTGACCCGAAGCGACCGGGCTATACTTTTTGCCTGCGGCTCCGGTGCCTGTCGAATGCGCAAAGAGGCTGCGGCCGTTCAATTGCCGCGTATTGCGGGAGCAGCGATCATGTGCGGACGCGTCTATCTGAAGACCACTCTCGAGGGACTGCTCAGCGCCTTCGGCTTTGCGGAACGCGGCGGCGTCGAAACGCTCGCCAACCAGTTCCCGCGCTATAACGGCGCGCCGACGCTGATCTACCCGATCATCATCCGCGATGTGATCCGCGATCCCGATCTCTTCGGCCCGGTCTTCGTTTCGGCGCGCTGGGGGCTGATCCCGAGCTGGACGAAGGATCCGAAGGCGGGGCGGCCGCTCGTCAATGTCAGGAGCGACACGATCGCGGCGAAGTTTCGTTCGAGCTATCAGCGCCGCCGCTGCCTGGTGCCGATCGACGGCTTCTTCGAGTGGAAGGACATCCACGGTACCGGCAAGGACAAGCAGCCCTATGCCATCGCCATGAAGTCGGGCGAGCCCTTCTGCCTTGCCGGCATCTGGGAGAGCTGGCGCGACCCGGCGACCGACGAGGACATCCGCACCTTCGCGATCGTCACCACGGATGCCAACGCCATGGTGGCCGACATCCACGACCGCATGCCGGTGATCCTGCACCCGGCCGACTACAAGCGCTGGCTTTCACCGGCGCCGGACGTGCCCGATCTGATGAAGCCGTTTCCGCCAGAGCTGATGACGATGTGGAAGATCGGCAGCAAGGTTGGTTCGCCGAAAAACGATACGCCGGATATTCTCGATCCGGTCGACTGAAGTGACCAAATCCGGCCGCTAACCGCTTCGCACGTTCGTCGTACTCGGGATTCTGCGTCAGGATTGGAGCGCCTCTTCCAGGGCGACCAGCAAATCGCGCGCGTCGGTCGGCTTGCCGACATTGCAGGCCCCCGCCAGGACCTCGCCACCCTGCCTTTCGGGATTGTCATAGGCGCTGGCGATCACGAAGGGTACATTCTGCGCCCGAAGCGCCTCCGCAACCGGTGTCACCGCTCCATCCGGCAGCCAAACATCGAGAACAGCGACGGCCGGCAATTCATCCTGCAACAGGTCGAGCGCCTCTCTCACCGTCGCGGCCGGACCTGTCACGCGCCAGCCGCGCTGTTCGAGCAGCAGCTTGAGGTCCATCGCGATCAGGAACTCGTCTTCGACAAGAAGCACGGTCTTGCGCATGAAACCGGTCTCGTTGTTCGGAGACCGGTCACAGGGGTGTAACGATCTCTACCACCAAACCCGTCGGGGCATAGTTCAGTTCCACCCGTCCTCCCAAATCGTACTGGACAGCGAACTCGATAAGCCGCGTACCGAAGCCGGTCGTGGCCGGCGGGGTGACCGGAGGACCGCCGCTTTCTCGCCAGATCAGCCGCAGATGCCTGGCGCTCGCCTTCTCTATCTGCCACCGGACATGAATTGTCCCCGTTTCAGTCGACAGCGCGCCATATTTAACGGCGTTGGTCGCGAGTTCGTGCAGGATCAGGCTCAGCGACGTGGTCCGGCTCGTTTCCAGCGGCACCGCCTGACCCTCCTCGATCACAATCGCCGTGCCGCCTTCGGAATAGGGTTTCAGCGTTCGCTCCAGCAATTCCTTGAGATCGGCATCAGGCGCTTCCGAGTAGGCCGCATCATGGGCGCGCACCAGCGCGTCAAACCGGCCGAGAAACGCATCCCGATATTCCTCCCCGGACCGACCCGTCGCCGTCGTCTGGCGAGCGAGCGCCTGGACCAGGCCGAGCAGGTTCTTCATGCGATGCCGGAGTTCGTCGAGGAGCAGGTCCCTTTCGGCCTCGTGCCTGCGCCGGTCGGTCGCGTCCACGATCGAGAGCAGCAGGCACCTGCTGTTGTCATCGGGATGAAACAGCCGATGGGCACTGACAAGCATTGTTCTGTTCCCGATGCTCGGAAAATCGTGCTCGACCTCATAGTCGACCACCGCCTTGCTCTTCGGGATCACCTCTTCAAGCAGGCGGCGCAGCTCGGGAATGTCCCATTGCCCGTTGCCGAGGTTGTAGATGCGCTCGCCTATCGTCTCGTCGCGGTGGACCTTGAACGTCTTGAAAAAAGCGCGGCTGGCGGTCCGCACGCACAGGTTCTGATCCAGCAAGAGCAGGGGGTCGGGGACGGTGTCGATGATGCCCTGTGCTTCAAGATGGTCGTTTCGCAGCAGGCGGTAGATATCTTCCAGGTTCATTGATATTCCCCAGTCGCTCATCTTCTTCGCAGATATTTTAAAGCCAATAACGAGCAGGCAAATATTCTTGTTCCGGGCAGGGGGCTGCGTGAGCGCGCCTCGCGCGTCTTTTAAGACGCGCAAAGGTCGCTGTCGCACTTTGATGCAGTAGGAGGAGGCCCGGCCGCGCTATTCGCGCGTCACAGATCGCGCGCGAAGATCTGGCCGGTGAGGTCCTTGCCGAAGCTGTGGTGCCGTTCTTCCTCGACCAGCGCGAAGCCGGCCTTGTCGTAGATGTGGCGGGCGGCGTCGAGGCCGGCATTGGTCCAGAGCACCATGCGCCTGTAGCCCAGAAGGCGCGCGTGGCGCATGCATTCCTCGACAAGACGGCGGCCGATGCCGAGGCCTCGCGCGCTCGGCTCGACATAGAGAAGCCTGAGCTTTGCCGTCGTCTCGTCGTGCCTTACCAGAAACACCGAGCCGACGATCTTGCCGTCCTTTTCGGCAATCCAGCACCGGTCGGATGCCGGGTCGTAGTCGCGCATGTATTTGACGACGATCTCGGCGACCATGGCCTCGAATTCGGTGCTCCAGCCATATTCCTCGGCGTAGAGCGCGCCCTGGCGATGGATGACCCAGCCCATGTCGCCCGGCTGCGGATCGCGCAGGATGTAGTTTGGCACCCGCTCCTCCTGAAGCAGGCTCTCGATCTCGCCCATCGCTGAAACCAGTTGCCGCTGTTCCGGCACCGAGAGCTTTTCCAGCATGGCGACGACTTCGCGCTGGGAGGCATCCTCCAGGGGTTGGAACGTCGCGCGCCCAGCTTCCGTCAGTTCGAGCTGCGTGACCCGGCCGTCGGCCGGCGAGCGGGTCTTTTCGACCAGCCCCTTCTTCTCGAAGCCGGCGATGACGCGGCTGAGATAACCGGCGTCGAGGCCGAGCTCGCGGCAGAGATCGGATGCCGTGAGCGCCGGCCGGTGCGCCAGCTCATAGAGAATGCGAACCTCCGTCAGCGAGAAGGCGCTGGCGAGCAGGTGCTCATGCAGCAGGCCGATCAGGCGGGTGTAGAAGCGGTTGAAGCGCCGCACCGTCAGGGCGCGGTCGTCGATCTGCTGCGGAGACATGGCGATGCCTTCATGAAATTGCCTTGGGCATATAATTAGTTGCCTTAGGCAAGTAATGTCAAGCGGGCGACAGCGGCGCCTGCGCGAGGCTCCAGTGGGGTCTGTTGACACGAACCGGCGGGGCGATACCTTTGCCTGCCGCAACGTGACGCCATCCTCTCCGAGCGGCGGATGGGGTTTGACGATCGGCGAACTACGTCGTGTATTCCGTTTGAAGGCGCGCCTTGATCTATCTCCTCCGCCATGGCGAGACCGTCTGGAATACCTTGGGGCGTTTCCAGGGCCAGAAAGATTCACCCCTCACGAAGCGCGGCATCGAGCAGGCGGATCTCGTTGCGGGGCTGCTGCACCGCGAAATCCGGGAGACCGAGCAAGTCGTCGATCTGCACGTCAGTCCCTTGGGCAGGGCGCGGGAAACGGCGGATCGGGTGCAGCGGGTGCTGCCGCTGGCGAGACGAGAAGACGATCGGCTGATGGAGGTCTCCATCGGCTCCTGGGATGGGTTGACGATGTTCGAAATCGAAAACGAGTTTCCGGGCATGCTTGATGGTTCCGACGCCTTCGACTGGTATTTCAGGTCGCCGGATGGCGAAAACTTCGATGCCGCGTGCGCCCGTGCCAGAAGCTGGATCGCGGATATAGACACGCCCACTGTTGCGATCTCTCATGGGCTGTTTGGTCGATTGGTGCGTGGCGTCTATGCCGGTCTATCGATGCGGGAAATGTTGGACCTGCCGGTTCCCCAGGACGGGTTCTATCGCCTTTGCCATGGGGAAGTCAGTCTCGTAAGCGGCTGAGCATCTCGCGCCGCTCCCGACACCGTATGTCGCCAGATTTCTTGGTTTGGCAGTGTTCTCTAATTTAGGTAGGCGATCCCGTCGCCGTGCGATAGTATTGCATCGGGAACCTCCTGGTCCGGAACCGGCCGTTTTTCATCGTATGGCAAGCCCATGGAGCAGAGACTCGCCGCAGTGCTGGCGGCCGATATGGCCGGCTATAGTCGGCTGATGGAAGCCGACGAAGCGGGCACGCTTGCGCGGCTTCGAACCCACCGCATCGAGCTCATCGATCCCGCGATCGCCAAGAACAAGGGCCGGCTGATCAAGACCACCGGCGACGGGCTGCTGGTCGAGTTCCAGAGCGTGACCGATGCGGTCAAATGCGCCGTCGAGATCCAGCAGCGCATGAAGCGGCGCAACAGCGACGTGCCGGAGGATCGGCGGATCGAATTCCGCATCGGCATCAATCTCGGCGACATCATCTTCGAGGACGACGACATTTTCGGCGACGGCGTCAATATCGCCGCGCGGGCCGAGCAACTGGCCGAGGTCGGCGGCATCTGCGTCACCGCGGCTGTGGCGACGCAAGTCGCCGACCGGCTGGAGCTGCCGATCGACGATCTCGGCGAGAAGATGCTGAAGAACATCAGCCGCCCGGTGCACCTCTATCGCGTCGGGATCGAAGGTGCGGCGCTGCCGGCCGCGCCCGACAATACGGAGGCGAAAAAGGGTGTCTGCAAGCCGACGATCGTCGTGCTGCCCTTCGACAATATGAGCGGCGATCCGGACCAGGAGTTTTTCGCCGACGGCCTGACCGAGGACATCATCACCGAGCTTTCGCGAAGGCATGAGCTCTTCGTCATCTCGCGCAACTCTTCCTTCGTCTACAAGAACCAGTCGGTGAACGTGCGCGAGGTGGCGGCGAGCCTCGGGGCGCAATACCTGGTGGAAGGCAGCGTCCGCAAGATCGGCGAGCGGGTGCGCGTCACCGTGCAGCTCATCGACGCGCAGAGCGATGCGCATATCTGGGCCGACAAATACGACCGCCAGCTCGACGACATCTTCGCCATTCAGGACGAGGTGACGGCGGCGATCGCCGCCACCGTGCCCGGGCGCCTGGAGGCCGCCCAGCGCGACCAGCTCGCCCGCACGAAGCCCGCGAACATGGCGGCCTACGAATGCGCGCTTGCCGCCAAGGTGCTGCACCACCGCAGCAGCATCGACGACAACAGACAGGCGCAAATATTGATCGACCGAGCCGTTGCGCTCGACCCCGGCTATGCCCATGCCCACGCCTGGCGCGCCTGCATCCTTGGCCAGGCCTGGGTCTATGGCTGGTGCGCCGACAAGGAAGCGACCTGGCTTGAGGTCAACGCCGAGCTCGAACGGGCTCTCGCGCTCGACGACAACGACGCCGACGTGCACCGCATCCTCGCGGCCGTCAACGTCAACAACAACGCGCTGACGACGGCGCGCTACCACCAGGAGCGGGCGCTCTTCCTCAACCCCAACTACGACCTGGTGGTGGTGCAGCAGGGCGAACTTCTCACCTGGCTCGGCCGGCCGGAGGAGGGGGTGGAATGGATCCTGAAGGCGATGCGGCTCAACCCGCACCATCCGGAGCGCTTCTGGAGCCACCTCGGCAAGGCCCATTTCGCCGCCCGCCAATATGGCGAGGCGATCGAGGCCTTCATGCATCTCTCCAGCATGGACGAGACCCAGCACGCCTTCATCGCCGCCTGCTACGGCTGGCTCGGCGACACCATCGCGGCCGGCGCGCATATGGAGAAGGTGCGCACCCTGGCGCCGAGCTTCGGCATCGAGGCGTTTCTCGCGACGCTGCACTATGCGCAGGAGAGCGATGTGCAGCATCTGCGCGAGGGGCTGGTGAAGGCGGGGGCGGGGTGAGGGATCGCGTCTCCGTCTGCAATGGGCTTCGCGGCGGACAATCAATCAAAAGCGTTAAACATAATCTCCCACCTCCCGACCAACTCGTCGGAAAAGTCGCTAATACCGCGCGATAAGGCTCGCTGTTTTACTCTTATCGCAAGATGTACCTTCCAGTAGGGATCTAATGATATCCCTTGCCTCTTAGCCCAGGCTTCAGCCTGGCCGACAAAGGGCTCTCCCACCTTCACTACGTCGGATAGGCGCTCCTCGGGTTCACGCTCCATGCGATCGAGCTCTGCGGCGAGGTATTCAGGGGGGAATAGGTCTTCGATCTCGGATAGGCCAAAACCAACAAAATCCGCGACGGACAACACGCGCTCCGGATTGCTTGCGTACAATTCGGCCCTGAGGGTATCAGCGAATCGCTTTCCTTGGGCGTCACTGTCGAGCAATACTTTGGGTAGAGTTTCGTCACGACCTGTCAAAATGCTTGCCACTACGCGTGCGGTTTTTGCACCACCGCAGGGTGGAAACACTAGTTCACGCTTGGGTTTAATCCGACCGGCCGAAAGAAGCAGGGATTTGATAGAAGCCAGATAGTGTTGATCAGACGCCCCTTCGACTAAGATCGGTTGACATCCGACAAGTAGGCTTTCGGCGACGCTGAGGTTTAGAGCGCTGTGGACTGCATAGGCAGCGCCCGCCTGATCGTCTTTTCCCTCATTATGCCGAAGGTTCGCCGTCGCCTTGGTGGTGCCGTTTGATGCGACGTAGACCTTCCGCGCTCGTTCCAATCTGTCAGCATCTACCAAGAACGGGGAATGCGATGTGTAGAGAATTTGATTCGTGTCCGCCAGACTATCGAAGAATGCCGACAAATCACGTTGCGCCAGCGGATGAAGTGACATCCCCGGTTCATCGAGAAGTAGAATCGATCGCTTGTGATCTCCGTGGCTTTCGACCAAGAACACAAGATAAAAGCTAAGGAACCACTGGAGGCCAGTGCTACGGTTTTCGAGCTCCACTTCTGTTGGTCTGCGATCATCCGCAACCCAAATACGAAAGTGACTTCCGTCGGCTTCGAAACGGAATCGATAGTCGCCTTGCTTCCACCAGTCGCGGAACTTTTGCGTTAACGTGGCACCTGCCGACTGGAGCAGTATTGAACGAGTACGCTTCTTCTCGGCAATCTGTGCTATTTCGGCCGCGCTGGGTTCTCGATTTTGTCCATGGATATCTTTGAAGTCTCGGCCGAGCTCAAGAATTTCCTCAGGTTCGAGTTGGACGAAGCTGAACAAGACCCTCAGTGTTCGCGCCTTCGCGGCCTCTTTCGCACCGAGATCATCGCGTTTCAAGTTTTCAACAACATGAGGCAGGTAGATCTCAGAATCTAGGTTTCCATAGTTTGAGTAGTAGACAAATGACGGGAGTACTGTCACCACAAAGGACACCACTCCTTCATTCTCGCCTGGTTGCGGCGCAGATATTCGAGCTATTGTCTCCGCGAGTAAGTCCGAAAGTTGTTTGATTATTGGGACTATTGCGCTTGTCTTGGCGGGCTCTGCGGGAACAAGCGCATCGAGCGAGGTTTTGGTTGTGCTCAATGCAGAAGCGCCGAACGTCTGATCCGCCGGTAATTCACATGCAATTCCTTTTACTCCAGCGATGAAATCGGCTTGCAGATCTGCCTCTTGCTTTAAAGCCTGCCCCGCTTCGATCTTTGAAGCACAGGATTCGAGCTCTCCAATCAACCAGGTGCGAGGGACCGAAGTCTGACGCTGATGATTTGGGAACTCGACATGGTATTCGCCATCGTAAGACCGTCTAACACGGACAATTTTCGCTTGATCCTCTGTAATTCCCGCCTTGGCCGCGATTTTGGACGACCAAACGCCGGTCCAAAAATCGGCCTCGATAAAACAGTATTCGCCTGGCGCATTGCGAATTGCGCCGAACATCGTCTTAGGAAAGTCAGAGGTAGGTTGAATTTCCCCGTCGCGGGCCGGCTTGAGCTTCCAAAGAGGTAACAGTAGATTAGTTTTACCAGATTCATTTACTCCAATGAGGGCGGTTACCTTTTCGGCCTCTATCCAGCCGCTGTCCTCGACTGAGCGGAAGTTTGTGACTCGAAACTGCTTTAACCTCATTCAACTCCCCCAATTTCCAGTTTAATAGTTCACTTTGCATACTGGTGATTGTGCGGCTCGTAATCAATAGCAGGGCGCCGAGCATTTTTCGGATGTAGCCACCCGGTATCCAATGCGCTCACTCAATGCCTCCCTCGCACCACGGGCAACCGCCCGACCGACGTACAAACGAGGCGATTGACGTGATGTGGTCGCGTCAGGCAGTGAGATGATGAGGCGTGCGCTGGTGAAGTCCGTTATGGGCAAGAATAAGTGCGTCAGCGAAGCTTCCGGTTTGCTGCGAGCGGCGGGAGAAGGACTATCCAGCGGCCCGGACTCATGACCGCAGTAAATCCGGGGCCGGGTCCGATTGGGCCGGACGCGATGAGTTTCCCCCACTTCCACCGACATCGCGCAACCGCGCTTCGATCTACGTCAGGCCAAAGGAGCCGAGTGACTGGCTTGGCGGATAATCTTTCATGCTCTGTAGGAACTGGCTGTCACCCCTGGATCGGCACCATGATGACGGCGCGGTCGAGGAGCTAGTCGTTGTAGTGTTGTGCAGCACCTTTCGAAAGGGTCTCGGCGTAAGTGGAAGAAGCCGCACACGCAGGTCGGTGATGGGCTTGCGCCAGAGACCGAAGACCTCTCACGGGCAGCAACTTGCGGTCTCCCTGGGGCCGCAGCAGGCCTGAGCCGGTGCAGCTTCGGCCAGCCAGCGGTCTCGCGGCTTGCAGCTTGCCGGTCTTGGTTCCAGCGCGACGTGAATGCCGCCATCCTTCAATACAGGCGCATCGGCGCAGTAGAGCTGCAGCGGGCGCACGCCGTCGCTGACCTCGAAGGTCAGGCGGGCGGTGGCGTCGAGGCGAACGTGTTCGGAGACCTTGCGGATGATGGCCGAGAATTTTTCGGCGGAAAGATGCGTTCGGCCGGCTTCCTCGACGTCCCACAGCTGCACGAAGATCTCGGACCAGGCTTCCGGATTGGCGCCGCAATCGAGGGCCGAGAACTGGCCGGCCTTGACCTCCGTGACGTGGTAGCCGGATCTCACCGCATGGCCGTCATAGTGAAACACCAGCGGCAGCTCCCGGGCGGCCCTGAGCGCGCTGATGAAGTCGGCGAGGCTGAGGTCGTGGTCGCCGATTTTTGGCTTGTCGGGAACATTCATTTGGGCTAATCCTCATTTCAACTTTTCAAGGATTATTGAAATATGGATGAGCGTCAAGCCCTCGCTGCCTTCGCAGCGCTTTCCCAGGAGACCCGCCTTCAGATCGTCCGCCTGCTCGTCGTCGCCGGCGCGGGCGGCATGGCGGCGGGCGCGCTGGCGGAAAGGCTGAAGGTTTCGCCCTCCAATATTTCCTTTCATCTCAAGGAACTGGAAAGGGCGGGCCTGATCACGCAGCAACGCGAATCCCGCTCGATCATCTACCGGGCCGGCTATGATGCGCTTGGCGGGCTGGTCCGCTTCCTGATGGAGGATTGCTGCGGCGGCCATCCCGAGATTTGCGCCCCCGCCGTCGCCGCGGCGGCGTGCTGTGCACCGGCGGGAGCGAAGGCATGACCGATCGGCGAAGCAAGGCTGCCGTCCGGTCGTTCTTCCGCCCGCCGTCCGCATCCCTCTGGTCCTCGTTCTCCTGGGCCCCTCGCATTAACGGGACACACCGCCATGTCTGATCGCATCTACAACGTGCTCTTCCTGTGTACGGGCAATTCCGCCCGCTCCATTCTTGGCGAAGCCATCCTCAACAAGGAGGGGAAGGGTCGCTTTCGCGCCTATTCTGCCGGCAGCCAGCCGAAGGGGCAGGTGAACCCGCACGCGATCCAAGAGCTCGAAGCGCTCGGTTATCCGACGGGCGGATTGTCCTCGAAGAGCTGGGACGTGTTCTCCGGCGCCGGCGCCCCGCAGATGGATTTCATCTTCACGGTCTGCGACGCTGCTGCCGGGGAGGCCTGTCCGGTGTGGATCGGTCATCCGATGACGGCCCATTGGGGCGTCGAGGATCCGGCTGCCGTGGAAGGAAGCGAGGGCGAGATCCAGCGGGCCTTTGCTGAGGCCGCGAAGTTCCTGAAGAACCGCATCACGGCTTTCATCAACCTGCCGCTGGCATCGATCGACCGCATGGCGCTGGAGCGCCATCTGCGCGAGATCGGCGGCATGGAAGGCGCGACCGAGCGGAGCGGTTGGTGATGTCGGCGTTCGAGCGATACCTGACCCTCTGGGTTACGATCTGCATCGTGGCGGGCATAGCGCTCGGCCACCTCATGCCTGATGTGTTTCAGGCGATTGGCGCTGCCGAGATCGCCAAGGTCAACATGCCGGTCGCCATCCTCATCTGGCTGATGATCATTCCGATGCTGGTGAAGATCGACTTCCGGTCGCTTTCCAATGTCGGAAATCATTGGCGCGGCATCGGCGTGACGCTTCTTATCAACTGGGCGGTCAAGCCGTTTTCGATGGCGTTGCTCGGCTGGCTGTTCATCGGCTGGCTCTTCCGGCCGCTGCTGCCGGCCGATCAGATCGATTCCTATATTGCCGGCCTGATCATCCTGGCCGCAGCACCCTGCACGGCGATGGTTTTCGTCTGGTCGAACCTGACGAGGGGCGAACCGCTGTTCACGCTCTCCCAGGTGGCGCTCAACGACGCGATCATGATCGTCGCCTTCGCGCCCATCGTCGGGCTCCTGCTCGGGCTCTCCGCGATCACCGTCCCATGGGCGACTTTGGTGCTGTCGGTCGCGCTCTACATTGTCGTTCCCGTCATCATCGCGCAGGTGCTGCGCAAACGCCTCACGGCGAACGCTTCGTCCGCGGCGCTCGATCGCTTCCTGGCGAAGGTTCAGCCGGCCTCATTGGTCGCCCTGCTTGCAACGCTGGTGCTGCTCTTCGGGTTTCAGGGCGAACAGATCATCGCGCAGCCGACGATCATTGCTCTTCTGGCGGTGCCGATCCTCGTGCAGGTCTATTTCAACTCGGGGCTCGCCTATCTGCTCAATCGCCTGTCTGGCGAGAAACATTGCGTGGCCGGTCCCTCGGCTCTCATCGGCGCTTCGAACTTCTTCGAACTTGCCGTTGCCGCCGCCATCAGCCTTTTCGGCTTCCAGTCCGGCGCAGCGCTCGCCACCGTCGTCGGGGTGCTGATCGAGGTGCCGGTGATGCTGTCGGTCGTCTGGATGGTGAACAGATCCAAGGGCTGGTACGAGGCAGCGCCGGCCGTCACCAGGAATTCCGTTTCGGAGCGCGCGTGACATCAAGGGGGCTAATTCAAGACGGCAAACGCGTGCCCCCACACACCTCCCGCACACACCCCCTTAACCACCGGTGCGCCGGGTCGGCATCCAGGCGGGGGTGCCAGAGCAGCGAGATGGTGATTTCGGGCAGTGTGACCGGCAGGGGGAAGGTGAAGAGGTTTGCGCGCAAGGTTCCGGTGTAGCGTTCGGGCACGCTGGCGATCAGGTCCGTGGCGCGAGCAAGCGCCAGGGCCTCGGAGAAGCTGCCGACGGATGTGGCGATGTCGCGCGCGAGGCCGAGGGCGTGAAGGGCCGCGTCGATCGGACCCATGTCGTTGCCGCGGCGGGAGACGTGGATGTGGCGGGCTCCAGCGTAGCGGGCGGGCGTGATCTCGCCATTGGCCAGCGGATGGCCGGACCGTACGACGCCGACGAAGCGATCGTGGAAGAGGGCCTGGACGCGAAGCTCCGGGCCGGTCGCATCGCCGACAACGCCGGTTTCGAGGTCGACGCCGCCTTCGCGTAAGGGGCTGCTTTCCCGGTCGGGCTTCTGCACGAAGCGAAGGCGCACGCCGGGCGCTTCCGCACCGATCCGGGCAATCAGATCAGGGCCGAAATTCTCGACGAAACCCTCGCGGTTCCGGAACGTGAAGGTGCGGGTGAGCGTCTGCAGGTTGAGGCTCTCGGTCGGGCGGAGGCAGGCCTCGGCCGCCTCGACCAGCGGGCCGACGCGGCCGCGAAGCTCCAGCGCGCGCGGTGTGGGCACGAGGCCGCGGCCGGCGCGCACCAGGAGCGGGTCGCCGGTCGCCTCGCGCAACCGCGCCAGCGCCCGGCTCATGGCGGAGGGGCTGATCTGCAGACGCCTGGCGGCGCGGGCGACGCTGCCTTCCGAAAGCAGCACATCGAGGGTCACGAGCAGGTTGAGGTCGGGTCTGGTCATCGCCTTTCATAGCACGAGTTCAGCCATGATGTGGCGTCAAACGCACGAATGAAGTGCAAATGCTGCGTCTTCCGCCCCATGTGCCGGAAGACTAGGTTCGCGGGGAACCGATTTTGGAGGGTTTCCCGATGCTGATACGCCGGCTGGCGCCCATGGCCTTTGGCCGTTTTCCGATGTCCCCGAGCTCCCGATCCGATGGCAGGAGACTACCGCACAAACAGAGTCACGAAGTCGCTCTATCCGTTTGTTTTTCCGTGATTTCCTGCGCGAAATTTGCGCGTCGCCAGGCCTTGCGCGCGGGAGGTGGCCGATGACCGCGACAGACACGGCGATGGCCCCGGCCGGTCCGACGTCCTCGCTTCGCTGGGTGCTCGCCAGCCTTTCGCTTTCGATGCTGCTCTCCTCGCTCGGCACCAGCAGCGCCAATGTCGCGCTGCCGGCGCTGGCCGACGCCTTCGCCGCGTCCTTTCAGGCGGTGCAGTGGGTGGTGCTTGCCTATCTGCTGGCGATCACGACGCTGATCGTCAGCGTCGGGCGGCTCGGCGATATCGTCGGGCGCCGGCGGCTGCTCGTTGCCGGCATCGCGCTCTTTACCGCCGCCTCGGTCATCTGCGGTCTCACGCCGGGCTTTGCGCTGCTGATCGCGGCGCGGGCGGCGCAGGGCACTGGGGCGGCAATCATGATGGCGCTGACCATGGCCTTTGTCGGCGAGGCGGTGCCGAAGGCGAGGACCGGCAGCGCCATGGGGCTGCTCGGCACCATGTCGGCCGTCGGCACCGCGCTCGGGCCTTCGCTCGGCGGCGCGCTGATTGCCGGCCCGGGCTGGCGGGCGATCTTTCTCGTCAACGTGCCGCTCGGGCTCGTGGCGCTTTTTCTCGCCCAGCGGCATCTGCCCGCCGACCGGAAGACCGAGGGCAGGGCGCCCGCCCGGTTCGACGTGCCGGGCACGCTGTTGCTGGCGCTTTCGCTCGGCGCCTATGCGCTGGCGATGACCATGGGGCGCGGCAGTTTCGGCATGCTCAATGTCGCGCTGCTCGCGGCCGCCGCCCTCGGGCTTGGGCTCTTCCTGCTGGTCGAGGCAAGGGTTGCCTCGCCCCTGATCCGGCCTTCGATGTTTCGCGATCCGGGCTTAAGCGTCGGGCTTTCGACCAACGCGCTGGTCTCGACCGTCATGATGGCGACGCTGGTGGTCGGGCCCTTCTATCTCGCCCGCGGGCTCGGGCTCGATGCGGCGCGGGTCGGGCTGGTCATGTCGATCGGCCCAGTCATCTCGACCTTCGGCGGCGTGGTCGCCGGCCGCATCGTCGATCGGCTGGGCGCGCGCTCCGTCGCGGCGGTCGGTCTCGCGGCCATGGTTGCGGGCTGCGCGGCGCTCGTGCTGTTGCCGGGGCTTCTCGGCGTCGCCGGCTATGTCGCGGCGATCGCGCTGCTGACGCCCGGCTATCAGCTCTTCCAGGCGGCCAACAACACGGCGGTCATGGCCGATGTCGCGGCCGACCGGCGCGGCGTCGTTTCCGGCCTGCTCAATCTGTCGCGCAATCTCGGTCTCGTCACCGGCGCCTCGGTCATGGGCGCGGTCTTCGCCTGGGCGGTGGCGACGAGCGAAATCGCCAAGGCCGCGCCGGAGGCGGTCGCTGGCGGCATGCAGGTGACCTTTGCGGTTGCGGGTGCGCTGACGGCGATTGCCCTTGCGATCGCGGTTGGGAGCAGGCCGCGCGGAGGAACGGTGCGCGCTCGCAAGACGTGACCGGCGGCAACCGCGCGGGACATGGTGATCCGGCAGAGCCGGACACGGTGATCTGGCAGGGCGGGCGAGATCACCGTGGCCGCTTCTCAGCGGGCGGCATCCCGCCGGACGCGCCTTGTCTTGGAGGTGAGGCTATAGCTCTGATGCAGGATCTCCTCGCCCCTTGAACGAGAAGGCTTCAGCACCGTCTCATGCGGGCGAAAACCCAGCTTGACCAGGACCTTGCCGGAGGCCGGATTGTCGGCCGCGTGACCTGAGCGCAGCGTCGCGAGCCCCAGCTCCCGAAAGGCGAAGTCCACCACCGCCCGCGCGGCCTCAAGGGCATATCCCTGTCCCCAACTTGGCTTATCGAGCCAATAGCCGAGCTCGCCCTGGTCGCCGTCGATCTCATCGAGATCGACCACACCGATCATGCGGCCGGCGCGCTCGATCGCAAATCGAAAGGCGGTGCCCGAACTCCATTCCCGCTGATGCTCGGTGAACCATCCGGTGATGTCGTCCACGGTCGGTGGGAACCGAGCCATGCGCAGCATCCGCGTGACATCCCAATCCGACTGGATTTCGAATGCGCGGCTCGCATCGGCCGGGGTTGTCGGACGCAGGACGAGACGTTCCGTGCAGAGCCTGACGGAAGGGGGCAGTCCGGGTTTCGTCGCTGGCGAATTGGTCGTCATGAGCCTGACCGCATGTGGCCGGAAGAACGGGGCGCGCTTAGCCTGATCGCGCATGCCGACAGCATCGAAAGAGCGCCGGTGTTACGAGTTTCACACGCAAGCGGCGCTCAGGCGGCCGGCGTGCCGGCAAGCCTGGTGCTCAGCGTCTCGAAATCCGGCACGAACCAGATCGAGCTACCCTTGTTCGTCTCGCGCACGAAATCGGTCAGCGCCTTGCTGGCTTCGAGCCTAGCGCCGATATCGCCGACGATGGCGAGCCGCATGCGGTAGTTGACGAATTTCTGGAACACTTCGCCGGCAATCCGGGTCGAAAGATCGAGGAACTCCGGGCCGAGCCGTTCCACCGGGATCGCCAGCACATTGGCCTCATGCGCCCAGGCGTCGCCGAGAAAATCATTGGCGTCGCCGGGCCGGCTGAGGAGAGGGCCATCTTGTGCGCATTTCAGCACGCGCGCGGTTCCGATGTCGATGATCTGTGTCATGCGGCGAGACATAGAGGCTGAAGCCATGGGTTGCAAGGGCGAGCGAGCCCAAGCGTTGCCACCGGGGAAGCCGCCGCCTTCGCAATTGGTGCAAATCATCCGGCATTCGCGTCGTCCGGTTCGCCCGGGCGATTCACGTTTCAGCGATAAGTTCGGCAAAATATAGCGCATATCGCAGAGTTGATTGCTATTTTCGAGTTATTTCGGCGCGCGAAGTGAGAATTGCGGCCGATTTTCGCGTTGCAATCCTGCTGCGTTGACACAGATCAATGTCCCGCTCGGTTCGGCATTTACTCTCAGTGAGGATGCATTGCTGTCATCCCTTGGTCATGGGATTGATTTTTATTTCGGGTGACGCATCTTACCGTAGATTGTGTTGGGGGACGCAGGATGTCAGAGCTCGTTCAGCAGCAGCCGATTGAAAACCGGCCACGGTCACGGCGCGCGGAGCTCTTCACCTTCCTCGCGCTCGCCTTCGGCATCTGGCCGATCGTCGCCGTCGGCGTGGTCGGCGGCTATGGCTTCCTGGTCTGGATGCTGCAGATCGTCTTCGGCCCGCCAGGCCCGCCCGGGCATTGAGGCGAGCCATGGGGGCAGAACCTCTCTCACGCCGTGAACTCTTTACCGGCCGCGCTGCCGCCAAGCCCGTGCGCATCCGGCCGCCCGGTGTTTCGGAGTTGAGCCTTGCGGCCTGCACCGGCTGCGGCGCCTGCACCGAGCGATGTCCCACCGGCATAATCCGTCTTGCCGACGGCCTTCCTTTCATCGATTTCGCGCGCGGCGAATGCACCTTCTGCGGCGCCTGCGAGGAGGCCTGTGCGGAGCCCGTATTCGCCGAGAAGGACGTGCGGCGCTTCCCCCATGTGGCCGCCATCACCGACACGTGCCTGGCGCGCCGCAACGTCGCCTGCCAGTCCTGCGGCGAAAGCTGTCCCGAGCAGGCCATTCGTTTTCGCCCGCGCATCGGCGCGCCGTTCCTGCCCGAGATCAACGAGGCGAAATGCACCGGCTGCGGCGCCTGCCTCGGCGGCTGTCCGGTGAGCGCGATCGCGGTCAAGGCACCGGAAGCGGAGGGGGCTCATGTCTGAGGCCGCAACGACACGGGCGGGCACGCCCTATCACATTTCGAGCGCCGTCGTCGCCACGATGCCTGAGAGCACCGAGGCGGTGATCGCGACGCTTCAGGGAATGGAAAACGTCGAAATCCACGGCCAGGGCAGCGGCAAGATCGTCGTCGTCATCGAAGGCGGAAGCACGGGCGCGCTCGGCGAATGCCTGTCGAGGATCTCGCTGCTTGATGGCGTGATCTCGGCCAACATGGTTTTCGAGCATGTCGAAATGGAAGAGGAAAGGCAGGAGCCATGAGCGGAGAACTGACGCGGCGTGACATTCTGAAGGCCCATGCGGCCGGCATCGCCGCCGCTACGGCCGGCATTGCGCTGCCTGCGGCCGCACAGCCGGTGCCGGGCGGTGTCAACGCGCTGGAGATCAAATGGTCGAAGGCGCCGTGCCGCTTCTGCGGCACGGGCTGCGGCGTGATGGTGGGCGTGAAGGAGGGCCAGGTGGTCGCCACCCATGGCGACATGCAGGCGGAGGTCAACCGCGGCCTCAACTGCATCAAGGGCTATTTCCTCTCCAAGATCATGTACGGCAAGGACCGGCTGACGACGCCGCTTTTGCGCAAGCGCGGCGGCGTCTACGCCAAGGACGGCGAGTTCGAGCCGGTGAGCTGGGACGAGGCCTTCACCGTGATGGCCGAGCAGGCGAAGAAGGTCCTGAAGGAAAAGGGGCCGACGGCGGTCGGCATGTTCGGCTCCGGGCAATGGACGATCTTCGAGGGCTATGCGGCGACGAAGCTGATGCGGGCGGGCTTCCGCTCCAACAACCTCGACCCCAATGCCCGCCACTGCATGGCGTCCGCCGCCGTCGCCTTCATGCGCACCTTCGGCATGGACGAGCCGATGGGCTGCTACGACGACTTCGAGAATGCCGATGCCTTCGTGCTCTGGGGCTCGAACATGGCGGAGATGCATCCGATACTCTGGACCCGCGTCGCCGATCGGCGCCTCGGCCAGCCGCATGTCCGCGTCGCGGTGCTTTCGACCTTCACCCATCGCAGCATGGATCTCGCCGATATCCCGATCGTCTTCAAGCCGGGCTCGGATCTGGCGATCCTCAACTATATCGCCAACCACATCATCGAGACCGGCCGCGTCAACGAGGACTTCGTCAACAAGCACACCAAGTTTGCCCGCGGCGTGACCGATATCGGCTATGGGCTCAGGCCCGACAATCCGGTCGAGGTCAAGGCCGCCAATTCCAAGGATCCGGGCAAGACCGAGCCGATCGACTTCGAGGCGTTCAAGGAATTCGTTTCGGAATACACGCTGGAAAAGACCGTCGAGCTGACCGGCGTCGAGCCGGAATTCCTGAAGCAGCTTGCCGAGCTCTATGCCGACCCGAACCGCAAAGTCATGTCGCTCTGGACCATGGGCTTCAACCAGCATGTGCGCGGCGTCTGGGCCAACCAGATGGTCTATAACCTGCATCTTCTGACCGGCAAGATCTCCGAGCCCGGCAACAGCCCGTTCTCGCTGACCGGCCAGCCATCCGCCTGCGGCACCGCCCGCGAGGTCGGCACCTTCGCGCATCGCCTGCCGGCCGACATGGTGGTCACCAACCCCGAGCACCGCAAACATGCGGAAGAGATCTGGCGCATTCCGCACGGCATCATCCCGGAAAAGCCCGGCTATCACGCCGTGCAGCAGGACCGGATGCTGAAGGACGGCAAGCTCAATTTCTACTGGGTGCAGGTCAACAACAACGTCCAGGCGGGACCCAATACCGCCAACGAGACCTGGCAGGGCTATCGCAACCCGGACAATTTCATCGTCGTTTCCGATGCCTATCCGACGATCACGGCGATGAGCGCCGACCTGATCCTGCCCGCCGCCATGTGGGTGGAGAAGGAGGGGGCCTACGGCAATGCCGAACGGCGCACCCATGTCTGGCACCAGCTCGTCCAGGCGCGCGGCGAAGCGCGCTCGGATCTCTGGCAGATGGTGGAATTCTCCAAGCGCTTCGTAACCGACGAGGTGTGGCCGAAGGAAATCCTCGACGCCAGCCCCGAATATCGCGGCAAGACGCTGTTCGAGGTGCTGTTCAAGAACGGCGAAGTCGACCGCTTCCCGCTGACCGAGGTGAGCGCCGAGTACGACAACAACGAGGCCAAGGAGTTCGGCTTCTACATCCAGAAGGGCCTGTTCGAGGAATATGCCACCTTCGGCCGCGGCCACGGCCATGACCTGGCGCCCTACGACACCTATCACGAGGTGCGCGGCTTGCGCTGGCCCGTCGTCAACGGCCAGGAGACGAAGTGGCGCTACCGCGAAGGCTTCGACCCCTATGTGAAGGCTGGCGAGGGCGTGAAGTTCTACGGCCAGAAGGACGGCAAGGCGGTCATCCTCGCCGTGCCCTACGAGCCGCCGGCCGAATCCCCGGATGAGGAATACGACACCTGGCTGGTGACCGGCCGCGTGCTCGAACACTGGCATTCGGGCTCGATGACCATGCGGGTGCCGGAACTCTACAAGGCGTTTCCCGGCGCGCGCGTCTTCATGAATGCCGAGGACGCCCGCAAGCGCGGCATCAACCAGGGCATGGAGGTGCGCATCGTCTCGCGGCGCGGCGAAATCCGCTCGCGCGTCGATATCCGCGGCCGCAACCGCATGCCGCCCGGCGTCATCTTCGTTCCCTGGTTCGACGCCAGCCAGCTGATCAACAAGGTTACCCTCGACGCCACCGATCCCATCTCCAAACAGACGGATTTCAAAAAATGCGCGGTCAAGATTCTTCCCGTCACCCTCTAGGGTTTTCTCGGCTGAAGCGGATTTGCGGAAACGTCCTGTCTCGTTGTTTCGGGGCCGTTCCAAAACCGCTTCTGAGCGTCACCGGCCCGACGCGATCCATCTGGATGGCGATCGCGGCCGGGCTGATGGTGTTCGTCACGACTGCCGCCGTGGCTCAAGTGGCGGAAAAGCTGGTGCCGCAGCTCGAAGGGCCGACGCCGCAAATGGCGACGGAGGCGGCAGCGCCGCTGCCGAAATGGGTGGTCGACGACAAGCGCAAGATGCGCGCCTATCCCGACCAGCCGCCGGTTATCCCGCATTCGATCGAGGGCTACGAACTTTCGGTCAATGCCAACCGCTGCCTTTCCTGCCACAAGCGCGAGTTTACCCAGGACTCCGGCGCGCCGATGATCAGCGTCACCCATTACATGACGCGCGACGGGCAGATGATCGCCGACGTTTCGCCGCGGCGCTATTTCTGCACGGCCTGCCACGTGCCGCAGGCGGACACCAGCCCGCTGGTGCCGAGCAACTTCAAGGATATGAGCGAATTGGGTTTCAAGCCGGCCGGAAGCGAGTGACGACATGATCGCATGGATCAGGAAAGCTATCCTCTGGGCCTGGGGGATCATGACGACGCCGGCCGGCACGCTGGGCCTGGGCTTCCTCACGCTCGGCGGCTTCATCGGCGGCGTGATGTTCTGGGGCGCCTTCAACACGGCGCTGGAACTCACCAACACCGAGAAGTTCTGCACCTCCTGTCACGAGATGCACGACAACGTCTATCAGGAGCTGACGCGCACCATCCACTTCTCCAACCGCTCCGGCGTGCGCGCCACCTGTCCGGATTGCCACGTGCCGCACCAGTGGACCGACAAGATCGCCCGCAAGATGCAGGCCTCGAAGGAGGTCTGGGGCAAGATCTTCGGCACGATCAACACCAGGCCGAAATTCCTCGAGAAGCGGCTGGAACTGGCGCAGCACGAATGGGCGCGCATGAAGGCCAACGACAGCCTGGAATGCCGCAACTGCCATTCCTCCGTCGCCATGGACCTGCAGAAGCAGACGCAGCGGGCGGCCGAGATCCACACCCGCTACCTGCTTTCCGGCAAGGCCACCTGCATCGACTGCCACAAGGGCATCGCGCACGAGCTGCCCAACATGGAAGGCATCGATCCCGGCTGGAAGATGCCGCCGGAGTTCGAGGGCAAGAAGATGGCGGGCCAGACGCCGATCGATGATCTCCGGCAGGCGATGGCGGAACTGCACACGCAGGCGCAGTAAGACGCTGCGGCCGAGGGTTTCGGCGGGAGACAGCGATGACAAAGGGTCATGCCGGCGCGGCGATGGCCCTTTCTTTGTGGCCATCGGGGCAGTGTGCCACCAAACCAAAGCCTCCCTTATTCCCGTGCTTGTTACAGTTGCCAGGTGCGCCGCGTCGACGGCGCAAGGGACTTCTTCCCGCCAAGCCGGAAGTCAGCGCGCGAGGATCACATCTCCCGCCGTGCCGATGCACGGCTGCTGGATCTCTGTGACGAACACAGAGATGAAGGTGGAGGGGGCTGCGGCCGCCGAGGCCTCCGGGACCTTCGTTCCTGGATGACTGCGATACGCCGCGTGCCGTCGCTTTCCGTTCGCTTCCTCAACACCATCTTTTTTCTGAAAAAATTCGCCACCATTGTCGGCACCGTCATTTGCCGTTCGTCATTAAGCCAGGGAGGCCAATTCGGCTTCCTTCACCGGAGCGGGATAGGAAAAAAGTCCGTGCGGGCCTTTCGCCTGCAACCCGCTCGCACTACTTGGGTTTCACCACGCCGACACCCCAGGGCTCGCAACGACCCGGACCGGCGTGACAGAGGAGAATGGACAATGCGCGTAGTGGTTTTTGTAAAGGCGACCGAGGACAGCGAAGCGGGCAAGATGCCGACGACCGAGCTTCTCGAAGCCATGAGCAAATACAACGAGGAACTGGTCAATGCCGGCATCATGCAGGCGGGCGAGGGGCTGCAGCCTTCGTCCAAAGGCGCCCGCGTCGCCTTCGACGGGCCGAACCGCCTGGTCATCGACGGTCCCTTCGCCGAAACCAAGGAACTTGTTGCCGGCTTCTGGATCTGGACGGTCAAGGACATGGACGAGGCGATCGCCTGGGTGAAGCGCTGCCCGAACCCGATGCCGGGCCCGAGCGAAATCGAAATCCGCCCGATCTTTGAACTCGAAGATTTCGGCGACGTGCTGACGCCGGAGATCGCCGAGCAGGAGGAGAAGCTGCGGGAGAGACTTGCCAAGGGCTGAGACCGCATAGGCTGGCGCACCCGCGCTACAGGGAGGTTCCTCTTCTTGACCCTCTCCCCGCAGGCGGGGAGAGGGGATGCAGTCGCGCTCTGTAGACGAAGGATGTGCTAGACGCGCGTCTGTTCTTCACGTTTCCGGCGACGCGCCCTGACCTGGCCGATCGTTATGCCAGCGAAACTCCAATACAAGACATCAAGCAGCTTACAAGAGCCGAGCGTGATACCGGAGATAATCCAGCACGCCGCGTAACCCACCAGAACCCACATAATGGCGTTGCCTTCTGAGAGTAGGGGTGCGCGTTGGTACTCGGCGACGAGTTGAAGCGATATGGCGACGATGGCAAACCAAAGTCTAGCGACGATCAGCCGGCGATTTGCAGTCACGGTCTTCCAGATAACTGCAAGGCCAAGAAGCACGGGAGCAATCCAGAGTGGATCAGGGACCATGCCAACCAAACAGATTATGTAAAACGGCCAAACCATCGCGCACCCATCGATCACTATCTGCCGACAACCTTTGGTTACTAGCGGTCAGACTGCAACGCAAGCCGTTCCGCGGGGCCTGTGGGTTCTGTCGGTTTAGCGGCAGGACAGACGCGGAAGCCGCCGGTCCCCCATTCGCGGGCCGCTGGCGCTGCCGTTTCGGGTCTTTGACATCGCCCGCAGCAAGATGAACTCGAACATCTGCGCGATCTGCGAACGCTCCTTCCGCTACGTCAAGGAGCAGAGTCACGTCGCGGCAAGTGCTACCATCCTGTTTGCCGACATCCGGGGCTTCACGCAGCTTTCGGAGCGCATCAAGTGCGTCGGGCTGTGCCGCCCGGTCTTCGAAGCCGCCGACGTCGGCGACGCACTGACGCCGGAGATTGCCGAGCAGGAAGAGCGGGTCAGGGAGTAGCTTGCGAAGGGGTGAGCGACGCCCCCTTGTGGTGTCGACGTCGGGCTGATGGAACTTGCCCCTCACCCTGGCCCTCTCCCCGCAGGCGGGGAGAGGGGAGCCTGCGGCGATGTCGCTGTCAGCGATCCGCCAGAGCCGTTTACCCGTAGAGATTGTATTAACCATGTTCGCTTACCTATCCTCAGGGGTTTCAACCGGAGTGGGGCAATGGTCAGGGCGAGCGGTTTCGTCATTTTTCTGTTTTCAAGCGTTTCGTTCGCGGCCGCTGCCGATATCGACGGTCCGCTCGTCGGGACGCAGGACGCCTATGAAGTGCCGGTGGAGCAATCGCTCGGGGGTATCGCCGGCTATATCGAAGGCTCTTACGCAGGCGCCGTCGATACGCCCGGCGATATTGATACCAGCGCCTGGGATTTGCGGGGTGCCGTGAACTTCGACGCCGGCGCCGGCATGAACCTGCAAGTCGATCTCGGCTACACGCGCGCTTCTTATGAAGATGTCGACACGAACAGCTATGACGGCGCGCTGCACGGCTATTACCGCAACGATCTTTATGCGGCCGGCGTCTTCGTTCAGGGCGCGCGCCTCGACCCGGGCATCGGCGTCGACCTCAACGATTACATGGGTGGCGTCGAAGGGGCCTATTTCCTCGACACCTGGACGCTGCACGGCGCGGTCGGCTATGGCCAGGCGAGCGTGGAAGACTTCGACGACATCGACGCCAACCACTATATGGGCTCGCTCGGCGCTCGCATTTACGCGACCGACAACCTGCGCTTCGACGTCGACGGCTCGCTCCATCGCATCAGCGAGGACGACATCGATTACGATCTGCGCAGCCTGAAGCTGACGGCGAACTACCGGCTGGAGACGGTCCCGGTCACGCTCTTTGCCGGCTACAAATATACGAACGAGGAGCTTTCGGGCCTGAGCGCATCGGTCTCCGGCGACACGAGCACCATCTTCGGGGGCCTGCGCTTCTCCTACGGTTCCGCCACGCTCAAGGAAGAAGAGCGCCTCGGCCCGGTCTGGTCCAGCAACCGCCTGTCGTTCTGATCGGCTGCTATGCAGTGCCAGGCATCCTGTGCGCGCTGCCCGGCGCCTTCGAAGGCGCCGGGACTACAGCGCCGCGGGTCTTATCGGACGCGCAAAGGTCGCTGTAGCATTTTGAATTGCTGCATGTTTTGTCCTTTGATCGGGTCCGATCAAAGGAAGCATGCAAGTGGCGATCAGGCCGCGGGTCCGCGCTTCGGCAGGACGAGATCGCCGACCGTATAGGTGTGAAACTCGCTGCGGGAGACCTCATCGAGCTTGCGGAACTTCTCCACGAACACCGGATCGGAGAAGAATTCGTCGACATTCCCGGTTCCCTGGATTGCTTCGACGTTGACGACAGTCTCGCCGTCCGTGCTCTTCGACAAGGTGCTCCACAGAAACCCTTCCTTGCGCTCGGCGACGTAGTGCACGACGTCCTGGATAATCGTAAAGGCTTCCTCCTGCTTGCCGGGATGGGCGTGGATGACGTTGACGACAAAGGTCGTTGGAGCGGGGGAGGCTGAGAAAGCGGCGGTAGGGATTGTGGTCATGGGTTTCTCCATTTGAACGCCGCGCCGATCCGGCTGCGACGACATCTGGATATCCGGCGCGAAATAGCGGATAAACGAGCGGGTATTCTCATCACTTCGGAAAATAATTCCGCAATCGGTTGGCGATGGACAAGCTCGGAACGCTCAGCATTTTCATTCAGGTCGCAGAGGCAGGCAGCTTCGTGGCCGCCGGTCATCGCCTCGGCCTTTCGGGTTCTGCTGTCGGCAAGGCCATCGCGCGGCTCGAAGACGAGATGGGCGTGCGTCTCTTCAATCGGTCGACGAGAAGCATGGCCCTGACCGAGGACGGGAACTTCTTTCTCGACACCTGCCGCCGCATCCAATCCGAATTCGAGTCAGCCCAGGCGCAACTGTCACGGTCGCATGCGACACCGCGTGGGCAGCTTCGTGTCAGCCTGCCTTTGGCCGGCATGCTCTTGATGCCGACCATATCGGATTTCATGCGCGCCTATCCGTTGATCAACCTCGACCTCGATTTCACGGATAGGCTGGTCGACGTTATCGAGGAGGGCTTCGATGCCGTTATCCGAACGGGCGAGGTCAAGGATACGCGGCTCATGAGCCGCAAGCTCGGGACGTTCCGGCACAGGATCGTCGCGGCGCCGGACTATCTCGCCGCGCACGGTCGGCCGAAAGTGCCGGAAGACCTGCTCGGGCACCGCTGCCTCCATCACCGGTACGCGAACTCCGGCCGCCTCGAACCCTGGCCGCTCGTTCGTGACGGGCGCGAGGTCAAGCTCGACCTGCCCGTGACCACGGTTGCGAGTACCCTCGAGCCCCTGATCTTCCTGGCGGAGCGCTCCTTCGGCATCACCTGTCTGCCCCCTTTCGCCGTGTCGTCGGAACTGGCGGAAGGCAAGCTGGTATCGCTGATGGAGGATTGCCTTCGCGAAACGGGCACATTCCGTGTCCTGTGGCCGACCAACCGATATCTCTCGCCAAAGGTCCGTGCCTTCGTCGATTTCATGGCCGCGAACCTGTTTTCCGAGTGACGGCGGCGCCGCACGGCCGGCGCCTCCTATTATTCCAGCCGTTGCTAAAACGCGGAAAATGGCAGAAGCTTCGTCCACGCCCCTCGGGCCATGTGAGCCGGAGATGCAGACCATGACCGAAGCCTCTACCATCCCGCCGGCCCAGCGCGGCGAAGCCAGGATCTGCCGAGGATGCTGGGATCAGATGCATGTGCCGATCCCCATTCGCGGGCCGCTGGCGCTGCCGTTTCGCGCCTTCGGCATTACCCGCAGCAAGATGAACCCGAACATCTGTACGATCTGCGAGCGCTCCTTCCGCTACGTCAAGAAGCAGAGCCATGTGGCGGCGAACGCGACGATCCTGTTTGCCGACATCCGCGGCTTCACCCATCTTTCGGAGCAGATCGAGCGGGTGAGATTGAGCGAGATCGTCAGCCTGTTCCAGGATCGCTGCGCTCAAGCCATCTGGGCGCATGACGGCATCGTCAACAAGACGATGGGCGACGGCCTGATGGCGATCTTCAACTTTCCGATCGTGCGGAAGGACCACGCGCAAGCCGCGATCCTGGCGGCACGGGACATCCAGCGCCTGTGCGCGGCAGCGCTTGGCAGCCTGCAGCTCGACGATCTCCAGGGCCAGCCGCTTGGCGTCGGTGTCGGCATCCATTCCGGCGACGTCGAGATCGGCGAATTCTCGAGCTTCCGCAGCGACTTCACGGCGATCGGCGGCACGGTCAACCTGGCCTCCCGGCTCGAATCCCAGGCCGAGGCCGGCGAGATCCTGATCTCGCCCGAGACCGCCGCGGAGGCCGAGGCGCTGATCGCGGGCGCGACGACGCGCTTGCTCGTGCTCAAGGGCATCGACCAGCCGGTCGAGGCGAGGGTGCTCGCGACGCACTGATCGCCTGCGCAGTCGGGATGTGGACGGAGCCCGCGGCCGTAGGCGTCTGGCTACGCCCAGAGATCGCGCACGCAGCGGCCGTCGGACGGCAGGTCCTCGAAGGTGTCAAGGCCGTCGAAATGGTCGATCGGCAGGTCTGCGACCAGCTCCGGCTCTGCAAGCCTGAGGTTGACGGCCATGCGCCGGCGGCCGCGCTTGTCGAGATGCAGGCCGCGCCAGGCGACGACGCCGGCGCAGGTCGGGCAGAACAGGATTTCCAGCGACGGGCTCTTCTCGTCGGCGCGGACGTAGGAGGTGGTCTTCCCGGCAAGGGTGATCCGTTCGCCTTCGTAGTCATAGGCCCAGAGCGTGCCGTAGCGGCGGCAGAGCGTGCAATTGCAGGCGGTGATCGAGCCGGGGTCGCCTTCCAGTGTCCATTTCGCATTGCCGCAATGGCATGAGCCGTCGAGCATGTGCCACTCCCGCTGTTGGTGCGCGGGCAAGATACTGCCGCGATCGGCAGGCGTGCGCAATGCGGACCCGTGGCTCGGTGCCTTCCGCGCGCCGCGAAAAACCATGCGGGATTGGCAACAAATCCGGGCTTGCCGCACCGTGTCGCCTGGTGTTAAGTGCCGCCATCGCGAAAAGCGACTGCTTCCCTTGATCCGCTCAGTGGCGGAGTAAACAGGTGGACGAATTCACGTCCAGGCAGTCAAGCACACGCCATCCCTGCCTATTTCAGCACGGATCGGCCAGCGTTTCCAAAAACCTCATCGCCTGCATCGTCAGGTCACCCAATCGCAAGGCATCGGCGCCTGTTGGCGTGCGCGTGCTTGCGTCGATCGGAACGCATCATGAAGAAATCCCTCATCGTCATTTTCACTACCATCCTGCTCGATGCCGTGGGCATCGGCCTCATCTTTCCCATCCTGCCTTCGCTGCTGAAGGAGGTGACCCAAGCCGAAAACGTGGCGCCCTATATCGGCACGATGACCGCGCTCTACGCGGTCATGCAGTTCATCTTCGCGCCGGTGCTGGGGGCGCTCAGCGATCGGCTGGGCCGCCGGCCGGTGCTCTTGATTTCGCTGGCGGGTGCTGCCGTCAACTATCTGTTCCTGGCCTTTGCGCCCAATCTCTGGATGCTCTTTGCCGGCCGCGCGATCGCCGGGCTGACGAGCGCCAACATGTCGGTGGCAACCGCCTACATCACCGGCATCACGCCGGAGAATAAGCGCGCCCGGCGTTTCGGCCTGTTCAACGCCATGTTCGGCATCGGCTTCATCATCGGCCCCGTTCTCGGCGGCATCGCTGGCGATCACTCTCTGCGGCTGCCCTTTGTCGCTGCGGCGGTGCTGAACGGCTGCAACCTGGCTCTGGCCTATTTCGTGCTGCCGGAGTCACGCACGCCGAGCTGCGGAAAGATCGACCTCGCCGCGCTCAACCCGCTTCGGCCGCTGCGCTGGGTGTTCTCGGTGAAGAGCGTGCTGCCGATCGTCTTTCTTTTCCTGATCTTCAGCGCCACGGGCGAGGCCTACGGCACCTGCTGGGCGCTCTGGGGCAGCGAAACCTTCCAGTGGAACGGGTTCTGGATCGGCCTTTCGCTCGGCGCCTTCGGCGTCTGCCAGACGCTGGCCCAGGCGTTTCTTCCGGGACCGGCCGTCAGAGTCTTCGGCGAGCGCGGCGCCATCCTGGCCGGTGTCGCCGGCGTTTGCCTTGCCCTGACCGTCATGGCCTTTGCGACCGAGGGCTGGATGATCTTTGCGGTCATGCCGGTCTTTGCGCTCGGCGGCATCGGCGTGCCGGCGCTGCAATCGCTTGCGACCCGGCAGGTCGACGAGAGCCGGCAGGGCCAGTTCCAGGGCGTACTGGCCTCGGCCGTGAGCCTGGCGTCGATCATCAGCCCGCTTGCATTTTCGAGCATCTATTTCGCCGTCCGCGAGCAATGGCCGGGTGCGATCTGGCTTTCGGTCGTCGCCGTTTATCTGCTGGGCGGGCTTTTGGTTCTCGGCCTGCGGCCGATGAAGCCGGTGGCGGCCTCGGTCGCGTCGTAGTGCTGCGCGGGGTGGTCATGTGGATGCGGATGGGACCGTCATGGTCCCATCCGCGCCGAAGCGGGACGACGTCCCGCGGGCTATTTCGACGTGCGGTCCAGCCGCATCACCTTTTCCTCGCCGAGGATCATGCCGGTCTCGCGGAAGCCGAAACGGTGATAAAGGGCGTAGGCGCGGGTGTTTTCCGGGTAGACGCCGAGATAGATGTCGCCGCATTCGGGGATCGTCGCCATGTGTTCGATGAGGGCTGAAAGCGCCTTGGCGCCATAGCCCTTGCCCTGATGGCGGGCGTCGATCATCAGGCGGTAGATCCAATGGTTGCCGTCATCCGGATCGAGCGCATACATGGCGAAGCCGACCGGCGCGCCCTCGGCCATCACGGCAAAGCCGACGCATTCGGGGCGTTCGGCGAGTTCTTCCAGTGACTCCTCGTTGCTGGCGATGAAGTCCATCTGGTTTTCATGCACGTCCAATTTTCGGATGACATCGGCATCGACGGCATCGATTGGCAAAAGTGTAATCGTCATTCGTTTCCTCATATTCGACGCCCAGTGCCTTTTCCGTTGCAGCGCCTGGAGCGCGCCCTTTATCCGCGCGGTGAGGGATTTGCCCCTCATCCGCGCGGTGAGCCTCATCCGACTGCCGGCACCTTCTCCCCGCGGGCGGGAGAACGGACGCTCTCGCGACCGTCCGCATTGATCCCCCCAGTTCTCAAGATCCGGCCGTTTCGCATCGCAGCCTATGCGAAAAGGGCGATGATCAGGTGGCGCGAGCGGCCGCCGATCTCCCTCTCTCCACAGGCGGGGAGAGGGGGGAGTCCTCGGGTTAAACCCGAGGAGAGGGGCAAGCCTTGCGGGGCGCGCCGATGGCGTTCAGCCGGGCAAGGGCGTCAATAACAATTTGATTTATAAGTGGTTTATGTTTCGGCCGAATCCGGCCTCGGCAAGTCTAGCGCGGGAATCCGGAAAGGCGAGCCCTTGTCGGCGGGATATATTGCGGGAACATTGCGGCCCGCTTTACGGGTCCGCATTTCCATCTGCCCCTGCCGGCTCAGTCTTCGTCCAGAATGCGCGGCTCGGGTGCGCCGGTCCATTCGAAGGTGATGGTGCGGCCCTGGCGGATGTTCTGGATGACCGAGGGGCGGAAGACGACGAGGCATTCGCCCTCGGGGTCGCGGGCGGAGGGATAGATCAGGCCGTTGCCGCCCTCGGCGAGGATGGTGGCGGCGAGCGCCTGGCCGGCGGGATAGGCGACCGCCGTATCGGCATCGAGATAGGCGGCGCCCTTTTCTCCGCGCGCATCATGAAAGCGGCAGGTGAAGCCGGCGAACAGCTCGCGGTATCGGCCGATGTCGTGGAAGCTGCCGGCTTCGCGAAGCGCCCGGGTGCGGTGGTAGACGATTTCCGCCTGGCAGGTTTGAAGCGCGCGCGGGCCGAAGGCGCAATACCAGGCGCCGCGCTCCTCGCCGTTGAAGCGGTTGCCCGGCGGGCGGGCATGGCAGAAGGCGGCATTGATCAGCGACCAGCCGTAACCGAAGGTCTCGTTCAGCAGCTCGGCCGGGTCGACGCCGACAGGCAGGGCAAGCGGGCTCAAGCGCGCCGAGGTCATTGCCTCCAGCCGGTTGAGGATCTCAATCTCGTCGTCATTGTCGGCGAGCGGCCTCACGGCGGGCTCGGTGATATGGGCGGTTGAGATCAGCCGGACGGTCGCCGGCTCGTTGAATTCTGTCTCCGGGATCATCGATTGGGCGATCATAGGCCGCCGCGCAGGCCGTCGAGATAGCGCCGTACCTTCAGCATCACCGGAATGCCGCCCTCGATCATCAGATCGACCGGCGAGTGGCCATTGAAGAGCGGGCCGGTATTGACCGCCTTCGGCCATTGATAGGTGAGCGGGCCGTTGAAGTAGAGCCGCAGCCCCTTGAAGATGCCGACGATCAAGCTGGCGCGCATGCGCTTGTCCTGGTCGAGCTTGCCCTTGAAGTCACCGGCCTTCATGCGGTTCCAAGTGGCGATCGGCACGTCGAAGAGCTGGGCCGCCTCCTTGTTGGTGAGGTTCCAGAGGTCGCAGGCTTTGACCACGGCCTTGACGATCACGGCTTCCTCATGCCGGGCCGTTTGCCGATCGAGGGCGAGAATCGGTTGAGCGCTGGCCATTTTCGACTCCTATGAAATACTGATGCATATCATATGATATAAAATGGGCGCATTGTGTGGGAAGTCAAGGCTTCATCGCTCGATTAATCTGCATATTCTTATTGTCTAATATTATTGCGCGTGCTACTTATAGTTTAGGCCTAGGGCGTGCTCGCAACATATTCAGTGTGCGCCCGCCGTCTCGCCTGTCTCAAGCTGAGCCAAGTTTGCACAAGTACGTGACGCGCTAGGAAGAGTGGCGGGGGGCCGGATTTGCAGCGCCGTCCAACGAATCCGTGGAGGCTCGCCTCGAGAGGCACCGATTGGAGCAATGTATGCATTGGCTGACATCGAGACCGTGGCTATTCGACAGAATCCTTTTTCACACGCTGTGGATAATGTACACGCTTCTGACGGGTGGCGGGTTCTTTGGGTTGTTATTCGGAATAGTAATAATTGGGCTGTCTTCTGAGGTTTCCAAGGCTCTTGCGTGGTTTGTCGGGATATATAGCCGTAAGATAAGGCCATATAAAGTATACATATCGTCAATATTGTTTGGTTTATTAATATTAGTGGAGGAACTTTATTTTTACAGTGTTTACATTGAATTTGTTATCGGACAGACTTATTTTGTCAAGGACGGATATATAACGCCAGCTGGCTACTTTTGGATCACTTGTTCAAACTTGCCATTCATCCTGTTCTTCGCCGCTTCGCAAATAGCTTCACAACGCTGTCATCGAAGTCACGGTCACCAATCCGAAGTATTTCCTGAATCCGGCCAGCAATCATGATTGCCGCGTTCAGTTCGCGGTGTATCGCCGTCCTTTCGAGCCGTGCGTGGGTACCCTTCGTGTCCTTTGTCTGCCATCAAACATGTGGCCCCAGCAGCGACAGGTCGGCCGCGCCGAGCCGGTCCTTGGCGGTCTGGAGCTGGTGCCAATAGGGCTAGATGACCGGCGTCAAACAGGGCCGTCGTCAGCGACCAACCGAGCCTCGGGGACAAATCCAGATGCTTGCTGTCGAGGCGAGCGGTTGCCACACCTGCCCTTCTCCCCGTGAGGCCGGGCGAAGGTGACCGGCAGGCCGGATGAGAGGCGGAACCTGTCAATTCAGGCCGGCCCGGGCAAGTCCCTCGATCAGGCGCGCCCGATCCTCGGCGCGGACGAAAGACGATGTTGCTCCGATCGCGTCCCGTGAGATGTCGGGAACGAGCGATTTGAGGTGTCCGAGCAAGTCCGTGGCGGCCTCCTGGTTGCCCAGAAGTCCGGCACAGGCCGTGCCGATGATCAGCGGCACCACGTGGCCGGACCGCAAGCGATGCGCCTCCCGTGCGTAACTCAATCCAAGTTCGTAATTTGCGCCCTGGAAATGAGCCATGGCGTAGTAAAACTGAAAGTCGCCGAGAAAAGCCTCGCGCGGGCTCAGCCTGAGGGCGTAGTCGATGCAAGGAATGGCGTCGGCCGCGCGGCCCCCGTTGGCATGCGCAAGACCCAACTGGCCGTGTGCAAACGCGGAGTTGGGGTTGATCGCGACAGCCTGGCTGATCGCTGCCATCGCCAGGACATTGTCACGCGTCGCAAAGGCTATCATCGCCTGCGCAAGGTAAGTCCACGGTTCCTTATCGTCGGCGGTAATGGCTTGCTGGACAAGATCCCCGGCAAGGGTCAGGGCATATCCCATGTCCTCCCACCCCTGGAACGCGCGCCACATGGTAATCCAACCTTTCATGGCGAGCGCCTGGGCATAACCGGGAGCCAGTTCGATTGCCCGATCGAGCAGCGGGAGCATCTTCCCACTGCTCTCCTCAGACAGTTGGGAACACAGGAACACCGACCGCACGACACATTCCCAGGCATCAAGGCCATGATGCGGCTTGGGGCTTTCGCGGGCATGCTCCGCCGCCAGGAGTTCCGGCCCGATGCGGCCGACGACGCTTGCGGTGATTTCGTCCTGAATGCTGAACATATCGCCGAGGTCGCCGTCGTACCTCTCTGCCCAGAGATGGACGTCGGAGGCCGCATCGATGAGCTGCGCAGTCACCCTCATCCGGTTGCCGGACTTGCGGACACTCCCCTCGAGAATATAGCGGACCCCGAGTTCGTGCCCGATGGCGCGCACATCCACGGGCTTTCCCTTGTAGGTGAACATCGTGTTGCGGGCGATCACGAAGAAGCCCTTGAGCTTGGACAGCGCGGTGGTGATGTCCTCGGTGAGCCCATCGCTGAAGAAGTCCTGCTCCGGGTCCGCGCTCATGGCGTTGAACGGCAGCACGGCAATGGACGGTCGGTCCGGAAGCGCGGGCCTCAGCGATGCCGTTCGTGCGTTCGTCCTTTCCAGAAGGGCGCGGTACAGTCGCACCGGCCTCTCCATGTTCTTGAGCGCGCGTTCGCCGAGATACTCGTAGTCGCAGTCAAGCTTGCCCCGGAGGTGATCATACGCCGTGCCGGAAACGCAAATGCCGCCTGGGTCCGCCAAGGTCTGTAGGCGGGCCGCGATATTGACGCCATCGCCGTAGAGATCCCCATCAACCTCGTGGATCACATCACCCAGATTGACGCCGATCCGGAAGATGATGCGTTGCTCCGTCGGGATATCGGCCTGGTTGTCGGCAACCCCCTTCTGGATGGCGACCGCGCATGCGACGGCATCGACGACCGAGCCGAACTCCACGAGCGCACCGTCGCCCATCAGCTTGACAATACGACCCTGATGCTCGGCCAGCAGCGGATCGATCACCTCCCGGCGCAGAAGCTTGAGGGCCGACAACGTCCCGGCCTCGTCATGTTCGACGAGGCGGGAATAGCCGACGACGTCAGCGGCAAGGATCGCGGCCAGCCGCCGCTCTGCTCTTGCAGTTGCCATGGCTGTCTCCCCCTCAGGAGATTCGCCGCATGAAGCCCAGCCGATTGACGCGACATGCACCATCCGGACGCCGCGACCGTGCGGGTTCATGATACCACCGAGACGGTCGCATGGCGACGCTTCACGAGGGGGCGCCACTCTCGAGGCACCCTCCGGAGACAGCATCAGCCTTCATCTGATCGTGTGGCACTTGCTCCATAATGCCGAAGAAGCCTTGGCGCGCCGGATAGGGCACCGCCCTCTACAAATGCGGCCCCAGCAGCGAGAGATCGGCCTCGCCGAGCCTATCCTTGGCGGTCCAGAGCTGGTGCCAGTAGGGGTAGATCACCGGCGGCAGGCTGACGGCGTCGAGCAGTTCGCGCTCCTCGTCGGAGAGCTTCAGGTTGGCGGCGGCGAGGTTGTCCGAGAACTGGGCCTCGGTGCGGCCGCCGATGATGACGGAGGTAACGGCCTTGCGGCCAATCAGCCAGGCGAGCGCGACCTGTGCGGGGGAGACGCCGCGTTCGCCTGCAATCGCCACCAGCATGTCGACGATCTTCCACAGCCGCTCCTCGTCGCGGATCGGCGGCTCGTTCCAGCCGGCGAGCTGGCGTGTGCCCTCCGGCGTCTCGCCCCGCCGGTGCTTGCCGGAGAGCAGGCCGCCGGCGAGCGGGCTCCAGACGAGCACGCCGAGCCCCTGGTCGATCGAGATCGGCATCAGTTCGTATTCGGCTTCGCGGGCTTCGAGCGTGTAGTGGATCTGCTGGCTGACGAAGCGCTGCCGGCCTTCGAGCGCGCTGATGCCGAGCGCCTTCATGATGTGCCAGCCGGAATAGTTGGAGCAGCCGATGTAGCGGACCTTGCCGCTGCGAACGAGGCTGTCGAGTGCTTCCATCGTCTCTTCGAGCGGTGTCTCGCCGTCCCATTCGTGCACCTGGTAGAGATCGATGACGTCGGTCTTCAGCCGCTTCAGGCTTGCCTCGCAGGCAGTGATCAGGTGCTGGCGCGAGAGGCCGCCGTCATTCGGTCCCGGCCCCATGGAAAAGCGTGCCTTGGTGGCGATGAGCACGCCGTTCTTGCGCTTGCCGCCGAGCACCTCGCCGATGATCTCCTCGCAATGCCCGGTCGAATAGATATCGGCGGTGTCGATCAGGTTGACGCCGGCGTCGAGGCAGAGATCGACATAGCGGCTCGCCTCCTTGAGGCCGACATTGCCGACCTCGGCAAACTTGCCGCGGCCGCCGATCGTCATCGTGCCCATGGTGATAGCAGAGATTTTCAGGCCGGAGCGGCCGAGCAGCCGGTATTCCATGGTCTCGGGTCCTTTGCTGGTTCGGGCGGAGCGAACGGGGACACAAGCCTCCGTCGTGGATCAAGCCGAAGATGACAGAGCCCGTAAGGTAGCAGCCTGTGCCCGACGGGCAAGGTGCGCAGGGCCGTCATGCCCTACAATCGGGCATTGCGGCTCTTGAGACTGCCGGTTCCTGAAGCACGCCGCGATCTCAAGTTCCCGGCACTTTCGCATGTCGCGCGAACCGCTGCGCCCATTGGCGAGAGATGCTTTCGGCCTGGCTCGAACACGTCAAAATGGTATCGTCGCGGGCGAGAGATGAGGGGAATCACTCGATGACGTTCACGAAGAGCTTGCTGTCCGCAACGGCAATCGCTGCCGGCCTGTGTTGCGTGGGCGCGCCTTCGACGGTCAACGCGGCCGAAAACGGCGCCGGCTTCTACCTGCTCGGTGCGCGCGGCCCCATGGTACCAGCAGGTGACGGGCGACAGCGGCCCAGGTGCAAAGCTGGGCGATTTCAAGGGCCGCATCGCCGGACTTGGCGGCACCATGGGCTACAATTTCAAGATGGGCGAGACGCCGGTCTCGCTGACCCTGAAGGTCTTCCAGGAATTCGGCGCCAAGAACCGGCCGGAGGGTACGGCCGGCTTCGTCTCCGTCGCCTTCCCGATCGGCACGCCGCCGGCGCAGGTGAAGTAGGCGGAGGCTTTGGCCTCATCCGCGCGGTGAGGGAAGGCCCTCATCCGCGCGGTGAGGGAAGGCCCTCATCCGCTGGAACGAACGTAATCGGTAGCGAACGGAGCGTTAAGACGGCCGCGTCTTGCCTTTCCGATTCACCAAAGCGATCCATTTCCTTGTAATCGCTCAGCTTTCCGCCGTGCCTACATCTCGAGAAAACGCGCCGGCATCAGGTTCTTGTAGGGGAACATGTGGAAATAGGGCTGGGCTTCGGCGAGGACGCGGCGCACGGAGGCGCGCTCGAGCAGGCGCTCGAAATAGGCTGCGAGATGCGGATATTTCTCGTCGAAGGGCTCGACGATGCCGCCATAGAAAAGCGCGGGCGTGGCGGCGCAATCGGCAAGGCTGAAGGCATCGCCGGCGGCGAAGGTGTTTTCGGCGAAATGCTTGTCGGCCATGCCATAGGCAACGGCAAGGGAGGCGCGGGCGTCGCTGACGCCGCGATGGTCGTTTTCGCCGGACGCACGCAGCGTATCGGTGACGATCTTCTGCATCGGCACGTGGACATAGAGATCGAAGAAGCGATCCCAGAGGCGCACCTTCAGCGCCGCGTCGCGATCGTCGGGGATCAGCCGCTGGCGGCCGGGATAGTGGCGGTCGAGATATTCGATGATGATGGAGGTCTCGGGCATCACAACGTTGCGCGCGCTGTCGGTCAGAACCGGCATCTTGCCGACCGGCCAGAGCGCGGCAAAGCGGGCCGCTTCCGCGGGGTCGAGCAGATCGACCAGGCTGCTCGTGAAGGGAGTTTCGTTCTCGTAGAGCGCAATCAGCACCTTGTGGCAGAAGGACGCAAGCGGATGCTGGTAAAGCGTAAGGGACATGCGGAGGGTCTCCGGTTCGGACGATTCCAATAGGGCGCTTCGATAGAACTAGCGCCACGCTTTCGGTTGTCTATGTACTGATATCAAAATTCAACTGGTATAATATTGCAATCGGAATATGGCGCCTGACAACGTCGCTTGTCAATGCGGCGGGCAGCGGAACTGTGCCGAATTTGCTCCCAGCCACTAACGTAATGTGGAACCGTTAGGACCATCATCTTATAACGCTGGTTATCGGGGGTATTGCCGTTGTCGGAGATTTCTTCGAAGAGCCAAGGCTGCTTCGATTGCCTTCCCCCCCAAGGAGTGAACGTCTACTTTTGCAAGAACCCGTATTGCCCGACCTTCGGCATTGCCGCAGATGTGGAAGACCTGCGCGGTAGGTCGACTGGAAACCAGCAAGAGCACCATAGCCGGGTGACCGGAGCCTCGACGGCCGCGCCCCGAAGCGGACGTTTGTCACCCGCTCGGCAATGGTTGGCGCATAGCCGGGTTCTGGCATGAACTAGTCTAAAGGCAAATTCCGCCATATTCGGCTTTCAGGTTAGACACTGAACCACCGTCAGCCTCCCAGAAAATCCGCCAACTCAGCCTGCAAGGTAACCCCGCCTTTTCAAGCCCGGCTCGTCGACCTGCAGAATCGATCGTGAAGCCTTCCTTTTCCAGGGACGTCACAAGCTCTGTTTCAGTGGTTGCCCCCGAGAACTTGACGGCAACTCTTCTTTGAAACTCCCTCTCACCGTCGGAAAATCCGCTAGGTAGCCCCCTTGCGATCTCCGGTAGCAATGGAAGAGGTGGGAACAAAATCAGGTATCCACCTCCAACTACGATGATCGACGATATGACACCAATCAGAAGGATTATTCGAAGCATCGGCATCGCTCGCAATCGTGCGCTCCCCCTTGCGAGCAACCACGATAACACTGAGCGTAGTTTTTCAACAGTATGGGCCGTCAGCGGTCATTGCTGTAGAACCGTAAAATTTCGCTATTCCACATTTACGTTAGTGGCTGGGAATTTGCGCAGGGCCATTTGAAAGCGCGAAAGCTGCCCTAGAATTAGTAGAGTAAGGGCGTCGCAACGCTCGGCGCCTCTGCGGCACGCGCGTCTTCATCGGACGGGCAAAGTTCGCCGTAGCAATTTGATCTGCTGCATGTCTCCGGCCTTAAATCGACACCGACTTGAGGGGACATGCGTTGGCAATCGCGACAGGGGAGGATCGCCGATGCGCTGCTTCACGGTACTTGGGCCCTCACAGACCGGAAAAACCACGCTGGTCGAAAAGCTGGCCGGTCTGGAGGGGGCCTCCAGAAAAGCTGTTTCACCCTATGGATTGAATATCACGGAATTCGAGTTTGGCGGCGAACCCTGGTGTGCGCTCGATGCACCCGGCGGAACCGAGGCGCTCGGCCACGCGCAGCATGCGCTGGTCGCCAGCGATGCCTGCGTGCTCTGCGTCTCGCCGGCGCCGGACGAGGCGGTGCTGGCCGCCCCCTATCTCAAGGCGATCGAGGCCTCCGGCACGCCCTGCATTCTCTTCATCAACCGCATGGACGAGCCGCGGGCGCGGCTGCGCGACGTGATTGCGGCCCTCCAGGACTATTCCGGCCACATGCTGCTCATGCGCCAGGTGCCGATCCGCGAGGGCGACAAGATCGTCGGCACCTGCGACCTGATTTCCGAGCGCGCCTGGCGCTACCGCGACGGGCAGACCTCGGCGCTGATCGAGATCCCCGATACGGTGATGGAGCGCGAGAAGGAGGCGCGCGCCGAACTGCTGGAACATTTCTCCGAATTCGACGACTGGCTGCTCGAAGAGCTGATCGAGGATCGGGCGCCGGCAAACGATACGATCTACGCGATCTCCACGCGGCTCCTGAAGGAGAACCGGATCATCCCGGTGCTGGTGGGTTCCGCAAGCCATGCCAACGGCATCCTGCGGCTGATGAAGGCGCTGCGCCACGAGGCGCCCGATGTCGATGCGCTGCGCAAGCGGCTGGCGGCCGCCGGCTCCATCGCCGAGGGCGCGCTTTCGGCCGTCAGCTTCCATGCCTACCACCGCGCCAATGTCGGCAAGACCGTGCTGGTGCGGGCACTGACGCCAGGGATCAAGCAGGGCAGCTCGCTCGGCGGCGGCAGCCTCGGCTCGCTGCAGGACCCGGCGACCGGCAAGCCGCTGCCAAACGCCACGCCGGAGGAGGGCGCGATTTTCGCCGCGGTCAAGTCCGAGCATCTGCCGGTGCCGGCGCTGCTTGCCGGCAACAGCACGGCCGAGGCCCCGGATTGGACGGTGCCGCCGACGCCGATGCTGGAGCGCATCCTGGTGCCCGACAGCGAGCGCGACGAGACCAAGCTTTCCGGCACGCTCGCCAAACTCGCCGAGACGGACCGCGGGCTCGCGGTCATGCAGGAGGAGGGAACCGGCGCGCAACTGGTCTGCGTGCAGGGGCCGATGCATCTGCGCGATCTCTGCAAGACGCTGGCCGAGGTCTTCCATGTCGGCGTCACCGACAGGCCGCCGAGCCCAACCTATCGCGAGACGGTGCTGAAACCTTCCGACGTGCACTACCGCCACCGCAAGCAGACGGGCGGCGCCGGGCAGTTTGCCGACGTCAAGCTCAGCGTGCATCCGAACGAGCGCGGGACCGGCTTCTCCTTCGCCGAGACGGTGAAGGGCGGCGCGGTGCCGCGCAACTTCATCCCGGCGATCGAGGCGGGCGCGCGCGAAGCTATGGAGAAGGGCCCGCTCGGTTTCCAGGTGATCGATGTCGGCGTGACGCTGACCGACGGCCAGCACCATTCCGTCGACAGCAACGACTTCGCCTTCCGCGCGGCGGCGAAGATGGGCGTGCGCCAGGCGCTGTCGCAGGCGTCGGCCGTGCTGATGCAGCCGGTCATCCGCATCGAGATCCACATCCCCTCGATCTATTCCGGCAGCCTGGTGCCGATCGTCTCCACCTACAAGGGCCAGGTGCTCGGCTTCGACCGGGACGAGACCGCCAAGGGCTGGGACATCTTCCGCGCACTGGTGCCGGGATCGGCGCTCGACGACCTTGCCCGGGCGCTGCGCGCGGCGACGCAAGGGATCGGCTATTTCTCCAAGAGCTTCGACCATTTCGAGGAGCTCTACGGCAAGGAGGCCGACGCGGTGATCCACGCGCACGGGGCGCAGCAGGCGGGGTAACCGGGAATCAAGGGCTGATGGCCTGTGCGGAGGCCCAGCGGCGACGCTCTTCATGCGGTTCGCCGAGACTTGCGTCATGCCCCTCATCCGGCCTGCCGGCCACCTTCTCCCCGCAGGCGGGGCGAAGGGACGTTGCCGCGCCCGCTCGTCTGCCTCACCACTCGCGGCATTCCTTGAAGCGACAGGCGCGGCGGACGAGGCATCAGCGGTTTCATCCGCGTTCCCACGCCCGCCTGCGGGGAGTGGGCAGGGGAAGGGGCGAGCCTACCGGGACCGCGATACGGCCGCGATGCACGCATGGTAACTGTTACGTACTTCCGCACGCCTGAGCTCCGGGTCTAGCGTCCCTGCCGTGAAGGGGAGCGGAACTTCATGAGCTTTATCGATCTTTTCGCCTGGATCGTGCTGATCGTGCTCGTGGTGAGCACGGTCGCCATCCTCATTTTTCTTGCCATGCTGCCGGGGGCGATCGCCAGGCGGCGCAATCATCCCTCAGCCGAGGCCGTCAATGTCGCGGGCTGGGTGACGCTGTTCCTCGGTTTCGCGCTGTGGCCGATCGCGCTTGTCTGGGCCTATGTCGACGTGCCGCGGCCGAACACGGCGCATTCAGCCGAGGCCCATCCAATCGAGGCGGGCCAGCCATGATCGTCTTCCTCTTCAACGTCTATCTGGCGATCCTCTTCCTGCTGGTGAAGCTCAGGATCGTCACCTTCAACCTTTTCTGGAAGATCTCACCGGCGATCGTGTTCCTGCTGCTCCTCGTCGGCCTGTTCATTCCGATGAACTGGGGGGCGCCGCAGGGCAAGGCGCTGGTGGTGCGCAATTCCGTGGCGATCGTGCCCGATGTCGCCGGCGAGGTCGTGGAAGTGCCGGTTGCCTCCAACAGCCCGCTCAAGGCCGGCGACGTGCTCTTCCGCATCGATCCCGTGCCCTACAAAGCGAAGGTTGACGCGCTGCAGGCGCAGCTCTCGCTGGAGGAGCTCCGGCTTTCGCAGATGACGCGGCTGCAGTCGCGCGATGCCGCGACCGAGTTCGATGTCCAGCAGCGCCAGGCGGATGTCGACAATCTGAAGGCGCAGATCACCAACGCCGAATGGGAGTTCGACAAGACGACGGTCCGGGCGCCGGCCGACGGCTACGTGACCAACCTTGCGCTCCGGAAGGGGGCGCGCGTCGCGACCCTGCCGCTGTCGCCGGCCATGGCCTTCATCGACACGTCCGAAACGATCATCGGCGTCGAGATCAACCAGATCGACGCGCGCTACATTAAGCCCGGACAGATGGTGGAGGCGACATTCAAGTTCGCGCCCGGCGAAACCTATACCGGCAAGGTCGAAAGCGTGCTGCAGGCGATCGCCTCCGGGCAGGCCCGCGTCTCCGGTACGGCGGTGGCGCCGGAGGTGGTATCGGCCGCGCCGTTCGTCGTGCGGATGAAACTCGACGACCAGGCCTTCGCGGCGCGGCTGCCGGCCGGCGCCACAGGGGATGCGGCCATCTTCACCGACCGGGTGAAGGCGGCGCATGTGATCCGCCGGGTGCTTCTGCGCCAGATCGCGATCACCAACTATGTCAATCCGTTCTGACCTGGAGCAAAGCGCTGAGGCGCAGCTTCTATATCTGCGTAAAGGGCCGCGGAGCGGCTATCCGTGGGACTGGGGTGGAGATCGTTTCCGGCTAATGGCCCAGGAGGGTCAATGCGGCAATGAGCACATGGACGGCAAGCACAGAAGCGATGACAAATATCGTCAGTTGTCGCATGTACTCCCTGAAGCCGGCGGGGGGATCGACGCGGTTTTCGGGGGCAGCCGTCTGTTCAGGTCGCTCCAGAATATCACACCATCCGAGCCGCTTTATCTGGCGGCGGATCGATAGGTACTCGTCCAAGTATCCGCGGTAGTGCTTTAGCCAGCCGGAATCTAGAAAGTCGTCATAGGTTTCACCGAGATGACGAATTTTGGCGAGCGTCCTTGCCGCCTCTTTCTTCGTATATGGGGTGTATCTTTGTTCAGGATCACGCTCGTTTTCGAGAACAGGCTGGTCTTAGAGAAAGGCATCCAAACGCCGGAGCGGAGTTCGGTGTAGAGTGCGTGGCACCCTTCCACTGTCAGAGCGAGATCCTTTATTTCCTGACTTTGGCACAAATCTCGGTCGAAGCGTTCGTTCCGTCCGTCGAAACTGATCTCCGGCAGCGATTGATTATCCTCAAAAATCAGATCGTCAGGCGCGACTATCAAGGCCCCCCAACGCCAGTGGATCGGAATAGCCGTCGCGGCGCTGGTCCAGGCGCGTTTTTGATCATTAAGCGGTCGCCGCCAATGAGACGTCCGGGGTGCCAAGCGCGCCTTGCCACGTGACCCGTCTGGCAGTCGAATGTTGTCGGCGGCGAAAGGCTCGCCATCTCGATAGTGCAGGACGGCGACGCCGTGTGGCCGGGCATAATACCTGCGAGGATTGTTCGGCTTGCCTTGGTCAGGTAGCAACAAGTGTCCTTCGGGGTAATCGTCGTTCTCAAATGGCCACATTACCACTCAACCCTCGCGCTTGATCGGAAGCCGCTGTCGTTCATTCGGGCGACGGCGTGCCGGTCGTGCTGCAAACAGGATGCGCGATCTTCCTCCTGCGCCTCTTAGTTGTGCACTCGATATCCTGCAAACCCTCAAACGTTTGCACATTTGCAAGGAACAATTTTACCGAAAGTCACTTTATCGGCGGCCAAGCTCCTTTCGTATCGGCTTGACGGGCGGCACGGTGTGGCCGGCTGCCCCCGCCCGCAGGGTGACGAGCGGGGAAAGCGGAGGTGGGCTCAGCCGGCGATCGGCAGCGGCGCTTCAGGGTTGACGAGACCGGCTGCCCTGAGTTCGCGCCAGAAGTCGGCCGGCACGGCCTCGTTGAGGGCGGCGCGGTCTTCGGCGATGCGGCTCGGCTGGCTGGCGCCGGGGATCACGGCGGCGACCGCGGGATTGGCGAGCGAGAATTGCAGGCCAGCCGCCTTCATGCTGATGCCGTAACGGTCGGCGATCGCCTTGATGCGCGCGACCTTGTCGAGGATGGCCGGTGTGGCCGGCGCATATTCGAAGTTCGGTCCGCCGACGAGCGCGCCGGAACTGTAGGGACCGCCGACGACGATGCCGAGGCCGCGTTTCGTGACCTCGGGCATGACGCGCTGGAGGGCGCGGTCATGGTCGAGCAGGGTGTAGCGACCGGCGAGCAGGAAGCCGTCGGGACGTGGACCTTCGAGCGCCAGCAGCAATTCGATCGGCTCGACACGGTTGACGCCGAGACCCCAGGCCTTGATCACGCCCTCGTCGCGCAACCGGTCGAGCGCCCTAAAGGCGCCCTTGCGGGCGTTCTCGAAGACATCGAGCCATTCGTCGCCATAGAAATCCTGGGCAACGTCGTGGACGAAGGCGATCTCGATCCGGTCGGTTTTCAGGCGCTTGAGACTGTCCTCGATCGAGCGCAGGGTCGCGTCATGGGAATAATCGTTGACGATCTTGTTGGGGCGGCCATAGCGGAAGACATCGCCTTTTTCGCCAAGGTCGCGGGCGCTGACATCCTCGATCTCGTCGAGGATCACCCGGCCGACCTTGGTGCTGATGACGTATTCGGCGCGCGGCCGTCCGGCGAGCGCCTCGCCCATGCGGATCTCAGCAAGGCCGGCGCCGTAGAAGGGGGCGTTGTCGAAATAGCGGATACCGTCGTTCCAGGCGGCTTCGACGGTCGCAAGTGCCTCCTTTTCGGGGATTTCACGGAACATGTTGCCGAGCGGCGCGGCGCCGAAACCAAGCTTTCCGGGCAGAATATCCTTGAGTGTCATTGTCCTGTCCTTTCGTGATCAATGGGAAGGCGATGTCTCTGTGCGTTACTGCTATCGGTAAGGCATCGCTGTTGGACAAAGAAATAGGTCAGGCGGTCGATGGCCGGTAGCCGGGCGCGTTTCGCAACATCCGGGAAGCGAATTCACAGATGCCGGGACGACCGATCTGCCGGGGTATGGCATCGCGCTCGCAATCTTGCGCCGGAGGGTTCGATGCCGAATGGGACAGCGCGCCATCTCCACGAGACGATCGGGCTGGCCGGATAAAGCGCCGGCGGGCAACAGGGCAACAAGCTGCTTGGGAGGTTCAGAGGGGGGAGGTCGAAACCTCGTGGAGAGCAGGGACCTTCATGCTGTCACGGTGTTTGAAAGGGCCAGCTTCGTCCGTCCCAGGACGCCTGACGAAGTTCCCCGTTCCACCGTGCGGGCCGGCCGCGTTCCAAGCTTCGGGAGAGCCCTGAAAGAGCGGGCCGTCGGGGGTGAGGGCGAAGGTCGCCCCAACCGTCGACGGAAAGCCCCGCAATGCATTTTACCAGTTGTTGTAACCGCGAATCGGGCAGTTGGGCTGAAGGCCGAAGACGATCGTCCGACGGTGCGACCCTCTAATTTCGATCCATTGATTGGTGGTTCGACCGACTCTGGCGCCCTGCAGGCCCTCGGCCCGCGCTATCGCCAAGGCGCGTTGCGGGGTACAAAGGCGCCGCTGGGCACGGCGATCGCGATAATAGCGGTCACGATAATCACGGTCACGATAGTAGCCGTCGCCATAGTCCTCGTCGTAATAGCGTCGGCCATCGTCATATCTCGGCCCACCGCCATCGATGTAGAGCTCTACGCCCTGGGCCAGTGCTGCGCCAGGTATCAGCGACGCGAGCAGCAGGCTGATCGAAATGATCTTCTTCATGTATGTCACCTCCTAAACGGCGGTCCCATTTAGCGCTTGTATTTATGAACGCAGCCAGAACGTGAATTGTTCATGCAACGAAAGACGCGGACGCCCGCGTCGATCGCCGGGATGCCTGCATCGCTATACGTGAGTCCCGCGCAAACGCGCATGCTTTTGCGCGATTTGCATTTGCCCATGTCGGCATCGGCCGCCTTCATTCGTCCTTGGAACGCACGAACGGAGGACCAAGCCGCATGAAGCTTTATTTCAGCCGTAACCCCAATCCGCGCCTGGCGGTTTCCGTCGCGCGGTTTCTGAAGGCGGAGGTTGCCCTTGAATTTGCCGAGCCCATGGCTGCGGGGCAGACCGAGCGCTATCGGGCGCTCAATCCAAATCTGCTTCTGCCGATCCTGGAGCGTCCCGGCCAGCCGCTCTGGGAGACGGATGCGATTGCCTGTTATCTTTCCCGGCATACCGGCTCCAGCTTCTGGCGCAGGGATGACGACGAACCGGAGATGATCCGCTGGGTGAGCTGGGGCAAGGAGAACTTCGTCAGAGCATGCGACATGGTGCATTGGGAGCGGGGGACCAAGCTGCGCTACGGCATCGGCCCGTGCGACGAAGCGATGGTGGAGGAGGGGCTCAAGGCCTTTCACAGGGCGGCCGCGATCCTCGAGGCGGAACTCTCCGGTCGCGCCTGGCTGGTGGGCGACACCGTCTCCTTTGCCGATTTCCGCATGGCGACGTTCCTGCCTTACAATGATGCCGCGCGGCTGCCGATCGGAGACTATCCGGCGCTTGCGCGCTGGGCCGGTCAACTGGACGAGATCGGGGCCTGGCGCGATCCGTTCCGCGGGCTGGTGGCGCCGGCACTGCCGCCGATACCGGGCTGAACGGGGCGTTTGCCCGCCGACCGTTGTCAGCGGGTCGTCGCCGGTGCTTGGCCGCTTGAAGTTGCAACCCCAGTCATGTCAAGGATCGACCGGAACGCCCGTTGAACGCGAGCTGTGTGGTCTATGGCTGATTTAGTCGGTGAGGAGGTGAAACGGCCGCTCGGCACAATACCGCGCGTCCTGACCACCGTCTGGATATTTCTTGGTCTTGGTCTGCCGCCCAGTCTTCTCAAGAGCCTCGGCTATCAATATCTGCCGTCGATTGAATGGCTGGCCAGACCGACCGTTCCTGCCCTTGTTGTCGGCGTGGCCTCTGGAGGGCTGTTTCTCTGGCTCGTACATAGAGACATGCGCGGATTTCGGGGCCGCGGGAAGACGAAGGCACTATGCATCTTGGGCGCGTTTGTGCTTGGATACCTCACCGGAAGACATATCGTCGTCTTCAACGGTCCCATGATCCTCGCATTGATTGGGGGCCATCGCATCGAGCTTTCCTATACCGTGGCGGACGCGGACGGCGACAGTTTTACCGGGTGCCGCATTCCGCTCGAGCTTGAGGCTCTCCCTTTGGCCTACCGTGCGATTTGTGGTGTTTCAGAAGATTTCAGGCGAAGCGTCGGACCGGGCGCGCGCATCATTGTCTCCGGCCGCGGGACTGACTTCGGCGTCTTTGCGGACAGCCTGCGTCGGCCTTGATTGAGAAATCTCCGCGGGCAAATTACCGCTCCACCCATTCCCGCCCAAAACCCGAAAGGTGTTTCGCTTTTTTTAGGAAGGCGGGATTTGCCGTCCTTCAGTACCTTTTTGGTTGTCCCGCGGGAGACGGGGCAATCACAAAGGTATGGAGGAGATACCCTTGGCAAGCATTGCAGAGGAAAACGCACTACCGGAGAATCCCGAAGACGAACGGCTGAGCATCGGCGCCAACCTGGCCTATGGCCTGCAGCACGTCTTGACCATGTATGGCGGCATCGTCGCTGTTCCGCTGATCCTCGGCCAGGCCGCCGGGCTGAACTCCGCCGATGTCGGCCTGCTCGTCACCGCCTCGCTCTTTGCCGGCGGTCTTGCGACCATCCTGCAGACGATCGGCCTGCCGTTCTTCGGCAGCCGCCTGCCGCTGGTGCAGGGCGTTTCGTTCTCGGGCGTCGCGACGATGATCGCGATATCCGGCAATGGCGGCATTCCGACCATCCTTGGCGCCGTCATCGCGGCTTCGCTGATCGGCCTCCTGATCACGCCGGTGTTCTCGCGCATCACCCGCTTCTTTCCGCCGCTGGTGACCGGCATCGTCATCACCACCATCGGCCTCACGCTGATGCCGGTGGCAGCACTCTGGGCCATGGGCGGCAACAAGGCGGCGCCGGACTTCGGCAGCACCGCCAATATCCAGCTTGCGGCGGTGACGCTGATCATCGTGCTGCTCTTGAGCAAGCTCGGCAATGCGTCGATCTCCAGGCTTTCGATCCTGCTGTCGATCGTGATCGGCACCGGCATCGCCTATGTCGCCGGCATGACCGACTTTTCTCAAGTTGCAAACGGCCCGGTCTTCGCGCTGCCGAAGATCTTCCATTTCGGCTATCCGACCTTCGAGCTTGCCGCGATCATCTCGATGCTGATCGTCATCATGGTGACGCTCGTCGAAACCTCGGCCGACATTCTCGCCGTCGGTGAGATCGTCGAGACCAAGGTGGATTCGCGCCGGCTCGGCGACGGGCTGCGCGCCGACATGCTGTCGAGCATCCTGGCGCCGATCGTCGGCTCCTTCACCCAGAGCGCCTTTGCCCAGAATGTCGGCCTGGTGGCGGTCACCGGCGTCAAGAGCCGCTATGTGGTGGCAACGGGCGGCCTGTTCCTGGTGACGCTCGGCCTTCTGCCGATCATGGGGCGCGTCGTCGCTTCCGTTCCGACCTCCGTCCTCGGCGGCGCCGGCCTCGTGCTCTTCGGCACGGTCGCGGCCAGCGGCATCCGCACGCTTTCCAAGGTCGAGTACAACAACAACATGAACCTGGTGATCGTCGCCACCTCGATCGGCTTCGGCATGATCCCGATAGCGGCCCCCGGCTTCTACGAGCATTTCCCGGCCTGGGTCGCGACGATCTTCCATTCGGGCATCTCGTCGGCCGCCGTGATGGCGATCTCGCTCAACCTCCTGTTCAACCACCTCACAGCCGGCAATTCCGACCAGCAGTCGGTGTTCGTCGCGGCAACGGAGCGGACGATCCGCTACCAGGACATCGCCCGCCTGCACGACGGCGACTACTTCCTCAACGGCAAGCTCTACGATGCCAAGGGCATCGAGGTGCCGCTGATTGCCGCGGAGGCGCATTGAACCGGCTCGATTTTTGGAACCCGCAATCCCGGACCGCAAACCGGGATTGCTTTTGAAATCCGCAATCCCCAGGAAAACCGCTTCGCACTTTTCCTGGGATTGCTCTGAGGCCCGCAATCCCGGACGGAAAACCGCTTCGCACTTTTCCTGGGATTGCTTTGAGACCCCGCCATTCCGGGCAGGAAGCCGCTTCCTGTTTTTCCTGGCGTTGATTGAAAACCCAACAAAAGGACATTGGGAATGACACAAGAGACCGACAACTACGCACTCCTCGACGCCCTGCTTGGCACCATGGAGCGCGGCATCATCCCGGCAACGGAAGCGGGCGTTGCCGCCGGCAACAAGATCTTCGGCGCGGCGCTCATGCTGAAATCCGATCTTTCGACCGTGCTCGTCGAGACCAACAATGAGACGGAGAACCCGCTCTGGCACGGCGAAGTGCACACGCTGAAGCGCTTCTACGAGATCGAAGGCAGCGCGCGGCCGGATAGCCGCGACCTCATCTTCCTCTCCACGCACGAGCCCTGCTCGATGTGCCTGTCGGCGATCACCTGGGCGGGCTTCGACAATTTCTATTACTTCTTCAGCCACGAGGATTCCCGCGACTCGTTCTCCATCCCGCACGATCTCAAGATCCTGAAGGAGGTCTTCACGCTGGAGCCCGGCGGCTACAACCGGACGAACACGTTCTGGAAGGGCCAGTCGATCCACGCGCTGATCGATGGCCTGCCCGAGGCGCAGCGCAACGAACTGAAGTCGCGCGCCGATGCGATCCGCGCCAAATATGACGAACTCTCGGCGGCATATCAGGCGAGCAAGGACGGCAATGCCATCCCGTTGAACTAGGCCGTGGACCCATAGAAACCGAGATCGGGTGGATAGCGGCCTGTCCATTTCTTGCAACCGGAAGGGACAGGCCGCCGTCAGAGGGCGCTATTTCAGCGGCAAAAACAGTTCCGCGACCGCCTCATGCTCCGGCACCTCCGGGAAGAAGCTCAGCCGTTGGCAATAGATCGGAAAGTCGCGTGCTTCCTCGCCGCTGGCCGGAAGCCAGTCCCGATAAAGATAGAGCGCGGCAGGCTCCAGATTGTCGGTGTTGCCAACAACGCGGAGCATCGCGCAGCGTCCGCCAGGGATCTCGCCGGCTTTGATCTGCTCGCCGTTCGCCTCGATCGGTTGGTCGGTCCCGACACAAAGGTCCACGCTATAGTCGGCAGGTGACGCAGGACGTCGCTCAGAACGCCAGACATTGAAGGTCGGACTTGTCCTGGGGTGCAGGCCAGCGGCCTTGCGCCACGCGATGAACCGCTGGATGGTGGCAGCGAGCATCGCCGGGTCGCCCCGATGCTCCATGATCGCCACCGGCGTGGGGGACACATTGCGAATCGTCACGTCGTCAGTGGTAAAGGTCTTTTGCATGAACTTGCTCCTCGCGTTGTCGAAAGGCCCGAAAGCCGCAAGCCACGGCTCCCAGTCGGGAGACTTCCGGAACGATGAAGGCGATTGCCCGAACCGTTGCCGAAAGGCGCGGGCGAAGGCGTCCGGTGCATCGTAACCGGCATCCATCGCTATGTCCGTGACGCTTTGGGCGTCCATGTAGGCCAGCCGGTACGAAGCGCGCTTCATACGGGCAAGCTGGACATAGCGATGCACGGATAACCCGAAGGTCGCCGCAAACTGCCGGTGGAAATGAAACTTCGAGAAGGCGGCAATACCGCTCACCGTTTCCAGGTCCAGATCAGTGTCAAGATGCCGGTCAATATAGTCCTGCACCCGCCGCATCCGGGCCTGATAGTTTTGTAGCGCCGCCTTCATCATTCCTCCTCCGTGGCAGCACCAACTAAGCGTACGCAGACATGACGCGCTCGACAGATCTTGCGGTTTTGTCATGGGCCGCAGAACATTGCCAAGGACCGTTTACGGGTACACCCAATATATGGATGAACGGCAAAAAGGGGCGTTCGCAGACTGGTGGCTTTTCATTTCGCGCCGCACGCTGATTCAAGCTCAAATGAGTTGATCTGACCTTACCGACTTCGAATGGCGCGTGATCAGGCCGCTGCTGCCCACAAGCCGAGAGGCGTGCCCGAGGCACAGCGCAACGAACTGAAGTCGCGCGCCGATGCGATCCGCGCCAGTTATGACGAACTCTCGGCCGTCTACCAGGATAGCAAGGATGGTAATGCCATCCCGTTGAACTAGACCTGAACGCGCGGCGCTTTCCGCTCCGGGCCACCTGCCGACTGCCGGGCCATTTCATTGTCTCCCCGATTCAACAAAATGGCCTATTTCCTTGAAAGATTACACATTCCTGCCGACGCGGGCAGGTGCTAGGTTCCCCGAAATTCAGTCGCGTTTTGGGGGGAATTGCGTGAACTGGTCCAAGCCTCTCAGAGTGCATCTCAGCGTCCTGGTCGTCGCGCTGTTGCTCCTAACGGCGACGCCGATCATCTGGATGGCGTTCAGCCAAGGGCGACAGGCGGCGATCCTCGCCGGCGAGAAGCACATGCGGGAAATGAGCCTGCGGCTGATCGAGGGATACAGGAATGCGCTGGAGGGCGGCCAGGAGGCGGTTGCGCTTGCCTCCACGGTGCCGCAGCTTGCCGTCGCACCGCCGCAAGATCTGGAGCCGAAGACGCAGTTCTTCCTGGAGGTGCTCAAAAGCGTTTCCAACGCGACGAGCATCTATGCCGGCTATCCTGATGGCTCCTACCTGCAGGTGATCAACACGGAGAGGGATTATGTCCGCCAGACGCTCGCGGCACCGGCGGGCACCGCATTTGCCGTCCGGGTGCTCGCCCACGGGCAGACCGTCGGTTCCGTGTCGACGCTCCGGTTTCTCGATGGCCAAGCGCGTCCGATCGGGGAGCGCCCGTTCGAGCGGACGAATTTCGATCCGCGGCAGAGCCCCTGGTACCAGGCGGCGCTGCGAAGCGGCGGGCCGGTTTCCGTCGGACCCTATGTCACCGGAACGCTCAAGGTGCCGACCTTGGCGCTCGCGACCCCCTTGAGGGGCGCCAGCGGCATCGTGGTCGGCACCAACATTCACCTGCAGACCATCAGCCGCCTGCTTGATGCGCGGCAGATTTCGCCGCGGGCCCGCTCCTATGTCATCGGCAGCGACGACAGGCTCGTGGCCCACTCCGATCCGGCGCTCATGAGCACGATCCTGGGCGCGTGGTCGGGCGGCGGCGGGGCCGGCATGCGCAGCCTCGACCCGAGCCTCGAGGTGGTCGCCCGGCTGCGCAAGGAGCCGGCCTATATGGGCGGAGGTCTTGCCGAAGCCGATCTCGCCGGGGAGCGCTATCTGATCCAGATGGCGCCGGTCAGCGTTTCCGGCCTGTTCAAGGGCAGCTCGGTCGCAATCGTCGTGCCGCTGCAGGACCTGGTGGCACAGGCGAACCGGCTGCTCATCCGCAACCTCCTGATTGCCGCCAGCCTGCTGGTGGCGGGCGTCGTCGGGTCGGTCCTGCTGTCGCGCGTGATCAGCCGCACGCTCTACCGGCTTGCGGACGAGGCACGGCGGATCGGCGACCTGAACTTTGCCGGGAAGGGGACGCCGCATTCCTTTATCACCGAGATCAACACGCTGGCCGGCGCGCTGGCCGCCAGCCGCCATGCCATCCGCCAGTTTGCCCTCTATGTGCCGCGCGAAGTGGTGCGGCGGATCGTCAATCCACGTGGGGAGGCGGTCGCCAAGGCGGCGCGGCAGGAGGTGACCGTGCTCTTCACCGATATCCGCGACTTTACCACCATATCCGAACGGCATTCGCCCGAGGACGTGGTGGAGATCCTCTCCGCCTATTTCGAGGAGCTGAACGGGATTGCCGAAGCGCATGCCGGCACGGTGGTGCAATATCTCGGCGACTCCCTGTTCGTCATGTGGAACGCACCCGTTCCGGATCCGCGGCATGCGGAAAACGGCTGTCGCTCGGCGCTGGCGATGAAGGCGGCGGTCGAGCGTCTGAACGAGGCCAACCGCCGGAACGGGCGACCGGAATTGTTCACCCGCTTCGGCCTGCATACCGGCCCGGCCGTCGTCGGCAGCTTCGGAGCGATCTCGCGCCAGCAATACACCGCCATGGGCGACACGATCAACGTCGCCTCGAGGCTCGAAGGATTGAACAAGGAGTTCGGCACGACGATCCTCGTCAGCGGAGCCGTGCACGGCGCCGTTGCCGATACCTTCGACTTCCGCCCGATCGGGCTCATCCCCGTGAAGGGGCGCCATGAGAAGGTCGACCTCTGGGAACTGGTGGGCGAGAGGGCCGGGTAGAGCGCCGCCGTACCGGGGTCGCAAGCGCTGCGGCGACGCCCGACGGGACGCGAGGGCGCTTCAGTGTTCCGCCAGAAAGCCGGAAACCATCGACCGGAAGGCGTCGATCGCCTTCGGCAGCACCGCCTTCGGATCGTCGCTGGCGGCCACCCAGAGAGCGGCGTTGAGAGCGGCGCCGCTCAAGAGCCTCGCCGCTGCTTCCGGGTCGACGGGTTTCAGGATGCCCCTTTCAAGCAGGCGCTCGACGGTCTCCCGCGTCGCCAGCAGGCAGCTGTTCTGGCTCGGCCATTTCGAGGGGTCGCCGAGCACGGCGGGCCCGTCGAGCAGCACGATCCGCTGCACCTCCGGATCGAGCGCCATCTCGATATAGGCGGCGCCTTCGGCGAGCATCGCCTGCCAGCCGTCTTCGTTGCCGCTGCCGATCTCCTTGGCGCGCGCGGCCATTTCACTGTCAATCTGGTTGACGACGGCGGCGAGCAGCCCGCGCTTGTCGCCGAAATTGTGGTAGAGCGCGCCGCGTGTCAGGCCGACATCGGCGGTCAGCTCGTCCATCGAGGCCGCGGCATAGCCCTTTTCCGCGAAGGCCTTCCGGCCCGCCGCGATCAGCTTGGCGCGGTTCTCTTCCATCGTCTCCTGGCGGCGTCTGGCCATGCGGTCCTCAAATTCATATACGACGCGTATATGAATTTGACATACGCGCCGTATTTGGTTATTTCATATACGTGGCGTATATCAAATGGAGCGGGTTTTGTGAAGTTCTGCCTGATCGGGCAGCGCTCGCCCGTTTCTGCGCCTTGGATTTCAAAAAAGGACCAGACCGATGACTTCACGCGACGCAATCTTTCCCGCCAACCGCCACGCGCTCTACGAGGCGCACGGCTATTCCGCCGCGATCCGCTCCGAGGACCTGCTGTTCGTTTCCGGCCAGGTCGGCAGCCGCGAAGACGGATCGCCCGAACCGGATTTCGCCCGCCAGGTCGAGCGCGCCTTCGACAATCTCAAGGCAACGCTGAAAGCGGCCGGCTGCAGTTTCGACGACATCGTCGACGTCACCACCTTCCACACCGACCCGGAAAACCAGTTCGAGACGATCATGGCCGTCAAGAACCGGATCTTCCCCGAAAAGCCCTATCCGAACTGGACCGCAATCGGCGTCAACTGGCTCGCCGGCTTCGACTTCGAGATCAAGGTGATTGCGCGGATTCCGGCGAGCACGGGAGTTGGGCGCGAGCGGGCGGCCTAAGGTCTGCTCGAAACAACAGCGTCGGATTGAAGTCCGAACCTAGTCCTGACCAAGGTCCGCGGAACATATTTCACTTGGTGAGGTCCCCGTGCTCGGAAACGAGGCATTGTTCGCGTTCGTGCTGCCCTTCTTGCGGTCAACCGCCTCTTGCGGCGAGAAGGGCCACGCACGAGTTTGGATCATTCCAGGTCATAAAGCCGTTTGGTCAACCGGAGTCGAAGACCATCACTGGAGGAATAGGTTACGTCGCCAACCTCATATGCTGCGATGTATCCCGTGCGCTCGAACGCGACGAGTTCTCCATTGGGGTCCAGTATTTTCTTGTCGCTTGTAAGGATCACTTGACCACCATGCATGATGGCGTCGACCGCTTCCTGGATTTTTCTTTCAAGTCCCTTGCCCTCGTGGCGCTTGAAAGGATCATGGTAGTGCAGACCAGTCAGCCATTCCTTATGCAGGCATGGCAGCGCAACGCCATCGACTGACGCAAACCACCAACCTTGGCGTCCTATCGCTTTCTTCTTTGGCAATGCCGCCCCCCAGTTCCCGCCTGTGCAAGCATTGCCACAACCGAGGGTCGATCGTCAATTTTCACCGGGAGGCGGCGTCCCAACTTCTGCCGCCAACAACTCGGAGTCGGCCACATTAGGAACTCCTATGCTAATCGTCGCGCGATATTGGAAAGAGCAACGGCAGGGTGATGGCCGCCCTGTTTGCGGCCATCCTTGCGCCAGTCGATGGCGGTGATCTGCAGACGTCGATCCGCAAACAGGACGTCCGCACGAGCTTTCGGTTACAGCCGTCGCAGGCGGAGACCGAACCCACGCGGCCAGTCCGCGAGGGCGTGAGCGCGCCCGTGACTACGCTCTAATGCAGATGCGCAAGCTTGTCCGGATTGCGCACCACATAGATCGCCACGACCTTGCCGTCCGCGATCTCCAGCGCGGTCGATTGCAGCTCGCCGTCGGCCTCGCGGGTGACGAAGCCGGGCAGGCCGTTGATGAAGCCGGTGCGCACGAGCGTCGAGCCGTGTTTGGCGAAGAGGGCGGCGAGTTGCTCGTGCACCTTCATCACGGCGTCGAAACCGAGGATCGGCCGCATGGCTGCCGGGCGCTTGCCGCCGCCGTCGGAATGGACGCTGACATCGGCTGCGAGCATGGCGCCGAGCGTCTTCATGTCGCCGCTGCGGGAGGCCGCATAGAAGGCGTTGGCGATTTCGAGGCCGCGCTGCTGCTCGATCTGGAAGCGCGGCCGCTCCTCGCGCACATGGGTGCGGGCGCGGGCCGCAAGCTGGCGGCAAGCGGCGGCGTCGCGCTCGATCGTCGTCGCAACTTCGTCGAAGCTCAGGCCGAAGACGTCGTGCAGCAGGAAGGCGGCGCGCTCCAGCGGCGAAAGCCGCTCGAGCGCCAGCATCAGGGGCAGGGTGACGTCATCCTCCGGCTCCTCCTCGACGACGGGGTCGGGAAGCCAGGGGCCGACATAGGTCTCGCGCTGGCGCCGGGCGGATTTCAACTGATCGAGGCAGAGCCTAGTCACCGTGCGGCGCAGAAACGCTTCGGGTTCGCGCACTGCCGCGCGGTCGGCCCCCATCCAGCGGATGAAGGCCTCCTGCACCATGTCCTCCGCATCGGCGACGGAGCCGAGCATGCGGTAGGCCACGCGGACCAGCTTCGGGCGCAGCGGGTCGAAAGCCGCCGCTGCGTCCTCCTGGGGCGAACTCGCCATCAGGCGGCGGCCTGGGCGGCCTTGGCTTCCGCCGGCTCGACCCAAAGGCCGAAGCCGACGGCGAGGCGGTTCCAGCCATTGATGACGTTGATCATCAGCGTGAGCTTCACCTGTTCCTCCTCGGTGAAATGATCCTTGAGCGCTTCGTAGGCCTTTTCGTGGGTGTGGCCTTCCGAAAGCCTGGTCAGCGCTTCGGTCCAGCCTAGCGCGGCGCGCTCGCGATCGGAATAGCAGGGCGCCTCGCGCCAGGCCGAAAGCAGATAGATGCGCTGCTCCGTTTCGCCCTTCTCGCGGGCTTCCTGCGTGTGCATGTTGATGCAGTTGGCGCAGCCGTTGATCTGCGACGCGCGGATCTTCACGAGCTCGACGATGGTCTGGTCGAGGCTCGCGGCAACGGCGACGGATGTACCCATCCAGTTCTTCATCAGTTGCGGTGCGGCGGCGAAAAGGTCGATCTTAGCAGTCATGGTTCCGTTTCCTTTCGTTGGTTCCGATACCATGACGAGCGAGCGACGGCCGGTGTGACATCGGCGCGAAATTTTCTGGATTTTTTGGCACAGGCCGCAAGCGCTTCGGCCTGTCACACCCCTGTAAAAAGGCGGCTCTATCCCTCGGCGCCAGTTTCAACACGAGGGTATATTGATGAAATCGTTCGTTTCCGTCCTTGCCGGCGCGCTTGCCGCAGGCCTGCTTTCGACCGCTGCTTACGCCGAAAACCTGGTGCTTTATACCAGCCAGCCGAACGAGGACGCGCAGGCGACCGTCGATGCCTTTGAAGCCGCCAATCCCGGCATCGAGGTGGAATGGGTGCGCGAGGGCACGACAAAGATCATGGCCAAGCTGATGGCCGAGATCGAGGCGGGCAATCCGGTCGCCGACGTGCTGCTCATCGCCGACACGGTGACGATGCAGCGGCTGAAGGAAGCCGGGCATCTCGCCGACTACAAGTCGCCGGAAGCGGCCAGCTACGATGCCTCGCTCTATGATGCCGACGGCGCTTACTACTCCACCAAGATGATCACGACCGGCATCGTCTATAACACCTCTGCTGCCATGAAGCCCGCGGGCTGGCAGGATCTCAGCAAACCGGAAGCCAAGGGCCTCGTCACCATGCCGAGCCCGCTGACCTCGGGCGCGGCGCTGATCCATGCGCAGACGCTGACCGGCATCGAGGGCCTCGGCTGGGATTATTACAAGGCGCTCGCGGCAAACGGCGCCACGGCGGCCGGCGGCAATGGCGGCGTGCTGAAGGCGGTTGCAACCGGCGAGAAGGCCTATGGCATGCTTGTCGATTTCATGGCGATCCGCGAGAAGGCCAAGGGCGCGCCGGTGGAGTTCGTCTTCCCGGCCGAGGGCGTTTCGGCGGTGACCGAGCCGGTCGGCATCCTGAAGACCGCCAAGAACGTCGAGGCCGCCAAGAAGTTCGTCGACTTCCTGCTGTCCGAGGAAGGCCAGAAGACGGCGGTGAAGATGGGCTACATTCCGGCCCGTAATGGCGTGGCGCTGCCCGAGGGCTATCCGGCGCGCGAGACGATCAAGGTGCTGCCGGTGAACGCCGCTGACGCCGTGAAGAATTCCGACGCCGACCTCAAAACCTTCTCCGGCATCTTCGGCACGAACTGATCGGAATGCTCGAACGCAATGACCTGCGCAGCCGGCCCTGCTGGCTGCGCTTTCCCTTTCAGGGCCGGACGGCCGGCGCGCCCAGGGTAAGGACAGGGGCGAGCGCCGCTGCCGAGCCGCGCTGGCTGGCGCCCTTCGTTTTCGCCTGCCTGTTTCTGCTCTGCCTGCTGCCGCTGATCAGCCTGGCGAAGGCCGGCTTTGCCGGGCTCGTCTCCGGCCGGTCGGTCGGTGTGCTCACCGAGCCCGCGACCTTTGCGGCGATCCGCAACACGCTGATAACGGCAACCGGCGGCATGGTCGTCTCCGTCGTCATCGGCGCGCTCTTTGCCTTCGCCGTGGCGCTGACGGATGTGCGCGGCAAGCTGGCCCTGAGTTTTGCCTTCATGCTGCCGATGATGATCCCGCCGCAGGTGACGGCCCTTGCCTGGGTGGAAATGACCGGGCCGGCAAGCCCGCTGTTGAAGACGCTGGGGATCGCGCCGCCGCTCGGCAGCCCGCAGCCGCTCTATTCGCTGTCAGGCATTTCGCTGCTCCTCGGCGTCCAGCATGCGCCGCTCGTATTCCTGGCGCTAAAAGCCGGGCTTTCCGCCTCGCCGCGCGACGGAGTGGAGGCGGCACGGCTTGCGGGCGCCACGCCATTCCGTGTCTTTCGCGATATCGTCGTACCGCTGTCGCTGCCGGGGTTGATTGCCGGTGCTGCGATCGCCTTCGTTTCCGGTGTCGGCAATTTCGGCATACCGGCGATCCTCGGCATTCCCGCCGGGATCGCGGTGCTGCCCACCCTGATCTATACGCGGCTTGCGAGCTTCGGCGCCGGCACTTTCGGCGAGATCGCGGCTTTGTCCAGCCTGATCGCCATGATCGCCGCCGCCGGGCTGGTCCTGCAGCAGCGGGCGCTTTCCGGCCGGGACTATCGCATCATCGGCCTCTCGGGCGCGAATGCCGCCTTTTCGCTCGGGCGATTCCGCCTGGTCGTCGAGCTGGCGCTGGTGGCGATCCTGTTTCTCGTGCTGGTGGCGCCGCTCGCGGCCCTCGTCGCGAGCTCGCTGGTGCCGGCCTATGGCGTACCGCTCACTCTTCAAACCGTGTCGCTCAGCGCTTACGAAGAAATCCTCTTCCGCCAGTCGATGACGCTGAAAGCATTCGCCAATTCGGTGTTCCTCGCGAGCGCTTCGGCGTTCGGCCTGCTCGCCGTTTCGGTGCCGGCCGCTTACCTGATGACCCGGCGCAAGGGGTGGCTTGCCGATGCGCTCGGCATCCTGATCGAAATTCCCTATGCGCTGCCGGGCATCGTGCTGGCGGTCGCCTTCATCCTCATCTTTGCAGCACCTTTGCCCGTCCTCGACGTCTCGCTCTACGGCACGATCTGGATCATCCTGATTGCCTATTTTTCCTCGTTCCTCGCCGTCAGCCTCAAGCCGGTGATGAGCGCGTTCCTGCAGATGGATCCGTCACTGGAAGAGGCCGCACGTCTCTCCGGTGCCGGCTTCGTCCGGCGCATGCGCGATGTGATCCTGCCCTTGGTGGCGCCGGCCGCCGGCGCTGCGATCATCCTCGTCTTCCTGATCGCCGCCAACGAGCTCACGGTCTCGGCGCTGCTCTGGTCGGCCGGAACGCAGACGCTCGGCGTCGCCATCTTCAATCTCGACGACAGCGGCTCGTCGGACCTTGCCGCAGCACTCTCCGTGCTCGTCGTGGTGATGGTCGTTGTCTTGATGGCCGCGCTGGAGGCGCTTGCGAAATATCTTCCCGGGGGCGTGCTGCCGTGGCGCAATTGATCCTCAACCACCTCACCAAAGATTTCGGCGGTGGCCGGCCGGCGGTGTCGGATGTGTCGCTGACGGTGCGGGAAGGCGGCTTCCTGGCGCTGCTCGGGCCATCCGGCTGTGGCAAGACGACGGTGCTCAGGATGATCGCCGGCTTCGAGCGCCCAAGCGACGGCTCGATCGATTTCGGCGAAAGGCGGCTATCCGATGCGTCGCGGGCGCTGCCGCCGGAACGGCGCAACATGGCGATGGTGTTCCAGTCCTATGCGCTCTGGCCGCATATGACGGTGGCGGAGAATGTCGGCTATCCCTTGAAGGTGCGCGGCATTTCGGGCGACGCGTGGCGCAGAAGCGTCGGCGACGCGCTTTCGCTGGTGAAGCTCACCGACTATGCCGAGCGCCGGCCGGCCGCCCTTTCCGGCGGCCAGCGCCAGCGCGTGGCGCTCGCCCGCTGCCTGGTGACCTCGCCCGACGTGGTGCTGCTCGACGAGCCGCTGGCAAACCTCGACCAGCATCTGCGCAAGTCGATGGAAGAGACCTTCCGCATCTTCCACGAGCGCTCCGGCGCCACCATGATCTATGTGACCCACGACCAGGCCGAGGCGATGGCGCTCGCGACCGATGTCGCCGTCATGTCGGAGGGGCGGCTGATGCAGATGGCGCCGCCCGCCGAAATCTACGCAAGGCCCGAAGGCGCCGTCGTCGGCGGCCTGATCGGCCGCGGCTCCGTCCTGAAGCTGGCCGTACCGGCGGGGGCGCCGAGGGCGCTGGATTGGGCGACGTTGCGCGCCGCGCTGGGTGGCATCGGCGAGGCGGGTGCGGGCAATGGGGCGACCCGTGACCTGCCCGTTCGCGACGTCCTCGTGCGGCCGGAGCATGTGCGCCGCGACGGCGAGGGGATGGCGTTTCGGGTCATCTCCTGCGTGTTCGAGGGCGAACGTTTTGCGCTGACGCTGGCGCTGCCCGACGGGCAGGTGCTGAAAGCCTATGGCGAAAGCGCAATGATGCCCGGGGAAACGGCGCGCTTCGTGCTGAGCCGGGGCTGGCGGTTGTAGCCGTTCAATCGCAATCGGGCTTGTCGAGTTGGACCTCGAATTGCCGCGGGCCGACCAAGCCTGGCTTTGACGGCAGGCCGACGATCCTTGCCATAACCGTGCATTTTCCGGCGTTAACCGCATAGCGGTCGCGGCCCTGGCTGATGACCTTGTCGATTGGATATTTGGGAACGGCGACGGCGACCGCATTGATGACGGCGTTCAACTCGCGGGCGCGCTGATAGTTCGGCGCAAGGGTTGCTTCGGCCTGGCTGGCGACGAGGAGGGTGGCGAGGCAAAGGGCGGCAGACCGGGCGAACATGGCGTGGCTCCTGTTTCAAGGAGGCAAGCATGATGGCCGGCGATATTCAAGCTGCCCGGCTTCCGCTTCATCCTCCGTAATGGGAAACTGCGAGCAGAGTTCAAGAGTTTCGGCCGTGGCGAAATAAACCGTTAAGTTAAATGAAACCGGTTGCTATAAACAATCAGTATCCCGCTTGGATGCGGTTAAGGAGGAACGAGGCGAAGCGCGCCTCATCGACAGGAGGATAGGATGAAGCTCTATCAGGGCATGGGACCGAATTCGTATCGCGTGCGCATCTTCATGGCGGAGAAGGGGATTTCGCTGCCGATGGTGAATGTCGACTTCGCCAAGGGTGAGCACCGGGCGCCGGAGTTCCTGGCGGTCAATTCGCTCGGGCAGATTCCGGTGCTGGAGCTCGACGACGGCACGATCATCACCGAGAGCGTTGCGATCTGCCGCTATCTCGAGGAAACGAAGCGCGAGCCGCAGCTTTTCGGCCACGATGCCGTCAGCCGCGCCAAGGTGGAGATGTGGAACCGGCGCGCCGAATTGGTAATCCTCGGAACCGTCGGCAATGTGGCGCTGCATTCCGATGCCTTCTTTGCCGAGCGGCTGACGCAGTTTCCGGCCTTTGCCGAGGCCGAGCGGCTGGCGGTGCCGAAGAAATGGGGCTGGCTCGACGACGAGCTTTCGGACGGGCGGCCGTTCCTCGCCGGTGACGCATTCTCGATCGCCGACATCACCGCCGGCGTCACCGCCTGGCTCTGCGACGTCTTCGGCATGGAGATCCCGGCTTCGGCGAAAAACGTCCAGCGCTGGCTGGAGCGGGTGCGCTCGCGGCCGAGTTTTGAGGCTTAGCGGTTCAACAAGGGTAGGCGGACTTCGTCTGTCTGGCTCATGGGGAATGCCCCTCATCCGGCCTGCCGGCCACCTTCTCCCCGCGGGCGGGGCGAAGGAGACTCGCGGGCGGCCGCTCGCCCACGCCGACGATTGTCGGTTGCGATGTCCGTCAGCAGCTCCCCGGTTGGCGGCGCAGCCGTGGTCCTCGTCCCCTCGCCCCGCCTGCGGGGAGAGGGTTAGTCCTCGGGTTGAACCCGGGGCCGATACGCCCTTAGAGCTTTGATTGTTTGGCAGATTTGTTCATTCTGCGGCCGAGGTTCGGAACCTGATTTACCGCCTTTCCGGCCCCGCTAAAATACTTATGTGGATAGGTGTTCCGACCTTTTTTCTTGCCTTCTCCATGGCTTTTTTCAATTCCTAAAATAATAGCTGCCCGATTCGCCCGCCGTCGGCGCCTGCAGGGCGTCGGCTCTAGGAGACAAGCCATGAACGATTTCAAGAAGCCCACGATCACCGAAATGCGCCCGAAGATCACCGTCATCGGGGTCGGCGGCGGTGGCGGCAACGCCATCAACAACATGATCAACGAAGGGCTTCAGGGCGTCGATTTCGTGGTGGCGAATACGGACGCGCAGGCGCTCGCCATGTCGAAGTCGTCGCGCATCATCCAGCTTGGCGCCGCCGTCACCGAGGGCCTCGGCGCCGGCTCGCTGCCGGATGTCGGCCGGGCGGCGGCGGAAGAATCGATCGACGAGATCATGGATCACCTCGGCGGCACGCATATGTGCTTCGTCACCGCCGGCATGGGCGGCGGCACGGGCACGGGTGCGGCACCGGTGATTGCGGCAGCGGCGCGCAAGGCCGGCATCCTCACCGTCGGCGTCGTCACCAAGCCCTTCAGCTTCGAAGGCAAGCGCCGCATGGAAACGGCCGAGCAGGGCATCGAGCGGCTGCGCGAGGCGGCCGACACCGTGATCGTCATTCCCAACCAGAACCTCTTCCGCATCGCCGATGCCAAGACCACCTTTGCCGATGCCTTCGTGATCGCCGACCGGGTGCTCTACTCCGGCGTCGGCTGCATCACCGACCTGATCGTCAAGGAAGGCCTGATCAACCTCGACTTCGCCGACGTCAAATCGGTCATGAAGGGCATGGGCCGGGCGATGATGGGCACCGGCGAGGCGACCGGCGAGGGCCGCGCGCTGAAGGCGGCGGAAGCGGCGATCGCCAACCCGCTGCTCGACGAAGTGTCGATGCGCGGCGCCAAGGGTGTGCTGATCTCGATCTCCGGCGGCATGGACATGACGCTGTTCGAGGTGGACGAGGCTGCGACCCGCATCCGCGAAGAGGTCTATGACGAAGCCGACATCGTCGTCGGCTCGATCTTCGACCGCACGCTCGACGGCACCTTCCGCGTCTCCGTCGTCGCCACCGGCCTCGATTCCGCCCGCTCGGCCAACAATGCCGCGGGTGCGGCCGCCGGCCAGCCCGCACCGGCGCCGATCCGCACGCTGCAGTAAGGCTCATCGCCTCAAGGGGCGACACGGCAAGAAGCAGGGCGCCATGCGTCGATCGGAACGCATGGCGATTTTTGTTGCTGCCCCTCATCCGGCCTGCCGGCCACCTTCTCCCCGTCGTGACGGGGGGAAGGGGCGGTGTGGCACGCGCGTCGCTCCCCCGCTCCGTTTGTGAAGGAAGGGCGGCGAGGGGTGCCATTCCCTCTCCCCGCGAGCGGGGAGAGGGTTAGTCCTCGGGTTAAACCCGAGGAGAGGGGCAGAGCCAACCGGGAAGTTATCCGTCACGGCTGTTGCGATAAGCCACGCCGCGTTCCCATGAGGGCGGCGTGCTGCGGTCGGGCGAAGCCCAGCCGTTCAATTCGACGCCGCTGCATTTATCCGCGGCGTCAGCCGATAGATCAGCATCGTGTCGTCGTCGACGACGCGCTCGGCCGTGCGGTCGAGATGGGCGATCAGGCCCTTGTTGTATTCGAGGAACTTGCGCCGCTGCATGTCGCGGGCGTTCTTGGTGATGCCGAACCAGGTGGCGTTGCGGGCGCGCAGTTCCTCCAGCGCCTCGATCGCGTCGTCGTCCTCCAGCAGCATCGACCATTCGGTCTCGCCGCCGCCGGGCGGGAAGACCCAGCCGCGGCGGCGGCTGTAATAGATCGCGACGGGATCGCCGATCGTCGGCGTCGCGGTGATGACGAGCTCGCCGGGGCGGCTGAGTTCGCTGAGCCTGGTGCCGAGCTTTTCGCCGTGGTCGGCATAGGGCGTCTTCATCAGCGAGAGGCCGGGGAGGCTGCCGCCGATGACGACGACGGCGGCGATCGCCGCAAGCCGCAGGGCACGCGTGAGGAGCCCGCGTTCGCGGCCGATGCCGACGAGCAGGATCAGCCCGCGGCCGGCAAGTGCTGCCATCGGCACATTGAAGATATGGAAGTTCCAGGGGTTGGTCTTGATCTCGCGGGCGGCGAGGACATAGACGAGGGTCGCGCCCAGCAACCAGACATGGAAGAACCAGGGCGCACGAACGGAGCCTGCCTGCGTCTCCGCCCCGCTTGCCGCCGGCGGCGCGGTCAGCAGCGCGATGCCCGCGAGCACGACCACCGGCAGGGTGAAGAGCCAGTTGCTGGCGATCTTCCAGGTGGCGGGAATGTAGAAGCCTTCGTCGAGGAACCTCGAAAGCCCGTCGCTCCAGAGATAGCCGCTGCCGGCGACATGGTAAGGCGGATAGTTGGTGCCGAGATAGTGCGCCCACCAGTAATAGCTGAGGATGAGCGCACCGGCGGCGAGGGCGACCGGCAGGATTGCCAGGAGGCGGCCGAGGCCGAGCTTGCCGCGCTGCTGCAGGATGGCGAAGGTCGCGTAGGTCATCGGCACGACCACGGCGATGCCCGGCAGCTTGGCAAGCACGCCCGTGGTGGTGAGGAGGCCTGCGACGATCAGAAGCGACAGGCGATCGCTCTGCAGATAGGCGACATAGGCCCAGGCGCCTGTCGTCACCAGCGCCAGCATGGCCGGATCCGGCAGGAAGGAGCGGTCGATCATTACCGCGCCCGGCATGATCGCCAGCAGCAGCGCGCCGGCATGGGCGTGGGCCTCGTCCCAGAGCCGCGCGATCAGCCGATGCAGCGCGAGGACGCCAAGGACGCCGAAGGCAATGGCAACGAGCCGGCCCCAGGTTTCGTCCCAGCCGAAGGCGGCATAGAGAAGGGCGGTGATATAGGAGACGACCTGCAGCTCGCGGCCCTGATAGGAGGGGTCCGGTCCGGTCCAGCTCACCTCCGGAAAGAAGATGTTCCAGCTACGCAGGAAGAAGTTGTCGGCCATCATCGCCGTACTCGCCTCGCGCCAGCTAAAGGCATCGACGAGCGGCTGCTGGACGTCATGCAGGCGGAAGAGGGCGGCGAGCACCAGGATCGCGGCGAGCGCCGCAGCATTCATGTGCCTGTGATCGAACCCCGACATATGCCTCCCCAGGCGCGCCGAACGATCCTGACGACGACCGCGAGCGAGACGGTGCCCTGCGGATGGCCTCCGCCAGGCGCCGGCCGCTGCACCAGTCTAGAGCATCCCGCTTTCAAGTGGAGTCACCTGACGCGGAAAGAGGCTCTGGAAACAAAGCGCTGCAGCGACCTTTGCGCGTCCCATAAGACGCGCGGCGCTGTCGGACGACTATAATTAAGTATTCGCTGATTGTCTTGGCGTGAAAAGCCGGAAACCGACACTGTTTTTCGGCCTCGATGCGGGGCCAAAACTAATCCCCGGCCTGTGCCGTAGCCCAAAGGGACAGCTTGTCGAGAAACGTGCCCGGTCCTATAACTTCAATATAAGCAAACTGCTGAGCGCGACGCTCGCAGTCGCAAGCTGCTTTCGACTTTGACCACGGATGTACTGGCACAAGTTTTGAGAGCGAAAGAAAAGGAAGGCCGGAGCCGCGCGCGCTCCGGCCTTTTTGTTGCGGCGGGGGAGGTCGCCCCCTGTGCAGTCCGCAGGCGCGGCGCTGCGAGATTGCCGTCATCGCGGGAAGCGCGGTTTCCGCCGCTCGGCTTCCTCGAGCACCGAAAGCGGAAGACGGCCCAGGTTGATCTCCGCAAGCGTAAGTCTGCCGTCAATCACCACGGCGAAATAGCGCCGGCAGAGGTCCAGCGCCATCTCGGCCCGGCTGGAATAGGACGTCTCCTTGAGGTCCGACTCCTTGAATTCCGCTTCGACTTCCGGCACGCACATCTCTACGAATTCCCGCTCGGCGCCGGGGCGCTTGCGCAGGGCGGCGATCCCCCACTCGTACCTGCCATAGCCGATGAGGGGATCGGGCCGAGGCGCGAACAGAATGATTGCGATTGCGCACAACAGCGCGACGGCCATGCCGCCGGCGACGAAACGAATGTTCATGATGATAATCGTATAAATTGTTTATCCTGCTATTCTATCGCAACTTTACCGTTAGACAAGGCGTCTGAATATCGCTCGCGCGTCGCGATCTTCAGCTTCGCTCCCTGCGCTTTAGGTCTTTGATCCTTCGCGATGCCGTCATCGCAAGACCGCTGCGCACTTCCGGGCCGACAGGGGCGAGGAGGCGTGAACTCGGGCTGGTCGACGGCTAGGTCTCGCATGGTTCGCTTTCACGAATTGTTCCTCACCCATTTGGGCGAGGCGAGTGAGATGAGACCACTTTCGTGCTTGGAGCGTTCTCTCATCGTTCGTCGCTTATTAGCGGTTGCGCAATTGGGCGCGGCCAATTTCGCGCAGTGGGAGAGTGAGAGGCGGGGGAAGAGAGAGACGGGTGCCGCCGTTTCGCCGGCGGCCGTCCGCCAGGTTTACAGGCCGAGCAGCCAGAAGAGTGCGCCGAAAACAAGGATGAAGGCGAGGACGGCGCCGATGAACCGCAGCATGCCGGTGTTGGTGTCGCGGGTGCCGACAAGAGAGTACCAGAGGTTGTCATTGTTCATGTTGCAGCGCTCCGTCATGCGTGTTCCGGTTTTACCAGAACCAGCCGGGGATGGAAGCGCGAACCGGGGGACGGTTGGGAGCGCGCGGCAGCCGAAGACGTACTCCGGCTGCTGTCTGCCGGGACGGTCGGGAGCGCTTCCGGCTCCCGATCCGGGGATGGCCGCACCGGCGATGCCGGCTACTCGACGGGAGCCTCCCTCAACCTCGGCAGTGCGCAGAGGATGGCGTCCGAAAATGAGGTGGATTGCGCCGACGACGTGGGAGAGCGCCGGCAAGCCGCTAGTGAAGCGCTGCCGCCATCGTGGCGGCGATGATGGCGCGATACGCGTGCATGACGCGATGATTGCAGAACACGATGGCCGCTGCAGGCCGGAATGAAACTTATGCGGGAGGGAAGGGTCGACTTCCGCTGTTGGCGATCGGGCGGTTTGCGCTGTTCCGCGTCGTCGAGAGCGGGTGGCGAACCGCTGCCGCGGGAGCGCGGTCAGAGGGCGGCGAGCTCTTCGGCCGTTGCGACGATCTGCGTGTTGCCGAGCGAATGATCGGCGTATTTGAACGCCAGGATGCTCATGACTGACGCGACGAGGGCTACCAGGACGATACGCATGCGGGCGCTCCAAGCTCTTCCTGCCTGACCATGTTCCTTCGTTGGGCCGGGCGGTGGGTTGAACCGGAAAGCCGATGCTCCCGGCCGAAAGGCCTTTGGCCTTTGTGCTCCTGTTCTAGCAGGGGAGCCGCGCGTCCGTTGTTCCCGCGGAGACAGCGAAGGGCGGCACCTTGCCGTCGGATGCGCTTGTGATTTGCGGTGGTGGAGGGGGAGGATCGGTCGTGCCGGTTTCGACAGGATGCCGGGAGAACTCAGGGCGGCCAGCGCCGCCCCGAGCTAGGCTTAGCGGCCGTTGAACTCTTTTCCGCCCGGTGCGCCCTTGTTGCTCGAGCTGACACCGTTGCTACGGTTTGGCCCCCAGGCCAGTTCGACCTGGTGTTCCGTCTTGAGAACGGTCTTCTTTTCGGCCTTGGGCACGACAACGTCGGCCTGGGGCACGACAACGTCGGCGTGGGACACGGCGGCAATGGCGGACGTCGCGAAGGTGAGCGATGCCGCAGCGGCAATGATGATTTTCATAGCAGTCTCCTCGGTTCGATCCACGCGCAGTAAGCGCGGGACCGCCTGGCCTAGCCGCATCGACAGCAAGGCGACATACGGCACCTGTCGTAGTTCGTGAGGAGGACGACCCGCGAAATTTCGGGATGGTTACGAAAGGGCTGAGGAGCCTTTGAGAGGTGCTAGTTTTATTCAAGTGGAAGCTTGAGCTGTTCTTGAGTAATTGTGAACGAGAACTCGGTTGCCAGATTGACCGCTACGGCCGCCAAATTAGTTAATATGACGGATGATACAAATAAGGCGGACAGCCAACTCCAATTAAGGCTGAGCCAAACGCCGTAACCGATAATAGCCAGGTGAAGTAGAAGAATGCTTATGAAAGCGGCTACCAAAAGTATGAGTAGGCTGCCATAGTACGCTCGGAATCCGCGGCCAGCATCGTAGAAATCGATTCCGAATATATTCATTTTTCCGCGAAACGCCTTGACGTAAAGTTCTGTAAATGTATCGGCCGCAGTCAGGAAGTCCGGGTCAATCTGCTTTTGTTCCGCTGTTCTTATGCTAAATTGCTCTATAATGGCTTGGTATAGCTGTGAATTCAGGAAGGTCAGGGAGAGTATTAGGAACGTAAATGAGGAGAGAGCAGTCAAAACTTGTATTCCGGCCGGAATGTCATGCAATCCGAGTGACGTTCCGGGAATTGTTACGTTTTTTCCGAATAGGAGCATTGCCAAACCGATGTCAGTAAAAACGAGGGCTTTGAGATTTCCCTCTTGGCGCGATATCGCTAGTCGATGCATCGACAAATATTTCTCATAAAGTGCGCTCGTGAAGATTGCCCCGTCGGGGTCGAGCTGCATCTCTCGCTGCATAGTCAAGCGTAGGCGCACGCCTGGCGATAGCTTGAGTCGGAACGGTCCATGGTCTGTCTCTTTGCTTGGCTCTCCAATCACGTTGTGCCCCAGTACTGCTTCGTGAGCGTTAACTATTGCTACGTGGCTATAGGAACCAATGACCGCTTGAGTCGCAAGAACGCCGACGATCGCCCCGAACATGCAACGCGGGCTGATGATGCCCGCTGACAGTGCATTTAAAGACTTTAATTCGGAGAACGCCGTTCCAATGTAGGTGCGATAGGAATCCTAGGGGCGTTTTGCCAGCGCTTACCTTAAAGGGAACGTGCAAGAGTCGGTCACCGGGATCGTTCCTCACCCTTCCGCGTCCGCCGCCTCTGTCGCCACCGGCTTCTTCGCCAGCGCCAGGTTTGCTGCCGCGGCTTCTGCTTCCGCGGCACCGGCCGGGCCGGAACGGACGGTGACGGCGTTGGAGGCGAGGTCGAGGCCGGCTTGGCGCAGCGCCGGCAGCAGGCGCTTCATCGCCTCGCGCTGCAGGATGCTGGGGTTGCCGGGCCGCGCGGTGAACTTGAGGCGGACGACGAGAGAGTTTTCGGTGATGTCCTGGATGCCTTGCATCTTCAGGGGCTCGAGGAATTCTCCGCCGACTTCCGGATCTTCCAGCATGGCGAGCCCGACCTTCTTGATGGTCTTGCGGATCTGTTCCGGATCGGCGTCGCGCTCGAATTTCAGCTCGAACTTCACCGTGCTCCAGTCGCGGCTGTAATTGGTCACGGCCTGAAGCTGGCCATAGGGGACGGTGTGGATCTGGCCATTCTGGTGGCGCAGCCTCAGCGAGCGCAGCGAGATGCGCTCGACCGTGCCCTTGAGCTTGCCGGTATCGACATATTCGCCGACGCGGAAGGCGTCATCGGCGATGAAGAAGATGCCGGAGACGACATCCTTCACCAGCGTCTGCGAGCCGAAGGAAAGGGCGAGGCCGAGCACGCCGAAGCCGGCCAGCAGCGGCGCGATGTTGATGCCGAGTGCGGAGAGGATGACCAGGCTGGTGACGGCGAAGATGCCGCCGAAGATGAGGTTGCGGACGAGCGGCAGGATGGTCGAGAGCCGGCTTGCCTGATGGGTCACCATCTCGTTTTCGCTGTCGCCGGGCAAGGCGACGCGGGCCGACGGGGCGAGGGCCTCGAAGCTCCGCCAGAGGAAGCTGCAGATCACCCAGGCGGCCACGATCGCAAGGCTGATGCGCTCGAGGATGACGATCCAGCCGACGGCGGCGGCCGTATCGTCCTGGACCATCACCGGGCGCCAGAGTTCGATGATGATGTGCAGGCCGATCAGCCAGGTGGCGCCGGCCAGCGCCGTCTGGACGCTGCCGGAGATCGCCGCATGCAGCCTGGAGGAGGCGGGCGTGCGCCGGCGCTCGGCCGCCGCCCCGGCCAGCGAATGGATGCCGAAGGCAAGGATCGGCAAGGCGAGCAGGATGATCTGCGTGGTGCCGCCGGCGAAGCTCCAGGCCGCGCTGTTGGGGCTGCCGGCGACGATGACGGTCATCAGCCAGAGCACGATGGCGCTCAGGGCATAGAACTCCGGCACGCCGAAGGCGATGGCGCGGCGCACCGGGCCGGGGTTCTCTCCGGCAAAGAGCGCGCGAATATCGGCAGCACCCGCGATGAACCAGTGGAGCTTGACGAGCGTGAGGATGCTGACGCCGATCAGCAGCCAGCCGTCGGTGGCGGCAAGCTCCAGCCCGCGCAGGTGGGCGAAGCGCAGGCTGGCGCCGACGACGGCGCTGAGCGCGCCATAGACGGTGAGCATGGTGGCGTGGAAGCGCGGATGAGCGATGTCGAGCAGGCGGATCTCGGGCCGCGTCGGCGCAAAGAGGAAGCGGGCGCCGACGGCATAGACGGCCGAGACGACGGCGATGGTGATCAGGGCACGGGCAAGCTCGGCCGAAGCCGTGCCCGGCGTCAGGAACAGGCGAGCAAGGGCATGGGCGAGCGCGGCGAAGATCGCCAGATAGGCGATGTCGAAGCCGAGCCGGATCAAGGAGGCGCGCATGCGGTGCAGGAGGTCGACGACCTCGAAGGAGGCGCCGAACAGCCGATGGGTGAGAAAGCGGCTGGCGAAGGCGGCGGCCAGGCCGGCGACGACCGCAAGCCCGGCGATGGCCGCAACCGAGACGACCGACCAGCCTTCGGCGCGGATGCCTGCCGCGACGTCAGCCATGACGCGGGCGATGCCGGACATGCCCGCAAGCCCCATCTGCAAGCCATTGAGAAACCGGGCAGAAAGCGTGCCGAAGGAGTCCTCCGGGTCGGCGGCTGGAGCGGCTTGCTGCGGCGTGCCGGTTGTCGGTGTCGCGGCGACGGCCGGTGCCGAGGCGGGGCCGCTCTCCGATGTCGCCACGCTGCCCGACGTTGCGGCCTGATGTGCCGCGTCGCGCCATTCGACCGTGACCGGCCCGCCGGCCTTTGCGGCGGCGCGCAAGGTTTCCTCGATCTCGGCAGCGCTTTGGCCGGGCGTGAGGATGACGGTGATCGGCGGTGGGGTGGTCTGGGCAGAAGCGGGCAGGGCGACCGCCAGAATCAGCGCCAGGCCAATGAGCAGATGACGGCAGAAAAAGCGGATATATGCCATGAACTTCACCCATCGAGCCCCGTTCGCGCGCCATGCGCTCATCCGCATCACATTACACAATGTTCCAAAATTACAATCTATCTTGAAGGGTGCGGCGGATGAGGCGCGGCCCCCGTGTTCAAGGCTTGCGCAGTCCGGCTGCAAGCGTGACCAGCCCGATCATCCGCTGGCGAGTGGGCGGCGTCCAGCGGCCTTGCTGACGGGGCCAAAAGGGATCAAGATCGATGGTTGAAACCTGTTCATCGGGGGAATGCCAGATAACCGGCGCCGGGAAACCGGCGACTTTCCGCTGTTTCCTTTGATCGTAGGCGATTGAAGGAGGGAACATGCGGCCATTCAAAGTGATACGGCGACCTTTGCGCCTCCGATAGCGCTCGGCGCCGCAGGTGGCGAAGAACGCCGGATACCCGCTTCGCTGCTGGGAAGGACGGTGGCGAACGGGCGGCGACAATCCTCAGGAGCTGACGAAATGGCAAGCACCAAACGGCCCTATGACGAGTCCCTCTTGCGGAAGGCCTTCGACGTGGCGCGGCGTTCGCGCGAAGGCGGGGATCATCCCTTCGGCTCCCTTCTCGCCGACCGTGACGGCAATGTCCTGCTGGAACAGTGCAACGGCTACAGTTCGGAAGGCGGCGACCGCACGGCCCACGCGGAGCGGCTTCTCGCCACGCGTGCCGGCAAGGCCTATGCCTTGGATTTTCTGGCCGAATGCACGATGTACACGTCGGCCGAGCCCTGCGCCATGTGCTCCGGCGCGATCTATTGGGCGGGGATTGGGCGTGTCGTGTTTGGCCTGTCCGAGCGGGAGATGAAACAGCAGATCGGCGCAAGCGAGGAAAATCCGACGCTCGATCTTCCCTGCCACATCGTGTTCGCCGCCGGCCAGCGCCCAACGGAAGTCGTCGGCCCCTTGCTTGCGGACGAGGCGGCGAAACTCCACGAGGAATATTGGTCACACCGCTGACGGCCTTTCGCCGGCCGCTCTCGGTCCGCTTCGTCTTCAATACAGCAGCCATGTCGGGACACTCCGCAGGATCGTGACGATCCGATCGATGGTTGAAGTCTGGCGGCGGCGTGACGATCTGCCCCTCACCCTGGCCCTCTCCCCGCAGGCGGGGAGAGGGGACGCGTCGAGGGCGCGGCCCGCTCATCCTTGCCCTCGATTGACGATTGTCGGAGGCGCCCCTCCCGAGTGCGGCGGGCGTCGTTCCTCAGGGGCAGGGAGCGCGCCACACGTCCCTTCGCCCCGCCTGCGGGGAGAAGGTGCCGGCAGGCGGATGAGGGGGCTTCCCCTCACCGCGGGGATGAGGGGCAAGCACCTTACTTCGTCGTGTAGCCGCCGTTGACGAGGATCGTCTGGCCGGTCATCCACCAGCCGTCGGAGACGAGGAAGCGGATATAGGGAACGATGTCCTCGATGTCGGTAAGGCCGGTCTTGGAGAAACCCGAGAGCGCGGAAGCGGTCTTGTGATAGGCGACGGCATCGGCCCCTTCGGCCGGGTAGAAGAAGGGCGTATCCATCGGGCCGGGGCCGATGGCGGTAACGGAGATGCCGCGTTGGCCGAACTCCTTGGCGGCCGCCCGGGTGAAGTGCTCGACCGGTGCCTTGGTGCCGGCATAGGCCGCATAGAAGGGCGTGAAGGCGCCGAGCAGCGAGGTGACGAGCGTGCAGATCTTGCCGTTGTCGCTGACATGCCTGCCCGCCTCGCGCAGGAAGAAGAAGGCGGACTTGGAATTGACCGCGCTCATCTCGTCATATTCGGCCTCGGTGATTTCGACGAAGGGCTTCTTCAAGACCTTGCCGACGGTGTTGACGGCGATGTCGATGCCGCCGAGCGCGGCCTTGGCATCGGCGAAGAGCTTTTCGACATTGGCCGCGCTGGTGAGATCGCCCGAGAAGGCGTGGGCTGCGGCCCCGGCCGCCTTGATCGCGGCGACGGTCTCGTCCGCCGAAGATCTGGTGGCGGCGCTGTTGTAGTGGATCGCGACGCCGCGGGCGCCGTGTTCGGCGAGATCGCGTGCCAAGAGCCCGCCGAGGTTCTTCGCGCCGCCGGCGATGAGAACGGATTTACCTTTGATGCTGTGGTCTGCCATGGGTTTCTCCTGTTGTCGGCCGCTCGCGGGCCGGACTTTGAATGGGGCGGGATCAGAGCCGGGTGTGGCACACGCGCACCCTGCCTCGGGCGCCGGCGGTCCATCTCGACGAGGCCGGTCGTCCCGGGCGCGGCACGCCCGTGTTTCAGATAGCGCGCGCCTTGCCGCCGCCCATGCGAGAGGGCGGGCTGCGGCAGGCATCGCAGGGTTGAGAATATCGTCCGTGTCGCTGGTATAAAGGGTCCGTTCGTGACATGACTTGTCAGAGCAGACGAACAATGGGCATGACCGGGCATGGACAGGATCGAGCTTTTCCGCATCTTCGCCCGCGTCGTAGAAAGCGCGAGCTTTACCCGTGCGGCCGATACGCTGGGCCTGCCGCGCTCCTCCGTTTCGGCGGCGGTGCAGACGCTCGAAACCCGGCTCGGCACAAGGCTCCTGCACCGCACGACCCGCAAGGTGGCGCCGACGCAGGATGGTGCCGCCTTCTACGAGCGCTGCCTGCGGCTGATCCAGGACGTGGAGGAGGCGGAGAACCTGTTTCGCCGCGGGGCGACCGGTCCGGCCGGGCGGCTGCGCGTCGACCTGCCGAGCCGCATCGGCCGGCTGATCGTGGCGCCGGCGCTGCCGGAGTTCCTGGCGCGCTACCCCGGCATCGACATCGACCTCGGCATGACCGACCGGGCGGTGCACCTGATCGAGGAGAGCGTCGACTGTGCGCTGCGCGTCGGGCCGCTCGAGGATTCCAGCCTGATCGCCCGGCCGCTCGGCACGCTCCGGCTGATCAATGTCGCAAGCCCCGACTATCTCGCGCGGTATGGCACGCCGAGGACGCCCGCCGATCTCGCCGGTCATTTCGCCGTCAACTATGCCTCGCCCTCAAGCGGCCGGGTGGAGGACTGGGAGTGGATCGAAGACGGCGCGGCGCGCACGGTGAGCGTGCCGGGTCGCATCAGCGTCAACAGCGCCGAAGGCAGCATCGCCTGCTGCCTCGCCGGCCTCGGCCTCATCCAGATCCCGGCCTATGACGTGATCGACCATCTGCGGGAAGGGCGGCTCGTGGAGGTGATGCCCGACCACACCGCCGCGCCGATGCCAATGGCGCTGCTCTATCCGCACCGCCAGCATTTGTCGCGCCGGCTCAAGGTGTTCGCCGACTGGCTGGAGGGGCTGATGCGAGGGGTGATAACGGCGTGAGGGGGGAAGGTCCGCTCTCGAGGATCCGGCTGAAGTTGGATGCTTAGGTTTGAATCAGTTGCTGCAAATGATCTCTGACGACGATCCAATCCTCGGACTCCATGTCACGCATCTTGCGGATTATGAGTTCACGGAAACTTGCCTCAGACTTCCTGATTTGGGCGCGTTTGAAGAGGTCGGTCAGCAACTTCTTTCCGTCACAAAGCTCTCGCCACTTGGCCTCCCATTGCGCCTCAAGCTCGCTACGGCGAATGCGACAAGCACTAAGAAAATCCGATGTCCATTCTTCGTCCGGCGTTGTCGGAAGTGAATTTTTTGCGCTCAGCCAGCGGCTCTGAAGTCTCGTTGTTATCGCTTCTAACCCTTCAACCAGCAGGTCATCCTTTTGAAGAGAGCTATTTTGGAAGCCGTACGAGTTGTAAACTTCACGGGCAACAATTGCATCAACCTGCCGAATAGCGAGGCCCTTTACAAAATTTCTTACCTCTCCTTCGCTTAGTATTGGGTTTCGCGTGACTTCTTCATCTCGCAAAAGCTCCGCGAGGACATCAATGCCTATCATGTAATTTTCAATCGAGCGTCGCGTCCACTGCATAACGCGTACTGCGCTCGAACTCTTAAGCGAGGTGATCTCCTCATCTCTGTCAAAGATTACAAATATCGGTGCAACCTTCTGCCCCTTATCTTCCAGAGCTTGTAGGTCGACAATAGTTTTTTCGACCTCGCGCCGCCCGCCGCGATCCTTTATCTTGAAGCGGCGCGCATATTCAGGAAATGCAATCTCTAAGAAGCGAACGTCCTGATCACCCTCAACTAGGATGGTGCCTTGGTAAAGAAGTGACTCGCTTACCGACGTCCCGAGACGGTTCAATGCTTCCGCATACTCATGTCGGGCAGATCGTGCGATCCGCGTGATATCCGTCGGAGACTTTAGGTGTAAGAGGGCGCACTCGTCGTTCGAAAAGGCTCCGGACAAAATTTCTGGGGAATGGCTACACATCAGGAATTGGATGGCGCGGGGTGTTGAATACTGTCTCAGCATAAATGACAACAAGTCGCGGCTGACTGCTGGATTTAGGTGCAATTCTGGCTCGTCAAATAGAGCGATTCCTCCATGAGCCAGTGATTTGGCAACGATTAGAAAAGTAAGAGCGATATTTTTCTCGCCGCTGCTTAGGCTATCTAACTCTATTAGGCGATCTGTCGCCAATTCCCTAGTCATTACAGAAAGCAAACCAAGGTCATTGACGCGAATTTCCTCAATTCGCCTGCCCCGTAGCAGTTCCGTAAAAATGGTTTCGAATTCCGCCTTGACGGTGTTCTGTTCTGAATCCCCACCTTCCAAAACCATTGCATTTATTATGAGGTTTTTTAGGCGCTGATATTTGAGTTGGGGCTGAGAGTTGTGCATCTCCATTTGCTGCTGAGCGTCTGGGCCACCAAGCTGAAGGTTTGTTTCCCCAACCGGTAGGGCGCGATCAGCAGGAAAGTATGAAAAAATCGAGTGTGTAGGAGGTAGCCGTTGGTCCAGGAATGCAAGCATAACTCCGGCCAAAGGATCGACGATTCTTAGGTCACCGCTGGATGGTCTAAGTATTATTCCCACCTGGAGAGTTGGATCTATTTTTAATCGCCTTATGGCTGTATCGAGCTCTTCATGTACTTTCTGGTTCGCTTGCACGCCCTCCGGTGACTGCAAGAATTGTACGATCTGGGCTGGGTTCGCAAAGTTCAACCCCATGCGAGCGGCGATAAAGTGCCGCGTGATGGCATGTGTTGACGCCTCCGCAAGGGATATTTCGTGAGGGGTCAATGTATAGGTGCAACGGATGTCCACATCATTATTCAGATCCTGAGCCAGCCCCTCCAAAAAAAGATGCTGGGGGAAATGCGGAGAAGCAGCGCCCAGTGAGATGAGGACCTGCTGAGCCTCATTCACTGTTCGCGGAGCAGCGAGCGCCTTTGCCAAGCGGATGGCTTGCAGGATCGTGGTTTTTCCTATGCCGTTTGGCCCGACTATGACATTTATGTACTTACTAAGTTCGATACTGATGTTTGTAATGGCGCGAAAATTCTTTACCGCGATGTGGCTGATGTACATGCTGCTCTCCGTATCAGCGCATTCAGCTCAATATGGGCGATAATTTCAAGTATACGTTGATGCCTTAGATAGAAACGTCCCCAGAATTTGCTGGCGCCAACCAAAGCGCAATGAGGGTCTTCTTCGCACGATTTTAGTGGGTTGCATCGAAATTTGCCCTCTGTTCACCTCTTCGAGATTTTGGACAAGTTCCGGCTCGGCTGTTGAACCGCCAGCGTTGGCGCAGGCCGAGTGTATTCGGACGACGCAGCTGATTACGGACGCCGTGGTTGTTTCCACGAAGATGATATTACTTTCCCGAGCCACGCCGAGGACAGTGAAAGCGATATAGTTAACATCAGTTCGCCCCCTCACACCGAACGCGTGAGCCCGCCATCCACCTTAATGTTCTGGCCGGTGATGTAGCCGGCGCCGTCGGAGGCGAGGAAGGCGATCGTTGCGGCGATTTCGGCGCTGGTGCCGTAGCGCTTCATCGGCACGGCGTCGCGGCGTTCTTCGGTTGCCGGCAGGCTGTCGATCCAGCCGGGCAGAACGTTGTTCATGCGCACATTGTCGGCGGCGTAGGTGTCGGCGAAGATCTTCGTGTAGGAGGCAAGGCCGGCGCGGAAGACGGCGGAGGTCGGGAACATCGGCGACGGTTCAAAGGCCCAGGCAGTGGAGATGTTGACGATCGAGCCGGACTTCTGCTTCTGCATGATCGGCGCGACGAGGCGGACCGGGCGGATGACGTTCATCAGGTAGACGTCGAGGCCGGTGTGCCATTGTTCGTCCGTGATTTCGAGGATCTGGGCGCGCGGACCGTGGCCGGCGCTGTTGACCAGCACGTCGATCCGGCCCCATTTTTCCATGGCCGCGTCCACGAGGCGCTTCAGATCGTCATTTAGCTGGTTGGAGCCGGTGACGCCGATGCCGCCGAGCTCGGCGGCGAGCGCCTCGCCCTTGCCGGAGGACGACAGGATCGCGACCTTGAAGCCGTCGGCGGCGAGGCGCCTTGCGCTTTCGGCGCCCATGCCGCTGCCGCCGGCGGTGATAACTGCCACTTTTTCTACTACTGCCATGGTTCTATCCTCTCTCGTCGCATTCAGCCGGGTGCCGATTGTGCTGGTATTGCACTTGAAATACCATCTCCGGGACGCAACGACGAAGCAGTTTCGCTTTCCTATGCCAGTAGAAAAACTATCGGATGAGTGACGCACCCGGAAAGCTCCCTTCGCTGAATGGATTGAAAGTGTTCGAGGTGGCCGCGCGCCATCTGAACTTTCGGCTGGCGGCCGAGGAGCTTGGCGTCACGCAAGGGGCGGTGGCGCAGCAGATCCGCGGGCTGGAAGCCGAACTCGGGGTGAAACTCTTCGAACGGCTGCCGCGCATGCTGGCGCTGACGGGCGAGGGGCGCGGCTATATCGCCGATATCCGGCGTGCGCTCGAGATCATCGCCCGGGCGACGGATGGGCTGAAGCCGCAGCCGGTGCGGCTGACGATCAGCACCACGCCATCTTTCGCCTCGAAATGGCTGATCCCGCGCCTGCCGGATTTCACCGCGCGCCACCCGGATCTCGACCTGCATATTCTCGCGACCGACCGCATGTCGAACTTCCAGGCCGATGGCGTGGACCTGGCGGTGCGTTACGGGCGGCCGCCTTTCGGGCCGGGACTGGCGGTGGAACTGCTGTTCGAGCAGGAGATCGTCGCGGTCTGCAGCCCGATGCTGATGGCCGGCCGGGCGGTGCCCGAGACGGCGGACGAGCTTGCCGGCTACACGCTGCTGCACGACGCGCACAACTTCTGGCCCGAATTCATCGAGCGGCATTTCGGCGAGAGCCGACAGGCCTCGTTCAAGGGCATCAGCTTCAACCAGACCTCGCACGCCATCGAGGCGGCGATCGCCGGCCAGGGGATCGTGCTCGCCAACGGCGATTTCGTGGCGCAGGACATTGCCGAAGGGCGGCTCGTCCGGATTTTCGCGGGGTCGATGTCCGGGCCTTCGGACTTCTATCTCGTCTGGCCGCGCTATCGCAAATCGCCGGCACTCCAGACGGTGATCGCCTGGATCAGCGAGGAAGCCGGCAAGGGGCGTGAGCGGGCTCTGGCGTGATCTCCTGCTCCGCCGCCGGGGCCGTCACCCCCGCAGGGCGGTATCGAGCCGGTAGAGCAGCGCGTGAAAGGCGCCCTTGCTGGGCTTGCGCCCCGGCATCTTGCGGATGATGCGCCGGATTTCGTCCGATGCGGCGGCGATCGCCCGGCGCAGTTCGGTTTCGATGGCCAAGGCTTCGTGTTCCTTGCCGAGCGAGAGCGCCTGGACGGCATAGGCGGCGGGACCAAGGATGTGGTTGATCTGATGCGGCGTCTCGATCGGGTGGGTGTAGGGCGCACCGGCGGCGGCGATGGCCGCGCGGGCGGCCGCCTTGGCGGCGGGATCGCTGACCTCGCGCGCCGCTCGTTGAGCGCCCCACGCGGCCTTGCGCAGATGCGCGGTGCGCGCGCCGCCTCCAGCAAAGGCGACAGCCGCTGCGATCGCCTCACGCGGGCGGTTGTCGCCCGGCGCGGCCGCCTCGTAGACCGGGAGCGCGCGTTCGGCCGAGAGCACCGCCCAGCGCGTAATGTGGCGCAGGTCGTCTTCGGTGAGCAGGGGCAGGGCGATGTCATCGTGCATGATTGAAGATCTTTGCGGCTGCGGCGGACGGCAACGTCTGGTTCGTGGCGGCGGCACGGGAGGATTTTTTACGAATTGGGAGGCTCCCAGGCGGTTCTCGCCGTGATGACGGTCCTGCCGCAAGGGCCGACAAGCGATGAGAACGACGCGTCGCCAAAGCTGACTTCCACCCGATAAGGGTGCAGGTTGTCGTGCGGATCGGCATCCTTCGGCCGCTGGAAGGACGGCTGCCAGATGGTCCAGAGGCCATCTTCGGCCTTGTATCGGTGCCCGCCGGGGCGAAGGAACCTCTGCACGTCTTCGACCACGAGGGCCTTGATCTCTTCATCGGACAGGTCGACATCACAGCCCGGCCCCGGCGGCAGGTAAGGGATCAATGCCATCAAGGCGAGCGGGCCGATCGATACCAGCAAGCCATAGAAGGTTAGAAGCGCGCAAAGCGCAATCAGCAACCGCCGTTTGATCCCGTGTCCCATCGGTTCGCCGGTGCCTGCCGGCTGACGACACCCCGCATCTGGCAACGATGACGAAATCACTTGAAGTCGTACGCCTCTTGCGTTGGAGGTTTAACGCTCCCAGCCCGGCGAAAACGGAAAGCGCTCGGCCCACAGCGTCGCCAGCCGGGGATCGGCGTCGACACGGCGGACGATGTCCGCGAGCGCAGGCGCGACCTCATAGAAGCGGCGCCGGCCGGGCGACCAGCGCGACACGGTCGCCACATAGAGGTCGAGCACCGACAGGTCCTCGCCGAGGAGGTATTTGCCGGGCTGCAACTGTGCCCCCATCTGCTCCCAACAGCGCGCGATGCGGTCGAACAGGCGCGCCCTGACGGCCGCGTGGTCCTCCTCCCGCTCGACGACGCGCGCCGGGCCGTCGGCAATCCAAAAGAGGGCATAGATGGCCGAGGACACGAACATCATCCATCTGAGGAATGCCGGCCGTCTTGCGTCGGTCAACGCCGGCGCCAGCCGGGCGTCAGGATAGGCATCGGCGAGAAAGATCAGGATCGCCGCACTTTCGGTCATCAATTCGCCCGTCGGGAGCGCCAGGGCTGGAACCTGCCGAAGGGGATTGATGCGAGCGAGCTTGTTCGCAGCCTCCTGTCCCTCCCAGGGGGCGGATTCCTCGACGCGATAGGGCAATTCGAGAAGGCTCAGCGCCGCCTCGATCGGAACGGAGCCCGAGCCTGACGCTCCAAAGACAACAAATGGTTCGGCCAAAGATTCTCTCCTCCGCATGGGGCAGTCCGGGCCCAAGCCCGCCCATGTCTTGTTCAAGACTCGGGTGAAACTGCTGTTCGATTGCTGTCGCATAGATCTCAGCTTTGGCGATACAATCAAGGGCCTGGGGTGCCAAGTTAGCCTGTTTGCAAACCCCGGTTGCAAGAATTAGGGACGAGCGACGGGCACGCACGACGGGCGAAAATGCGATAGAGTTGATCGGCCGGCGACGGACCGGTATTGGACGCGGCGCCGAAAGCCGATTGCAGTCAGACGGAGTTCTCAGGATTGAGCGTTGCCTTCACCAAGGAAGAAAGTGCCGAAACCGCCGCGGAAACCCTGTTGCCGGATCGCCCGATTTCGCCGCATCCGAACCTGGTGACGGAAGCCGGGCTGAAGGCGCTGGAGGCGCAGCTTCAGGAGGCCCGCGTAGCCTACGAGGCAGCGGCGGCGGTCGAGGACGTCAACGAGAAACGCCGCCAGCAGGCGGGCCCCTTGCGCGATCTGCGCTATCTGAACGAGCGGCTGCGCACCGCCCAGCTCATGCCGGAGCCCACCTCGGCCGAGATCGTCGCCTTCGGCAGCACGGTCACCTTCAGCCGCGATGATGGCCGGGTGCAGACGTATCGCATCGTCGGCGAGGACGAGGCGGATCCCAAGGCGGGATCGATCTCCTATGTCTCGCCGGTGGCCCGCATCCTCATGGGCAAGGCGGTGGGCGAGGTCATGAGCGTCGGCGACCAGGAACTCGAGATCGTCGCGATCGCGTAAAGCCATTCCCGGAAAGAGATGAGGGCGAGGGTTCCGCCCTGGCTGCGTCATTCCAGATGGCCGGGGCCATCGCTTAGGAGATGCGTCCACCTAATATAATCGTATGCGATTAAATTGCTTCCTATTGACATTGATGTGCATCGGCATTTATATCGCATCCGATTTAATGCGGTGGCATAGGTTGACGGGTGGACGACATCGGCCGCGCCGGGCCCCGTCGACGAGGAAAAGCGCATGCATGATGGCGACGCCCGACACGCTCAGACTTATCGCGAGTTTTCGCGCGTGCTCGATCCCGAGGTCTACGAGCCGCTGCCCGGCGACTGGGTGATCGGGATCACCGATGTGGTGAATTCGACCGGGGCGATCCGGTCCGGGCGCTACGAGGAGGTCAACTACGCCGGCGCATCGGCCATTGCCGCCATCGGCAATGCCCGGGGCAATTTCGATTTCCCCTTCGTCTTTCGCGGCGATGGCGCGGCCTTTGCCCTGCCGCCGGAGGGCGCGGTGACTGCGGCCACGGCACTGCGGCAGGTCGCGGCCTTCGTGAAGGATCGGTTCGGCCTCGACCTTCGTATCGGTCTGCTGACGGTTCAGGAGATCCGCGCCAACGGGCAGGACGTGCGGATCGCCCGCTACGCCGCTTCGGAAGCAGCCACTTATGCGATGTTTGCCGGTGGCGGGCTCAAATGGGCGGAACGGCAGCTCAAGAAGGGGCACTATCGACTGGCGCCGAAGATGGATGGCGGCGAACCCGATCTCACGGGGCTTGCCTGCGAGTGGCGGCCGTTTCCGAGCCGGCAGGGCCAGATTCTCTCGCTGCTGGTCGAGCCCACCGACCGCGTGACGCCCGAACGCTTCGCGGCGCTGGCGAGAGACGTGATCGCTGTTTTCGACGAAGGGCCGCGGCAGTCGCATCCCCTGCCGGGCGAAATGGGCGTGCCGAAAGACGAGCGCGTGCCGATTGCACCCGAGCGCTGGGCGGGCGTTGCCGCCAATTCCGACTTTCGCAAATATGACGATGGCCTGCGCCTGACGGTGGATTGCGCGGCCGAACAGATCGATCGGGTGGAAGCGATCCTCGTTGCGGCGCGGGCGCGCGGCGAGGTCATCTTCGGGCTGCACCGGCAATCGCACGCGCTGATGACCTGCCTGGTGCCATCGGCCCGGCCGGATGCGCATCTGCACTTCCTCGACGGCATGGATGGCGGCTATGCCAAGGCGGCGGAGATGATGGCGGCTACCTTGGCCGCAGCCGCGTAGCGGCGGCCTTTCAAAGGACGGCGGCAGTCCCTGCTGCCGAGCGACACTTACGTCTCAGGTGAGGGCGCCCGGCGAAACGGCATTCGCCGGAGCCGAAAAGGGGCGGCCATCGACGCCCCACGTGTCCATCATTGCCTTCTCGCCCGCGCCTATGCCTTCCGCGATTCCGACTGCGTCGAACGCAGAAGGCTGTCGCGCAATTTTGAAACCGACTGCTGGACGACCGGGAAGTCGTCTCCGAGCCCGGTGGCCTCGATCAGCGCCGAACCCGGTTCCGCATCCACCAGTTCGCGGCCGGCCGGCGTGAGCGTGAGGCGCACCTGCCGCTCGTCGGCGGGATCGCGCCGGCGCTGCAGGTAGCCGTCCGCCTCGAGCTTCTTGAGGATCGGCGTCAGCGTGTTCGATTCCAGGAAGAGCTTTTCGCCGAGCATGCTGACCGTCTGCTCATCCTCTTCCGAGAGGGCCACCAGCGTCACGTATTGCGTATAGGTCAAGCCCAGCTTGTCGAGCAGGGGCTTGTAGGCGCGGCCGAAGGCGAGGTTTGCCGAATAGATCGCAAAGCACAGGAAGTTGGAGAGCTTCCTGCCGCCCTTTGCCGGCGTGGTCTCAGGGGCTTTCGCTGTCTTGGACGTAGGCATGGGGGTGTCCTTCATTTTTTTCTCTTTCCGTATCTGCACTTAATATAAATCGCATCCGATTAAATCGCAATAGTGTTGACGCCGCGTCCGACTTCAACTATATACATCGCATCCGATTGAAGCGGATGCGATTAAAAGCGAACAGAGAGGAAAATGACATGACCGAGAAGCTCCTTTTCACCGGCACGACCCACAATACCGGCGGCCGCAACGGCGGCACCGTGAGCCGCGACGGCACGCTGGAACTGAAGCTGTCGCAGCCGCATCCGGCTGCGGAAAACCTGTTCGGCGCCGCCTGGTCCGCCTGTTACATCGGCGCGATCGAGCTGGCTGCGCTGCAACGCAAGGTCAAGCTTCCGGCCGGCCCCGAGGTCGATACCGAGATCGACCTGAACGTCAACGACGGTTCCTACTTCCTGCGCGCCCGGATGAACGTTCGCCTGGAAGGCCTCGACCGCGACGTCGCCCACGAAATCATCCACGCCGCCCACGAGATCTGTCCTTACTCCAAGGCGACGCGCGGCAATATCGACGTCGAGACCAATCTCGTCTGAGATCGCCTGAAAAATTCTCCTTGATTATCATCGGGATGTGCCGGACCTGGACCACCAGCCGCGGCGCATCCCGATACATTCAGGTGTGTGGCGATATCGGACGGGTGTCGCTGACGATTTCACGCCAGATCGTCGGCGGCGATGCGAGCAACTTCGACAATGCGCTGCATCGGAAGCTGGGCCAATTCGGTTGCTCCCTCACGCGCTCGGCGGACAGGGCATCGAGAAGGCAAAAGGACTTCTCCTCCGAGGGAACGAATGTCGAGCGAAGGTAGCGAACAGGCTTGCCCTGTTGCGTCATCTCTGCGGTAACGGTTCCCGCACGGCTGGCGGGGGCGATGCTGCGAACTTCAAACATCACCATCGGAACATCATGCCGGCGCGACAATCCCGATTTCGTGTGGACGAGACTACGATCACACGGCTTGTCGCAAAAGCGCTTGTGAGAGCGGAATCAGCGCTGAAGAGGAGAATTGACACTCGGGGGGTAGGCGGTGCCGGCGAGTGCGAGTTCCTTTTCCAGCAGGAGCCGATCGCGCTCTTCCTTGTGAGTGGCAAAGTTGGCTTCAAAGGTCGCCAGCAATTCAAGGGCGATCCCCGTGCTGCCCCCGATTTCCTGAAGCTGTTCGATAATGCGGCGTTGGTTGGATACGTGCCGCGCGGCCTCCTCGACGTGCCTTTCGTTCAGAGCCAGATGCTTTTCAATGATCTCAAGGTCAACCATCGGGTCACCTCTCAAAATGTCATTTCACCCCGTCCGTTGTTAGGCGGCACAGCAAGAGGTGCGCGACAACCAAGACAAGAGAGAAACGGCGGTCGCCCATCAAAGTTCCCCCCCAGGTCGGTTGCCTTATTGCCAGATCGGCCCATATTGGTCGTATCGTTGGGCAGTTCTACGGGCCCCACCGGCTGGAAGATAATTCGCGCTTTCGCCCCAGTTCAGGAGGTGGCGCGATGAATTCCACGGCCAATCCCAAAGCACTTCTTCCTCACGAAATGAATGAGATCGCGCGGATTTTTAGCGAAATCCTGAGCGAACGCGGGCTGCCGCGGGATTGTGAGGCAGCCGAAGCGATCGCAGCCCGCCTTATCAATTGCTACCAAACGGGTATTCGCGAGAGCGGAGCATTAAAGTACACCATCGGTCTCGACCTGCGATCTGTCTCAACCGAAAATGCTGACATCGTCGACCCCGGAAGCCCCGAGGTTTCGATGCGGCAGATCGCAGGCGCTTCAGACAGCGAGCTTGGTCCCGACGATCTCGAAATGCTCCAGCGCACTTTCGACCGCGTGTGCGTCTGGCGCAACATTCCGCGCTACGGGAAGCGGGCTGATCGATTGGCCCGCTCTCTGACGGATCAATTCCGAAAAGGAATGTCTGACGAGACGTCTCTGTTTGAACATGCGATGTGGCTGGAGCAGCGCTCCGACCCGAGCCGTCACCGCCCGGACGCGTAGGCACGCCGATCATTCTCTCCAGGGTCAGCAACATGATCGAATGAGAGGATGCTAAGTGCTTGTGAAGCCAAGTCTTGGACGCACCGGGCTCGCGCTGTCGTCCCCCCATTGGCGTTTCCGGACGAAGCCGGATGACGGCTCACACGCGGCGCTATAGGCGACCGGGCAGGGGAAATGCCACGCCAGGGGCCGCCGGCATCCAGCAATTATTCCACCTCCACCTCACGGGAATGTAATTTGGCCGATCGCCACCCTTGTTGGTATTTTCGCGCCTTCGCATGTACAGGGGGACGGCTCCGGCCGGTGGACACATGCCTTACAATCTCACGGTCAATGGAAAGAACTATGCCGTCGATGTGGACGGCGATATCCCGCTGCTTTGGGTCCTGCGCGACACCATAGGCCTTACCGGAACCAAGTTCGGCTGCGGCATCGCCATGTGCGGCGCCTGCACGGTGCATGTGGACGGCCAGGCGGTGCGTTCCTGCGTCACGCCGGTTGCCGACGCCGCCGCAAAACAGATCACCACGATCGAAGCCATCGGTGACACGCCCGAGGGCAAGCGGGTGCAGCAGGCCTGGCTCGATATCGACGTGGTCCAGTGCGGCTACTGTCAATCCGGGCAGATCATGTCCGCGACCGCGCTGCTCGCCGCCAATCCGAAGCCCAGCGACGACGACATCGATGCGGTCATGGCCGGGAACATCTGTCGATGCGGCACCTATCCGCGCATTCGCGCCGCCATCAAGCTGGCAGCACAGGGGTGATGAGATGTCCATTTTCGACAGGGCCAACCTTGCCTTATCGCGCCGCCAGCTTCTGATCGGCGCATCCTTGACGGGGGCCGGACTGGTGATCGGCCTCAGGCCGCAGCCGTCGGCCGCAGCCACGGAACCCTTCGCGCCGAACGCCTTCATCCGCATCCCGCCGGAAGGCAAGATCGCCCTCATCATGCCGTCGGTGGAAATGGGGCAGGGCATCTATACCGCGGTCGCCATGATGCTCGCCGAAGAGCTGGAGGTCGGCCTCGACCAGGTGGTGCTGGAGCATGCGCCCGCCGATCCCAAGCACTATGCCAATCCGCTGCTTGGCGATCAGATCACCGGCGGCTCGTTCGCCATTCGCGGCGTCTATGAGCAGATGCGCAAGGCCGGTGCCGCCGCCCGCATCATGCTGGTGCGTGCCGCTGCCGCCGACTGGGGCATTTCGCCCGACGCCTGCAAGGCCGAGGCCGGCCAGGTAGACGAGACCGGCGGCAGCCGGCGGGCCGCCTATGGCAGCCTGATTGCGGCGGCGGCTTCCCAGGCCGTGCCGCAGGAGGTACCGCTGAAACCGGCATCGAGCTACCGGGTGATCGGAAAGCCGGCGCACCGTCTCGACAGTCCGGAAAAGGTCAACGGCACCGCGAAGTTCGGCATCGACGCCCGGCTGGAGGGTGTGTCCTATGCGGCGATCGCGATCTGTCCGCACTTCAACGGCAAGCTCCGCGCGGTCGACGAGGCTCCGGCGATGGCGGTCAAGGGTGTCAGCCAGGTCGTACGCATCGACGAGGCCGTCGCGGTCGTCGCCAACAACACCGGTGCGGCGCGAAAAGGGCTTGCGGCGCTTTCGATCGAATGGGATCCGGGGCCGAGCGCCACGGTCTCGCAGGCGGAACTCGAGCGCCGGATGGACGCCGCGATCGACGGTGAGGCCTTGCGGCACATCCACGAGGGCGACGTGGCGAAGGCCGAGGCCGAGCACGGGCCGGTGCATGAATTCATCTACCGCATGCCGATCCTCACCCATTCCGCCATGGAGCCGATGAACTGTACGGTGCATGTTCGCCCCGATAGTTGCGAGGTCTGGGTGGGAACGCAGATCATGGGGCGGACGAGACAGGTTGCCGCCGAGGTCACCGGCCTGCCGGTCGAAAAGGTCGTCGTCCACAACCATCTGCTCGGCGGCGGCTTCGGCCGGCGGCTCGATGTCGATGGCGTGATCCTGGCGACGAAGATCGCCAAAGAGGTCAACGGTCCGGTGAAGGTGACCTGGAGCCGCGAGGAAGACATCCGCCACGACTGTTATCGCTACCTCAACTACAGCAAGGTCACGGCGACGCTCGGTCCCGACGGCCTGCCGGTTTCCTGGCGCCACCGGGTCATCGGGCCCTCGGTCATGGCGCGCTGGATGCCGGCCTTTACCAAGGACGGCATCGACCTCGACCAGATGGCCGGGGCAGAATCGCCCTATCAGATCCCCAACCGCTACACGGACTTCGCCCGCCACGAGGCGCCGGACGGCATGCTGACGGGCAACTGGCGCGGCGTCGGGGCGACGCGCAACATCCCGCCGATCGAAGGCGCCATCGATGAACTGGCCAACGCCGCGGGCATCGATCCGCTCGACTATCGAAGGCGGCTGCTGCAGCAAAAGCCACGGCTTCTCGCCGCGCTGAATCTCGTCGCCGAAAAGGCCTCCTGGTCGACGGCACTTCCCGAAGGCAAGGGAAGGGGCATCGCGCTCACGGAGGACTTCGGCAGCTTCGCCGCGACGATCGCCGAGGTCAGCATCGGCGAGGACGGCCGGTTGCGGACGGAGCGGATCGTCTGCGCGATCGATTGCGGCCAGGTGATCAATCCGGACACGGTGGAGGCACAGATCCAGAGCGGCGTCGTCTATGGCCTGAGCGCCGCGCTCTACGGCCGCATCACCGTCGAAAACGGCGCCGTGGTCGAGGGCAATTTCGACGATTCGCCCGTCCTGCGCATTCATGAGACGCCGCCGATCGAGGTGCACATCGTGCCGAGCACCGAGGCGCCCGGCGGCATCGGCGAGCTGGGGACGCCGGGTGTGGCGCCGGCGCTTCTGAATGCGATCCATGCCGCGACCGGCAAGCGGCTCAGAACTTTGCCGATCGGCCAGACCGATCTCAGGAGGGTGTGACCGTGACCAAGCGAACGCTCGCCCTATCGCTTGCCGCCGCTCTCGCTGCGGCCGGTCTCGTTGCCGCCCTTGCGCCAATCACCGGTTATGCCGAAACATCCGGTGGCGGCCCGCTGAAGGCGGCCTCCGAATTCTCGTCGATCGCCGATGCCAAGGAGCGCTCGAAGGCGATCTTTGCTGAGGCAAGCCGCGTGCTGACGCATCCGCGCTGCATCAACTGCCATCCGGCGACACGCAGCCCGACCCAGGGCGAGGACATGCATCCGCATGTGCCGCTGATGATCGCGGCCGACAGTTCGATGGGGCCGGCCGGCCTTGCCTGCAGCACCTGTCATGGTGCGGAGAACCGCGGGATCGTCGGCAGCCGTCTCAAATCCATTCCCGGCAACGCCCATTGGCAACTGGCGCCCGAAAGCATGGCCTGGCAGGGCCTCACCGTCGGCGAAATCTGTCGGCAGGTGAAGGACGCGGAACGCAACGGCAACCGCTCCCATGCCGATCTCATCAAGCACATGGGCGAGGACCACTTGGTCGGCTGGGCCTGGCATCCGGGCGAGGGCCGCAGCCCGCCGCCCGGGTCCCAGCCGGAGTTGGCCGCGCTGATCGCCGCCTGGGTGGATACGGGTGCGGAATGCCCGGACTGAGCGGCAGCTCATGCCCGGAGTGAGCGATGTTTGAGATCGCTGAGGCGTTTCGCGGCGTGCGGCAAACTGCTGTCTGATGGGATGCTGCCGCCTGTCGGGCCGATGCCTTCCGTCGCGGCTTGACAAAGGTCCGGGACTGTTCGACCTTCGCGCCATGACCTGCCGTCTCGCCAAACTGACGACCTCGAAAAAAGCCCCGTGCCCGGGGCTTTCGGTCGTTGCGCGCAGAGCATAGCAAGCACAAGGATCAGATCGACCCCGCCGGTTCGGACGGGGTTTTTGCTTGCGCTCCGTCTCCGGTCCTTTGAAGGAGATGGAATTTCATGGAAACCACAGGTTCAACACGGCCGTCGGCGCTTGGCGGTCTCTGGCTGCCGCTGATCACGCCCTTTCGCGACGGTGAACTCGACGAAAGTTCGCTGCGCCGGCTCGTAAAGCACTATGCCGGCGAGCCGATCGACGGCTTCATTCTCGGTGCGACCACGGGCGAGGGCATGGCGCTCGACGAGGCGGAATGCGAGCGGCTGGTTGCGGTCACCCATGAGGCGCTGTCTGCGGCTGGCCGGCGCATTCCAGTCTATTTCGGCCTTTCCGGCAGCGATACGCTGAAGACGGTGAAGGCGCTTGGGCGGAGCGAGGCGTGGGATGTCGCCGGTTATCTGATTGCCTGCCCCTATTATACGCGGCCGTCGCAGCGCGGGCTTTTCGCCCATTTCTCGGCGCTTGCCGACGCCACCGGCCGGGCGATCCTGATCTACAACATTCCGTACCGGACCGGCGTGAACCTCGGCAACGAGACCATGCTGCAACTGGCGGAGCGGGAAAACATCGTCGGCGTCAAGGATTGTTCGGCGGATGCGACGCAATCCTTCGATCTGCTGCGCCACAAGCCCCGGGATTTCGCGGTGCTGACCGGCGAAGATCCGCTGTTCTACACGGCGCTGACACAAGGGGCGGAAGGCGGGATCACGGCCTCGGCCCATGTGCAGACGGCAGCCTTCGCCGCTGTCCGCAACAGGCTGATAGCCGGCGATCAGGCAGGCGCGCTTTCCGACTGGCAGCGTCTTGCCGATCTGCCGAGGCTGCTGTTTGCCGAGCCGAGCCCGGGGCCGATCAAGCACTGGCTCTGGCGTTCAGGGCTGATCGAAAGCCCGGAAATGCGCCTGCCGATGGTGCCCGTCAGCGACGGGCTGGCAGCACGGATCGACCAGGCGATGGCGGCGCAGCGGCAGGGGTAGCCCCGCCATCGGGCGCGAGGGGGCCGACGGTCACCGCCAGAAGCGCTTGGCGTCGATCACGTCGTCGAGCGCGTTCTGCGCGTGGTCGATCAGCCTGTCCTTGTCGGTGTGCACGACCAGCGTTTCGGCGTCCGGGTGATCCTCGAGGCCGATCTCGCCGAGCACCAGCGGCCCGGAGACGAGATCGTTCAACGTGCCGAGCCGGCCCTGCAATGCGGTCATGGCATCGATGAAGCGCTTGTAGCGCCTCGCGCCCCGCTTGTCGTCAAACAGTGCGGCAAAGAACTCGGCGGCATAGCGCAGTTTCTTCGCATCCTTGCGGGCCTCGTGCCGCTGCTCGTCGCTGACCTTGGCGAGTGCGCGGCCGTGCTTCTTCAGCTTCCGGCGCGCCCGGTCGAGAACGGCTTCGGCAAAATCGGCCACCGGCCGGTCGCGAAGCTCGGCGGGCGGCGTCGACAGGTAGTCGCCGCAGTGCAGCCATTGCTGGAGATCGAAAAGAAGGGCGCGGCCGCGTCCGCTGTCGAGCGCCTCGAAGGCTTCGGCATAGCGGGCGGCGCGCGCCGTCTTCAACTGGTCGCGCAATTCCGGCTCCGGGTCACGTGTTAGGAGAACGTCGACGTCGCGGGCCTTGCCGAGGACGCCGGCCAGCCATTTCAGCTCACCCTTGATACGCTGGCTCTCGTCGTCGCTGAGCAAATCCTTGTAGAGCGAGATGGCCGAGCGCAGGCGGCGAAGGGCGACGCGGGACTGGTGCAGCGCCTCCGGGTTCCTTCGTTCACGCAGCACGTCCTCGTTCAGGCGGTAGTGGCGGAGACAGGCAAGCGCGATGGTGCGGAAGCTCTTCGTCACCCGCATCTCGCGGTCGAGCTCGACCGGCTCCGCCTTGAAGACGACCGGCTGGGCGTCGATCAGGCGGAAGCCGCGCTCGGCCTTGGAGAGAACGCCGAAGCGGACGGGAACGATCGCCTCGATGCGGCGGGCGAGGGTGAAAAGCGCCTCCGGGTCGCCGTCCTTCAGCTCAAGTTCGATCTCGCCGACGGCGGTCTGGCGGCTGCCCGCGGTGACCATGCCGCGGTCGAGCACCGCTTCGATCCTCGTGCCGTCCTGGTCGACATCCCAGGTGCTGCGCTCGACCTCGACGGTAAAGTGCGGCTCCAGGTCGTCGGGCTCCAGGCCGAACTCGGCGGCAAGCGGGGTGGTGCGATCGACGACCGGCTCGTCGGCGGAAAGCGGCTGCTCCCATTCCGCACGGGCAAAGACCGAGGCGCCGGGGCCGGTCGCCTTGATCGTCTGGATGCGTGCCGCGCCGACCGTGCGGATGCGCAACGTGAAGCCGGACTGGTAAAGATCACGGTCGCGGGTATCGAAATAGACGGACCGTTGCTGCTCTACCCGCGCCGGCTCCCCGAGGAGGCGGGACTCGGCGAAGCGGGCGAGATCTTCGGCAGAGAGCTCGAGCTTGAGTTCGATTTCCGTTTTCAAACCATCCTCCATGAGCGCAAGGGCGATGTACCCAACCCCATTTGAGCACAATGGTTCATGGTTTGAATGACATGGATCATATGGCGCGAATCTTGGGGCCGCCGGAAATCTCGCTTACGGAGATGTAAGTGCGCGGCGAGCGAAAGTCCGGCCCGACATTTGCGGCCCAACAACTGATGGGAGTGCCGCAATTCCGGACGGAAAACCGCTTCACACTTTTCCTGGAATTGCTGTTTGTAATACCGCAATTCCGGACGGAAAACCGTTTCACACTTTTCCTGGAATTGTTGTTTGTAATACCGCAATTCCGGACGGAAAACCGTTTCACACTTTTCCTGGAATTGCTGTTTGTAATGCCGCAATCCCAGACGGAAAACCGCTTCGCACTTTTCCTGGAATTGCTGTTTGTAATACCGCAATTCCGGACGGAAAACCGTTTCACACTTTTCCTGGAATTGCTTTAAGCTCCCGGCACTTCATGCCACGGAATTGATAAATGTCGCTTCGCCTTGCCACCTTCAACATCGAAAACCTGTTGAGCCGCTTCGATTTTTCCGGTTTTCGCAACCAGCTCAAACAGGACCGGGTGCTGAGGCTCTTCGACGTGAAGAGCGAGGCGGAATATCAGCGGCTGGAGGAGGCGCGCACCATCGCGCATACGGATGATACGCGGCAGATGTCGGCCTTGGCGATTGCCGATTGCGACGCGGATATCCTCTGCCTGCAGGAAGCCGACAACATGGCCTCGCTGCAGGCCTTCGAATACAACTATCTGTTCCGCATGGTCGGCAACGGCTACCGGCAGAAATACCTGATCGAGGGCAATGATTCGCGCGGGATCGACGTCGCGGTGCTGATGCGTGAGGAGACGCGCGACGGCCAGCCGATCGAGTGCCTGGACGTGAAGAGCCATGCGGGACTGACCTATGAGGATCTCGACCTCTTCAACGACCAGATCGCGCTGACCAACCGGCCGTCCGACCGCATCTTCAAGCGCGATTGCCTGGAGCTGGATCTCAGGATCGGCGGGCGGCCGCTGACGCTCTATGTCGTGCATTTCAAATCGATGGGGCCGGCGCGCGAAGGGCTCGACGGCCGGCAGGCGACGATGCCGCTGCGCGTGGCCGAGGCAAGCGCCGTGCGCCACATCATCGAAAGCCGCTTCGGCCGCGGGCGCACCGCCGACAAGATGTTCGCGATCTGCGGCGACATGAACGACTACCAGGAGAAGGTGAACATTCTCGGCGACCGGCGCAACGGCTACCAGTTCGTGCCGCACGAGGAGGAGACGAGCTCGCTCGACGTCTTCAGCCATGACGGCTTCGTGGAAAACCCGATGCTGCGCCGGCCGGTGATGGATCGCTGGACGCTGTTTCACAGCCGCGGGCCGCAGGAGCGCCATCTCTGCCAGCTCGACTATATCTGGCTGTCGCCGGCGCTTGCCAAGCGCAACCACGCGCAGGTGCCCGAAGTCATCCGCGGCGGCCAGCCCTTCCGCACGATCTTTCCGCCGGGGCTGGAAGTGGAGCGCTATCCGCGCACCGGCTGGGACCGGCCGAAGGCGTCGGACCACTGCCCCGTGGCCATGACGCTGGACGTGTGACCATGGGCGCTCTTGAAAGCAATACGGCACTCTGGCCGGCCGAAGGCGTCATCATCCCGATCGACGACGTCGAGATCCGCGTCAACGGCGCGGCGCATCCGTTTCATCTTGGCGAGGTCGAGCGCGCGCAGGAGAACTGGCAACGGGAAATCGCCGCCAATCCGCATCTCTTCGATGGCCGCATGGTGCTGCAGCGGGCGCTCAGGATCGAGGACGGGCGGATCCGCGGCGAGGGGCACGTCGTGCCCTATTCGACCTTTCTCTGGTGGCGGAAGACGCGGGCCGAGGGCGCCTTCCATCTCTTTGCCATGCCGGCGATCCTCTCCTCGGATGGTGCGCTGATCCTAGTGCGCATGGGCTCGCACACCGCCAATCCGGCCCGCGTCTACAGTCCCTCCGGCTCGCTGGAACCCGAGGATATCGTCGACGGGCGCTGCGACATTGCCGGCAACGTCCGCCGCGAGGCGCTGGAGGAGACAGGCATCGATCTCGCGCTTGCGACAGTCGAGCCCGGCTATCACCTGTTGCACATGGACCGCGCCGTAACCGTCATCCGCGTCTACCGCTACCCGGAAACGGCCGCGGCGCTGGTTGCGCGCGTGGCGGCGCACATTGCCGCCGATCCCGAGCCGGAGATCGACGAGGCGATCGCGATTTTCGGTCCGGACCCGAAAGCCCACAACTATCCGCCGTTCATCCCACCCATTTTGGAGTGGCTGTTCCGGCGAGAAACGTCGCTCTGATTTTGAGTCAACGGGGCGTGATACCCCTTTGTATCTGTGAGCCAATAGCCTTTGCCGCCCGACTGGCGCTGGGCGGCGGCTGCGCGCCGGTCGGGTGCCGCGAAGGCAAGAAGGCGCCTCGGCACATCCGCGGTTGAAGAAATCGTGATTCGCGCCGAACTGTGTACCGGTGCTCTTAAGCCTTGCCGCACGCGTCACGACGTTGCAAAGTTTCGAGGTATATTCGCAAGGGGACATGAATGGCGCTGAGCTACGCGATCTACGACGTCTTTACCGACAGGCGACTCGAAGGCAATCCACTGGCTGTGGTCTTCGGCGCCGACCGGCTGGACGACGGGGCGATGCAGGCGATCGCGCAGGAATTCAACCTGTCGGAAACGGTGTTCATCCGCAGGCCCGGCGGCGCCGCGCATACGGCGAAGCTCAGGATCTTTACCCCTGGCCAGGAACTGCCCTTTGCCGGACATCCGACGGTTGGCGCGGCGATCGCGCTTGCCGAGGCGCAGCACGGCGCGATCGAGGAGGGGATCGACCTCGTGCAGGTGCTGGAGGAGAAGGTGGGGCCGGTGCGCTGCGCCGTCCGCCTCAAGCCCGGTGCCGCGAGCTTTGCCGAGTTCGACCTGCCGCGCAAATCGGTGCGGCTCGATGCCCGCTTCGACCGGCAGGCGATCGCCGACGCACTGAGCCTGAAACTCTCGCAGATCGGCTTCGAGAACCACGTACCTTCGTTCTGGAGTGCCGGCGCCCCCTTCGTGATGGTGCCGGTGCACGACGTCGCGACGGTTTCCTCGATCGAGTTCGATTCGCTGCGCTGGGAACAACTGACGCCGATGGCCGAGGGGCGGCTGGCATCGGCCTACGTCTATTGCCGTGGCGGCGTGAACCACACGGCACGCTTCCATGCCCGCAAGTTCGGCCCCGGCGCCGGCAGCCTTGAGGACCCGGCGACCGGCTCGGCCGTGGCGGCTCTCTCCGGCGCCATCCATTATTTCGACCAGTTCGTCGACGGTCATCACCCCGTACTGGTCGAGCAGGGGGTGGAAATGGGACGGCCGTCCTTCATCCACCTGCATCTCGATATCACCGGCGGGGAGATCAGCACTGCCCGCATAGGCGGCCATGCGGTGAAGATCGCCGCGGGCGAACTCTACGTCTGAGGCGTGGAGTCGTCATCAGAGGCGCGATGTCTTGCGTCTTGGAAATTTCAGCTTAATCAGCGCTTTAGGAGAAATTTGGTGGGTGATCACGGGCTCGAACCGTGGACCCGCTGATTAAGAGTCAGCTGCTCTACCAACTGAGCTAATCACCCATCCGCGACCGCTTCGGAGTGTCCCGTCGCTGTCGTGAGGGGGCGTATAAAGGCGTTCGATTGGCTTGTCCAGCGCCTTTGTGAAAATCTTTTGAAAAATTTCTTGGGGCCGGCGAAGTCGCTGTGGAGAAGGCCCCGCATCTCTCCGCAGATGCACGTAACAGGAGAGGCGTGACGAAAGACGGGCGAACAACGGCCGCTTTGACCTGGGCGGCCGCTTCATCGACGTGCGCTGATCGCGCAGCCAGGTGAAAGCAAAGGCAAGCGATCTCGGAGCCAGATGGAAGGGCTGTGAGTTATAGATGCGTAACGCAAATACCCTCTTGAGTGTCATCAAGTCGTGCGCTAAAGCGGCGCCACGGATGGGTGATTAGCTCAGTTGGTAGAGCAGCTGACTCTTAATCAGCGGGTCCACGGTTCGAGCCCGTGATCACCCACCAGATTTCCCCTAAGCGCTGAATAAATTTCGCTCGTTTCGGAGCTCGTCAATGGACGAAGCGTGGGCTGATATTGGTGAGAAGCATCACCACCTTGTCTTCTATCGCCTGGCAGTTGCTTTCATAGACGAGAGTCAGAGGCTCATCCGCCATCGCGTGCTCTCTCAGTTCGTCACGCGTGATCACGGCGACGCCATAGGCCGCCATGAGGTTGTTGAGCGCCAGGAACCTCAGCTCTGAAATCTGTTTCCTATGTCTTGGTAGTCGCAGCATGAGCCGTGCCCGACCGATCTTCTCGAAGTCCATCGATTCACCTCGAATGCCCTATGAGGTGTAGTGTCCACCACAACCAGGCAGGTGGCAACAGACGGTGGCCGTGTTTCTTCAGGGGCTATGCCCTTTGGCGGCGAGGCTCGTTGCGAATGGGGCAGGGGCGCTGAAGCCATTGCCGGTGGGTCGGTGACGATGTCGACGATCGAACCTGCGGCCACGGGGTGCCGAAGAGCGGCAGCCCGGATGGTTACCGGTTTTGTCGCGTGACGCATGACAGGGCCGCAACCACCACCTGTTGCTTCCGTGCAACAGGCGTTTCGTCATTCCCGCAGTCTGCGATTGTGGTCTTGCCCCGAAAGTAAGCTTGTGTAATTTTCACCAAATCGGAGCTCAAACTAGAGGAGGCATACGATGAATCATAATTTTGTGCAGATGCTCGCCTCTGGTGGAATGGCTTGCTCGTCTCGACGACCACGCCATAACTCTCTGGGTTACTTCGGCGCATAAGCGCGGCCCGAGCTCTGCCTTTTCGTATTTTCCATTTTGACTTGATGTGACCGGTTCCCGGAACGCGATTCCGTGTCCGCGCGCATCTATAATCTAGAGGACCCGGCCGCTCGCGGCGGCGGGATCAATCATGCACGAATTGCAACTTCGCTCCGCCGGGCCTTGCCGGCGATCATGGACGACCTGTTTCGAACGTTCGGCTTCCGCCGCACGGTCGGCGCCTTCCTCGTTGCTGCCTGGAGGCGTCGCCGGACGCTCAACCAGCTCAGCCATCTCTCCGACCGCATGCTTCGCGATATCGGCGCGGAGGAAGTGGTGAAGAAGCCTGAGATAGCCGACATTTCGCTTTGGCAAATGCCGGTCGGCTATCCGGTTGCCAGGCACAACTGAGGCCCGCCCTGCAGCGCCGCGCGTCTAATCAGACGCGCAAAGGTCGCTGTAGAACTTTGATCTGCTGCATGTCTTTGTCCTTGATCGAAGTCGATTTAAGGAGACATGCAGCAGCGGGCCTCTTCCCTTATCGACCAAGGCTCACGATTCGGGGTGTCCTGACCGGAGATCATCATCCTGGTCCGGCGCCGCCGTCGCCGATTGCCGTTCGGCGGCGAGCTTGGCGGCGCAGTCGTGCCTTATCATCGCGGCGGCGAGGTTCGCCCGGCCGGTACCGGTCGCCTTGGCCTTCGCCGCCGCCATGTCCCTGCACCAGTTTGCATCGAGAACCTCCTCCGGGATGTGCGGCATGCAGGACGACAGAAGCAGCAGCGAACAGAAGAAGACGGCGCGCATTCGGGGCTCCATTGGCGGGTCCCGGATTCATAGCATCGGCAAGCCGGAAGGGAACAGGGCAGTGACGCCGACGGACAGGTTTGACCGGCGCGCTCTCTCTGCCGGCCACACGGACCGCCGGTCGGCCTCGAAGTCTTAGAGCACGATGCGTCAGGCACGAGGGAAGACGCCTGGGCGGAGTCTTTTAGTGTTTGGGTCGTCACCCCGAACAACAGACCTCGCAGAACCCCGGACACGCGATACATCGAGGTCCCGCGATATAGTTTCCCTGTCCTTGGGGATCATGTGACCAAGGCGATCGCGGCTTGCCAGCGCGACACCTGGGAGGAAAGCCTGAAAGAACTGCGCAAGCGCTTTCCTTGGGAATACGAACCCCGTCGATCCCGATGAGGCACGGCACCTTTGGTGGCTTGCCGACAGGGCCGGCGCATGGCCGCCGGGCCGCGATAACGCCACGGCGTCCCGGCCGTCTTGTCTGATGCGACCACCCGCTGCCGGCCGGTGCGGCAGGGGTGGTCGCGTTTTAGGGCCGTTACTGGCTGGTAGACGGCTGCGTTGTTGACGGCTGCGTCGTGGACGGTTGGGTCGTCGACGGCTGGGTGGTCGAGGGCTGAGTCGTCGACTGGCCAGGCGTTGCCGGCTTTTGTTCGGTCGTCGAGGGTTGTGTCGTCGTCGTTGCCGGCGCGGTCTCGGTCGCTTGCTTGGCCCCCGGTTTCAGGAACACGACGCCAAGAACGATGAGCACGATCACAACCACGATGCCGATGACTGTGTTTCGATTCATGCAGGCTTCTCCTCAGGTTAAGTGCCTCAGAGCTGTAAATGGAGCGGTCGGTCGAATTATCAACGGCCAAGCTCGCGGGTCGGTTGAAAAACCAGCGATGCGGCTGCACGGCGATCGGGCGCCCGTTTAGCTCACGATCAAAGGCATTGCCGGAAGCGGCGCAGGTTTAACGCTTGCCGCCGGCGGCGCCCTTGGGCGCCGCGCGTCTTATGAGGCGCGCAGAGGTCGCTGTAGCACTTTGATTTTCTGCATGTCTTCGTCCTCAAATCGAGGTCGATTTAAGGAGACATGCAGTAGGGCACGGGGGTGATGAAACCGAGCCGCAGCAATTGCTTCGAGCCGCCGAATTTCACCGAGGATTGGGAAAAGAGCTGCAGCGCCCCGGCGCTGGCGAGCGCTTGCGTCATCTTTGCATAGGCCGCCGAGCCATCGAAATATTGTCCGTCGGCAACGGCGTCCTCGAAGACCTTTTCGTAGTCGGCGAAGAACTTGAAGTGCAGGAGAGCGCCGAGCACCGGGGCGAAGTTGCGCTGATAGGGCAGCGGCTGATGGATGCTGGCGCCGAAGCGACAGTTGCCGTCCCAGAAGATCAGCGGATACTTGATCAGTTCCAGGTCCGCGTCGAATTCGCGGTGGCGTGCGCCGCCCTTGACGGTGATGGCGCGCCGGGTCGTCGCCAGCGAATAGCCGCGGCTGTCGAAATGATCGGCGATTTCCCAGGGCGCGCGGGTTTTGAGCTGACTGACGTCCGCGGCGCCGAGATCGATCGGATACATATCCAGCATCGGCGCCGGCAGCCGCGAAATCTTCAGATCCTCCAGCGCATGGATGACCGACCACAGCGTGCGGCTCTCGCACTCGTCGTAGATCAGGAATTCATCGGAATCGACGTTCACGTACCAGCGGTCGTCGCCATAGAGCTGAAACAGCACCTCCCGCCAGAGGCGGCCGCGCCGGGCTTCCCTGTAGCGCAGCGCAGACGCCCACAGGTCGACATCGGGCTGGCCCAGCAGATATTCGCGCGTGCCGTCGGTCGAGACGTCGTCGACGCAGATGAAGCGGGTAACGCCCAACGACCGGTAATGTGCAAGAAAGCCGGGCATCAGTTTGACGTCGTTATGCGTGAGGAAGACCAGCGGAAGATCATCGGGATAGAGCGAAGTCTGCCCGTGCGGGCTGACGCAGCGCAATTCGACGTCGCGGCTCGCCGACCGTTCGCGCCGCTCCACCTTGGCCGATTCATACCAGGTGATCAGACGATCGAACAGGTTCCGGTCCGCGATCATCTCGGCGTCGGATCGATCCCTGAAAGGATAGGTAATGTCTTTCATTCCGAGTCCGATAAGTATTCTTCATGCATAATATAGCGGGGGCTTAGATCAAAAACGCCGGTGAAGCAAATGCGGAACGCCGTGGTTCCGGGTGTCGCGGCCGGCGGTGCATCAGATGTCGAGAATATGCAAACCCTCTTACGCCGGGCGCAAAATCGTACTAACTGGCGGTGAGTAGATCCTTGGGACAGAGCATGAAACGCCTTCTTCGTTCGATCCGGAAGAAAATCCGCTATCTTACCAATGCACGCACGGTGACGATCGACGGCATCCGGCTGGTGTCCGACGAGACGCGTGTTCCGGCCGTCGTGCGCGACCTGATGTACCGCGAGGTCTACGAGGATACGGAGCGCAACATCCTGCTTCGGCTGCTGAAGCCCGGCTCGAAGGTGCTGGAGGTCGGAACCGGCGTCGGCTTCATCGCGCTGCTTGCGGCAAGGACCTGCGGCGCTTCGAACGTGCTGACCTATGAGGCCAATGCGACGCTGGAGCCGCTGATCCGCGAGAACTTCCGGCTGAACGGCATCGAGCCCACCTTGCGGCTCAAGGCGATGACGGCCGACGGGCGCAAGATCTCCTTCTTCCGCAGCGAGAACATCATTTCCTCCAGCGCCTATGACCGCCAGCTTCCGGGCGCGAAGGTGGAGATCGAAAGCGACATCTTTTCCGAGGTTCTCGGAACCTATCGTCCCGACGTGCTGATCATGGACGTCGAGGGCAGCGAGGACGAATTGCTGCGCGTCGCCGATTTCGGCTCGGTCAGGGATATCCTGGTGGAACTGCACCCGCATATCATCGGCGAGGCGAAGGTCGAGGAATTGAAGGCGATTCTCGCGGCCAAGGGCTTCCGGCAGGGCGAGACCGACCGCAAGACCTTCCATTTCCACCGGAATCGCGCTTGAAACCAGCCGATTTCCCACGCCGCCAACGCGACCCGCGCAACTTTTTGGCGGGTCGTTTGTTACTCCTGCATTCATGTTCACGTCGCTAACCTTGGGGTCCACTCAACGGGTAGCGAGTGGAGGAGAAAGATATGACACACACAATCAGCAAGATTCTGGCCATGGCCGTGATCGCCGCGGGCGCCGTTACCGCGCTGCCTTCGGTATCGCCGGCGCAGTCCCTGGACCTCTATATCGGCCCGCGCGGCGACAACGGCGATTATCGCGACTACCGCCGCTATGACGACGAGGACGAGTACTATAGACCGCGGCGCGGCTGCAGCCCCCGCCAGGCCATCCGCCGCGCCTATGGCTACGGCATGCGCGATCCCGAGATCGCCGGCATGAGCCGCAACCGGATTGTCGTCGAAGGCATCGGACGGCGTGGTGAATACGCCAGGATCGATCTCGCCAACCGCGGCGGTTGCCCGCGCATCCGCTAAAGCGCCTCCTTGTCGCGACCGCGCACCCGCCGCGGTCGAGGCGCTGTCGAAAATTCCGTGCCGCGCAAGCATGCGCGCGATGAATTCGTTCGCGATGCAGCAACTGAAAGTGCTACTGCGACCTTTGCGCGGCTGGTAGGACGCGCGGCGCTGTAGGCGGCGGCGTGATGCCCGTGCCCGGCCCAGTGCCCGGTCCAGTGCCCGGCTAAGGGCGATGCGGGAAGGCCGCCGATCGGTTCACTTGCGCAGGGGCGATGTGCTATAGCGTCCGCCGATGATCACTCCGGCCTCTTCGATATCCACCCCGCTCGGCGAGCGCGCCTGCGGCACCTGCACGCTTTGCTGCCGGCTGCCCGATATCGACGCGTTGGCGAAGCCGGCGAACGACTGGTGCCGGCATTGCATCGACGGTGAGGGGTGCCGGATCTACGAGCAGCGGCCGCAGCTCTGCCGCGATTTCCTCTGTCTCTGGCGTACGGATGCGGCGCTGGGTGACGCCTGGGACCCGGCGCGCTCACGCATGATGATCTATCGGCAGGGGCCGCAGATCACCGTTCTCGTCGATCCGGATTTTCCGGAGATCTGGAAGCAGGCGCCCTATGTCGAGACGCTACGGCGCTGGGCGCGCGAGGGCGACGGCGAGCAATATGTCATCGTCTTTGTCGGAGACGCCGTGTTCAAGGTCGAGTGACCTGCGGTCACAGGCGGCCGAAAAAGAGAGCCCCGCACGAGGGCGGGGCAAGCAGGCACCCAAAATGGCTCGGGGTGCGGGGAAGCGCAGTCCAGAAAGAACGTACTGCGCGGTACGGAAGCTAACGCGCATCCGCCCGCCGGGGGAAGGCCTGATTCGGCGATTCCGGTACGCTTGCCAAAATAAATCGCGAGACGGGGCGCGGCGGGGCAATGGCCGTCGCGCTCGTCTTTCGCCGCGCCCGGTTGAGCAGGGCCGATTGACTTTGTCGCACTGCGCCGCATTTCCGCTCCTGCATGTCGCCTGAAATCGACCCCGATCCAAGGACGAAGACAGGCAGCAAATCAAAGTGCTACGGCGACCTTTGCGCCTCTGACAAGGCGCGCGGCGCCGTAGGAGAAACCGACGGAGACGATGATGTCAAAGACGATGCTCATGGTTCTCTGCCTGGCGCTTCTTGCCGTGACCGCCTGTGGCAACACGGCGCGCGGTTTTCGCCAGGATAGTGTCGAGACCGGCCACGCACTCGACGACGCGACGCACCGGGTGCTGAAGTCGACCTCGAAGTAGGGCGCGATGCGGGACGGGACACTTCCGCCCGTTCTGCATTGACCTTCCGCCTTCGAGCGGAATCGCTTGAAAGCGGAAAGATGCCCTGGAATCAAAGCGCTAGAGCGACCTTGCTGCGTTCCTCAGAACACATCGCGCTCTGCCCCGGCGTTATCGCGGCCGCAGTGCGCCCGGCTGGGCGACCGTTTCGCCGCTCGAAAAGATCACCACGGCAAAGAGCAGCACGCCGATGAAGGCGACGATCGAGGCGGCGGCGACGACGGGTTCGATCTCGGGCCTGCCGGTGACCATCAGATAGAGCGACGGAACGAGCACGCCGACGCCTGAGGTGTAGACGTAATACTGGATCATCGCCAGCCGCCGCTCGGCCTTGGCCGGGTTGAGCGCATAGTAGATGCCGAAGATCGCCATCGTGACCCAGCCGAGCAGGTTCGTATGGGCGTGCGCCGGTGTGGCGGCATGATCCTGGCTGATCGCCATGTGCAGACCGATCGTCAGGCCGATGATCAGGAAAATGATTGCGGTCTTGAAATAAAGATGGGCAAGGCGCGGCATCGAATCTCTCCTCTTGTGCTCCCCGCCCGTTTTATTAGCATTTTTGCAAATTAATGATGATTGCCAAAATTGGGTGTTTTGCCCGGTCGCGATTGCCGCGAGCGGATCTGGAGCGCCGTCTGTCTCATGAGGCGCGTGGCCCTCCGGGAGGCCGCGCGGTTGCGGCGGCCAGTTCGGCGCGCTTGCGCGTGGCCATGTCGTTGAAAGCGGTGAGGTTCAGGCGCTGCAAATAGGCCGATATCGCGGCTTCCACGCCATGCTCGTTGCCGCCTTCGGCTTCCCAGAAGGCTTCCATGGCGGCGAAGAGGGCGGATTTGTCGAGCGCCGCCGTCATCCGAGATCGCACCCGAACTGTTGGCGATGGTTGAGCGTGCCGTGGGCGGCCTGGCTGTAGGGTGGCCGTTGCGCTGCGAAATCCGCGCACCATCGGTCCCAGGCGTCGGAGGTGCGGACAAAGGCCGGCAGCTTGTGTTCCTCCTCGGGGGTAAGGTCGTAGCCGTCGAGCCAGGCGTCGGCGACCGTCTCGGTGACGTCCTCGCCGTGGAGTGCGTCGAGATCGAAGCGGATCAGCCTTACGACATGCTCGCCATCATGCGTCCGAAGCCAGTCGGCAGCGGTCCTGCAGGTGGCGCCGACGGTGTCGGTTTCCTCGCAAAAATAGCCGGCGCCGAGCGTCATGACGGCGAGAATGATCTCGCGTCCCTGAAGGAACGGCGCGGTGCCCGTCATGGCGTCCGCAATCAGCACGTCAGGCATCCTTCACCTCGGTCCGTTCGAGGTGAGCTCAGGCGGCCCTTGCGGGCTGCCGTCGGTCCCTCCGGTTTCGTCTTTGCCGGAATATAGGAAAATTCCTATTTATCGGTCAATAGGAAAGGCGCGACCGGCAGGAATTTTCTTCGCGGCCGCCGCGGCGAATTGTCGATAGGCGATTATTTGTTCTTGTTTTGTTCTGACGATTGCGCCACCTTGGGGCCGCCATTCCAGGTGGCGGAAAGGAGCATGGGATGATCACCTATTTTGTCGTTCAGAGCTTCACGCTGGGGAGCCGCGGGGCGCTCATTGCCGACAATCCGGTGCAGGCAACCGCGGCCGAGCAGGCGGTGCGGCTGGCCGAAAGGCTGGCGGCAACCAAGGTGGGCGTCGTCGCCTTCAGCCGCTCGGGCGATCTTGCGACCGGGGAGTTCGAGGACGCCACGGTGCTCTTCATGTCGGGCGATCTGCCGATGGAGATCGAGGAGGGGATGGCGGCGTGAGGTGCCGCGGCGGCGGGCTCTGTCGTTACGAAGCGAAGCCGTCGTGGCACGGACGGCGCTACGATGTGTTGGTGTGTGGAGTTGGTCTCTTGGACTCTGCCAATATCGCCGTCCAGAGCGCCGTGCGTCCATATGAACGCCAAAGGACACTCTAGCACTTTGATTCTAGAGTATCTTTCCGCTTTCAAGTGATGCCACCTGAAAGCAGGATGCTCTAGCTGGAGGGCTATCCCACCCTCCGTCATCCTCGCCCTTGTGGCGGGGATCCAGCCACGCGAAGTCTTTCGCGTGAAGGAACTCTTTCGCGCCGTAGACACGGCGCTGCTGGATTCCTGTGACAAGCACAGGAATGAGGGTGGTTTTGACAACCGGCCAGGTCCGGTCGCTTGTCGTTTTTCTCCTGTGCGGTAATCGAGGTTCGCATCATTTGCCGGAGAACGGCATAACACCTTGAATAGGCAGGAATATTTCCGCTCTGTCCTGGCGGGTTACCGTGCGCTGTATTTGCCGACGACCCGGTGGCAGAAGGACCATTCGACCCGGCTCTCGGTGAACTCCAGGAAGGGGTTGTACTGCCTGAGCGTCCATTCGCGGTCGTTGAAGGAGACCAGCCGCTTGATGATCGCTTCGGCGTCGTTGGCGGGCGGCACGTGATAGAGCACCACGTCCTTGTCGCGCGCCGGCGGCAGATGCGGGTGGACGAGCGCCATGTCGCCGGGTTCATAGGCCGGGATCATCGAGCTGCCGGTCAAGTAGATGCCGTAGGCGCCCCTGACGCCTTCGAGCACCGAGGGGCGCTTGACATATTCGACCGCATCGAAGGTGACGATGACGTGGCCGTCGCCGCCTTGCGCGGCGGCGAAGATCGGCAGGTCGCGATGGCCGACGAGCTGTTCGCCGGGCACGATCTGCGGCGCGAAGCCGGGCGCGCGCCTCGGGGGCGCCTCGCCGGCGGCCGGTGCGCCCTGGATCAGGTCGACGATCGTGCGGGCGTCGCGCTCGCGCAGTTCCCGCGGCGTCTCGCGCTCCACGAACTGCTGGATATAGGCATGGTTCTTCGCGATCGCGATCGACAGATCCTTGTAGGTCGTCTTCTTCGCTTCGACTGCTTCCCGGATGAGGCGGCGCAATTCGTCCATGGCACTGGCATCCCAGATTCCGTTTCTGACGTCCAATAGGAAATTTCCTCTTGATGAATCTAGGAAATCCTACTACGAATAGGATGTCAACGGAAATGAGCGGTGTCCGGCCGCAAGCGGCTCGCCGGTGGCGGCGAGGAAATAGCTGCATTGGGGCGCAGGGAGCGCGATGGAATGGCCGTGCCAGACGGAGCGGCCAAACGCGAACGCATGGGAAGAAGGCATGGTGCAGGACGGTCTGGAAAGGGTTGCAGGGCAGGGCGGGCTTGCCCGGGAAGGTGAGAGCAGTGGTGCCCTGCCGGTTTCGCTGCGGCCTCGTTGCGGCGCTGCCGTTTCGGCACGCAGTGGGGCAGTCGCGGCCGCATGCCGGCCGGCCCGGCCGAGCGGGGAGTAGCGACCATGCGCATCACCGCGATCGTCGAAGCCTTGGTTCAGTCCGGTGCATCGCCGGAGATGATCCTTGGCGCCGTGCGCGCCGCCGAAGCGGGACAGCAGTCGGAGCTCGAGCGGCGGCGGGCAAACGATCGCGAACGGCAGCAGCGTCATAGGGCGCGTGTGACGTCACGCGATGTCACGGCGACCGGTGCCGCCCCCCTCTCTGATAAAGAAAACTCCCCCGCACCCCCTAAAGAAACTAACTCTCCCGACACGACTTCGGCCGGGGGCGGCGATCAGTTCCGTCCTCACCGGCAGGAAGCCGATGCGCGGGCCCCACGGGGCCAGCGCAGGGCCAGCCGATTGCCCGCGACCTTCGAGCCCGACTGGGACTTCGCCGCCGGGCTCGGTTTCGGGTCGGCCGAGGCGGCGATCGAATTCGACAAGTTTCGCGACTACTGGACCGCCAAAGCCGGCCGCAATGCCACCAAGCTCGACTGGGCGGCGACGTGGCGGAACTGGATGCGCAATGCCGGCCGGCCGGCGCTTCCGCCCCGCGCCGCAGGCCGGCCGGGCGCGCGGGATCCGGCCGGTGATGCCGGACCGCCGCGACGCGGCTCTCGCCAGCAGGCGCCGCCGCATGAGACCGCCTTTGCCCGCCACCAGCGGGAATGCAGGCAAGCCATTGAAAACGAACTCAAAGGAAACCGAGAGAATGACGCATTCGCAGATGATGACCTTGCCGACGGAGGCCCGGCTCTCGACCTTGAGCCGGGAGATTACCGCGCTCACTGAACGGCTGGCGCCGGCAGGCGAGACGGCGGTGCTGCGCAGCCTCGATGCGATGCAGACGGCCGGCATGACCGTGCCGCAGGGGATCGAGCCGAGGAAGATGCTTGCCGTCTACCACTATGCGCTCGCCGGCGTGCCGGGCTGCGGCCTCGCAGTTGCAACGCAGAAGCTGATCCGCGGCGACTATGCCGCCAACGCCAATGTGCTGCTCGGCACGATCCCGAAGCCGCCGGTGCTGGCGGCACTCGCGAGGGCGGAGGCCCTGACCATGCGGGCGGAGCTTGCCCGCAAGCGCGAGACGGTCGCCGCCCTCGATAGCCTGAATGGCGGCCGTTCGGAGGCCAGCCGCGCCCGTGTTCGCGCGCGGCTCGAAGCGTTTCGCCAGACGCATGCAGCAGCCAAGGCCGCCAGCCAGACCGGAAGCGCGCCTGCAACCAGGGAGATCCACCATGCAGCCTGAGGCAGCGGAATTGGCAACGGGAAAGGCGGCCGCCGGCAGGGCCGCGGGCAATGGTGCGGCGACGGCGAGGGCGGTGCCCGGGGCGGACAGTGCCGCCGCCGGTGGTGCCGCTGCCGACGGCAGGGTGCGCCGGCGGCGCGGTGGAGAGGAGCCTGGCGCCAGCGCCCCGGGGAGGTGGAGGACGCCGGCGGACGACACGACCGGAGATGGGGCGGCGGGGCCGGGCGACGCGCATGCCGAGGGTCTGACCGGGACGGTCGCGGCCGGCGGCGAGGCGGCACCCGTCGCGACGCTTGCGGACCTGGCCGGAATCGTCGCGGTTCAGGTGCGGGCGCAGGTGCGGCGGATCGCGGAGCTGGAACTGGCGCTCGCCGACGCCGAAGCGCGGCTTCTCTCGCAGGCGCGGGTGATTTGCGGGGCGGCGGATGCGGCGGGCGGCGATCTCTTCAGCCGACGGCCGGTGCGGGAGATCATCGAGGACGTGCTCGGCGCCTATCCCGGCGTCACCTGGGAGGAGATCATCGGCGTCGGCCGCGAGCGGCGCCTGGTCGAGCCGCGCCATCGCTGCATGGCGGCAGTCTACGAGGAGCGCAAGGATCTGTCGCTGCCGGCGCTCGGCCGCATCTTTCGCCGCGACCATACGTCGGTGCTGCATGCGGTCAACAGGTGCGGCGCCAGCCGATAGCGGCAACCTTTTGATTCTTAACCGATCTTGCATCCGCGCCGGGCCGGGCGAAGCCGGCCGGCGGCCATGATGACCGAATGAAACGAGGAAACGACACGATGACATCCAAGGCAGAACGCATCCGCATCAAGCGCGCCACCCGGGCCGGCCGGCCGCGCAAGGCCGATGTGGCGCGCTATCCCGGCGGGCAGATCAAGCACGGCGAGACCGAGCGGGAGGTGCGCTCGGTGGCGCTCGACGCGCGCAAGCGCCTGCATTTTTCCGGCCGGCGCGACGTCGACGTTGCGAGCCCCTTTGCCGGCTACACGCTCGGCCGCATGTTCCTCGACGGCAAGCTGACGGCGCATGAGCGCGAGGCCGGCGACGAGTATGCCCGGCAGATGGCGCGCTATTACAGTCTCACGGGCATCCCCTTTCCCAGCGTCAGGGCGCAGTCGCTCTTCAGCGTCAAGGGCTTTGCCGGCGAGACCAGCGCCGAGCGCGCCAGGAGCGCCCGCCAGGCGGCGAACCGGATGATGGAGCTCGAAGGCGTGCTTTTGAAACTCAAGGATGGACCGCAGGTGAAGACGACGGTCTTCAACGTCTGCATCATGGACTACGAGATGCTGCGCACCATGCCCGAGCCGCAGCTTGCCTGGCTGAAGCGCGGGCTGACCGAGCTGCACTGGCACCTGGGGCTGTCGCGGGAGAAGGAGGTGGGGTGAGGTACATGCCGGACACGGCGCGGCCGAAAGCGGCAACGGGCAGGCGGGGCGGCGGAATGCCCCGCGCCCGATGTGGCATGGGCTCGGCGAATGAGGGGCGCGGTGTTCCCGGACGTAAAACTCCTATGCCTTGCGGAGGAACCTCCTCAGCGTCGGCAGAAGGTCCGGTGGGGGCTCGGGAATTCGCCTCGATCTCGGGGAAGGGGCCAACGACTTCGATTGGCTTCCGGCCGAAGGCAAGGACTGTGAGCCAGATCGCCCCATCCGTTCAAAGTGGCGCTCAAATTCTTCCACGAACCCTCAAGAAGTCTTCAAACCAACGTTTCCCGGGCTTCGGCCCCACTCGCCTGACGCTCGTGGTCGGCTGGTATCATTTGACAGGCATGACATTCCAATTTTATGCCGGCCATTGTGGCGGACCTACATGAGGTCAAAAATTCAAGGAATTCAGGCACTCACTGTTTCCAGCGGCCGTCCGGAGATTTGAACGAGGTGCGCCACTGAAAACAAGGAGCTGAGATGGAAAACCCCTACTGGCACGATCAGTTTAAGCCGCACCAAACCGATCGAGTGGAGATCCGACTGTTATGTTTCGAAATCGCCAGCATCGTGGAAGCTAGTGCCAGTCGTCAGGGCTCAGGGATCACCTATGAGGAAGGCGAACGACCAGACGTCACGATACTTGACGAATTGCACTTCCGGCTCGCTGAATCGGAATTGTCAAAACGGCTCCTACGGCTGGCTCTCCTTGTTCGGACTTTCGACGATACCATGGAACGATCGGAGGGGGGCGAGGAATATCGAGAACATCGAAAGAAGATTGAGTCTGAGCTTGTTTTTGGCACTGTGTTCGAAGGTCCGGAGCGGATCACAGAGACGGTTCGAGAATGCAGCAACAAGATAATCCACGCGGAGGACGTCCGCCCCGTCTATGACAGCGACGATGACCGGAACGATCCGAATGCTCGTTGGGGCATGGATGGAACAATCGAGCTACAGGGCATGCAAGGACAAAACACTTGGATGGTAGTGCTCTATCTTCACTCGTACCTGGAGGGAGTTCTTCAACTCGTCCGCTTTGGGGAACCGTGAGTTTGCCTCCGCATTGGCGCGACAGCGAAACCATTGAAATGTTGATTGTGGCAGCGCTCGCAAAAGGGCTTTGCTTTGAGCACCCGCCGGCGAGGCCGTCGCATCGCCTGGCCTCCCACCAAAAACCGCCTTCGCCGGCGACGGACCGCGCGGTCAATCCTTGGCCGGAAAGGCGGAGAGCAGGATGATGCCGAATTTCGACGATGCTGTGCGCAGCCGATCAAGCTCCACGGGCGTCGGCGGTTCGGCCGCTTCGCCTGGCGCAAGTTCGCGGCCGGCCTCCTCCAGGAACCGGTCGAAGATCGCCGGCGTGCCGATCAGAATATAGTGCGCCGGCCGTCGGCTGATATTGATCAACTGGTGCGGCACCCCGCGCGCGAGAAAGATGCTCTGGCCGGCGGCCAGCCGGTGCGGGGTGCCGTCGATCACCGCCGTCATTTCGCCCTCGAGCATATAGACGGTTTCATCGTCGCCTTCGTGCACATGGATCGGTGTCCTACAGCGCCGCGCGTCTTATCAGAGACGCGCTAAGGTCGCTGTAGCACTTTGAAGTGCTGCATGTTTTTGTCCTTTAATCGGCTACGATTAAAGGAAACATGCAGTAGTGTCGCCGCCGCTGACATTTTCAAAGAGGCAGAACTGGCCGTTGGTCTGGCTGCCGGCGAGCAGGCGCTTCATGACGACGCCGGCGAGGATGAATTCTTTCGGGTCCATGCTGCTCATCGCAAACATCCTTTCGCACGCTTGCCGGGGCGCTCGGCTGCAGTTTGAAGACCTGCGGCATGGTTCCATGAACAGGAGGCGAGAAGAGGACCGGAGGGCCAAGAATTTGCACGGCAACGGCGATGTCTGCACAGCCCGCCGTCGCGGCCGCACCGATGGGATGCGGAGCGGGCGGGGACGCTCGGCTCGTCGGGTGAGCCAGGTCTCAGGCGCGGCGATGATGGCCATCGCCCTGTTCCTGCTCGTGGAGCAGCTTCCGAAAATCTGACCGCAACGCAGGCCCGACCGCCTTATGGCAAGGTTTGCTGCTTCGTGGTGCCGGATGTTTTTGTCCTGGACAGGACTCGGGGAAGCCCCCCATCAGGAGGCGAGTGCCAGCTTCTGTTCGCGGGCGATGCGAGCGTCGAGTTCCTTGAGGCGTCCGGCGATGCCGCGATCGTTCGGCCGCAGGGCCAGGGTGTGTTCCAGCAGGCCACGGGCGGCTGCGAGCTCGCCGTCGCGGATGTGGCGGTTGGCGCGGTGATAGAGGAAGTTGATCCGCTCCACCAGCGAGAAGCCATGGCCGACGCGGGCATGGAGGCGATCGGCCAAGGCCGGGTGGCGGGCGATGGCCGTGACGGCGATCTGGTAGGGGCGCATGGGCGCGTCGACCCGGGCGCTGCGGGCCAGGGTGCGCAGGCCGGCGCGGTCGTCGGCGCGGCAGGCCTCGATGAGCGACAGCGCGCGGGCCGTGCCGGTGAAGGCCCGGACGGTGCCGTGGCCGGTCATGTGCACGGGCACGAGGTGCGTCTCGGCCTGCAACTCGGCGATCCGCTCCGCATGGCGGCGGTCGACGGCGTGGAACGGATCGTAGAAGAGAAAGGCGCGGCCGGCGGCGTGATCGGGCGCGATGCCCATATTGCCGTGCAGCTCCGGCGCGAAATGGCGGCTGAAGCGGCCATCGAAGGGGACGGCCTGGGGATCGATCGAGACCTGCGGGCAGAAGGCGATGGCCGTGGTGGCATTGAAGCGCCGGCGGTAGCGAAGGGCGGCATAGCCACCCTGGGAATGACCGTAGAGGATACGCTCGGGTGCTGCACGCAGGATCGGTGCCGCGGCCTCGACCGCCCTGACCACGCTTGCGGCCGGAAACCAGTTGGGCCGGCGGCTGATGAAGCCGAGGGCGGCGATGTCTGCCTTCTCGCAAAAGCGCTGGCCCCAGTAGCGGCTGCCGTTTGCCTGGATCTCCATTTCGTTGAAGGTGATCAAAAGATAAGGCGAGGCGCCCGGGCGATGGATGACCTCGAGGTTTTCGTCCGAATAGATGAGCAAAGGGAAGCTCCGAAATAATTTCGAGATTGAAAATAGTATAGTTGTAATTTCAACCCGAATTTATGCCCGCCGATATTGGTGTCGACTATACTTCAATTTCTGCGCGGAATTCCAGATGTTGGATGTTTCTTTGTGCGCTTATTCGAACAGACAAAGGATGTTCTGGTGGTACAAATCCGACGCTTGGTACCCGGTGAAAGGCCCGAGGCGAGCGGTCGCTAGGGTCTGGACTCAATCAGCTTAACGGTGCGCACGGCATCCGATCCGGTGCGGGCGCCGTAAGGGTGCAATTCCGGGCTATCGACGAGAGCGAATCTCCTTGGCGGCACTGCCGAATATTTCGTCCAGGAGTTCGATCATGGGCCGTGTGCCCTTCTCCTGGGTGAAGATGTCTGCTGCTACTCGTAGAGCGCCGACCGAGATCATCGCGACGGTGCGCAATGCTGTTGATCGTTCGGGCTCCGGCCACCGCTCTTTGAGCGCTGCGTAGATTTCACCTTCCTGCTCTACGTAGAATGCCTGCTTGCGCGCCTGCACGCTCGGGCTGGTCCGCATCAGTTGGTCCAGCTCAATCATATCGTTGGCTGGAATAGCGTCACAAACTCTTACGACCGCATCCCATACTGCGCCTATTGGCGTCGAGCCTGCAGGAGCGTTTCGCACCGCATCTGTCAGCAGCTCACCAATCCCACTTAGGACGGACAGCAGAATCTCGTCCTTTGACGTGAAGTAGTAGAAGAAGGTTCTGCGCGAGATTCCGGCTGCAGCAGCGATTTCGTCGAGTGTTGTCTGATCGATGCCGCGCTTGAGGAAAAGAGCAATGGCCTGCTCCGTGATGCGCTTCTTCGTCTCGCGCTTTTTCCGCTCCCGCAGGCCACCGCCCTCTGTACGCCCGGAGTTGTCCAACTCGGCCCTCTAGCAAAATTACACTCGATGCGATATTTATCTTACACCAAGTGCGGAAATTAGGAAAGGACGCAAGATGGCAAAGTGGAACGCCGGTGACATCCCCGATCAGCATGGACGAACCGCGATCGTGACCGGAACCGGTGGGTTAGGATTGGAGACGTCCCTCGCGCTCGCCCGAGCAGGATGCGACGTGACCATCGCGGGCCGCGACCCTCAAAAGGGCGCCGACGCGGTGTCCCACATCGAACGCGCGGTCCCGGGTGCGACTGTCCATTTCCGGAAGCTCGATCTGGCAGATCTGTCCTCGGTTGGCGCATTCGCAAAGCAGATGGAGAACGAGAAGCAGAGCCTGGACCTTCTGGTGAACAACGCCGGCGTCATGCTCCCGCCGCAACGGCAAGAGACCAGAGACGGCTTCGAACTGCAGTTCGGTACGAACTACCTCGGTCACTTCGCCTTGACGGCTCGTCTGAAGTCGCTCCTCTCGAAAGGCAAGGACGCCCGCGTCGTCGCGCTTTCAAGTCTCGCTGCAAACGGCGGACAGATCGATTTTGACGACATCAATCTCGAGAAGAACTATCGCCCAATGGCTGGTTACAGCCAATCGAAGCTCGCATGCTTGATGTTCGCCGTCGAGCTTGATAGCCGCAGCCGCGCTGCCGGATGGGGCTTTTCGGGCATGGCGGCCCATCCCGGCGTCTCGCGGACCGAACTCGTGCACAACACGCTTGGTCGGCGAAGCCTTGCGGGTTTGGCGCGGTCACTTTTGTGGTTCCTGCTCCAGCCCGCATCACAAGGCGCGCTCCCCTCGCTATACGCGGCCACGTCGGTCCAGGCGGAGGGAGGTGGCTATTACGGTCCCGACCGGTTTCGTGAAACTCGTGGGCATCCGCATCCTGCACGTATTCCCCCGCAGGGACTAGATCCGGTGGTCAGACGAAGATTATGGGAAATTTCTGAGAGAATGACCGATGTGACGCTGAGATGAAGTTCAGTCCGAGCGGTGGCCGGATTCGAACACCAGCAGCATTACCGCGTGAAGCTAGCGACGAGTGTGCATTCGGTGAATGCAGCGTCCGTCAAGAACTCGCCACCTTACAGCGCTGGGACTCTGGGGCTGAGATTCGATCACAGCCAGAATGCCAGCGCGGTCACGAGCGCTACGCCTGACAGGAAGTTGGCAGCGAGTTTGTCGTAGCGGGTAGCGACGCGGCGGAAATCCTTGATCCGGCAGAAAGCGTTCTCGATGAGATAGCGGCCCCGGTAGCGCTGCTGATCGTAGCGGATAGTGCGCTTCCGGTTGAGTCTGCCAGGAATGACCGGGCTGGTACCGTTCTCGCGCAGGGCCTTGCGAAGGCTGTTGGCATCGTAGCCCTTGTCTCCGAGCAGGTACCGCATGGGACCGGCTCGTTCGAGCAACGCCGGCGCAGCCTTGACGTCGCTGACATTGCCTGCGGTGAGCATCAAAGCATACGGCCGGCCCAGCACATCGGTCAGGGCATGGACCTTGGTTGTCCAGCCGCCGCGAGAACGACCGATCGCTTGGCGGCGGCGCCCCCTTTTCCGCCAAACGCGGAGCGCTGGGCCTTGATGTAAGTGCTGTCGATCGCCGTGCTTTTCGTGACTGCGCCCGCCTCAGCCAGGGCATCAAGCAACTTCGTCCAGAAGCCCCGCCGCGACCAGCGATTGAACCGGTTGTAGATCGTCGTGGAAGGCCCGTAATCCGCCGGGCAGTCGCACCATCGGCAGCCGGACTTGAGCACATGGATGATGCCCGAAATCACCCGACGGTCGTCAACTCGCCGGGCGCCCGGCTGGTTCTTCGGCAGGTGGGGCTCAATCGCCAGCCAGGCTTCGTTCGATAACCAGAATAACGAGCGCGACATCAAAGAGGCCTCCATCCAGCTTGGAGGCCCCTTAGAATCGAACTATCCAAGCACGTTCAAGAGGCTGATTGGGTTTTGACCCTAATCGACCTGATACTGAACAGTGATATGCTGGAACGGCGCGGTCCAAAGGCGACTGCCCCGACTTGAGCCGCGGAGAGCATCAGGGATGCAAGAAATGGTCGGACCAAACGGCGTTCTTACGAGTGTGTTCGGATTTAGTGTCTTTGTACCGGCGTCTCTCTTCATTGTCCTGATCGGGTATATTGTATTGAAAGACCTGCCTATTATGGACAAGCAGGGGCGGTATCTCAGTTATTTCTTCACCCACAGAAAACGAGAGGCAAAGGTTCTGGCCGCAACATGGGTGATTGCTTTCTGCTTCTTCGTTACAACATGGTTTCTATCAACGCTTTAGCAGCCTCGGAGCACATGCTCGGGTCGAGAACGGCATCTCGTTTCCGGCACCAAGTGGCGGGTTTTCACCGGTGCCGAGGTTCGGCCGCGCAGGGCGGCTTCCCTGTTCGTCGGCCATAGCGCGTCGCGATCCTTTAGATTCGCTCGTTGCGCTTTAAGCCTTTGATGTTTCGCATGTCGTTACCGCAAAACCGCTGCGCACTTTTGCGCGACATGTTTTAGATCTTCACCAGCATCGCCGTCGTGTACATGAAGGTGACGCCGACGGCCATGCCGGCCATGACCGGCATGGTCAGCAGTCCCGTCACGCGTCCTTCATGGCTCCGGGCCATCGATGCGGCCACCTCGACGATCACCTGCAGGATTGCGCCGGCCCCGATCGCGCGTGCGAGCGCCGACCAATGCGGGGCGTAGGAGAGGCTGCCCAGCCACATGCCGAGGACGGCGGGTCCGCCCGCCAGCAAGGCCAGGGCGCCGAACCGCCAGAGGGGCGGTCTTGCCTTCAGGATCGGCGCGGCGATGGCAATGCCTTCGGTGATGTTGTGGAGGGGGAAGCCCATCACGAGGAAGGTTCCGAGGCCGGCTGCGCCGGCGGCGAAAGCGGCGCCGATGGCGAGGCCTTCGCCGAGATTGTGCAGCCCGATGCCGAGGGCGATGTAGGTGGCGAGCGCGAGCCCGCTCGGCCGTCCCTCCCGCCGCGAGATGGCCATCACGCAGGCGCCCTATGGCGCCGCGCGTCCTGCTGGACGCACGAAGGTCGCTGCAGCACTTTGACTTGTTTTGGGGCTGCCGGTTACGGGATCGGTTTCGGTTTCGTTGCTCAGACTCGGTCGAGGAACGCCAGCACCCGTTGCGTCAGCAGCTTGGTGGCCTCCGCGTCGTAGGAGGGCAGCGAGCTGTCGGCGAAATAGTGCTGGTCGCCGGGATAGAGGAACAGCGCGGCGTCCTCGGCCTTTTCGACGAGTTCGCGGGCGGCGTCGATGTCGCCTTCGCCGACGAAGATCGGGTCGTTGTCCATGCCGTGGATCTGGACGGGCACGCGTTGCGGCCAGGGGCCGAAGGACCACTGGCCGCTGATCGGAATGCAGGAATAGAAGAGCAGGGCGCCACGGGCGCCGGGCCGGGTCTGCGCGAGTTTCTGCGCCGGCAGCACGCCGAAGGAGAAGCCGGCATAGACGAGACCTTGGGGAAGCGTATCGGCGAGGCGCACGCCGCGCTCGCGCATCTCGTCGAAGCCGACCTCACCGACATAGGCGACGCCTTCCTCGATGCTCTCGAAGGTGCGCCCCTCGAAAAGATCGGGCAGGTGCACCGTGTGCCCGGCGGCGCGGAGTTCGTCGGCGAAAGCGTGCATGCCCGCGGTCAAACCCTGGGCGTGGTGGAAGAGCAGGACCTCGGCCATCGACAGCTTCTCCTATTCAAAATTGATCTGGCGTTCCAATTTCATGTCGCCGCCTTTGGGGGGCAGGCGGCGTTGCGAGTGCTTGAGAAAATTTTCCTGTCGCAGCGATAGCACATTTCCCTGACGTCTTGTTGCCATCTTCGACCGCTTCCTTGCGAATCCGCATTGGCCACGTTTCTGAAGGAAAGATGTCATGACAGGGAAGCTGCGTATTGCCGTGTTGTTTGGCGGCCGCTCGGCGGAGCATGAGGTTTCGCTGATGTCGGCGCGCAACGTCGTCGCCGCGCTCGACCGCAGCCGCTACGAGATCGTGCCGATCGGTATTGCCAAGGACGGGCGCTGGCTGCTCGTCGCGCTTGAAAACGGCGAGCTGCCGCCGGCCATTCCGGCGGCGGGAACGCAAGTTGCGCTGATCCCGGGCGGCAAGGGGCGGGCGGTGACCATTGCCGCCGACGGAACACAAGGGCTGCTGCCGGCCGTCGACCTGATCTTTCCGGTGCTGCACGGGCCGTTCGGCGAGGACGGGACGGTGCAGGGCTACGCCGAGACGGCCGATGTCGCCTATGTCGGCTGCGGCGTTGCGGCCTCGGCGGTGGCGATGGATAAGGCGCTCGCCAAGCGCCTGCTTGCGGCCGAGGGACTGTCGGTCGCTCGCGCCATCGCCCTTCACCAGGGGGATGGCTATTCCGGTGAAACCATCCTGGAAACGCTGGGATTGCCGGTCTTCGTCAAGCCGGCACGGCAGGGTTCGTCCGTCGGCGTCAGCCGTGTCGACAGCCTCGAAGGGCTTCAGGCCGCGCTGGACGAGGCGTTTCGCCACGACGACAAGGTGCTGATCGAAGAGTTCGTGCAGGCCCGGGAGATCGAATGCTCGGTGCTGGAAGACGCCAAGAGCGGGCTCACCGTGTCGCGGCCGGGCGAGATCATCCCGGCCGAAAGCCACGGTTTCTACAGCTACGACGCCAAATATGTCGATGCGGGCGGCGCGATCGTGCAGGCGCCGGCGGACCTGGCCGAGGAGGTGAGCGCGCAGGCACAGGAGATGGCGGAGAGGGCCTTTCGGGCGCTGGCCTGCGCCGGCATGGCGCGGGTGGACTTCTTCCTGCGGCCGGACGGAAGCCTTGTCATCAACGAGATCAACACCATTCCCGGCTTCACCAATATCAGCATGTACGCCAAGGCGCTTGCGGCCGACGGCATCTCCTACGGCGCGGCCGTGGAAACGCTGATCGCGCATGCGCTGACGCTGCGCGGGACGCAAGCGCAGCGTCCGTGAGGCGCCTGCAACTGCGCCTGCTGGTTGAGTTTGCACATTAGAATTTCCGCATTCATTGCAGGTTCACGTCATTCCGTGAAACTGGCGCCTGTTTCCAAACGGACAGGTGATGAAATGAAGAAGATTGCCATCGTCGTAATGGCGGCGGTTACGGCTCTTTCGGGCATCACGCCGGCGAACGCCGTGCCGGCTGTTGCCATCGAGCGGGTGCAGAAGAGCGATGTCGAACTGGTTCGTGACAGACATGGTAACGGCCACGGCTGGGGCCATGGCGGATATCATCCGCGCTGGCACGGTCGGTACGGACGCCCGGGCTACCGGCCGGGATGGCATGGCGGCTACCGTTATGGCTACTACAACGGCTACCGCGGCTATCGCTACGAGCGCTACGGCTATCGACGCCACTATGACGGCTGGTGGTATCCGCTGGCGGCCTTCGGCGCAGGAGTCGTGATCGGCGGCGCCATTGCCGCTCCGCCGCGCCGGTACGAGCCGGGGGTGAGCCAGCGTCATGTCGACTGGTGTTATGCGCGCTACCGCTCCTACCGCGCCTACGACAACAGCTATCAGCCCTATGGCGGCCCGCGCCAGCAGTGCTACTCGCCCTATTGATCGAGGCGAAGTATTCAGAAAAGGGCCCGCCGGTCGTCGCGACCGGCGGGCTTTTTTGTTGGGGCTTGCAAGCAGGCTAAATCACCCTTTGCACCTTACGCTTGATGCTCCGCATGCCGTGATCGCAAGTCCGTTGCCCTTGCGCGAGAGGCCTTAAAACGCGCCGCGATCTTTCAGACTCGCTCCGTGCTTTAAGCCTTTGGTATTTCGCATGTCGTGACCGCAAAACCGCTGCGCACTTTTGCGCGACAAGCTCTTTAGCGGCTGCTTTTCGGAAGTTCCTCGTCGAAGCGGGTCTTTTCGCGCGCCGGGTCGTCGTCGATGATCTTCTCCTCGCGGTCTTCGGGCAAGGCGTCATCCGGCTTCATATTGGCCTCGTCGCGGCTCGGAACGGGCGGCACCCGGCCCTGATCGGCCGGCGGCAGGTCGTCGCCCTCCGGCATCTGCTCGGCCGGTACGGGCGGAATCTTGCCGATGGGGGCGCTGCCCGGCTCGGCTGGCCCGGGCCCGTCTTCCGGTGTCTGCCTGAGATCCCGCGATTTCGGGTGCGGCTTGCTCATCCTCGCATCTCCTCGGCTGATCCTTGGTCAAGGAGTAAGGCGAGGGGGCGGGAAAGGTTCCGATTTCAGGGGAGTGGTGAGCCCTGTTTGCCTGCGGGCATCAGGACCTGGTGCAGCGCAGGGACTGCGCGTGCCACGGCTGCCCGGCGGGGACGGGTCTGAAGCACGTCGCGATCTTCCGGATTCGCGCCTTGCCCTTCACGTCTTTGATTTCGCATGTCGTTGTCGCAAAGGCGTCTGCGGACTTTTGCGCGACAGGCGTTAGAATTTCAACCGCGCGTCGTCGTGCTCGGGAGGTCGGTGCGCGTCCTTGCGGCGCATTCCGTAGGCAAGCGCGAGCCCCAGGATGGCGGAACCGACGACGATGGCGGCGAGTGCGAAGAAATTCTCCATGGTATTTTCCTCCCGAGGAGAAGCTTAACACAGAATGCGCGCAAACAAATGGCGCGGCACCGAGATTGCGCGTCATGGTTACTCAACGCGTTTCGGCGCCGGAGGTTCAATCAACCGGCGCCGGGGCGGGGCGAACCGCGCCGGAAGGCTCGGTGCCGGGCGGTTCGCTCCGTCATGCGCGGGCTGGGCATAGACAACTTGCGATCGGTGCCGCCTGTGCGAGGGCGAGGCCCGTGTCCAAGTTGCGCATATCGCGCAAAACCGCTGCGCACTTTTGCGCGACATGCTTAATAGCCGGAGCTTCCGCCGCCCTGGCTCATGCCCTGGGCGCCGCCTTGCATGCCCTGGCTTCCCTGGCTTGGGGCAGGGGCGGTGTTGCGACTGGCCTGGTCGGTGGTGCAGCCGGCGAGCGCGGCAAGCGCCGCGAAAATCACAACAATCAGGTATCGTGGGGTCATGGAACCCTCCCGTCGTCGTGGGAGCGACCTTTGGCCGTCTCACCATCGAACCGGACACGGCACGCTCGGCCCTGGCAGGAGATCCGGGAGACCGCTGGGCATCGGGCGACGTCGTGCGCCGATTGCCACTATATCACCAATCGATGACGCGGGGAGGCGGATGGGGCGAGCGCTGCCGCCGAAATGAAGCCGGCCAAGAAAACGAACATAACAAGAACAAATTTTGTCCGGAGGGCTTGCCAAGCGTCAGGATACGGGCTAAGGATATTACAGGCTGGCCGTTTCGTCATTGAAGCGGCCTTTTTGATTCCAGGGCCGAGCGGCGCTCGGGACATGGCGCAACGGTGCGGTCATCACCGATCGTTACTTTGCAGGTCTACGTGGAAAACAGGCCGGCGCTCGTCACGCTTCCTGTTTGGCGATCTTGCCGGAAACGGCGCGGGCAGGTTCGGGGCGCGGACGCGGCTGCCCGATGCCGCGAAGCCAGCGCGAGGCCTCTTTCGGGTCGCGTTCGACGCCGAGCCCCCGTTGATAGATGGTGACGAGACGGGCTTGCGCGGCGGGATGGCCCTGGCGGGCCGCCTGCCGGTTCCAGTGAAGCGAGGCGGCGTAGTGTTCCTCGCTGCCGTCGTTGAAGTAGATTTCGCCGAGTTTTGCCTGGGCGTCGACATTGCCCGAGGTGGCCAGTTCAAGCAACCTGGGCGAGATATTCGCTGCGGAGGGCCGTGGGGCGAAAATGGTCTTCAACTTACTGAACGCGTTGCGGATCATCTGACACCTGTTGCATCCATCGCATGGTTCCCGCGGCGGGACTTCCGGACTGACAAACTATTAAAAAATTGAACTACTTTGGCTCTTTCCCGGCTGCCGCCTGCGCAGCATCGGCACCCGTCATGCATTTCCGCCGGCAAGGCCCGAGGCAGGGCGATCCGGCGCGACGTATTGATGACGTAATACAACCTGAAGTCAAGTTTGCTGGCGTGACATCGGGCGTGACACCGGCAATTTTCTGTGAGCTGCCGTCACGCCTGGCGCGCCCTTTCGCGGCGCGTGAGGCTGGCGCTTGACGATTGTCGAATGGCCGGGCTGCTGCAGGCGCCAAGGCAGGGGCGCTGGCCGACAGTCAGGCCCGTGCCATCTCGGTCAACGCCGTGCCGGCAGCGGGTGCCTTGGCCGAACGGAGCAAATCCCATGACGAGCAAACCTGCCAAGGACCCGAAGACGGGGCGCTTTCTGCCGCGTGCCGATCGCGCGGGCGCGGTCCCCCGGCCACGCGCCCGCAAGGCGGTGCGCACCAGGCTCGGCGAACTTTTCCTCGAAGATATGCTTTCGGCCTGGGAATCCCGAGGAGCGGCGGCGATCCATGCGCTGATCGAGAAGAACCCGCATGATTTCCTCAAAGCCGTGGCGGCGCTGATGCCCAAGGACGTCACCATCAATCCAAACCAGATCGGCGAGATGACGGATGAGCAACTTCTCGAGCGGATCCGCAAGCTCGACCAGACCATCAGGCCTTTCCTTGCTGCTCAGGGAGCGGATGGAGCTGGCGATGGAGATCGGGCGGCGGCAGAACACGAATAGGCTGCGTTATTACCGGCCCTATGCGAAGCAGACCGAGTTTCATGCCGCCGGCGGCCGCTTTCGCGAGCGGCTGTTCATGGCCGGCAACCAGCTCGGCAAGACGCTGGCCGGTGCCGCGGAAGCGGCGATGCATCTGACTGGCGACTATCCCGAATGGTGGGCGGGCCGACGGTTCGACCGTCCGATCACGATGATCGGCGGTTCGGAATCGCACGAGCTGACGCGCGATGGCGTGCAGCGGCTGCTCGTCGGCCCGCCGATGAGCGAGGAGGACTGGGGCACCGGCTATCTGCCGAAAGCAGCGCTTTCCGGCTGGACCCGGCGTTCCAGCGCCTCCGGCGCGCTCGACAGCGTGACGGTGCGCCACGCCAGCGGCGGCACTTCGACGCTGCTTCTGAAAGCCTATGAGCAGGGCCGGGCGAAATGGCAGGCGAACACGGTGGACTATGTCTGGTTCGACGAGGAGCCGCCGGAAGACGTCTATTTCGAGGGCATCACCCGCACCAATGCGACGGGTGGCTCGGTCGCCGTGACCTTCACGCCGCTGAAGGGCATGAGCGCGGTCGTCGGCCGCTATCTGCTGGAGCCTTCCGACGACCGGACCGTGGTGACGATGACGATCGACGATGCCGAGCACTATACGTCCGAGGAGCGCGCCAAGATCGTTGCCAGCTATCCGGCACACGAGAAGGAAGCGCGCACCAAGGGGGTGCCGACGCTCGGCTCGGGCCGGATCTTCCCGGTGACGGAGGAGCAGATCCGCGTCGAGCCCTTCGAGATACCTCGGCATTGGGTGCAGATCGGCGGGCTCGATTTCGGCTGGGACCACCCCTTTGCCGCGGTGCTTTGTGCCTGGGACCGGGACGCGGATATCTTCTACGTAACCCGCTGTTACCGCGAGCGCGAGGCGACGCCGATCATCCACGCGGCAAGCTTGAAACCCTGGGGCGCCTGGCTGCCCTGGGCCTGGCCGCATGACGGGCTGCAGCACGACAAGGGCTCGGGCGAGCAGCTTGCGGCGCAATATCGCGGGCAGGGCCTCGCCATGCTGCCGGAGCGCGCGACCTTCGACGACGGCAGCAACGGTGTCGAGGCGGGTGTCTCCGACATGCTGCAGCGCATGCAGACCGGGCGCTTCAAGGTGTTTTCGACCTGCGGCGAATGGTTCGAGGAATTCAGGCTCTACCACCGCAAGGACGGCCGGATCGTCAAGGAACGCGACGACGTGATTTCGGCGAGCCGCTATGCGCTGATGATGAAACGCTTTGCCCGGGTGAAGGCGAATGACGTCGCCTGGGCTTTTACCGACCGGAAGGTTTTGTGATCGGCCCTTCCAGGGCTCGCTCCAAGACAAAATTCCCGCACCAGCGCACCAGCGCGCCAGGGCCGGGGACCGACTGTGCCAGAGCCCGGCTGCGGTCGCTGCACAGTGCACTTCAATACACAACGCCAGGAGAAATCGATGGTTACCAGCGTCGTCACCACGTCGGGGAATACGACATGCATGGATTTCAGCACGAACCAATGGCACGGCTATGTGGGCGGCAACACGCCCTATGGCCTTTGGGTGGATGGCCCGCTGCATCCGTGGCGCGATGCCAACGGGACGCCGACCTTCATCACCGGCCACTCCGAAGGGTATCGCTACAATGTGGTCTACGACTGGCACAACGGTCAGACCTGGACCAACTGGAATGCGGGCCGGCACTGGGATTCGCCCCGCGACACCGTTGAAGGGCACTATGCCAACCGCCACTGGATCGTGTCGCCCTTTGCGCGCGGCTCTCTGGTCGTCGGTCTGACGCACCACGAATTCTATCAGTCGTCGACGACGATCGGTGGGGTTCCGGGCTTCAATTCCCATGCCCATGGGTTCAACACGCGCTGGGTCAACGGGATCGGCTATGTGCGCTCGACCAATGACGGTCAGGCCTGGACGATCCCGAAGCCCGGGGATTTCGGCCAGAACCACCACAATGTTCGCTGCGTGCTGATCCCGGAACCGTGGTCCTATCAGTCGATCAACACGGCCTACGGGTTCCTGCACCCGTCAAACATCGTGCAGGAAGGCAATTATTATTACGCCTTCGTGGAGGTCCGTAACCTGCCTGGGAACACGACGCTGCTCGACAACGGCTTCGCCCTGATCCGGACGTCGAACCTCGACGCTTCGGTCGGCTGGCAGTTCTACAGCAATGCCAACCAGTGGGAGACGGTGAACCACCAGTACTATCAGGGCAACATCGCGCCGCAGCAGCCGAAGATCTTCTTCAAGGTGGCGGGCTACAACCCCTATACGATGTATGACCAGAACGGCCGCATGGCCCAGAGCATCCGCTATCATGTGCCCACGCAGAAATGGGTTCTGTTCGGCTATACCGGGTTGCAGGCGAATGGCTTCTGCTACTGCGTGTCGGATACGCTCGCCAATCCGCAATTCGAGGCGAATGGGCGCCGCATGGTGAGCCTCGCCGGCGGCGGGGCCATGAACGAGTACCATAGCAATCACTTCATCAGCGTGTTCGATCCGAATTCCCAGGATCAGAATTATAAGACGATCCTCGGCAACAGCGCGGTCGTGATCACGGCCGATGAAGGCGTGCGCTACAAGATCGGCACGATCCAGATCACCTGATTTCACCAGTAAAACAACGTGATGACGTTTTCGATCCGGCGCCCACGCGCTGACGACGAAACGCTTTGCCCAGGCAGGCTGCCCATACCGCCTGGGCCCTTACCGATCGAAGGGTTCTCTGATGGCAGCGATGACGAAACCGGAACTGACTGACCTCGTGAGCCAGCTCGTCAGGGATTGCGAGGACTATCGCGATCAGCTCTCGGCGGCGCGTGTTCGGGCGATGGAATATTACGACGGGGTGATGGCCGACGTGCCGGCCGAGGCGAACCGCTCCAAGGTGGTTTCACGCGATGTGCGCGCGGCGGTGAAGAAGGTGCTGCCCTCGCTCATCCGCACCGTGCTCGGCAATGACAGGGTGGTGGAGTACCAGCCGGTCAACCAGGGCGACGAGGCGGGCGCGGAGCAGGCGACCGACTATATCAACTACGTCGTCTTTCCCGAAAGCGACGGCTATGACGCGGTGCAGGATGCCGCGCACGACGCGCTGAAGCTCGGCAACGGCGTGATCCGCTGGTGGTACGAGAAGAAGAAAAGCGTCGAGGTCTCGACCCATAGCGGGCTCGACGAGGCAGCGCTGGTGCAGCTCATTGCCGACGACACGGTGGAGGTGCTGGAACAGGCGCAATCGGTCGAGCGGATCGAGCTGCCGACCGGGCCGGTGGAGCAGCCGGTCTTCACCGTGAAGATCCGCCGCACGGCCGAGCGCGGGGCAACGCGGCTTGCCGCGGTGCCGCTCGAAGAATTCCTCGTTCATCCGGACGCGATCTCGATCGACGACAGCCCGATTGCCGGGATCAAGCGGCGGATGCGCCGTTCCGACCTGATCGCCATGGGCTACGACCGCGATCTCGTCGAGGGCTTTGCCATTGCCGGCAATGCCGATGCCGAGGACGAGGAATTTGCCCGCAGGCGCGGCATCTTCGGCGACAGCGAGGAGACGGCAACGGCGCTGCAGGAGGTGGACTACTACGAGCTCTATGTGAAGGTGGATACCGACGACGACGGGATTGCGGAGCTTCGCCGGTTGGTCTTTGCCGGCGGCACCGGGGCGGACAACCTGCTCGAAGACGCGGAATGGGACGAGGTGCCCTTTGCCGATCTCATCACCGAACGGCGGCCGCACCAGCGCGAGGGCAACGCGATCACCGACGACATGGCGGAGATCCAGCGGGTGAAGACCGTGCTTCTGCGCCAGACGCTCGACAATCTCTACTGGCAGAACAACCAGCAGCCGATCGTGCAGGAAGGGGTGATCCAGAACCCGGAATCGGTGCTGAACCCGAAATTCGGACAGCCGATCCGCGTCGGCCAGGGCGTCGATGTGCGCGGCGCCGTCGGCTATACGGCGGTGCCGTTCGTGGCGCGGGAATCCTTCTCCATGCTCGGCTATCTCGACCAGGAGGCGACCGACCGTACCGGCATTTCCGATGCGTCGAGCGGCCTTGCGCCGGATGCGCTGCAGAACATGACGGCGAAGGCGACCGCACTCGTCGAGCAGGCGGGCATCGGCCAGACGGAGCTGATGGTGCGCACCTTCGCGCAGGGGCTTCGCCGCGTGTTCAAGGGCCTGCTTGGCCTCACCATCAAGCACCAGGACCGGCCGCGGGCAGTAAGGCTGCGTGGGAAATGGGTGAGCTTCGACCCACGCCACTGGAACGCCGGCATGGACGCGACCGTCAATACCGGGCTCGGTGCCGGCACGCGCGAGCGCGACATGCTGATGATCCAGATGATCCAGCAGTTGCAGGAAAAACTGCTGACGACGCTCGGACCGGACAATCCTTACGTCTCGCCCGACAACCTCTACAACGGCATTGCCAAGACGGTGGAGGCGGCGGGGCTGAAATCGCCCGACCTCTATTTCACCAAGCCGACGCCCGAGGACATTCAGAAGCGGATGCAGGCGGCGCAGCAGCAACAGCCGGATGCCGGCATGCAGCGGCTGCAGATGGAGGCGCAGCTTGCCGCCGAGAAGGCGCGCATGGAGAGCGAGACCGCACGGCGGAAGCTCGATATGGAGCGCGAACTGAAGCTTGCGGAGATCCAGCAGAACGGGGCGCTGAAGCGCTACCAGATCGACGCCGAACTCAACCTCAAACGTCAGCAGAACCTGGCCGAAATGGCCGGTGGCACGGCGCCGACTGCGGCGCATATCGGAGGACTGCCGGGATGATCAGAATCAACAAGCGGGGTTATGACGCCTCTGGCGTCAAACCGGGTCGTGCCGCCTTTGGGGGCGAGCCGGACGACGGCCTGTACGAAACAGGCGCGCGGTCGACGACTGCGCTGGAACTACGCGATTTCGGTGAGGAGGCCAACAGCCGATTGCCGAACTGGGGCACGCAACGCGGGCGCGATAAGGGTGTGGAGGTCGCGGACACCTATATCATGTCCAACACGAATCCGACCGGTTACCCCGGCCTTGGCGATAACATGCACAGTGGTCTCTTCATCATTCCCAGGGGTGGCGAAGCTGAGGACCGGTTACTCTACGACCCTGCCGGCAGCTACATGAGCAGGGAGATGGGCAGCGGGCGTGCTCTTTACGGGCCGGAAGTAAACCCAGAAGACTACCTGCGATACCAGTTGCACGACGGACCTAACGTAACCGTGCGAAGGTATGCAACAACTCCGGAAGAGGAGGAGCTCATCAAAGAGCGAGTCTTCAATCTCGGTGGTGCGCCAGCCGCCAATCTTATTGATACCGGTTGCACAACGGGAGTCACGGAGGCGATCAAGGGCATCGGCCCGTTCGGTCAGGTCGAGCAAACTATGTGGCCAACGAAGCTTGACGAGCAGCTTCGTCGCATGGACAAGCATGTGGGCGAAGCCAACGATGTGGAGAGCCTCCGGCGATTGCTGGCAAGGTAGATGGGGGAGACCTCCACGTCGGCGATCGTTCAGGCAGGGTCGCAATCAAGGATTGCGTAGCAGCAATACTGCGTTGTATAGGCGTAATTGCGTCGCAATCTAGCGCGAGATTAGACGGACAACCTTCTGGCGGCGCTGCTGCTTGCCTGACACTTGCGAGGCTTCCATGCACTATACGTTCCTCAATGCGGTTCGTGTGGTTCTCAGCTATATAGTCATGCTGGCATTTGCGGCTTGGGCCTACCAACGCTTCTTCACGTTTTCGGCGGCGACTTCCGTTTCGCTTCTCTACATTTTTGCTTTCGTTCCCCTCCCGGCGGTGCGCCTCTGGAAGCGCCTTGTGTACATCACGTTGGCGGCACTGCCGTCGATGATTATTCCGATTGGCTACTCCGTGGTTTTTCTCCGGGCAGACAACCTCAATGCCTTTTGGGAGGCGGTACAGATCACGTTTCTGGTGGGTCTGCTCGGGCCACAATATATTATGTTTCTGATCGCTTACAGTTTGCTTGAACCGGTTGTCAGAAGAATGGACGCCGCAAGGAAACTGGTGTCGGAGGGCGAAGCTTGACTTCTGGCCGGTCGTTATGGATCGGCATCTGCGCAATCCAGAAGCGGATGCAGGCGGCGCAGCCGCAGCAACAGCCGGACGTGGGCATGCAGCGCCCGCAGATGGCAGCGCAGCTTGCCGCCGAGAAGGCGTGCATGGAGAGCGAGACCGCGCGGCGCAAGCTCGAGATGGAACGCGAGCTGAAGCTTCCAGAAATCCAGCGGAACGGTCGCTGAAGCGCTACCTGGCCGAAATGGCCGGCGGCACGGTGCTGAATACAGCGCACAAGAACACGCGTCGGCCCGATTGGCGACACCCTCCGACACCTGCTATGAGCAGGGAGTTGCATAGCGGAGGGGCGTAATGTTTCTGATCGATCGTGAACTCGAGGCACTCACCGCCTTTCGGCGCGACCTGCACCGGCGGCCGGAGGTGTCGGGCGAGGAGCGGGAGACGGCGGATACGATCGTCAAGGCGTTGGCCGAGACGAAGCCGGATGCGGTGATGACAGGTCTTGGCGGGCACGGAGTGGCGGCGATCTATGAGGGCCGAGAGCCAGGGCCGACTGTGATGGTGCGGGCCGAGCTCGACGGGTTGCCGATCGAGGAGATCTCGGAGATCGGCCATCGCTCGCAGATCAAGGGCAAGGGGCATCTCTGCGGCCATGATGGGCATATGACGATCCTGATGGCGCTGGCCAAAGGGCTTGGGTGCGAGCGCCCGGCGAGAGGCCGGGCGATCCTGATGTTCCAGCCGGCGGAGGAGAACGGCGCGGGTGCTGCGGCCGTGCTTGCCGACCCGAAATTTGCTGACATCAAGCCGGATCTGGTCTTCTCGCTGCACAATTTTCCGGGATTACGCTTTGGCCATGCGGCCCTTCGCACAGGGCCGGTCAATTGCGCCTCGCGCGGCATGCGGATTTCGCTGTCCGGCAAGACGGCGCATGCCTCGACGCCGGAGGATGGCATTGCGCCGACCTTTGCGATGGCCGCTCTGCTTTCCGGGCTGACGGCGCTCGGCAACAACGGGCCGCTCGACGAGACCTATACGCTGGTCACGGTGACGCATGCGCGGCTCGGCGAGGCGGCCTTCGGCATCAGCCCCGGCTATGCCGAGATCTGGGCGACGCTCAGGACACTGACCGACGAGCGCATGGCCGATCTCGTGGCCCGCGCCGAGGCGTTGGTCGCCAGGGAGGCGGAGGCTGCCGGACTGAAGGTGACGATCGGCTACGAGGACGTATTCCACCAGTGCAGCAACGCGGAAGCGGCTGTGACCGCGCTCGAACGCGCGATGGACGAAGAGGGCGTCAGCCACGATCACGGCGAGGGCGTGCTGCCGATGAAGGGGTCGGAGGATTTCGGGCTTTTCGGGCGCGTGGCGCCAGCGGCGATGTTCTTCCTTGGCGCCGGCGAGAACCATGCGCGACTGCACAATCCGGACTATGACTTTCCAGACGATCTGATCGGCATCGGCGCCAAGGTGTTCATGCGGGCGATCCGCAACGAACTGGGATGAGGGCGGCGGGCGGTCGATTGCACGGCGGCTGTTGTGACGGCACGCTCTGACAGTGCGCAGTTCCGGCCGAGAGCCGTTTCACGGCGCGTGCGGATGTGCGCTGAGGAGGAGCAGGGGATGAGGCAATCCAGCATTCGTGTCGCGCTTTGCATGGCGCTCGCCATCGCGGGGATGACCGCCGCTCGCGCGGCCGATACTCCCGTTGCGAATGCCGCTCCCGAGCCGCGACAGACCGAGAATTCCAGTTTGCAGGACTTCATCAAGGCCAATCCGGATTGCCTGGAATTCACCGACCAGTGCTCGCACTGCGCGGTCGTCAACGGTGTTGCCGAATGCTCGACGGCGGAGATCGCCTGCATCAGCCAAGAGAACCGATGCACCAGGCGGGTGGGCAAGTAGCACCGAGCCGATACATTTGGCGTGGCGACGAGTACGCGACGACGCAAGGTGCTGCGGTTCGCGGTCGGGTGCCTTCTACCCACGTCGCCAAGTTTTGTAACCAAAGGTAAGTAGCGCATCAAGCGCAAAGCCAAGCGGCACGATGACCGCAAGGCCGACAGCCAGCTGGACCCAGAACGACGAGTCCGGAAGAACGTGATCCACTACGTTCGAAACCAGTATGACCAAGGCGAGCCCGATCACGGCACGGAAGGTTTCAAACTTCTTAGACTTTTCGGGCATTGGATGTACCTCTGGCGGCACGGCGAAGTGTGACGATTGCACGTTGAGGGTGAGCTGTCGACGGGCCTGAACGGCCGACTGGGGCCGAGATTCGCGGCTAGAACCCACGGGTGATGGTGAGGTAAGCGACCAGGCACAGAACCCAGAAAAGTGCGGCGAAGAGTGTGCTCATGCCCGAACTGAGCAGGTAGCGGCCGTCCTCCTGGTGCTTCAAGCCGAGCCAATTGAAGCCGGTGCCGGCTGCGTAGAGATCCTCGACCTGAATCTTGCCGAAGCTGAAGAGCGGTACGAGGACGCGTGCCACACGATGCAGCAGAAAGCCGACGACGATGACATCGAGAATGTCGAGGACGATCCCAGCGATGGCGTCCAGGGCAACTCCGACTTTCTTCATGCTGCAAATCCCCTAGATGTCAAACCGATGCCACCGAGATAACGGCGAAGGCAAACAAAACTTCGACACGCGGTAAAGTGGCGTTCACCATCGTGCTTTCGCACATGGGTAGCGCGGAATAAAAGCAGAATAAAGCCCCATCACATTTGGCACGTTCCGCGGGGGTAGCCAATTCAGACTGGCCGCGTCGCACGCGAGAACGCTCGCAATCCCTAGGCTGCAACGAACATTTCGAAAGGACAATACCATGGAAGACTTCATTTTTCCGCGCCGTGCGAAGCCCGGCTCCGGAGCTGTTGACAAGCGCAATCTGCCAAGCCGCGGCGCGGGATATCTAAGCCCCGAGGATGCGAGGGCCTATGCCGACGACCTTTTGCGCGGTGCTCTTGAGGGCCCGTCGGCATACACGGCAGAAGGGCTGCGGAAATCTCTGGGTAACCTGTCTGAGCGTGGTGACGGAACCTACAGCGCCAGGCCACGGAAGGGCCTGAGTGGAATGCAGGGAAATCTTGAGGGCGTAAAGACCGAGCTCAACACCCTGCAGTCCCAAGTTTCGAACGACGACGGGATGGCCGCTCTGAAGGATATCGTTTCGTCGATCCAATCGATGCAGGAGTTGCTGGCCGAGAAGGAACGCAAGGGCTTCTACGAGGATCCTTACAGGAACGAACCGCAGCTCCGAAGCGAGGAGGACGCTCCTTGGAACAATCCAACTCGGGCTCGGCCCATTTCAATGAGGACAGCGCTCGACACATGGAGAGAGTGAGCGGTCGTTCTGGCTATTTGAGGCTTTCGAGCGCGATGTAGAGTGTGCCGAGTTTCGAACGGCCGGCGCCTGTCTTGTAGTAGAGCACTTCGGCATGAGGGCGGACGCTTGCGACGGAGGTCTCGTCGCTTCCATTCGCGAAATAGCAACAGGGATTGTCGCCATCCCAGGATGCGACACGCAGGCGGTAGCTTTTGCCGCTCATGAACAAGTCCAAGCCAACCTCGTAATCGCCGACCGTGAAGGTGCAGACGCTTTCATTGCCGCACCAGTTCGTCGCGTGATCGAAGGTCTTGTCGGCCTTGAGCAGGAACGCCTTGACGAGGTAGCGCGGCTCGCCGAACTGGCCGGCTGCCGATGCGGGCAAAACCGCGGCGGCGAGGAGCAGGGCTGACAACACCAAACTTGATAGTCTTCTCATGGGTTCCTCGTTCGATAGACGCGCACGTCTGTGACTGGTGCCGGCCATCCGCTCCGATCAAGCCTTGCGCCGGGACCGGCATCCGGACCGAGGCGCTTGATGCCGAAACGGCTGGGAAGGCATGTTCGTTTGGTCATTGCGAATGTGACCTAGAGTGGCATGTCGCTCCGGTTCGCACAGCGGTAGCGCAGAACAAAAGCAGAATCAAGGCAACGTTCGACGCAAAATTTTGGTCGGAACGACCTGCTCAGCAAGCGAGGTCAAAAGCATGAAACCAGAGGAACGGGCAGCGGCTGCGCGCGCCATTCTCGACGTGCCCTATTTCGACGACATCATGAACGAGCTGGAATGGGCGGCGATCAATGGCTGCATCCATGCCGGCCTTACCGACGATGCCGGCCGGGCGGCCTATGCCGCCGAGGCCCGCGCCATCCGAAACTTCCGCGCCAAGCTCAAGTTCCTGACGGAGCAAGCCAAGGCTGACGGCAAGGGCGCACCCGCCTGACGGGCAAGCGCTTTCATGGGGCCGTTTCAGGCAGATGCCTGTCCGGCCCAATGCATCTGTAAAAAGAAACGCAATTCCGGACGGAAAACCGCTTCACACTTTTCCTGGAATTGCTTCTCCAAAAAGGTCACGCCATGACGAACGATAGTGCCAACCTGCCTTTTGGCGGGAGCAAAACCGTTGACCCCGCGACCGGGCTTGACGATGCCGATCTCGATTTCTGGGAGCCTGAAGGCGAGGCCAACCCGGAGCAGGGAGGGGCAAGCGAGTACGGAGCGACAGAGATCCGTGGCGAGGGCCACGACGATCCCGAACACCCCGACGACGAGCCGGCCGAGCCTGACGAGGACGCGGCGGCCAACGAAGCCGAGGATTTTCTTGTTGTCCTCAAGGGCGGCGAGGAAGTGCCGTTTTCCGAGCTGAAGCTCGGCTATATGCGCGACCGCGACTACCGCCACAAGACGCAGGACATCGCCAATCGCGGGCGGGCGCTGGAAGGCATGGCAAGCCGCGTGGCGCAATCGGCCAATGCCTTTGCCCATCTCATCGCCAGCGAGATCCCGCCGGAACCGCCGGAACATATGGCCGCACTCGACCCGGACGGCTATCGCCGGCAATGGGCGCTGCACCAGGCGGGGCTCGACCGCATCGACGAGATCCTTTCGATCGCCGAGGCGCCGGCAATGGTGATGGGCGCGCTTTCGCAAGCAGCTAGCGACGAGCAGCTCGAAGCGGAAAACTTGAAGCTGATCGAAGCCTTTCCCGAAACGGCCGATGACGAGGGGCGGCTTTCCTTCTTTGCCGGCGCCTTCGACGTGGCCGAAGCGCTCGGCTTTTCCGAAGCCGAAGTGCGCGAGGTCACCGACCACCGCCTGTTCAAGCTGGCGCATTATGCCCGCCTCGGCCTTGCCGCCGAGCAGGCAAAGAAGCGGGCGATGAGCAAGCTTGCCCGAGCGCCGGCGCCGGTGGCGCGGCCAAGGCCGGCCGGCAAGGCAGAGCAGGCGCCGGGACGGAGCCGGGAAGCGATGAAGCGGCTCGCGAAGAGTGGCTCGATCCGCGACGCGATGGGCGTCGATTTCGACTGAGCGCGGCGGGCGGCATGTCGCAAGTCCATCACAAATAGAGTCCGGAAACCGCTTCATCTCTTTGTTTTCACGTGGTTTCGGTGGAGCGGTCCTGCTCGAAAATCTCCGATCAACATTTTGATGGCAGCGCGCGCGTCTTTTCTGACATGGGCGGTGCCGACCTCTCTCAAACAATCAAGGACACTATCATGGCTGTCGTAGCAAACACCTTCACGACTTCGCAGGCCGTGGGCAACCGCGAGGAGCTTTCCGACGTCGTTTCCCGCATCACGCCCGAGGATACGCCGATCTATTCGCTGATCGAAAAGGGCAAGTGCAACACGCACCACCCGGAATGGGAGACCGACGAACTGGCCGCCCCCGGTGAGAACATCCGCCAGGAGGGCGACGAATACACCTTCGGCACGATCATCGCGCCGACCAGGCTCGGCAACTACACCCAGATTCTGCGCAAGGACTGGATCATCTCCGCGACCCAGGAGGTGGTGGCGGAAGCCGGCAACGTGCAGAAGCGCAAATACCAGAAGCTGAAGAAAGGCGTGGAGATCCGCAAGGACCTCGAATACGCGATCGCCGACACCAATGCTTCGGTCTCGGGCGCGACCCGTGAGTTCGGCTCGCTGCCGACCTGGCTCACCACCAACGTTTCGCGCGGCGCAGGCGGCGCCAATGGCGGCTTCAACCCGACGACGGGGCTGACGGTGGCGCCGACCGACGGCGCGCAGCGCCCCTTCACCAAGGCGATCCTCGACCAGGTGATGCAGACCGGCTACCAGAACGGCGCCAATTTCCGCCATGTCTCGGTCTCGCCCTACGTCAAATCGGTCTTCGTCACCTTCATGTCGGACGCCAATGTGGCGCCGTTCCGCTATGCCGTCTCGCAGGGCGGCGAGCGCAACACGATCGTGGCCACCGCCGACTATTACGAAGGCCCGTTCGGCACCGTGATGATCCACCCGAACCGCGTGCAGGCGGGCAATGCGAAACTGGCGCGCAACGCCTTCTTCCTCGATACCGACATGCTCTCCTTCCTCTGGCTGCGCAACATCCAGGAGGACAAGGCCGTGGCCAAGACCGGCGACGCCGACAAGGGCGTGATCATCGGCGAGGGCACGCTGAAGGTGCACAACGAAAAGGGCCTCGGCGTTGCGGCCGACCTCTTCGGGCTGAGTGCTGCGAGCTGAGTCAGATTAGGACCTGACCGCAGCGCTGCTTGAGCGGCTTCAAGGAGCCGCTCTCGTTCGCCGGCGGTACGCCTGAGCAAGTAGCGGCAAGCGTAAACGAAACCGACCCAGGAGAGGTGTATTTTGGCCAAGCAAGACAAACCGCTGAATTCAATGGGGCTACCCGTCAGAATTCAATCCGTTCGAGAGGCGATCAAGTATTTTGACGAGAACCCGACGTTGACGAGCAGCACGCCAATCGCGGATGCGAAGGCGCCGCGCGGCGAGGGGGCACAGTTCCGGCCCCCCCGGACGGGTGACCTCATGGGTGGCGATTTGCGCAAGGCGCCGATGCACTTTCGCGGCACGCTGACGGATACAACCCGGTTCGGCAAAGAACCTCAGGTGTCTGCGGACCGTCTCAATGCGATTACGCCGCATGACAAGCTCTCGGACAACATCGCGTTGCGTCTGAAGCGAGATCTTCAGCGGGATCTGATGATGACCGAACAGGACGCCGCAGCCTTCGTTGGAAACTTCGACCATGAGAGCGGTGGCTTTGGTCGTGTTTTCGGCAACCTGTGGCAGAATGGCCGGGTAGGCGGAAATGCCTACGGCTATCCGCAATGGGACGATCGCAGGGAAGCTTTCTTCAACTGGGCGAAAGAGCAAGGACTGCCGCCCGAGTCCTATGAGGCAAATTACGGCTTCATAAAGCACGAGCTTTTGAACGGTGAGCAGGGTGTGCGGAAGCCGTTGTCGTCTGCCAAGGACATCGACCACGCCACGTACGTCGTTGCCGACAAATACGAGCGTCCCAATTCCGCCAAAATGAAGCTTGGAGAGCGCCAAGAGTTTGCGCGGAGAGCGCTGGAGCTTCCGGATTACGCTGTCGAGACGCCCGTTCCAATGCACAATCCTAACTCAGGTCCGCCCTGGAGGCGCTAAGCGGTATCAGAGGCGCGGCGGCTGAAGGATGCAGCAAGCGATTGGTTCGAATGAGTCCGCTTCCGTCGCCGAGCTTATCGCTGTAGGCACGGTGCCGGCTAGGTTGTGCCTGGCGAGACGTACGATTTCTGCTGAGCAATCCCTTGCGTTTGTTCTCTGAATGTTCTACAAGTTTTGCGAGTGAGAAAAGGGATGAGCGTGCCGGTCGAATCCGTCGGCGCGCTGACAATCGGGCCCGCATTCATTCACGACTTTGCATTCATAAACAGCGTTCGGCATTGGCCGAGGAGGGATCGTGTTCAGGTGGTGCGTGTCGGCCCTAGCGGTGTTGTTTGTCTTGAGTTCTGCGATCCCGGCCGCGTCTTCGCAAGCATCATCCGCCGGTGCAAAACGGGTGTTTGACGCTTTGCGTGCATGCAAGCCTGATTTCTTTACGCTGCTGAAGACTGAGCGTCAGGTGTTCGGGCCGGTCCAGATCCAGGTGTTCGATGATCCAGAAAACGCGCTGCACGGAGCGGACGCACAAAGCCAATACTGGTCGGCCGTGACGTTCGGGCAACCGGTCGACGCCGATGGCTTCCACCTTCTGCGCTTTTTTCAGCGACGAGAGGTCATTGCCGGCAAGCCGGACAACTATCGCTGGGCTTTCCAGGTGGATGAATCACTGACCGACGTGAGGCAGCGTGTGGAGGAGCGTTACGGCGTGGAGCTGGTCAGGCCATGGATCATGGGGGCCTGGGGCGTGGCCCCGGAAGTGGGGCCGGAGGAACAAGGCGGGATATCCACCCTGCTCAAAATCGCCGGATATGATGGCGGGACGACGACGATCACCTGCGAACTCGAGGCAAAGGACATCGGCGATTTCCGGATGCCCGAGGCCGTAGAGGTTTTTGGGAGGCCCGAGATCGGGGTGCCGCCTCTCAAGGACACCGACGGTCTGATGAAGGCGCTTCTTGCTTGCGGGCCGGAGTTCTTCACCCGACTCAAGGAGGAAAGGGCGTCATTCGGGGAGTCGGAAGTCTTCGAGCGGCGGTCCTCGATCATGCCGGCAGCAAGCCAATCAAAGCGCAAAACCCCGTCGAGTGCAGCCACCATCGTTGTGTTTCCCGCGCCGATAGAAGTCTGGGGTATCGCCGTTACCGGCTATACCCAGCGGGCCGACGTGGTGGATCGCAAGCGGCAGTTGACCTTCGGCTTTCAGACGAGAAGTGGGCGAGACCAGCTTGCCAAGGTTCTCCGATTGCGCACTGGCGCCCAGCCGGTCGAGGGCGACCGTTGGGAACTCGATCTGACGACCGAGGATACGGGCTATGCGCCATCGTCCTCCTTCAAAATCGCTGATGGGCTCCTCACCTGTGCCACGCCGGCCGATGGAGCAGAGCCCGACCCTTCCACGCTGTTTCTGGTGGCGAAATCGTAATGTTCGACAAAATATGCAGGTTCCCGATGGTGCCCATGAGCGTCAAGTGTCTTTGCGCGGCCCTTTATCTGCTCGTACTTGCGACGCCTGCAGCGACGGCTGATCGGGTCGATCCGGGAAGGGTGTTTGGCGCGTTCCTGGCGTGCAAAGCGGACATCTTTTCGCTTCTTGCCAGTGACAGGGCGAACTTCGGCGCAGCAGTGATCAGGCCCTATGATTGGGACGGTTCGGACGGCGTGACTGGGCAAACCATCGAGTTCGCGGCGCCTGTCGACGCCGGTGGACTGCCGTTGAGCGCATATGTGCAATTCGAGGCCGTCGGTATCGCCGTTCCGCACTTCGCCTGGGGTTTCGAGGTCAAACGGAATTTGCCGGAGGTGGTCAATGCCATCGAGGGAATGTTGCCCGGCGAGAGGTTCGTTGCACAGGATGGTGGTGCTTTCGAACTGAAGCTCGACACCGAGCCGGCTCGAAGGGGCGATGCATCGGTTGCGCCGGAGGATAGCTACCGGAAACTCGTCGTTCGCCAGGCGGGCGGCCCCTCAAAAGCACTCGTGATGTGTGATGCATCCAAGGATCGAATGGCGGAACTGGCGACCGACGAGGAAACCGGCAGGAAGCGCCTCCCGGCGGCGGAGGATCTGTTTCCGCCGGTGAAATCACCAGCCGCCAAGTCCAACAGGGTTCTTGACGCGTTCGTCGCCTGCAAGCTCTCTTTCTTCGAGGTGCTCAAAGCCGAAAGACATATCTTTCCGCGGGTCCGGATCGAGCCTTGGGAGAGCCCGGACAACACGCCTCACATTCCCGAAGCCGCGAACACCGACAACGAGACTGTGACTTTCGAGCGCCCGGTCGAGATTGGCGGCCTCAGCATCGTGCGCTTCTTTCAACGAAAGTCGGTTCAGGCGGGCGAACCGACGCGCTTTGCCTGGGCCTTCCAGGTTGCCGCGACGCCCGACGAGGCCGCTCGTGCGCTGGCGACTCAATACGGTGTGAGATTTGAGGACGCCGGCGCCTGGACGTTGAATGCGCAGGATGTAGGCGCCAGTCCCGTCTCTCAGCATCTGACGTTCGATTCTTACTTTGATCCCGATGAGCAGGCGATAGTAACCTGCGCACCCGACGTAGGCGAAACGAAGGACTTTCGCCTGCCGGATGGTGCCGAGACTTTCGGCTGGGCCGAACTTGGGCCGCCACCAGTGAGCCGCGGCAACAGGTTGATCAATGCGTTGTTGCAATGTCGGCCGGATTTCTTCGAGGCGCTGAGCGAGGAGAAGTACGCCTTCGGGACGGTGGCGTTCAAGGAAGCTGCCGGCCCATACCGCAAGGATGGAGATGCGGCGCACGCACCGATGCGCGTCGCCTTCGAAAAGCCGGTCTATGCCTCGGGCTTCATGCTGACCGGGTACCTTCAGCAGCGCGTTGATGTCGCCGGCCAGCCAAAGCTGATCTGGGGGTTCCAAACGTCGGGTGGTGAATACGAACTTATTCGTGTCGCGGAGAACCGTACGGGAAGCAGCTATGCCCGGAACGAAGGCTGGTCGCTTGACCTGGCAGCCGAAGCAACCGGCTATACTCCCTCTGAGGCACTCGGCTTCGCTGACGGTTTCATTGGTTGCACCACGCCTCTTGCTTCCGACAAGACGCCGCCGATGCCGGCCGACCTCTTTCGGAACGAACACGGGAACCCATGACCAGGGATACGCTTAGGCCGAAGCGGTTTGCGCTGTCGCCGACCGACGGCGCGCAGCGCCCCTTCACCAAGGCGATCCTCGACCAGGTGATGCAGACGGGCTACCAGAACGGCGCCAATTTCCGCCACGTCTCGGTCTCGCCCTACGTCAAATCGGTCTTCGTCACCTTCATGTCCGACGCCAATGTGGCGCCGTTCCGCTATGCCGTCTCGCAGGGCGGCGAACGCGACACGATCGTCGCCACCGCCGACTATTACGAAGGCCCGTTCGGCATGGTTATGATCCACCCGAACCGGGTGCAGGCGGGCAATGCGAAACTGGCGCGCAACGCCTTCTTCCTCGACACCGACATGCTCTCCTTCCTCTGGTTGCGCAACATCCAGGAGGACAAGGCCGTGGCCAAGATCGGCGACGCCGACAAGGGCGTGATCATCAATGTCGTCATGGGGTGACTAGCTATTCGCGAAAGTTGCAGAGACAGTGCGATCTCAACCTTGCGTTCGTTCATGAAATGTTCTAATGGACGGGCATCTGGTTATGTTTCCGCAAGCGAGGAGGAGGCAGGAAAAAGTGGCTAAAGGCAATGGTTTACACCTTTGTCGCGCTCTTCAGCTTGGTTGTCGTGTTGGTTGCGCTGGTTGTTCGCGACGATCGATCCGTATTCGTTTGAAGACATGAGTCGCGTGGGAATCTGCGAACGAAGCGGCAATGTAGCGCCGGAATGTACGATGCCGCCGGAAAGCGCCGAGAGGGTGCTGGCTGCGTTGTTTGCGTGTGACGCCCAATTCTTCAAGATCCTCGATGAGGAGAAGGCCGTTTTCAAGAGGGCGGATATCGTGGCTTCGCCATACAACCTTCTCGATACGATGAGGCGCGGACTTCCTTTGTCAAGTTCTCTGAGCCAGTCGAGGCTTATGGACTTCACATCACCGGTTACGCGCAGCAGGCTTTGCCGGGAAAGAGCGACTACGCGTGGGGATTTTATGCGTCTGAACAGCCTGACGACGTCGAGCGCGCGCTGGAAACGGCCCGCAGTGACGCACTTGCAGCAAACCCACGTGCCGGCGCGTTCGCGGTAACCGCATCCGATACCCCTGATTTTCCTGGAACACGGCTTGGTTGTCGCATTGCCGGGGCTGGAGCCGCCGGCGTCGAGGACTTGCCTTCGGTTTACGACCTGTTCCTGTCTCGAGACATCAATACGGCACTCGCCGATAAGTTCAATCTCTTCGTCGCGTCGGCGATGAAGACGTTTCGGATTTTGGGCGATAGATCTCTGCAATAGGCCGCAGCCCTGAAGGATGCCGCAGGCGATTGGCTCGAACGGGCCCTTACAGGGGCCGAGCTTCGTCACGACCAGCCCATTGGAAGTGACGGGTCGGACGAAGGCTTGCGGACGGATTCGTCGGCTGCACGACGGCGCTCACCGCCGACGAGGAGTCGCCGGGACCGGTGTCTCTTTCGGCATGAAGCAGTCGCCAGGCGATGTGCTTGGCCAATGCCCACCGACTGGGTCTCGCGCGGAGCAATTGGCGGCTCTGAAGGCGCAAGACAAACATAGCCCATCGGCAGTCAAGAGTTGGGTGGTGCACGCGAGGCTCCCACGGCCGCCGCAGCGCGGCTCAAAAAACGAAAGATCATTGGCAAGGCGGTTCTTCGGAGTCGCCTTTTTTCATGGAGAAATCGATGACCGAAGCAAAGAAATCGGTGCCTGTCCGCCTCGTCTACGATGTCTGGTTTCAGGATGGCGAGCGAACAGCGGCCGGGGCCGTCGTATCGCTCGGCCTGGAGGAGGCGAAGGCGCTGATTGCCGCCGGCAAGGCCGAGCGCGCCGATCCCTTGCCGGGAGAGTGAGCGATGCTGATCCGCGATGGAGCCTGGACGCTCTACGATCATGACCGGATGACGGGCCGCTCGGTCTGGCACCTCTTCGACGGAGAAAAGGACGTCTATCGCGTCGATTATCCCGTCGACAATCTGCTCAGCGAAAACCGGGACGTGCGCAACAGCGCCGAGAAGGCCTGGCGCGGCGACTGGCACCGCGTCGCCTCGGTACCGCTCAATATTGCGCATGCCTCTGGCCTGGTGGAGGCGCATTCGGAAGGCGACGACCGCTTCGTCAAACGCTTCCTCAACGACGGCGATAACCGTGCCTGGCGCACCAAGGAGGGCTGGCTATGAGCATTGCAGACTATGCCGCATTGCTTGTCGATGCCGGAGAATACAGCGGCCGTAACGACATCGCCCATCTCTTTCCTCGTTTCATCGGCCTTGCCGAGCTGAAGCTCAACCGGATGCTGCGCGTGAGCGATATGGAAACGACGGCGGCGATCACCGTCGTCGAAGGCGATGCGCCCATGCCGGCGGATTTTATCGAGGCGCGACAAGTGCTGAGCGCGAGCGGCCGGCCGATCCGTGCCATGGCCTTGCAACAACTGGCCGAGAGCAATCTTGCCGGAGCCTGCGGGCCACTCGGCTATGCGATCGTCGGCAACAGGATCAAGCCGTTCCCAGCGGGAAGCTACGGTCTCACCATGACCTATTATCGCAAGATCCCTCCGCTGACGGCGGAGAACCCCTTCAACTGGCTGCTCGAAAGGGCGCCGGACGTATATCTCTACGGGCTGGTCGAGGAGATCGCCATCTGGGAGCGCGACGCCGGCAAGGCGGGAGCGGCACAACAGCTGAAAATGTCGGCGCTCGCGGGGCTCGGTGTGGCCGACGAGCGCGCCCGTTGGGGCGACGCGCAAATGACGGTCGCAGGGGTGACGCCATGACCTTGCTTTCGGCAATCAACGAGGTCTGCGATATCGTTTCGCTCGACCGTTTCGACAGTATCTACGGTTCCAACGATCCGAACGCCCAGACGATGGTGGCGCTGGCGCAGGAGGCGGGCGAGGAGATTGCCCGCCGCGGCGACTGGCGCCACCTGCTGAAGCAGCATGTGGCGATCCTCTCGCCGCTGACCCTGCCGGCGGACTGCCAACGGCTGACGCCGGGCGGCGCCGTGCGCACCGCATCCGGCGGCTTCTTTCGCCCGATCACCAACAGCTCGCAATGGGCGGTCGCCACGAGCACCGCTTCGGCGCAGCCCTATTTCTGCCTGCGGGACAACCAGATGCTGTTTTCGCCAGCGTCAGCGGGCGTTGGAGCCGTCATTGACTACGTCTCGAAGAACTGGGTGCTGGGCGACCCCTTCGAGGAGCGCGACACGCTTCAGGCGGATGACGACCGGACCCTGTTTCCCGAGCGGCTGCTGGGCAAGGGCATTCTGTGGCGCTGGAAGCGGCAGAAGGGTTTGCCCTTCGACGACAGTCTCGCCGAGTTCGAGGCGGATCTGCTGCAGGAACTCAACGCCGACCGGGGGGCATCATGAGAGTGGACCTAAGGCCTGGACGCGTCGGCCAGAGCAATCGCGGCGCAACCAGCATCGGGCAGCAGCAGACCTCGCAGCCGATCACCTTCCCGGCGCCGAAAAACGGGCTGGTGACGACGGCTGACATGGCGGCACAGCAGCCAGGATCGGCGAGTGTCCTGCGCAACTTCTTCCCGACGCTCGTCGGCTGCCGCATTCGTGGCGGTTCGCAGAAGCGGGGGCGGGTGGCCGACGGCGGCACGATCCGCAGCGCCTTCAAATACAAATACGGCGCCACGGAGAAGCTCTTCATGGCGACGGATACGGCAATCTACGACATGACCTCGCCGGCTGCACCGCCCGCGACAACGGCAGCCGCCGTCAGCGGACTTTCGGGTGGAGACTGGTGCACCTTCCAGCACACCAATGCGGGCAACTCTTTCCTCATCTGCCTCAACGGCGCCGATCAGCGCCGGGTGTACAACGGCAGCACCTGGGCGACGACGCCGGCGATCACCTTTCCCGACGCGACCACCATGGCGCAGCTCAACTACGGCTGGCTGTTCAAGAACCGGCAGTTCTTTTTGAAGAATGCCACGCTCGACGCCTATTATCTGCCGGTGAACGTGATCGGCGGGGCGGCGGCGCTGTTTCCGCTGGGCGGCGTGATGAAGAAGGGCGGCTCGCTGCTGACGGGCTTTTCCTGGTCGCTTGAAAGCGGCGACGGCCTTTCCGATCTCTGCGTCTTCGTCTCGACCGAAGGGGAGGTGGCGGTCTATGCCGGCTCCGACCCAAGTGACGCCAACAGCTTTGCGCTGAAGGGCGTCTACCAGATCGGCAGGCCGCTCGGCAAGAACGCCTGGATCCGCGCCGGCGGCGATATCCTGATTGCCACCAGCGACGGGCTGACGCCGATTTCGCAGGTGTTCCAGCGCGATCGCCAGGCTCTCAGCCAGGTCTCGGTTTCGCGTCCGATCGAGGACGACTGGCGGCGGGCCGCGAATGCCACCGGCGCCGGCTGGGTGGTGAAGCAATGGCCCGAACAGAACCTGGTCTTCATTGCCTTTCCCGGCAACAGCGTCGTCGCGGATACGACATTCGTGCTCAACGTGCTCAGCGGTCGCTGGTCGACGATCAGCAACTGGCGGGCGAGCTGCTACGAGACGCTGCAGGGCGGGCTGTTCTTCGGCGCCGACGCCGGCTTTTGCTGGCAGGGCGATACGACGGGGACCGACGACGGGTTGACCTTTACGGCCGCCTATCTCTCGCAGTTTGCACCCCCTGGCCAGTTTGGCCAGCGCGCGCAAGCTACGCTCGCCCACATGTTCTTCCGGGCGAAAAGCAAACCGAAAGTGCGGCTTTTTGCTCGAGCCGATTTCGACCGGTCGATCCCCGCATCCGCCAGCGTGACGGCTGGTGATGCTGCATCTTCCGATTGGGACGTCGGACTATGGGACAAGGCGGTTTGGGACTCGCTGACGCAGCAGCTTCGCTACAGTTTTCGGCAGAACGTGCGGGCGGCAGGCGACATGCTGGCGGTCGGTTGCGCCATCACATCCGGTGGAGCGGCAAGGCTCGATCTGGAAGTGGATCTTGCCACACTGCAGGTCGAGGCCGGGGAGGCGAGTGCATGAGGATCATCTGGGGTGGTGCCGGCAACCCCACGGTGAACCAGACGATCGCGGACTTCGTGTCCGGCCACATCGCCGGCTGCGAACGCGGCTTTGCCGACTTTACCACCATGGGCGTCGTCGAGGGCGACGCGCTCCTGGCCGGCGTGGTGTTTCACAACTTTGCGCCGGAGGCCGGTGTTATCGAACTGTCGGCCGCTTCCACCAGCAAACGCTGGCTGACGCGGCCGGTGCTCAAGGGCATGTTCGGCTATCCGCTCCAGGAGATCGGCTGCCAAATGGTCGTGCTCAGGGTTTCCGAGCGCAATGCCGGCATGATCGCGATTGCCGAGCGGTTCGGTTTCACGCCGCACCGAATTCCTCGCCTTCGCGGGCGGGATGAAGCGGAAATCATCTTCACACTCACGGACAACGAATGGCGGGCGCACCCCGCCAACCAGAGGTAGGTACCATGGGAAAACCCAAAGCTCCTAAACCGCCGGACCCGCGCGAGACCGCGGCGGCGCAGACCGCGACCAACATCGGTACCGCCATTGCCAATGGCACCCTTGGCAATGTCAACCAAGTGACGCCGGACGGCAGCCTGACCTATTCGCAGACGGGCAGCACCAAGTGGAAGGACCCGTCGAGCGGCGCTTTCTACGACATTCCCACCTGGACGGCGACGCAGACGCTTTCGCCGGCACAACAGGCGATCAAGGACCAGACGGACGCCGCCGAAAAGAACATGGCGACACTCGCCAACAGCCAGTCGGCACGGTTGCACGATCTGCTGGGGCGGCCGCTCGATCTTTCCGGCGCACCGGCGGCCGGCAACCCGAACGCAATCAATTTGCCGCAGTATCAGCAATACGCTCCCGGCCCGGCGCTGCAGACGACGCTTCCCAATACGGGCAGCGCTCAAGGAGTGGTCGCCAACGCAGGAGCGATACAGACCTCGCTTGGCAATGCGGGCGACATCAGGCGCAGCTACGAGACGAACTTCGACACGAAGCGTTATGAGGATGCGCTGATGGCGCGCATGAACCCGCAGCTCGACCGAGACCGCGCGGCGCTGGAGACACAGCTTGCCAACCAGGGCCTACAGCCAGGCTCCGAAGCCTATAACCGGGCCATCGACCAGGCAAACCGACAGGCGAACGACGCCCGCTTCGGAGCCATTCTCAATGCCGGGCAGGAGCAATCCCGGCTCGTGGGTCTTTCGCAGCAGGCAGCGGCCTTCGAGAACGCGGCACAGCAACAGGCCTACGGCCAGATGCTGCAAAGCGGCCAGTTCGCCAACCAGGCGCAGAACCAGCGGTACACCCAGAACGCCAACAACCTTCAGCTGGCAAATGCCGCCCAGCAGCAGAATTTCAACCAGGCGCTGGCCGCTGCCGGCTTCAGCAATGACGCCTCGCAGCAGATGCATCAGAACAACCAGTCGACGACCGCCGCCAACAACGCTCTGAAGGATCAGAGTTTCAATGCGCAGCAGGCGCAACTTGCGGCACAGAATGCGGCGCGGGCGCAATATCTCAACGAGATGTATGCCCAGCGCAACCAGCCGATCAACGAGATATCGAGCCTGCTTTCCGGCGCCCAGGTGAGCAACCCGAATTTCGTGCCGACACAGGGGCAACGGATCGAGCCGGTGGATTATGCGGGGCTGGTGCAGAACAAGTATCAGGGAGAGCTTGACGCCTATCGAACGCGCCAAAGCGCCGCCAGCAGTGCGCTCGGCAATCTGTTCGGCATGCTGCCCTTTGGCAAGAACGTCTCGGATCGCCGCCTCAAGAAGGACATCACGCGGGTCGGCACGCTCGACGGGCATTCGCTCTACGAATACCGCTACAAGGGCGAGCCCGGGGGTGGTCCGAAACACCTTGGCGTAATGGCGCAGGAGGTGGAGAGGACCCGTCCCGATGCCGTCAGTAGCGGGGCCGACGGCATTCGCCGCGTCGACTATGGCCGGCTTTTTGCCGCCGGACGGAAGAAGCGATAGGGCGGCCGATCCAGGCCTCTTCGCCATGCGCATGCCGTCCGTCGACGGCGTCTTTCCGTACCCTTCGACAGGGCACCCGCCACAAGGCGCGCCGCCAGCCAGGGCGCGCCTGCGCGTAGCACCGCGCATTCCATCGATATCAGGAACAATAGGGAAGCTTGCGACCCGCACTTCCATGGAGACAAGCCATGCCCAGAACAGGTGGCGTCTATTCACCCCCCGCCGGCACCAAAGGTGTGCCCAATACCACGATCCAGAGCGTGCCCTACAACACGCTGATCGACGACCTGACGGCCGACGCCAACGCGCCACGCCCGCTGACCGCAGGAGGCACGGGAGCAACAAGCGCAAGCGGCGCCCGGACGGCTCTCGGCCTTGAGATCGGCACCAATGTCCAGGCGCAGGACGCAGGCCTGCAGTCGATTGCCGGTCTGACGACATCGCCCAATCAAATGCTCTACACGACGGGGACGGACCTCTATTCGACGACGGCACTGACACCATTCGCCAGGACCATCCTCGACGACGTGGATGCGGTGTCGGTGAAAACGACTCTCGGGCTGGCGGCGGTAGCCTCGTCTGGATCCGCGAGCGACTTGGCCTCTGGCACGCTGGCGGACGCGCGGCTGCCGGGGACGATGTCGGGTAAGACGTTTAGCACTACCTGTTACATACGCTCTAGCGCTGCGACAACTCAGGCTGATTACCTTATCATGCAGCCGACTGATATGGCGGCGGGAAAGCCTTCCCTATTTTTCCAAAAGTCAGTAGCCGCCGGTAACTGGGTTGTCGGTCTGTGGGACGGCTTCACATCGAATATCGGGAACCTCAATTTTGTTGCCAATTCGGTAACCGTAAACGGCAATCAGATCGCGACGCTCAACGGTGCGAGCTTTACTGGCGCCGTTGTCGCCGGCCCGCTTGTGTCCACCAATGGAGAGATGATCGTTCGGTCCAACGGAAATCGCCACCTTTGGCTTCGTAACGCCGCTGACGTCAATCGTGGTTTGGTTTACCACGATAGCGCGTTGGGATTGATGGGATCGTTGCTGTACAACGCTTCTGGTACATTCGTTCGCGGATTTTATCTGCGAGAAGACGGTGCAATGGAATGGGGTGGTCATCTGCATGTTAACGACGGTCGGTCAGCAAGCTCTTCGGAGACGCGCTGGTACGCAGATAACAATAGCCACTTCCGCTATATCTTCGGTGTCGACAATTCCTTCAATTTTCAGTGGTCGAGTGACTACTATCAATCCAGTTTTCGCACTGTTATGCGGGGCGACAGTGCTTTTAATGTGTATTTCGACGATGCGCCCGCCACTTTTGCGCAGAAGTGGCTCCTGTTCGGAGCGGTTGGCGGTGAATCTGGAGTTCGAAAGGGAGGGGGTGATGGTGCTTCTTTTTCTACTCAGAACATTCAGATTGCCTCTTGGTGGGGCGTCGGTTTTACGAGCTCGACTGACAATGTGACTCGAGTCGTTGTGGATTCTCGCGCTGGCACTATCTCAACCACGGGCCAGGTGAATATCGGGAGCGCATCTCATTTCACCGATGGGAACATCCAGTTCGCGGGCGGGATGCTGGGGTTTGGCACGTACCTGAGCGATGCTCTCAGCGCGCGAACAGTTGTCTACACCGGTTCCAACCAGGACGAGACAAACTTCCCCGTTGGCCATTCTGTGCTCTGTTACTCAAACGGTGCGCGAAACCGGAACCAGGGATACGCCACTTACCTCTCCACTGCCGCCTATCAATACACCTTGGATGTCGGGGCGAGCTCCCAGTTGGGCGGGACCTGGCGGGCGCGCGGGCAGATCACCTATTCCAGTGGCAATTCCATGGTACAGATGCAGAGGACTGCGTGATGGCGCTTTCGTTGAATGAGGTCTATTCCGTTCAAAAGACCAGGGAAGACGGCGTGTTGCTGGTTAAATGCAACATTACCGATCTGCAGGATGCGGTTTACGATTGCGATTATGTATCGCGGCCTGAAGATGGCTTTGGTCTCAATCCGACCATCCGCAAGTGGCTCGACGACAACCGCGATTTTCCGGTCGCCGACTATGTTCCCCCGACCGCTGAAGAGAGCCGGCGGGTGATGCCGTCGCTCTCCGCGCGGCAATTCCGTCTCGGTCTCGTCGGTGCGGGCGTTTCGCCCGAGGCGGTGGCAGTCACGATTGCCGCCATGCCTGCGGGCACCGAACGGGACAGGGCACAGATCGAGTGGGAATATGCCGAGACGTTCCAGCGCGGGCATCCGCTCGTCGCGACGATTGCGAACGGGCTCGGCTTGTCAGAGCCGCAGGTCGACGCCCTGTGGCTCGCGGCGGTCAATCTCTAGGCACTCTTCACAAGACAGGTGACTTATGAATCGGTCGGTATTCTTTGCCGCTCTCCGGCGACGGGGTAGCGCGGCACTCGGCAGACCTTTTTCTGCGCAGCAAGAAAGGGGCGCCGAGGCGATCCTCAAGGAGGCGCGGCGCCGCGGCGTCAGCCTTTGCCATCTCGCCGCGATACTCGCAACCGCCTATCACGAGACCGGCGGCTCCATGCAGCCGGTTGAGGAAAACTTCAATTACACCGCGAAGCGGCTCATGCAGGTGTGGCCCGCTCGGTTCCCGACGATGGCGAGTGCCGAGCCTTACGCCGGCAAGCCGCGAAAGCTCGCGAACCGGATCTATGGCGGGCGGCTCGGCAATATCGAGGCCGACGATGGGTGGCGTTATCGCGGGCGCGGTCTGGCCCAGATCACCGGCAGGGCGAACTATGCGAAGTTCGGTGTCGCGGCTGTCCCCGATCAGGCGAATGAGACGGCAACGGCGGTGCGCATCCTGTTTGACGGCATGGCGGATGGGCTTTTTACCGGCAAGCGGCTTGCCGACTTCGACACGGGCGAGAGCCATTCCGAGGCTGCGACCGGCTATCGCTATGCGGCATCCCGGGTGATCATCAACGATGATACCCGGGAAAATGGTCCAAAGATCGAGGCCTACGGCAGGGCATTCGAGGCGGCGTTGCGTGAAGCCGGATATGGCCAGAGGGGCCAGGAAAAGGCGGGCTCGACGGAGCCGGGTGTCGTCGTCGTGCTTCGGCCCGGAAAATCGGGGTCAGGGGGCAAAGGTCAAGGCGACAGTGCCGCTTTCCGTTCCATTGGCAAGACTTTCGAGCGCCTTGTCGCCGCGATCATCGCAATTGTCGCGAGGTGGGCGAAATGAGCGCCGTGGTGATCCGCATAGTGTTGCGCTACGGCGCGGGCTTGCTTGTTGCGAAGGGCTTGCTGGCGCCTGAAACCGGTCCGGCGCTGGCCGATGATCCTGACATCCAGATGGTGGTGGAGGTTGGCGTCGGCCTGGTTGCCGGCGTGTTCTCCGAAACCTGGTATGGGCTGGCACGACGTTTCGGCTGGGCGAAATGATGCTGTCCTGGCCGAAGCTTCTCCTCGGCGGGCTGTTGCTCGCCGGTGTCGTCTGGCTTGTCCACGAGATCCGTGCGGACGGTGCCCGTTCTCTCGCCATCCTCATCGAAAGGCAGAACAATGACGCTCAGAGCCGCGCTGGTGAAAGGCGCCTTGATTACGATTCCTGCCTTGATTCAGGCAGGTTGTGGAACTTCGCAACCGGCCAGTGTTCCGGGCCTGCGGGGCGTGGTCGGAACTGATCTCGTCGGCGCACGAGGTGCGACGCCTGCGGATCAACACCGGATCGACCGCACGGTCGTCGGGCTTTGCGCGGCGGAAATCTGGACACGGGCGGAATGCGCCCGGCATGGGGAGCGCGCCGATGTCCGCAGTTGAAATCGATGTAGCCGTTCACCGCCAGCTCGGCGAATTGGTTGCGGGCATGCGCGGCTTGCAGGACTCCATTCGCCGGATCGAGGAGGGCGCCCAGCGCGCGGAAGACAAGACCGCGACAAGCCATGCCAACGTGCATTTGCGCATGGAGCAGCTTGCCGATCGGGTCGGCGAACTCGAGGCGTCGGTCCTGGCGATCGGTACGGACGTCGCGGAGATGAAACCGGTGACCGACGACGTCAGGCGCTGGAAGCTGATGGGGATCGGCGCGCTGGGCGTCACCGGCATTGCGGCGATGGTGCTGGGCGTCAGCTTTGCCGAAGCGATCCGCCGCATCGTCTTTGTCGTCATTGGCAAGGGATGAGGACTCGAGCGTCCGAAATGAACCAGCACGAAAACGCCGCGCGCCCCCTTGGGCGCGCGGCGTTTTTTGCGTTTCGATCGCGCCTAAAGGCCCACGCGTTTCGCGTCTCAGGCGGTGTCAGAGAGGATCTGGTGCCCGTCACGCATGACCAGCGTGGCGATGAAGAAAGCCTGGACGAGCAGCAGGGCATAGGCGGCGAGTATGACGCCGCAGGGTACGACAAAATTCAGCTGCGGTGCGGCGCCGAGGATGACGGGCACGCTCCAGGAGACGATCGAAATCGCTCCGCATCCGATCAGTGCCGTCTTCGTGGCGGGTTTGGCGCCGGCGAGCAGCGTCGAGCCAATCTGCTGGCGGACGAAGGGCAGCACGAAACGATGAATGGCAAGGCCGTTGACGGTAAGGATGCTGACGATCGTCACCTTGGCCCAGATCTTCGGGTTCAGCAGCTTTTCCGTTTCAGTCAATTGGTAGAGCAGGAGGAATCCCAGACCTGAGCCCCACAGCAGAAACAGTCCGGCTGCGATAAAGCGGCTGATCCATTCGACGTGATCGACCAGTTCGGCGCTGACGATCATCCGGCGGTAGCGCGACAGCATCAGATCGAGAAACACGGCGCCGCCGAGGCCAAGCACCATGCCGGAGAAATGCACCAGCCGCAGCGATGTGCGGATATATGAGACCAGCGCCGGTGCCGACGACAACGAAAAATCCAGAACGTCCATTTCCAATTCCCCCAAGAAGGCACACCAATGCGTTCGCACCCCGGGAGGGGCACGTCCGATGCCGACGAACTGTCGAGATTGTTGCTTCCGGCACGGTCGCCAATGACGCCGGCGACCAATGTCGGAGTGTGCTCCTTCTATTAAAAGGTGAGTTTGAGTGTCAAGTATACGATGTCGCTAATTCAGTAATTTATAGAGTGACGAGGATGGCCCGGCGGGGATGCGAATGTCGATCACAGCGCAGGCAATGCGTTCGACGCGCCTGCAGCCATTCGCCGGCCGTCCGACACGGAGAAGCGCAGGCGGTATTCTTTCGGTGAAAGGCCGAGGATCTTGCGGAAGATCTTGCGATAGGCGTTGGTGTCGTCGTAACCGCTCTGCCAGGCGACCTGCTCGATCGACAGATGCGAACGTTCCAGGAGGTCGCGTGACTTGGCGATCCGCAGCCGCTGGCAATATTCGGTGGGATTGAAACCGGTCGCCTTCTGGAAACGGCGCAGGAAGGTGCGGTCGCCGAGCCCGGCGCGCTCCGCCATCATCTGCAGCGTCACGCCTTTGGTGCTGGTGCCGTGAAGCCAGTGCTGGATCTTGAGGATGACGTTGTCGCCGTGGTCGAGCTTCGGGGCGAAGACGCTGTAGTCGCTCTGCTCGCGCGCGCCGGGGTCGATGATCATGAAGCGCGCGGTCGCCAGCATGACGTCGGTTCCCAGGAACCGGTCGACAAGTTTCAGCCCGAGATCGATCCACGCCATCATGCCGCCGGCAGTGATGATGTCGCCCTCATCGATCAGCAACCTGTCGGTGTCGACGCGGATGTTGCCGTAGCGGCCGGTGATCAGATCCTGGTGCGACCAGTGCGTGGTGATGGTGCGGCCAGCGGCGAGGCCGGATTCCGCCAGCAGATAGGCGCCGCCGCAGACGGAACAGATCGTCGTGCCGCGCTCATGCTGCTCACGCACGAAGGCGGGCAGGCCGGCGATGCGATCGCCGACCGGCAGATCGGACAGCGTCGGCGGCAGGATCAGTGCCACCAGGCCCGAAGAGGGACCCTGGTGGGTGTCGCGCGATTTCGACACCGAGCCGTCTTCCTGAAGCTTCCAATGGCTGATGCGGATCTGCGGAGCATCCACTCCGCTCTGTTCGGCCGACTGCATGCTGGCCACCTGGAACATGTCGGTCAGGCCGTGGATCGCCGACATCAAGGCGCGGGGATAGACGACGATGCCGATCTCCGCCGGTTCGCTTTCCGGTCGTTTTGTCACTTCTGCCCCCATCGTTGTCAGCTTTGCCGGTCGAGAGGTTAGGGCCGCCGATTTATCAATTCAACCATCGCTTCCACGGAATGGAAGCCGGGCAACAGAGATCAAGAGGCGAGGACAATGACACAGGCAAAAGCAGTTTCGACAAGCGTTTCCGGTGGCCTTTCACGACGCACGGTTCTTTCGGCGGCCTTCGGTGCTGCCGCCACCGCCGCCGCGGTCAGCGCAATGAACACGCCGGCCAAGGCCGCATCCACAACCGCATCAACCGCCGGTGTCTCCGGCACTGAGGGAGCAAAGACCATGGGCAGCCGCATCACCACCCGCGATGGCGTCGAGATCTACTACAAGGACTGGGGGCCGAAGGATGGTCCGGTCGTCGTGCTCAGCCACGGTTGGCCGCTGTCGTCGGATAGCTGGGAAGCGCAGGCGTTTCATCTCGCCAACAATGGCTTCCGCGTCATCACCCATGACCGCCGTGGCCATGGCCGCTCGTCGCAGCCCTGGGACGGCAACGACATGGATCATTATGCCGACGATCTGGCCGATCTCATCAATGCGCTCGATCTCAAGGACATCTTCCTCGCCGGCTTTTCGACCGGTGGCGGTGAGATCAGCCGCTACATCGGCCGCCACGGCACGAGCCGGGTCGCCAAGGCCGGGCTGATTTCGGCGGTGCCGCCGCTGATGGTCAAGACCGACGCGAACTCCGGCGGCCTGCCGAAGGAGGTGTTCGACGGCCTGCAGGCGGCGAGCCTCAAGGATCGTTCGAAGCTCTACCGCGATATCGCCGCCGGCCCGTTCTTCGGCTTCAACCGTCCGGGCGCGGTTGCCTCTCAGGGCATGATTGACAGCTTCTGGCTGCAGGGCATGATGGGCGGTCACAAGAACACCTATGACTCGATCGTTGCCTTCTCGCAGACCGACTTCACCGAGGACCTGAAGAGGTTCGACGTGCCGACCTTGATCATCCATGGCGACGACGACCAGATCGTACCGATCGACGCGGCGGCACGGGCATCGAAGAAGCTCGTCCCGCATGCCGAACTCAAGATTTATGCCGGCGCGCCGCATGGCATCACCGACACCCACAAGGACCAGCTCAACGCCGATCTCCTCGCTTTTGCCAAGGCATGACATCGCCGACCGGTGTCGCCGAGTGCGGCACCGGTCGTTCGCCAAACGCGTCCAGATCCCCGAATTGCTCCAGCCAAGGACCAGAGCCATGACCGCCTCCCACACTCCTTCTGACGCTTTCCGCATCGACCGTCGCGAATTCCTGGCGGGCTCCAGCGCGCTTGCTGCTTCACTTCTGCTGCCGAAGGGCGGCTATGCTGCCGATGTCCATCGCTTCCAGCATGGCAATTTCGACATTTCCGTCGTCAGCGACGGCTTCCTGATGCTGCCTGTCGAAATCGTGTTGCCGGATGCCAAGCCCGAGGACCGGCCCGACATCATGCGCCGCCTTGGCGGCACGCCGGAACGCGCGCCGTTTCACACCAATATTCCGGTTATCCGCACCGGCAACGACCTGATTGTGGTCGACGACGGCTCGGGCACCCATTTCCAGGAGAGTGCCGGCAAGCTTCACGCCAATCTCCTGGCGGCCGGCATCGACCCGAGCCAGGTGACGAAGGTGGTGCTGACGCACGCCCATCCCGATCATGCGGGCGGCACCGTCGGAGCCGATGGCAAGCTCACCTTTCCGAATGCTCAGTACTTCGTCTCGGAGGCGGAATGGCAGTTCTGGACCGATCCGAATTTCGAGAAGGTGATGCCGCAGGTGCTGCATGGTTTTGCCAAGGGCGCGCAGCGCGACCTTTTTGCCGTTCAAGACCGGCTGAGCCTGGTCAGGCCCGGTGACGAAATCGTCAGCGGCATGCAGGTGCTCGACACGCGGGGCCACACGCCCGGCCACATCTCGCTCCAGCTTTCAGGCGGCGACGGCGCCGGGCATGAGGGGCTGGTGATTACCGGAGACGCCGTGACCAGCAATATCGTCTTCTTCGAGCATCCCGACTGGCATTTCGGCTTCGACACGGATGCGGAGCTGGCCTTGAAGAACCGCAAGGCGCTGATCGATCGGGCGGCATCGGAGAGGTTGGCGCTGCTCGGTTATCATTGGGCCTATCCGGGCATCGGGCGGGCCGAGCGCAGCGGAGCTACTTATCGCTTCGTGGCGGCGTCGTAGCCGCTCGGGCCGGCCACTCTTTCAGGGCAGCGATAGGAGCCACGGGCGCGTCTTCCAGGAGACACGCCCGTCGCTCCATTGTCAGAGAGCGAGCTCGCTGTCCTTGATGTCGCTGATCGGCGCGAGGAACGGCAGTTCGAACGGGCGCAACTCGCGGCGCTCGGCGGCGAGCCGCGGCCAGTCGGGATTGACGAGCGCGCCGCGGCCGAGCGCGATCATGTCCGCCCCCGCTTCCATCACCGCTTCGGCGCGCGAAAGATCGTGCAGACTGCCATTCGCAATGAGGAAGAGACGCGGCGCGTGGCGACGGGCAAGCGCGACGAGCGAGGCCTCTCCGCCCTCGAAGGCCGGCTGCCAGGCTTCGAACTCGGTCACGTGCACGAAATCGGCCGGGCTCCCGGCCAAAGCGTCGAAGACCCTCGCGGCGCCCTGTTCCCGTTCCGTCCATTTGTGCCGGAAGTCGTTGACCTTGCCCTGCGAGATGCGCAGCCCGAGCGGCACGGAAGGGCCGATCGCCGCGCGCACCGCCTTGAGGACCTCGAGGGACAGCCCGAGGCGCTCGACGATGTCGCCGCCCCAGCGATCGGTGCGCCGGTTTGAGAAGTCGGTGAAGAACTGATCGAGCAGATAGCCGTTGGCGCCATGGATCTCGATGCCATCGAAGCCGGCGACCTCGATCGCCAGGCGAGCGGCATTGGCGAAGCCCTCGATCGCTTCGGCAATCTCGGCCTCGCTGATCTCGCGCGGCAAGGCATAAGGGCCGTCGCCGTGGTAGCCGGTCATCTGGGTGCCCTTCGGGCGGATGGCCGAAGGCCCCACCGTATCCGGACGATGGGGATTGCCCTGTGCCAGTGCGCCGCCATGCATGAGCTGCGCGAAAATGCGGCCGCCTTCCGCATGGACCGCGTCGACGATTGGGCGCCAGGCAGCCGCCTGTTCCCTGTCGGTCAGGCCGGGCTGGTCCCTGTAGGTCTGGGAATAGGCCTTGTCGGTATAGATGCCTTCGGTCGTGATCAGGCTGAAGCCGCCGCGGGCGAAGCGTTGGTAATAGCTGAGCATGCGTTCGCCCGGGACGCCGGCGGTCGAAGCGCTGATGCGGGTCATCGGCGCGACCGACAGGCGGTTGGTGAAGTCGAGCCCCTTGAGGGTGATCCCGGTGAAAACGGGAGACGGAAGGATCTGTGGCGCGTTCATGTCAACGGTCCCCGTCGAGCGCGATCGCTTCGATCTCGATCAGTGCCTGCGGCGAATAAAGCGAGGAGACCTCGATGATGCTGTCGGCGGGATAGGGCGCGGAAAACCACTTGCGTCGGAGTTCGATGATCTTTCCGAAATTCTCCATGGAGCGCAGGAAGATCGTGACCTTGACGATCCTGTCGAGCCCGGAACCGGCCGCCTTCAGCGCGCGGTCGAGGTTGCGGAAGGCCTGATCGGCCTGGCGGTCGAAGTCGCCGTCGCCGACGAGCGCGCCGTCGTCGCCGATCGCCGCCTGGCCCGAAATGAAGACGAAGCCGTTGGCCTTGATCGCCTGGGAGAGCAGGAAGGGTGCGTAGGGATCCGGCTTGGTGACGACCTGTTCGAGAGACATGACTTGTCCTTTCATGCTTGAGATTTTCTCAGCTCGGCGCTGTTGCCTTGGCTGTTGCAGGCAATATGCTGGGCCGAAGTCAGGCTGACAAAGGACGATTCCTCAGCCGATAGATGAGCTGAATTCATCCATTGGAGGGGAGTGCGATGAGAAAGCTGCCGCCGCTTGGCGCCCTGCGGGTCTTCGAAGCGGCCGCCCGCCGGTTGAGCTTCAAGCTGGCCGCCGAAGAACTGAATGTTTCGGCGACTGCCGTCAGCCACCAGATCCGACAGCTGGAGGAATTGCTGGAGGTCAAGCTCTTCGAGCGCGAGACGCGACAGGTGAGGCTGACGGCTGCCGGAAAGTCGCTGTTTCCGGTGCTGCGCGATGGTCTCGATCGTTTCGAACAGGCGATTGCCGACGTTCGCCGTCAACAGGCGGGCAAGGTGGCTCGTCTCACCTCCACCGTCGCCTTCGTCGCCAAGCGGTTGGCGCCGCTTGCCGGCTCCTTCCGCGAAGCCTATCCGGACTGGACGCTGAGGCTCGACGCCTCCCACCGGACGGTCGATCTGGAGGCGGATGCCGATGCGGCGATCCGTTTGGGCGGCGGCGACTATCCGGGCCTCGTCATCGAACCGTTGTTTGCCGATCGTTTCGCCCCGGTCTGTACGCCGCGGCTGGCACCGGCGCGTGCTACCGATCTCGGACACATGACGCTCATCCACTACGACTGGGGAACGCTGCGCCGCCACGATGCCCGTGCGCCGGTGTGGCGGCACTGGCTGGAGCAGGCTGGCATCGCAAATGTCGATGCCAGCGCGGGGCTATCCTTTACCGATGAAATCCATGCCGTTCAGGCTGCGGTGGCCGGGCAGGGCATTGCCCTGCTCAGTCTCACGCTGGTGGCGGAAGAGCTTGCCTCGGGCATTCTCGTCCAGCCTTTCGAACTGACGCTCGAGAGCGACCGCTACGATCTCGTCTATAGCCCAAGGATGGCCGACCGGCCGGCCACCCGTCTGCTGCGGGCCTGGGTGCTGGCCCAGTTCGGCGGGGGAGACTGCCGCTCCCTGCCGTAACGATATTTTGCATGTCGTTATCGCAAAACCGCTACGCATTTTTGCGCGACACGCCTTAGTCGTCGAAGAGGAATTCCGGCTGCCAGCGCCGGCTGGTCAGGCGCAAGGACCGGTCCGGTTCGATGATGTAGGTCTCATAGACCTTCCGGCCATAGGGATCGATGAACTGGTGCGGCACGATGCTGCCGACCGGCGCCTTCTTCAGCTTGGTGCGCGGCTGGCCGCCATAGGTGATGCTACCGGGGATCGGCTCGAGATTCGTCGAATAGCCGTAGTAGCTGGAGCCGCCCGCGGTGCAGCTACTGAGAAGCAGAACGACGGAGAAGGCGGCAAGGGCGTGTTTCATGGCGGCGATCCTCGAATTGCGGGGGCGCTTGTTGCGGAAGGCGCAGGCAGGTTCCTTGCCTTCGGGCGGATTGCGGAACGCGCTGCAACGCTTTGATCTATTGTACAATTTCCTGATGCAAATCCAAGAGTGGGCAATCATGTCGGCAGCCATGGGTTTCGGCGGCGCCCACCCTTGGGCGGAGCGACGGAGGAGACAGATCTTCCGCAGGCGCAGACGGTCGGAGGCGTGGCCGCGCCGCGCCAACACCTCCTGCCGGGATTTTGCGCCGTGACCGCTCCAAGCGTCCTCGCGGTGTGGGTGGGGCGCTGCCGTAGCGGGCGAATTTCGCCTTCGTACCCAGATTTGTCGCTGAGCCGAATTCCGGTCCGGGGAAAGATGCGTTACTTCTCCCGTGAACGTTCCGGCGGGTCGTGCGTTTCGGCTTCGTGCCTTGCTCATTTCTCCGTCCGTCCCTTCCTGTCTAGACCGGGTACTGCATGACCGCCGAACAGTCTCTCGCGTTTATCGTCATCGGCGCGATGATGGCCTTCTTCATCTGGGGCCGGTTTCGATATGACGTGATCGCCTGTTCGGCGCTGATGCTGGCGGTGGCCGTCGGCATCGTGCCATTCGATCATGCCTTCGACGGTTTCAGCGACGATATCGTCATCATCGTCGGCAGCGCGCTGATCGTCAGTGCCGGGGTTGCGCGCTCAGGCGTGGTGGATGCGGCGATCCAGCGGTTTCTGCCCAATATTTCGTCCGTGCGGGCGCAGCTTGCGTTGCTGGTCATCACCGTCACCGTGCTTTCCGCCTTCATCAAGAACATCGGGGCGCTCGCGATCATGCTGCCGGTCGCCTTCCAGTTTGCCCGGCGGTCGAACGTCCAGCCCTCCGCCTTCCTGATGCCGATGGCCTTCGGGTCCTTGATCGGCGGATTGATGACCCAGGTCGGCACCTCGCCGAACATCGTCGTTTCGCGCGTTCGCCAGGAACTGACCGGCGAGAGTTTCAGCATGTTCGATTTCACGCCGGTCGGCGCGACCCTGGCGCTCATCGGCTGCATCTTCCTGCTCTTCGCCTATAAGCTGGTGCCGCAGCGCACCAGCCAGCAGGTCTCCGTGCAGCAGGCGATCGAGATCACCGACTACACCTCCGAGGCCGTCGTCGCCGCCGGCTCGCCGGCGATCGGCAAGCCGCTCAGCAACCTGGTCAAGCTCGGCGACGGTGGCGCCGTCGTCGTCGCCATCTTCCGTCGCGGCCTGCATCTGGCGCCGCTGCCCGATATCAAGCTCGAAGCCGAGGACATTCTGCTGTTCGAAGGTGGCCATGCGGCGCTGGATCGCATCGTTTCCCAAGCCAAGCTGAAGATTGCGGGCGACCGTTCGCCCAATGGTCGCGAAAAGGCCGGGTCCGAGATCGAGGCAATCGAAGCGGTCGTCGGCAGCGGCTCGCCGCTCGAGGGCATGTCGGCCCAGCGGCTGGCACTCTTCAACACGCACAACATCAACCTGCTTGCCGTCAGCCGCCAGGGCGAGAGGCTGAAGCAGCGGCTCGGCAGCATCCGCTTGAGGGCGGGCGACATCGTGGTGCTGCAGGGCGCGCGGCACGAATTGACATTCTTCCTGCAGGATTTCGGCTGTCTGCCGCTGGCCCAGCGCGAGATCCTGCTCGGCACCAGGCGCAAGGCGCCGCTGCCGATCCTCGTTCTCGCCGCCGCCATGGGCTCGACTGCGGTCGGTCTCGTGCCGGTACCGATCGCCTTCTTTGCGGCCGCCCTTGCCATGGTGGTTCTGCGCATCATTCCCTTGCGCGATTTCTACCGCTCGATCGATGGGCCGATCCTCGTCATGCTGGCGGCGCTGATCCCGGTCAGCGATTCCCTGCGAACGACAGGGGGGACAGAGCTCATCGCCCAATGGCTCGGCACCGTCGCCGCCGGCCTGCCGCCTGCGGGCGCGCTGACCCTGATCCTGCTTGCGGCGATGGCCGTAACGCCGTTTCTCAACAACGCCGCCACGGTTCTCGTCATGGCGCCGATCGCGGCCAGCTTTGCCGGGGCACTCGGCTACAGGCCGGAAGCCTTCCTGATGGCGGTCGCCATCGGCGCCGGCTGCGATTTCCTCACGCCCATCGGCCACCAGTGCAATACGCTCGTCATGGGCCCGGGCGGCTACCGCTTCAGCGACTATCCGCGCCTCGGCCTGCCGCTTTCCGTCGTGATTGTCATCGTCAGCGTGCCGACGCTGATGATGGTGTGGCCGCTGCGATAGCGGTCTGTTAATTGAGTATATGGCACCGGCCCTCGGAGGTGAGATCATGGATAATCGCCAAAAGCTGACCCTGAGCGCCCTGGCGCGGATGGTGAGACAGTATCTCGAAGAACGCCCCGATGGTCTGGTCGACAGCTACGCAATGTCGGCGGGGGAGCGGGCCTTCGAGGCGCTGGCGGCATTTGGCTACATGGAGATGTCCGAGCAGGGGGCGCGATTTGGGCGTTGGACGGAAGCTGGGCGCGCGCTTCTGCTTTGGGACGATCTTGCATCGTCAGCAGCCGAAACCTTCCCCATGCCACCAGTATCTCCCTAGCGGTGGACCGCCGCCCGAAAATCCTTCGGGGTTCAATTCGCCGGCTACCCGAGAACCGTGACGAGCACCGCTCCCCAGAGCGCCAAGAGCACGTTGCCGATCGCGTAGCCGAGGCCATAACCCAATGTCGGCACCTGGCTTCCGGCACTTTCCTGCACGGCGGCGAGCGCCGGCGCCGACGTTCCGGCGCCACAGCAGGTGCCGGCGAGCACGCCTTCGTTCATGCGGAACACCCAGCGGCCGAGCGCGAGCGCCGCGAGGTGGGATATCAGGCAGATCAGAAAGCTGGCGATGACGAGCGCCGGGCCGGACTGGACGAGGCCCGTGATGAAGCTCGGGCCGGCCGAGATGCCGACGCAGGCGATGAAGGCGCAGAGCCCGACGCTGTCGAAGAACCAGAGCGTTGCCTCCGGCACGAAACCGAAGGTGCGCCGGACCGAGCGCAGCCAGCCGGCAACGAGGCCGGCGATCAGCACGCCGACCGCAACGCCGAGGCCGATTTCCAGCGCTCCGAGTTTCAGCGCAGGTATGCCGATGAGGCCGCCGAGGAAGATGAAGACGCCGACATAGACCATGTCGGTCGCCGTCGTCTTGCGATCGGCATAACCGAGCACGGCAGCCACGTCCTCGACATGGCGTTTGGCGCCGGCGATCGACAGCACGTCGCCGCGGCGGACCGTCAGCCCGGGGAAGATCGGGATCGGCTGGCCGGCACGCAGGATGCCGCGCAGGAAGACCGAGCGCGCTTCCGGCTGCTGCTTGAGCTGCCACAGGCGTTTGCCGGCGACATCCTTGTTCGTCAGCACCACGTCGAGAAGTTCGACCGGAATGTCGAGAAGTTCGCGATCGTCGACCTCGGTGCCGATCCGGCCCGCATAGTCGACCAGGAAACCGCGAAGGCCCGCGACCGCGATGATGTCTCCGGCCTGCAGCCGTTCCTTCGGGGCGGGGGAGATGATCTCGTTGCCCCTGCGGATCTGCTCGATATAGGCCTTCTGATGCTCCGGGACCTTCGCTTCTGCCTCCGCGACGGTCAGGCCCACCAATGTGTCGGCGATCGCGAAGGCGCGCGCTTCGATTTCGCGGCGGGCGGTGTCGCCGCGGTTATGAGGGGCGATGTTGAGCTCGGCTTCGAGCTCGGCGCAGGCCTCTTTCAGGCTGCGGCCGAACATGCGCGGCGCGAGCTGCGACTGGACGAGGATGGCGGTGACGACGCCGACCAGATAGGCGACCGCAAAGCCGGTGGCCACGGCGGATTCGAACTGGCTGGCGGCTTCGGGTGTCGGTGCCGTCTTGCGGAAGGTATCGATCGCGACGCCGACGGTCGCCGATTCCGTCGCCCCGCCCGCAAGCACGCCGGCGGCCGTGCCGAGATCGAAAGCGAAGAAGATCGAGAGAAGGATCGCCGCCGCGAGGGCTGCGACGCAGAGCGTCACCGTGACGGCGATCTGGGGCAGGGCATCGGCATTGAGGCTCTGGAAGAATTGCGGGCCGGTGCGGTAGCCGATGGCGAAGAGGAACAGCAGGAAGAACGCCTGCTTCACGTCGTTGGAAAGTTCGGCTCCCGTCTGGCCGATGAGCACGCCGGCCAGCAGGCAACCGGTGACGGCGCCGATGGTCACGCCGAAGATGGTGATCTTGCCGATCGCGTAGCCGATGCCGAGCGCGAGGAACAGCGCGAGCTCGGGATGCGCCCGCAGGATGCTGAACAGGTGGTCGATCACGCGGCGTCTCCTCCCGACTCCAGGCCGAAGCGGCACTTCAGCCCGATGATGCGCTGCTTGACTGCCGGCAGGGTCCCGCCGGGAAATCTGGATGTGGCTGGACTATAGGGCGTCTGCTTCCGCCCGACTGCATGTTTCCATCTGCAGGACAAAACACGCAGCGTTCAAAGAGTTGCGCCGTAGGGGGAGGCGGCCGGCCACGGACTGGTCGGCCGCCTCGATCGGTTAGCTGATCTTCAGACCCTTGGCGGCCTGGTAGGTCTGGACGTAGCCGCGGGCGACCGAGCGCACGGCGCGGCCGATCTGCGAATAGGCGTCGTCATTGAGGTTGGCGAAGGAAACGCGCGCCGACCAGCTTGGCGCATCGAAGCCGGAGCCGTTCAGGAGAACGATGCCGTGGTCCTCGGCCAGCCGGAAGGGAATGTCGAGCGGGTGGATATTGTCCTTCACCCAGGTGACGACATCCTGCCCGACATACTTGCGCAGCCAGAACTCGAAATCGATGATGCCGTAATAGTGGTCGAAATAGATGCCCGGATTGGACTCGACCCCCATGCCCTCGATCAGGTTCCAGAAGCGCTTGACGCAGATGGCGATGCAGGCCTTCTGATAGGCCTTCTCGACGTCCATCAGCTCCACCAGGCTGAAGAGCGTCATCATCACCTGCTGGGGAAGCGAAAGGCCGGCGGTGTGGTTCAGCGCCACGTCGCGGCTGTCGGCGACGATGCGGTCGATGAACTTCACCTCGCGCGGCTTCGGCGTCATCGCCTTGTAGCGCTTTTCGAGAAGCTCCTGGATCGGCTCGGGATGCGCCTTGATCCGCTCGTCGAAGATATTGTCCTGAGCAACGGCGACCACGCCGAGGCGCCAGCCGGTGCAGCCGAAATATTTCGAATAGGAATAGACGCCGATGGTGTTGCGCGGCAGATGGCCGAGCAGCGACTGGAAGCCCGGAACGAAGGTGCCGTAGACGTCGTCGGTAAGGATGATCAGATCGGGGCGCTTGTTGTTGACGAGGTCGACGAGGCGCTTGATCGAATCCGGATCGAGGGCGACGGCGGACGGATTGCCGGGATTGACCAGGAACAGCGCCTTCACCTCGGGGTTTTCCAGCGCCTTGATGTCCTCGTCGGTGAACTGGAAGCGGTCTTCCTGCTCGGCGCTGACATTGATGGTCTTGAGCGTGTAGTCCTCGAGCTGCGGCATTTCGAGGTAGGGCGTGAAGATCGGCGTGCCGAGCGCGATCGTGTCGCCGGCGTTGAGGATGCGGGCGTTCTTCAGCGCCTTGAAGATGTAGCACATGGCGGCGGTGCCGCCTTCGACCGGGTAGAGGTCGAACTTCACGTCCGGCCGGTGACCGGCGCACATCGCCCACATCAGATATTCGTGGGTGATGATCTCGTTGTGGTGCAGCGCCCGGTCCGGAACCGGATAGTTGTCGCCGATGATCGAGTCGGTCAGTTCGTGGACGAAGGCATCCGCGTCGAAGCCGAAGGTGGTGATGGCGTAGTCGACCGCGCTTTGGAGGGTCTTTGCCGGCGGAACGCCTTCATCCTCATCATCAACGTCGGCCGTCACCTGCAGTTGTTTCTTCACCCATTTCTGGAAGCGCTGATGCGCGCCGTCCTGGGGCGGCATGCCGGCGACGCCGGCCTTCGGGTCGTAATAGGCGCGCTTGGCCTCCGTCAGCGCGAACTGGCCGAGCAGGAAGAAGGCTTCGCGGGCGCGCGTCGCCGTCCAGTTGGGATTGCCGCGGCCGGCGTTGAGGAAAGCCTTGGCGGATTTCTGCGAGCTCGATTTGGCGAGCTTGATCAGTTCGTCCTTGATCTCGAACGGGCTGAGGTCGGAAATGCTGTCATAGAAGTTTCTGTCCAACATGATCCACTTCCCTGTGAATTATGAACGATGGTTTGGTTTTCTGGCCCGCCTCAGGCGAGCATGATGACGATGACGAGGCCGAAGATGGTCAGCAGCGTGTTGCCGATGGCGTAGGGCATGCCGTAGCCGAGCGCCGGCACCTTGCTCTTGGCCGCTTCCTGGATCATGCCGAGCGCTGCCGTCGTCGTGCGGACGCCGGCGCAGGCGCCGAACAGGATCGCCGGGTGGAAGCGGAAGACGAAGTGGCCGATGAGGACGGAAGCGATCATCGGGATGGAGGTTGCGACCACGCCCCAGATGAAGAGCGAGATGCCGACTTCCTGCAGGCCCGCAACGAAGCCCGGGCCGGCGCCGATGCCGACGACGGCGATGAAGATGTTGAGGCCGAGCGTGTTCATCAGCCACAGCGCCGGCGAGGGGATCCGGCCGAAGGCGGGGTAGGTGGTGCGCAGCCAGCCGAGCACGAGGCCGGCAAGCAGGGCGCCGCCGGACGTCGAAAGGCCGATCGGGATGCCGCCGATCGTCAGTGTCAGCGCACCAACCATCGCGCCGATGAAGAGGCCCCAGCCAAGGAAAGCGATGTCGGTGGTTTCAACCGGACGGTCGGCAAAGCCGAGCGCCTTGATCGCCGCTTCGACATGCCGCCTGGCGCCGCCGATGGTGACGATATCGCCCCGTTCGACGGTGGTGCCCGGCAGGACCGGGATCTCGACCAGCGAGCGCACGATCTTGCGGGCATAGACGCCGCGCGCCCAGTCCTCGGTGCTGACGTCGGCCAGCGTCTTGCCGGCGAGCGCCTTGTTGGTCACGTAGACGTCGACGACCTCGGCTTCGGCGTTGAGGAGTTCCTTGTCCTCGACTTCCGTCAGCTTGGAATCCAGGTTCTCGACAAGCAGGGCTCTCCGGCCGGAGAAGGCGACGACGTCGCCCGGCTGCAACACGGTGTTACCGTCCGCCTCGATGATCTCGTTGCCGCGGCGCAAGCGCTCGACATAGACGCGGATGCCGGGAAGCAGGTTCCTGACCGGCGTTCCGGTGAGGCCGCTTTGCTGATCGATGCGATAGGCCCGGAGCCCGAAATCGTGATAGGCGCGGGTGATGCCCGGCTCGCTGTTTTCGGAGCCGCCGCCGAGCTTTGCCTCATATTCCTTGCAAGCCGCCGGAAGATCGATGCCGAGAAGCCTGGGCCCGAGCTGGGCGAGGATGATCGCGGAGCCGATCGTGCCCCAGATATAGGTCACTGCATAGGCGATCGGGATCTGGTCGGCAAAGGTCTTGGCCTGCTCCGGCGTGAGCCCGAGCGAATTGATCTGGTCGGTTGCAACGCCGATCGCGGCCGAGATCGTCTGCGACCCGGCATACATGCCGGCGCCGTAGCCGAGCGGCAGCCCGGCAATCAGCGCGCAGAGATAGGGAACGATCAGGCAGAGCACCAGGACCGAAAGCGCAAAGGCGATCTGCTTCGGACCGTCGGTGCTCAAGCCCCGCACGAATTGCGGGCCGACACCGTAACCGACGGCGAACAGAAAGATCAGGAACAAGGTGGATTTCAGGTCACCGGAAACCTGGATGCCGAGCTGCCCGATAAGAACGCCCGCGAGAAGCGTAGCGGTGACGTTTCCGAGATTGAAGCCCGCGACCTTGATGGGGCCGACCAGGAAACCGATGCCGAGGGCGAGGAAGACGGCAACGGGAGGATAGGTCCGAAGCGTCTCGACGAAGAAGTCAATTGGGTTCACTGCCATCCCCTGTAGAAAGTTGAGTTGCCATCACTTCATTTCGGGACTTGCGCGGCTAGGTTGATTTTCGGTGCCTTGTCGATGCCCGATCCCAGCCTCGCGAATTGTCGCTTCGGCTGCCGGTTTTCTCAACGGCCATAGGGTTACGTGGACGTAACGTACGTTAAACTTCGGGGATTTCGGGCGCAGTGCGGGGCGAAGCGGGGGCGCGGCCGCGCTTCTGCTCCGATCCGCGGGCGCGTCGCGTCGCGGCAAATTTCGCCGGCTATTCAACTCTGATGTTGCACTCCGTCACGTCAGCTCATGACGGAAAACACGCGAACGGCCCATGTCGATGGATCCGGAGCACATGCCCCGGCAGCGGCTTCATTCGTGCGCCGCAAGGCTCGACGTGACGGTAAAGGCTGGCATTTGCGGCAGTCTTGCGCTCCGCTTCAGGTGGCGACACCTTCCAGCGTCATGATCCGTGTCCTGGCACAGCGCTCGCGGATCGTCTTCAGGCGCTGATAGTCCGGCGATTGGTACCAGGAGAGCAAGGCCTGCATGTCCGGGAACTCGACGATGACGAGCCGGTGCGGCTCCCAGTCGCCCTCGAGCACCTGGGTCGCGCCGCCGCGGCCGAGATAGCGGCCACCATAGCGCGCCTCCGTCGCCGGCACTTCCTGGATGTATTGTTCAAACGCTGCGGCATCCGTGATTTCGACATCCGCGATCAAATAGGCCGCCATGGCAGAGCTCCTTTCCGCGCAAGCCAAAGATCAAGGATACGCCATTCGTCCCCGCCAGCGATGTCCTTGCCCCGCAGAAAGCAGTTGAAGGGCTGACCGCCAATTTTCGCATTGATCTTTGTAATGTTATTTTATAACAGTCCCGCATGACGAAACGCCGCATGTTGATAGATCCGGAGCCCATGCCCCCAGCAGTTGTTTCATCCAGCGATTCATGCGAGGAAGGCGTTGATGGTGCTGCATCCGCGGAAATGCGGAAGCGGCTGAAAAGGGAACACGGAACGGACGACCCTGACGGGACCGAAACCGTGGCTGCCCCCGCAACTGTGAGCGGAAAGCGCATTCACACCATGTCACTGGCGACAAGCCGGGAAGACGTGGATGCGCCGCGACCCGCGAGCCAGGAGACCTGCCATCGAACCGATCAACCACAACGGACGGGGTGTTCCGATGGAAAAGAACTGGCTTCCAAGCGACGGTCATCCGTCGTCCTGCCGTTTCGCCATCTCTTGCCGTCAGTCCCACGGAGAGAGAACATGGCCGAGACGACTTCCCGACAGCACAAGATAACGGTCTCCACCGATTGCCGCTTTACCGGTGGCCCGTGCATGCCCGGCGCCGAGCTCATAAAGCGTCTCAACCGCAGCATTGCCGCGCTCGGCGAGCCGCTCGATCGCGATTTCTCGATCGCCGGCACGGTCTGCATGGCGGCCTGCACGCGACCCTGCACCATCGCCTTCCAGGCGACGGGCAAGGCGACCTATCTCTTTGGCGGCATTACGCCGGAGGAGGATATCGACGATCTCGTCCGCTTTGCCGCCGCCCATGCCGAGCGCGGCGACGGCATGGCGCGTGCCGCTGACCGGCCGCGCGGGCTTGAAGGCAAGACGCTTGCCCGCATCCCGGCGGCGATGCTCGTCTCCGAAGACGTTGCGGGCCACTTCCAATGACGGCGCGGGGAGGGATGAGACCATGACCTGCACCGCGACAGGAGCAGCACTTCGCGTCGAGGGGCTTTGCTGGGGGCCGCGCCCGGGGCTGAAGCTGGTCGACGGCATGGACTTCGCGATCAAGGCGGGCAGCCGGCTTGCGATCCTCGGGCCGAACGGGGCGGGCAAGACCTCGCTCCTGCGCTGCCTTTACCGGGCGGTTCAGCCGAATGCGGGCCGTATCAAAATCGACGGCGTCGACCTCTGGTCGATCTCGGCGCGCGAAGCGGCAAAGACGATCGCCGTCGTGCTGCAGGAAATGCCCGGCGATTTTCCGTTCAGCGTGCGCGACGTGGTGATGATGGGGCGTATCCCGCGGCGGGAAGGGCTCAACGGCTGGACGGACACGGACCGCGAGCGCGTGCAGCACGCGCTCTCCCATCTCGATCTCGCCCATCTCGCCGGCCGCCAGTTCTCGACGCTCTCGGGCGGCGAAAAGCAGCGGGTGCTGATCGCCCGGGCGCTTGCCCAGGAGCCGCGCATCATCATCCTGGATGAGCCGACCAACCACCTCGACATCCGCCACCAGCTTGAAATCCTCGAGCTGCTGCAGACGCTGAAGCTGACGATCGTGTCGACGCTGCACGACATCAATCTCGCCGCCGAATTCGCGACCGACGTGGCGATCGTGACGGCGGGGCGCCTGACCGCCTTTGGAACGCCCGAGGAAGTGCTGAGCCCGCGGGCGCTCTCCACCGCCTTCGGCGTCACCGCCACCGCCCACGGCACTGCCGCTGCCGGCAGTGCGCGCTTTTCCTTTTCACTTCCTCGACAGGGATCCATTTCATGAAGATCAATATTGCCTCCTCCGCCCTGCTTCTCGTGCTTGCTACGGCGGCGCCGGCGCTCGCCTATCCGGTCACGGTCAAGAGCTGCAACCGCGAGGTCACCTTCGATGCCGCGCCGAAACGGGCGATCGCCAACGACGTCAATCTGGTCGAGATGATGCTGGCCTTGAAACTGCAGGACCGCATGGTCGGCTACACCGGCGTTTCCGGCTGGAAGACGCTGGATGAAAAGCTGCGCGAGGGGGTGAAGGAACTGCCGGAGCTCTCGGAGAAATATCCGACCAAGGAAGTGCTCCTCGATGCCGACGCCGATTTCTTCTTCGCCGGCTGGAACTACGGCATGAAGGTCGGCGGCGAGGTGACGCCCGAGACGCTGGCCCCCTTCAAGATCAATGTCTACGAACTCACCGAGTCCTGCGTCCATTTCATGGCCAGGGAAAAGCCTTCGATGGACGACATGTTCGTCGATCTGCTCAATCTCGGCCGCATCTTCGGCGTCGAGGATCGGGCCGAAGCGCTGGTCGCGGGTTATCGCAGCCAGCTCGCCGAGATCGCCGGGGCCAATACCGGCCGCGACAAGCCGACCCGCGTCTTCGTCTATGATTCCGGCGAGGAAAAGCCGTTCACCTCGGGTCGTTTCGGCATCCCGACGGCGATGATCGAGGCCGCCGGCGGCGCCAACATCATGGACGATGTCGACAAGAGCTGGGTGGAAGTCTCCTGGGAGCCGGTGATCGATCGCAATCCGGAGGTCGTAGTGATCGTCAACTACGGCGAGGTGAAGGCCGAGGACAAGATCGCCTTCATGAAGAACAATCCGGCCTTTGCCAATGTCGATGCGGTCCGGAACGACCGCTTCGTGGTGCTCGATTACGTCGAGGCGACGCCGGGGCCGCGCAACGTCGACGCTATCGCCCGGCTCGCCAAGGCCTTTCACGGCGAAGGCCTGTAACCGATGCTGGCCGAGGATACGTCGCCTGGTCCCGTTGCCGTTTCGCGGGTTGCTCCTGTTCGGGCGATCCGCGGCGGGGTCGGGCTGTTCGCGGTGCTGCTGCTGCTTTTCCTCACCGTGACCGCGGGCGTGTCGCTCGGCTCGGCGCCGATCCCTGTCACCACCGTCTGGTCGATCGTCGCAAGCAAGCTCGCGCCCGGCAGCATCGAGGCCTTCTGGTCGGCAGGCCGTGAAAGCATCGTCTGGGACGTGCGCCTGCCGCGGGTCATGCTGGCGGGGCTCGTCGGCGCCGGCCTGGCGCTGACCGGCGCCGTGCTGCAATCGGTCACGCGCAATCCGCTCGCCGATCCGCATCTGCTCGGCGTCTCCTCGGGCGGCGCGCTCGGTGCGATCGTCGCGCTGCTTCACACCGGAATGATCCTCGGTCTTCTCACGGTGCCGCTCTTTGCCTTTGGCGGCGCGCTTCTGGCAACCGTGCTGGTCGCCTTCGTTTCCCGCGCGCTCGGCACCAGCGCCGATCGCCTGGTGCTCGCCGGCGTCGCCGTCGCCTTCGTGCTGACGTCGATCGGTAACCTCATGATTTTCCTCGGTGACCCGCGGGCGACCCACACGGTGATCTTCTGGATGCTCGGCGGCCTTGGCCTCGCGCAATGGCCGCATCTTGTCTATCCGGCGCTGGTGCTCGTCGTCTCGCTTGGCTGGCTGGTCATCCGGTCGCGCGAGATCAACGCGCTTGCCATGGGCGACGAGACGGCGACGACGCTCGGCATTCCCGTGCGCCGCTTCCGCCTGACGCTCTTCGTCGTCACCGCGCTCCTGACCGGGGTGATGGTGGCCTTTTCGGGAGCGATCGGCTTCGTCGGGCTGATGGTTCCGCATTTCGTACGGCTCTTTGCCGGCAGCGACAATGTCCGGGTCATCCCGCTCTCGGCTTTCTTTGGCGCCTTGACGCTGATCATGGCCGATCTCGCGGCCCGCGTCATCATGGCGCCGGAGGACATGCCGATCGGAGTCGTCACCGGCATGGTCGGCGGCATCGCCTTTGTTGCCATCCTCACGCGGCGCGCGTAAGGCGTGCATCGACGTTGGGCGTGCGTGCATGGACATGGGCCGGTCCGCGCCTATGTCTTAGAGCATCCCGCTTTCAAATGGAATCACTTGAAAGCGGGAAGATGCTCTAGAATCAAAGTGCTGGAGCGGCCTTAGTGCGTTCATCTGAACGCACGGTGCTCTAGCACATGCATGGCTGCCGATCCGCGCCGAAAGGGGCGGGAACGGCAGAAGAGGGGCACGAGGAAGCAAATGACGAAGGAAGTTGAAATCTGCACGCCAGAGGACGTTTTGAACTTCTGGTTCGGCGAGCTCAGCTATGACGACTGGTTCACGGTGAGCAGCGAACTGGACGACGCCTGCATTCGCCGGTTCCAGGCATCGCACCTGGCGCTCGCCCGCGGGGTGAGCGAGATCTGGCGGGCAACGCCGGAGAACCGGCTGGCGGCGATCATCCTGCTCGACCAGATGCCGCGCAACATGTATCGCGGCACGCCGCTGGCCTTTGCGACCGATTGCCTGGCGCTGCATGAGGCGAAGCTCGCCGTGGGCATTGGCGCCGACATGGCGATCAAGCCGGAGGCGCGCGCCTTCGTCTATCTGCCGTTCGAGCATTCGGAAAACCTGACCGACCAGACCATGTCGGTGAAGCTTTTCACCGAACTCGGCGACGCCGACTATCTCGACTATGCCATCCGGCACCGCGATGTGATCGAACAATTCGGCCGCTTCCCGCACCGCAACGCCTTTCTGGCCCGCGTCTCGACGGACGCCGAGCTTGCCTATCTGGCACAGCCCGGCGCCGGTTTCTGACGAAAAATCCGGCGTCGATGCGCAATTGGCGGCGGCTTTTGCATCTTTCCGCCGTCTTTCGTATTCACATCGCATTGTGATGACCACTGACGCGATTCCGCATCACGGGTCTCAACCTGCAAGGATCATGAAATTGCGTTCTGTCGGAAAATTGCCTGCCATTCTCCTCTGCCTGCTGGCGCTTGCCGCCACCGGTCCGGTCATGGCGCAAAAGCCGACGCAGCCGGCACAGGCGACGGGCCAGAACGCAGCACAGCCGGCACAGAAGGCGGCGCCCGCTCAGTCCGGCCAGAACGCCGCCCAGCCGGCCGCCAAGACGGCGCCGGCGCAGGAAGGTGCGCAACCCGCTGACAATAGTGCGACTCCCGGCGCTGCCGCCGAGCCGGCCGCGACGACCGCCCAGCCGGCGCAAACGGCAACGCCGCCCGCCGGCGAGCCGGTGCCGGCCGATGCCGCGCCACCGGCTCAAACCCAGGCGACCGAGCAACTCGCCAAGGCCGGCGAGGAGCTCAAGCGGCTGACGGACCTCGTCGACAAGGCGAAGGACGACGATACCGCGCTTGCGGAACTGAAGGTCCAGGTCGATGCGCTCTCGAAGCAGATCATCGGCGTATCGGTCTCGACCCGTCCGCGCTTCGACGAGATCAAGGCGCGGCTCACCGAACTCGGCGATCCGCCGGGCGAGGGGCAGCCGCCGGAGGCGGACATCGTGTCCGCCGAGCGCAAGCGGCTCGTCGCCGAGCGCGGCGCCATCAACGCGCTGACCGGCGAGGCCGAGGGGCTCTCGGTGCAGTCGACCAAGCTTTCGAACGCGATTACGGCCACGCGCCGCGCGCTGTTTTCGAACACGCTGCTGAAGAACACCGAAGTCTCCGGCACCATGTTCAACGATGCCCTGTCGGCGACGGCCGACGAGACCCGCGTGCTCACCCGCAGCGTCACGAGCTGGCTGAGCTTTGCCTGGAACTACAAGCGCGTGCAGTTGCTGACGGCGCTGTTCCTGTCGCTGCTGGCGGCACTGGTCTTCCTCGCCGGCAGCCGCAGGCTGTTCCGCCCCTGGATCCAGCACGATATCACCGACGAGGAGCCGAGCTATTTCCGGCGTCTGTCGGTGGCCTTCTGGTCGACCATGATACCGACGCTGGCTTCCGCCGCATTCGCCGTGTCGAGCTTCTTCTTCATGCGTTCGTTCAACGTGCTTCGCTCCGACATCGAGCCGATCGTCGCGATCACGCTCGGCGTCAGCGTGGTGGTGTTCTTCATCACCCGGCTTGCCCAGGCGGTGCTTTCACCGAGCGATGCGCGCTGGCGGCTGGTCCGGGTCTCCGACCGCGGCGCCCGGATGCTGATGGCCACGATCTTCGCCATGGCGCTGGTCAACGGCCTTGATTATCTCTTCGGCGGCATCAGCGAAGCGCTGGGTTCGCCGGTGGTGCTGACCGTCGTCAAGAGCTTCGTCGCCTCGATCGTCATCGGTGTCATCATCATGGCATCGGCCTGGATCAAGCCGACGCTCCGGCAGGACGATTCCTTCGAGGCACATGGCCGTTCCTGGCCGCGGATCGTCTCAGTCGGCCTTCTCCTGATCGGCGCCTCGCTGATCATCTCGGCGGCATCGGGCTATGTCGGCCTCGCGCGCTTCATCGCCACGCAGATCATCATTACCGGCGCGATCCTGGTGACGATGTATATCGGCATCCTCACCGGCCGGGCGGTGGCCAAGCAGAACGCCTTCGCCGAGACGGCCGCGGGACGCTATCTCGAGCGGCGCTACAATCTCGAGCAGGTGGCGCTCGATCAGATCGGCCTCGTGGCGGGCCTCAGCATCTATGCGCTCGTCGTCCTGTTCTTCATTCCGCTGATCCTATTGCAATGGGGCTTCCAGATCGCCGATATCGAGGCCTGGGCCTATCGCGCGGTTACCGACATCAAGATCGGCTCGATCACCATTTCGCTGGTCGGCATTCTCGCGGGCATCCTGTTCTTCGCGCTCGGCTATGCGGTTACCCGCTTCGTCCAGCGCTGGATCGACGGCAACATCATGGCGCGCAGCCGCGTCGATGCCGGCGTGCGCAACTCCATCCGCACCGGCATCGGCTATACCGGCGTCGGCCTTGCCGGCCTCATCGGCCTGTCGGCGGCGGGCATCGATCTCTCCAACCTCGCGCTCGTCGCCGGTGCCCTCTCGCTCGGCGTCGGTTTCGGCCTGCAGAACATCGTCTCGAACTTCGTCTCGGGGCTGATCCTCTTGGTCGAGCGGCCGTTCAAGGTGGGCGACTGGATCGTCAGCGGCACGACGGAAGGTTTCGTCAAGCGCATCTCGGTGCGCGCCACCGAGATCGAGACCTTCCAGCACCAGTCGATCATGATGCCGAACTCGCTGCTGATCAACGCGTCGGTCGGCAACTGGACCCACCGCAACAAGCTCGGCCGCTCCGAAATCGCCGTTACCGTGACCTATGCCAGCGATCCCCGGCGGATCATGGAGCTGCTTTCCGAGATCGCCGCCGCCCATCCGATGGTGCTGAAGAATCCGTCGCCGAGCGTCGGCTTCACCGCCTTCGGCGACGAGCGCATGACCTTCGAGCTCAGGATCTACGTTGCCGACGTCTTGACCGGCGGCGGCGTGCGCAACGACCTGCGCATCTCGATCTACGAACGCTTCCGCGACGAAGGCATCGGCGAGCCGTTCCCGGTGAAGATCGAGGACGTGCCGGTCGAGAACCAGACCGGCATCGAAAGCGACGAGCCGGAGAAGGTGGGCGAGCCGAAGGGCGCCACGTCCGCCGAGGCAAGGGCGTCGGCGGAGGCAGGGGCGCCGGCCAGGACGACCGCTTCCGGCAGGAAGACCGCCTCCGCGGCGCCGCTCGACGAGGAAGGCGAGGTGGAAGAAACGCGCAATCGCCGAAGCGCCAGCCGCCGCGCGAATCCAAACCGCTGATAAACGGCGCATTCACAGCCTATTCAGCCAGCCCAGGATAAAAAGCATGCAATTCTTCCGGTGAGCGCCGACAGCGCCGCGCGTCTGATCTGACGCGCAAAAGGCCGCTGTAGCGCTTTGATTTGCTGCATAATTTCAATTCTCAAATCGATTTCGATTTAAGAAATTATGCAGTAGGCTGGCACCGGCTGAAGAGGTGGCCGGCGCAGCGTCGCGAAACCGACGGGGCGGCTGGCTCGGCGAGAGGGGCGGCGCGTCGGGCGCCGATGGGCGATGAAGAAATTTGTGATTGCATTGCTTTCCGGCGTGCTTGTGGCCGGCGCGCTGGCTGCAGAAGCGGCATCGGCCGCGACCGTCACGAACAAGGACGGCGAGACCGCCGTGCTGGTCGTCGTCGAGGGCGAAAGCCGCATGGAAGTCGCAATCGCATCCGGAGCGACGGAAATGATCTGCCCGAGCGGCTGTTTCGTGACCGCGCCGAGCGGCGACCGCATCGGCCTGCAGGGCGACGAGAATGTCGAGATCGTCAACGGCAACGTCGTCGTGAAGTAACCCTCCATCCTACGGCGACGGTGCCAGGGCATCGCGCCGTTGCCGGGCAGCGTCCAGGCTTCGTGCGCGCGGCCTAAACGCGTCGCGATCTTTCAGATTCGCTCCTTGCGCTTTACGCCCTTGATATTTCGCATGTCGTTATCGCAAACCCGCCGCACACTTTTGCGCGACATGCTCTAATCCCATTGGATGATTGAATGAACCGCTCGCCTCGCGCGTCATGGCAATGAAGCAAGGGCAGGGCTCTGAAGCTGCTGCCTTACGTTGACACGATCCAATGCGGGTAGCACGCTCGGCCATTGGGCCGGCGCCGATCGTCCTGGTCGGTCGCGCATTGCCGGAGGGGAGCCATGCCGTTCCTTCGCATCGCCTTGTCCGTTCTGTTGGTATTTTGCGCCTCGCAGGCGCTGGCCGAGAAGCGCGTGGCGCTGGTCATCGGCAACTCCGCCTATCAGCATGTGGCACCCTTGCCCAATCCCGGCAATGACGCCGCCGACATGACGGCAAAGCTCGAAGGGCTCGGCTTCGAGGTGGTGCATGGCACGGATCTCGATCTTGCGGGTGTTCGGCGTGTGGTTCGCGATTTCGTCGGTCGGCTCGACGGTGCCGATCTGGCGCTGTTCTACTATGCCGGTCACGGTCTCCAGGTGGACGGCGAAAACTATCTGGCGCCCGTCGACGCCAAGCTCGCCTCGCATGTCGACCTCGATTTCGAGGCGGTACCGATGAACCTGATCCTGTCGGCCATGGAGCGCAGCACGCGGATCAACCTCGTCTTCCTCGACGCCTGTCGCGACAACCCGCTCGCCGTCAACCTCGCGCGTTCGATGGGCACGCGCTCGGCCTCGGTCGGCCGCGGGCTTGCCAAGGTCGGCACCGGCATCGGCACACTGATCGCCTTTGCCACCCAGCCCGGCAATGTTGCGCTTGACGGCAGCGGGCGAAACTCGCCGTTCACATCCGCACTGCTCAAGCATCTCGGCCAGCCGGGGCGCGACATCACTCGCGAGCTGATCGACGTGCGCCGCGACGTTCTCGCCGCAACGGGCGGCAAGCAGGTGCCCTGGGACAATTCCTCGCTGACCGGCGAAGTGGTGCTGAAGCCTGGCGATGACGGCAAGCCGGCACAAGTCAAGGAGCCGGCCACGGACCAGGCGGCCGAGCTTGCCTATTGGGAAACGATCAAGGATGCAACGGACCGCGATCTCTTCGACGCCTATCTGCAGCAATATCCCTCTGGCGCCTTCGCTTCGCTGGCGAGGGCCAAGATCCGCATCATCGAGCGGGCGCCCACCACAAATGGCGCGACGGCGACGCCAAGTGGCGAGGCGGTGGCGGCCGTTGATCCGACTGCAGCCGCAGCAGGTACCGACGATCGCGCCCTGTCTCGATCGATCCAGCAGCAATTGAACCGCGTCGGCTGTCGCGCCGGCAGCGAGGATGGGGTCTGGGGCGCTGGCAGCCGCAAGGCGCTGGAAGCGTTCGCGAAGTACGGCAAACTCGAACTTGCGACGCTCGACCCCTCCGGCGACGTGCTCGAACGCCTGAAGGCCGAGAAGGAGCGGGTGTGTCCGCTCGTCTGCGCGCGCAACCAGGAGGCAAAGGGCGGCCGCTGCGTGACGACCCGGCGCGAGGCGAAGCTGCCGCAACCGAGTGAGACCCAGGGCTCCACCAAGACACCGACGAAAAGCACCGGCACACGAACGATCATCCCGCCGGCCGAGCTGCAGAAGAAGAGTTTTGCCAATTGCCCTGCCAATGCAGACGTCGCCTTCCGGCAGATGTTCGCCCGCGGGTCGGGACACGGCAGGACGACGATCTCTGCGACGCACGCCTGCGGCCGCGCCTTTGCCTGCCACCGGGCGGCGAGAGGGCAGCCGTGGGACTGCGGCTGGCGGTGAGAGCAAAGGTCTGCGGTGGGAGAGATCTTCGGCGGGCGACATCAATCACTGATTGGCTCAGGCAGGATGTCCGACCGTCGACCGGCGGGCCTTGGTCTCAATGTTGGCCGGGTTCGCCGACGCCCGCTCACGCTTGGCTATTCGGCCGCTCCATGTCGAGTGGTCCGTCGGACTGTTCGCGACTGCTGCGAACGACGCCGGTGGAGGCCGCGATCAACAGCGCCAGCGGCAGGCCCGGATAGAACGTGAAAAACTGCAGATAGCTGACGCCGCGCTGTAGCCACTGTCTGACGCTCAGCCCCGGCAGTCCGAAAAACGAATGCCAGAAGTGAAGAAGAAACTCGATAAGGCCGATCGCCATCATAAAGATCAACAGCCAGGACCACAGGCGGTAGGCCACTGAATAGTGGCCCGTCATTGGCCCGGTTGGATCGCGCACTAGGCAAAGAGTGACGCCGGCGATCAATGCGGCGACGAACGAGAAGGGCGGTTGCACGCCGTATAGGCCGGTCGCAAGAGCCACCCCCCAATGCGATCCGAACACGATGCCGAAGGGGAGGTCGGCCAATACAAGAAGCGCGATGTAGGCGCCGATTTTGCCCGGCATCCCCGCTGACTTTGCTCGCGCGATCGAAATCGTTGCGATGGATGCCGCGAACAGCGGGTAGGCGAGTGGCTTCAGATAGACGCCAAGGATGACGGCCAGCGCACCGGCGGCGCCCGGTATTGCGCTGGCGCCGGAGCTGTGAACGAGGGCATAGACCAGGAAGGGGAAAGCAAAGGTGAAGCCAAGCAGCAGCCCAAGTCGGAGCCCCCACGCACGTCCATATCTTACGCCGCTGATAGTGCCTTGCACATCCATTCTCCTGTCAGTGATCTCGCGGGTAGGTTAGAATGGCGGGATTAAGGCGGCCTTCAAACTGTGGTTGCAATTTTAGGTTTCATGTGCTTGGTCGCGTCAACGCGATCCTGAAAGCTGCGGCCGTGTCCCACCTTCGGGCCTGAAAATCGCCGCGACTTTGGCAAGGATCGCCGGCAGCTACCGGCAGAAGGAGGCTCCCATGAAACTCCAGCTTATCCGCAACGCCACCCTCAAGCTCGACTATGGCGGGCACACCGTGCTGGTGGATCCCTTCCTTGGGCCGAAACACAGCCTGCCGTCCTTTGCCGGGCGGTCCCCCAATCCGCTGGTCGAACTGCCCGTCGCGATCGACGAGATCCTCGCGGGTGTCGAACTCGTCATCATCTCGCATCTGCATGAGGACCACCTCGACGATACCGCCAAGGAGCGGGTGCCGAAGGGCCTGCCGATCTTCTGCCAGCCGGGCGACGAGGAAGCGATACGTGCAGCCGGGTTCCGCGACGTCACGCCGCTCTCCGGCAAAGCCAGTTGGCAGGGCCTGACGCTGACCCGGCGTGATGGCAGCCATGGGCTTGGTCCTGTCGTCCAGGACATGGGGCCCGTCATCGGTTTCAGCCTCGAGGCGAAAGGCGAACCGACGGTCTACTGGGCCGGCGACACGGTCTTCTATCCGCCCGTCGAGACGACGATCCGCGAAACCAGGCCGGACATCATCGTCACCCATTCTTGCGCCGCGCGCTGGAACGGCGACCTCATCGTCATGGATGCTGAGCAGACGATCAAGGTCTGCGAGATGGCGAAGAACAGCCTCGTCATCGCCGCGCACATGGAGGCGCTTGATCACGCGACGCTCAGCCGGAGCGAGCTCAGGGCAGCCGCCGATGCCCATGGCATCCCCTTGACGAAACTGGTGATCCCTGATGACGGTGAGGTGCTGACGCTGATCCCGCCGGTAGTCTGAAGCGCGGCGCGATCTCTCAGTTTCGCGTCTTGCGCCTGAACTGTCGCCTATCGCACAAACCCGCTGCGCAATTTTGCGCGACAGGTTTTGCGCAATTCCGAAGAACCGCCGGGTTCACGGGATCGAAAATATGCTGATCTCGTTGGTGATGCCGCGTAGCGCGACATTGTGCGACTGCGGATTGAGGCCGCGATCGCTGAGGAGGTTCGAGGCGCGGGGGTCGTCGAGCACGGAACTGGTGGCGAAGATCTCACGCGAGCTCGCGAGATGCTGGACGCGCGAGGCAATGTTGACCGTCTGGCCGAAATAATCCTGGCGCTCATTGAGGCTGACGGCGATGCACGGTCCCTCGTGAATGCCGATCTTCAAGAGCAGATCCTCGGAGCCCCGATCCTCGTTCAACTTGCGCATCGCGTCGCGCATGCGCATGGCCGCCGCAACCGCCCGATCCGGTGTCGGGAAGGTTGCCATCACGGCATCGCCGATCGTCTTGACCACGGCGCCGGCTTCGGCGGCAACGATCTCGTTGACGACGCTGAAATGGGTCTTCACCAGATCGAAGGCCGCGAGATCGCCGACCCGTTCGTAAAGCTCGGTGGAGCCGCGCAGATCGGAAAAGAGGAAGGTGAGGCTGGTGATCTTCAGTCTTTGGTCAACATCGATCGTATCGGTGCGGTAGATATCGCGGAAGGTCTGGTTGGAAAGCAGCCGCTTGGCCGTCAGGAACGGCCGGCGACGGCCGAGGATATCGTGCAGGGCGTCGTTGGCGGCGCACACCGAGGGCAGGGTGCGGACATCCGTATGGTTTTCCACCTGGATGCGCAGCGGTCCCGGCTGCATGGTCAGCGCCTCGTCATGGCGATGGCCGCGATCGAAGACGAGCGACAGGGTGCGCCGTTCCTTCGTCGGCTCGCCCTTGACGTCGATGAACTGTGCCGCATGCGTTACCGGTTCGAAGACGATGATGAACTCCGCCGGCAGTTGCAGCGAGATGACGGCCTTTTCGCCGGGCGGCAGTTCAAGCGCCTCCAGCACGAAATCGTCGATCCTGGCTTCGTAGTCCTCTTCCGGCAGCTCGATACCGGAGCCCCAGTAGATCTGGCGGAAATACTCGAAGGGCGGAAGCTCGTGCGGGCTGTGGGCCCCGATATGGCGCACCCGCGGGTTCACGGTGAAGGTGACCTCCACCATCTCGTCGAGCGTCGGCTCGTAGCCGGCGGCGCAGAGCGAGCAGGTATAGGTGTCGCTCTGCACGGTCTTCAGCGATGTGTTGGCGTCGAGCACGCCGCCGCAGCCGGGGCAGAGCACGTTCCAGGAGAGTTCGAAGAGGCCGAGGCGGGACGCGTGCAGGAAAGCGGCGATCGTCTTTTCCTCGTTCAGCCCGTGCTCGGCGGCGAAGGCCAGCGCATTGACGCGGCAGAGCTTGCGGTCCGGCGCTTCCCGGACAAAGCGCTCCAACACGTCGGCGATCTCAGGCTGCACGGTTTGGCGCAGCATGTCGAAGAGAGGCTGAGCTTCACTCATGGCGGTATCCTACACTGAAAAGACCGGCGGGGCAGCCGGTTTGTCGGGGTAGGTTCGGGTGCCGGAGATGGGCGCGGGCCGCCTTTGCCGTCGCTGCAGTCCGCATGGCGACGAGGCCAATGAGGAGCCTCGCCGCGCAGGGTCCATTCCGCGGTCGCTTCAAGGAGACGTGCCCTACGCCGCCTTCCGGTCGCGGCCGAAGGGGTCGCCGCGTACCGATTCCGTGTGCAGCGCGGCCACCCATCCGCCGTTCTCGCGGATCCAGGTCGTGGCGTCGGCGGCCTTCAATGTCAGGGGCTGCCCGTCGACCTCCATCTCTTCGGTCACCGTGTAGGCGATGACGGCGACGTCCTCCCGCGGAAAGATGACGCTGACGTCGTCGAGCTGGAACGATCTGAGGCTCCAGGAGCCCTCGGCCTGCTCGGCCATCCGGCGGTAGTCGTCCCGGGTGAGCACGGCTGCACCTTGCGCACCGACGACGATCGACCGTTCGGGCAGCATCGCCACGGACGCCTCGGTATCCTTCTCCATAATGGTTCGCCAGAATTCCTGTTCGAGGTCGATGATCTCCTGTCTTTCGGCATGCATGTTCGCGTCCTCCATCGGAATACCCGCAGAAGACATGGAAAGGCGAAAAGTTCCCTGCCGACACCAGGCCTGCGGGACCAAGCACGGCATCGCGCGCTGAGATCGCTTTAAAGACCGCCGTTGCGGGAACCCAACGCCCGCGTGCGTCGTTTCCCGCTCTGACATCAGCCGTTGCGCGACAGGATAAGGTCATGACGATGCTCTCGGGAAAGTGCCTTTGCGGCCAGGTGCAGGTTTCGGTGCGCGGTGAGCCAATGCGGGTCGGTATCTGCCACTGCACCGACTGCCGGCAGGAAAGCGGCTCGGCCTTCACCTTCTATGGCATCTGGCCTGCCGATAGCTTCGAGCACACCGGCGAGACCGCGGTGTTCCAGGGGCGCTGCTTCTGTCCCCGTTGCGGTTCGCGCGTCTTCTCGGCCGACGACCAGGAGGCGGAAGTCAAGCTTGGCATCCTGTCCGAAGCGCCGACGCCGCTTGTGCCGAGCTACGAACTCTGGATCAAGCGCCGCGAGCCGTGGCTAAGGCCGGTAGAAGGGGCAGCGCAGTTCGAAGAAGACCGGATATGAAGGCAAGCGCCTGCCTGCGTCCTGCGAATACCGGCGCTCTGGTCCTCATCGTTCGGGTGCCGAACGACATTCCATGCCGGAGAAGTCGGCGGGGCTTATCTGCGTGACCTGCCGGATATGGAACGGCATCTTGTCGACGGCGGACATTGGCTTTCAGAGACGCAACAGGGCGGCCGAGCGGATGCGCGATCCCATTTTTCGCTTCCCTTAAATGAGCATCGATTCAAGAGTAGGATTGTGCTTTAGATCAAGGCGTTGCTGTGGTGCCGCGTTGCGTGTGAAGTCGCGGGCTGCTGGGGGAGTGTATGTCGGCACGGCCATTGTTGAGGATATCGGACGTTGCCAATGGCCTTTTGGCGGCGGCGGGTCTCATCGTGGTTGCCGCGCTGACCGCGCCGAACTTTGGTGCCGGCGCGCGGCTTGCCCTCGAGGGGTTCCTCGCCGATATCTGGGCCGTCTATGCGCTGCAACTGGCCGACACGCTCGTCGCGCTGCGGACGAAGGACGGTCGTGCGACGATGTCCGAAATCACGATCGATCTCCTGGCCGTCATCGTTCCGCTTGCCGGCTTCCTCCTTGCCGGCCCGCAGGATCAGAGCCTTTATTGCGGCATCTGGCTGTTGAAGCCGCTGCGCCATTCCACCTTCTTCCGGCTGCTGGGCCGGGTCGTGTCGCGGGCCGCCCCCAGTCTCGTCGGCGTCACCTCGCTCTTCGGCATCGTCCTCTTCGGCGCATCGCTGATCGCCTATCTCATCGAGCGGGATGTCCAGCCGGACAAGTTCGGCAGCATTCCCCAGGCCATGTGGTGGGCGGTAGTCACGCTTTCCACCACCGGCTATGGCGACGAGATCCCGCAGACGCTGGCCGGGCGGGTGCTCGCCGGGCTGGTGATGATGAGCGGCATCGGCATCTTCGCGCTCTGGGCCGGCATTCTCGCCACCGGCTTCTTCGAAGAGGTGCGCCGCCAGGATTTCGTGCGCAATTGGCAGTTGGTGGCCGCGGTGCCGCTGTTCCAGAAGCTCGGCTCGGCCGCCTTCGTCGAGATCGTCAGGGCGCTGCGCCCACGGGTGGTGCCCGCCGGCGCCGTCATCTGCCGCAAGGGCGAGGCGGGCGACCAGATGTTCTTCATCGTCGAGGGACGCGTGAGCATCGCCACACCTTCGCCGACACCGGTCGAGCTCGGCCCCGGCAGCTTCTTCGGCGAGATGGCGCTGATTTCGGGCGAGCCACGATCGGCGACCGTCAGCGCCGCCACGGAGGTCTCGCTGCTGTCGCTCTATTCGGAGGATTTCCAGATGCTGTCGAGCAGCAATCCGGAGATCGCCGAAGTCATCCGCAAGACGGCCGAGGCGCGGCGCGGCCAGACACCCAAGGGCTGACGGCAGCGCTGCGTCGGGGGCGACCGCGAAGTTCCATCCCGACACCCTACGGCGTCATTTCGCCGGCCGCCCATTAACATCAGAGAAAGCCTTTCTCCTCTAGCATGGCGGCTGCAAGTTACAGTGACTTTGCGGGCATGAGGAACGCTTGGGCGCTGTAGGGGGACACTCTTTCACATAGGCGTTCAATGTCGTTTTTTGGCATTTCCGGAATGTATTATTCCGGCGAATCCCTTGGCGAGCACCGTATCGTGCTGGCCGAGGACTCCAACCTCTTCTCGTCGATGGTCTCGAAGCGGCTGAAAGAGCTGTTCGACATCGATGTCATCGTCTGCCGCGACTATGACGACCTGCAGTTTGCCGTCGAAAACGCGACTTTTCCGGCGTCGCTCGCCATCTCCAACATCAACCTCCCGGGGGCGGAGAATGGCGAGGCGCTCAACTATCTGATCGACATGAGCGTGCCGACCATCGTCTTCACCGGCTCCTTCCAGGAGTCGACGCGCGAGAAGATCCTTGCCAAGGAAATCGTCGATTACGTCATCAAGGACAGCGTCTTTGCCGTCGACATGCTGGCGGAATCCGTCTGCCGCTTCCTCACCAACCACAAGCACCACGTGCTGATCGTCGATGACAGCCCGACGGCGCGCGCGCTGCTGACGACGCAGCTCAAGCGCTACAATTTCCGCACCAGCTCGGCCGACAGCGGCGCGGCTGCGCTCGAACTTCTCAAGAACAACCCCGATATCGGCCTCGTCATCACCGACTACAACATGCCCGATATCGACGGCTTCGAACTGACGCGGCGCATCCGCGGTTCCTATGGGCCGCATCAGTTGCGCATCATCGGCGTCTCGTCGTCCACCAACCGGCTGCTGTCGGCGCGCTTCCTGAAAGCGGGCGGCAACGACTTCGTCGTTCGTCCCTTCGTCAACGAGGAATTCTACTGCCGCGTCAACCAGAACCTGGACACGCTGACGAAGATCCGCACGCTCAGTGAAAAGGTTAGGGTTCCGGCGCAGACTTTGGCCTGATACGAGAAATAATCCCCAAAATATTATGGCAAAGGGCGCGAACTCCCGCGCTCAGGTTGCTGCATTAACGAAATTGCAATCCGATCGGTCTTCAATCCGCCGCAGCAGGAGCGGGGAGCCCGGTCACACCAGATCACGCCGGCCAAAGGGCCGGTGCGGTCAGTGACAGGGTTTATTCACATATTCGGAGCCAGCGTCACCCCTTGAGGGAAGCACGCCTGCGGCTCGAGAGGGGGTGCAGGGACGTGAGATTGCGCCGCACGCCGGGCCGGGTGAACTCTGTGCAAAAGCACAGCGACAAGCGCATGCTGCTTGTCGAAGACTCCCGGATGTTCGCGACGGCGCTGAAATACGGACTGGAGTCCGTCCACGGCATCCGCGTCACCCATTGCAGCTCGCTTGCGGCGCTTAAGCAAACACTGGAACAGGCGCCGGAAAGCTTCTCGCTCGCGGTGCTCGATCTCAACCTGCCGGATGCGCCCAATTGCGAGGCGCTCGAATTCGTCCTTGAAAATCAGGAGCCGGCCGTCGTCTTTACCGCGGCCTTCAACGACCATACGCGCGAAGAGATCCTGTCGCGCGGTGTGCTCGATTGCGTCATCAAGCACCAGCCGGAATCGATCAACCTTTTGATCGGCGCTGTCGACCGGGCGCTTACCAACGGCAAGACGACGGTGTTGCTTGCCGATTCCGATGCCGCCTCGCGCAGTGAACTTGTCGGTATCCTGAGAAGGCAGCGGATCTCCGTCTGCGAGGTCGCGTCCGCGGCCGACGCGCTGCAGGTGCTCGATAGCGGCGAGGCGGTCGATCTCGTCGTCACCGATCTCGATCTCGCCGACATGTCCGGTGCGGCACTGCTTGCCGAAGTGGAGCGCCGGCAGGGCGACGGCGCGCTGCCGGTGATCGGTCTTTCCGACAGCGGCGACAGGCGCGCCGGCGCCCGGTTCCTGGAGGCGGGCGGCACCGACTTCATCCAGAAACCGTTCCTCGAAGCGGAGTTCAACGGCCGCATCGCGCAAGCCGCCGGCGTGCAGAAGCGCCTGCAGACCCTGCAGCGGCAGGCAGCGAGCGACTATCTCACCGACCTCTATAACCGCCGCCACTTCTTCCTCGCCGGTCCGCGCCTGGTGGAGCAGTGCTTGAGGCGCGGCGAGCCGACCGCGATCGCCGTGCTCGACATCGACCATTTCAAGCGGCTCAACGACACCTATGGCCACGAGATCGGCGACATCGTGCTGAAGCATGTGGCCAAGCGCCTGGCGGCGCTGGTGGGCGAGGAACACCTGCTCGCCCGCCTCGGCGGCGAGGAGTTCGGCATTCTCTTCAACGGCTGCGACGTGCGGCGCGCCTTTGCCTTTTGCGATGCGCTGAGATTGGAACTGGCGAAATCGCGGATCGTTGCCGACGACGAGGAACTGACGATCACCGTCTCGATCGGGCTTGCTACCATCGAGACGGCGGAAGCCTTCGAAAACTACCTGCACGCCGCCGACCAGTTTCTCTACATGGCGAAACATGCGGGCCGAAACCGGGTGATCTCTGAACTCGCGCTTCTCGACGCGCTGGCGTCCTAAGCTCTCGGGCCAAGCCGTCGGGCCCATTTTAGAAATATTGATGTGACAGCTGTCGGCTTGGAACGAAGTCGAACGTCCTTCGGTTACCCGCACGTGATCAAGCGGGACGAAGAGGAGCCGACGCATGAAGAATGTTGTTTCTAATCTCTGGTTCGAGAAGGAGGCGCGCGAGGCGGTCGAATTCTACGTATCGCTCGTTCCCAATTCGGCGATCACTCGCATCGCCACATTGCCGGCCGAGAGCCCGAGCGGGCCGCCCGACAGCGTCAAGATCATCGAGTTCACGCTCGGCAAGCAGGAATTCCTGGCGCTTGAAGCCGGGCCGCTCGATCCATTCAATCATTCCTTCTCGATCATGATCCAGTGCGATAGCCAGGAGGAGATCGACCGGCTGTGGGATGCGATCCTCAAGAACGGCGGAGAACCCGAGCAATGCGGCTGGATCCGCGACCGTTGGGGCCTGTGCTGGCAGATCGCCCCGCGCGTGATGGGCGACATGATCGCCCATTCCGACCGCGTGCGCGCCAAGCGTGCGGCGGAGGCCATGCTCGGCATGATCAAGCCCGATATCGCCGAACTGGAGCGGGCGTTTCACGGTCAGGTTTAAGAATCGGGAGTGGCTGTCCCGACCGTCATGACGGCGCGTGATCGCCGGGGCAGCCGCTTCACTTCCGTCCCTGCGGATAGATCGTCTCGCCGCGCTTCAGCATCTCGACGAAGGTCTCGATCTTCTTCTTGCGGCCGGCCTCCGTCTTCATGTTGTGGGTGCGGAAGGCAAGCGCGAAGCGGTTCTGCTCGCTCAGCTTGGCGAGCATCGCCTTTGCCAGCGGTTCCGCGTCGATCGCCGCCTGCAGGTCGTCGGGAATCTTCAGGTCCTTGCCGCTGGCATAGGCGCGGTCCCAGCGTCCATCGGCCTTGGCGGCATCTACCTGGCGCAGGCCGTGCTCCGTCATGCGGCCTTCCTTGACCAGCCGCGCGACGTTGTCGACGTTGATCTTGCTCCAGATGCTTTTCCTGCCGCGCGGCGAGTAGCGTTGCAGGAAGCTCTTGTCGTCCAGCCCCTTACGCACGCCGTCGATCCAGCCCCAGCAAAGCACCACGTCGATCGCCTCCTTGGGCGTGATCGAGGGCAGGCCGGAGCTTACCTTGTGGATCTTGATCCAGACCTCGTCCTCGCTCCGGTGGTGGACGCCGAGCCAGTCGTAGAAGCTTTGGAAGTCCTTGAATTCGTGGACCTTTGCAGGGTCGATCTCAACCGGTGCCATCAGCGACGCTCTCCTCGCGTTTTGGACGTGGCAGACATTCAGCCGAAAATGAGCCGGCGTGCAAGCGGCGGTTGGCCGCGGGCAGGATCAACTCCCTGCTTCATCATTGCGCGATTGCCGACGCGGCAGGGGCCGGTCCGGACAAGCTCGGCAACTCCCGCCGCGACGGGCCCGTGACATATGTGACCGCGCCGATTGCGGCGAGAGCGACCACGACCCCGGCGATCACGTCGACGACATAGTGGTTTGCGGCCGGGACCGCCGAGAAGCCCATTGCGAGGTTCAAGAGCAGTGCGGGATAACGAAGCCAGATCAGTGGCCACAGCGCCCAGGCGCAGAGGACTGCGACGGCGGCATGGACCGACGGAAATGTGAGGATACCGATGCTTTCCTTCAGCCGCCACACGAAGCCCGGATCGTTGCGCACCGCGTGGAACTGCTCAAGGAAGAAATACCCGTAGGTGGCGTCGATGTGTTCGAGGCTGCGCGCATCGAACTGGTAGTGGGAATAGGTCCCAAGCGCCGGGAAAGAGATGGAGACCGCGCTCGACAGGAAGCACAGCAGGCCGTAGGCGGCGACCATCTGATAGGCTCTTACGTGTTTGCCGGCCAAGGCGAGCAGCAAGGGGAAGATCAGAAGCTGCAAGGCGAAGGAGCGATAGGCCTTGTTCAGCGCCTCGGCCAGCAGCGGGTGCTGATCGATCCAGCCCATCATCGCGGTCCAGTTGACCCCAAGCGACCGGTCCCACCTGGAAAGCTGGAGATCGGCAAGCGGGAAATTCATCCAGGTGGCAAGGTAGGTCGAAAGTGTGATCGGGACGATGAGCAGTACGCCGAATCCGCAACATTCGATCGCCGTTCGAAGGGTGTAGAATTTGAAGCGCAGGGCAAGGACGTCCGCCGCAAAGATGATGGCTGCCAGGACCGCGACGCCGTAGGGCCATTCTTCAAAGCTTATCGGAAAGCCGGCGACGGATGCCGTGAGCAAAAGTGCCGCATAGGAAAAGACCGTTTCCGCGATCAGGAACAGACGAGGCTCAAGAAAATCTCTCATAAAAAACTCCGCACCAGTATGGGGCGGAGATTAGGACGTTCCTGGTTGTGTTTTCGTAAATTATTCTCTTAGGGTTGCGCAGGCGAGCGTGCCTGTCTCGCTCTTGCAAGTTATCGGCATGGATGTCGCGAAAATACTGAAGGGCGGATTGCTCCGCCCTTCAGCCTGTCTCTATCAGGTTGTTACCGCGCCATCTGCAGCGTCAGCTTGCGGTCGGCGCGCTCCTGCTGGGGCGAGCGGTTGTAGAGTTCGCGATAACACTTGGAGAAGTGCGAGGCGGAGACGAAGCCGCAGGCAACGGCCACTTCGACCACCGGCATCGACGACTGGATCAGCAAGTGCCGGGCACGATCGAGGCGGATCTCCAGGTAGTAGCGGGCAGGTGACCGGCCCATTTCCTGGCGGAACAGCCGCTCGATCTGGCGGCGCGAAAGGTCTGCGCCCTCGGCGATTTCCAGAAGCGACAGCGGCTCGGCGAGGTTGGCTTCCATCAGTTCGATGATCGACAGCACCTTGGCGTTCTGCACGCCGAGGCGGGCGCGCAGCGGTAGGCGCTGGCGGTCATGCGGGCCGCGCACGCGGTCGGTCAGCGCCTGCTCGCAGACGCGGTTGACGAGGTTCTCGCCGAAGTCCTGGTCGATCAGGTTCAGCATCATGTCGAGCGAGGCGGTGCCGCCGGCGCAGGTGTAGATGTTGCTGTCGATCTCGTAGAGGTCGGCATAGACTTCCGCCTGCGGGAAGCTTTCGGAGAAGCCCGGCAGGTTTTCCCAGTGGATGGCGCAGCGCTTGCCGGTCAACAGGCCGGCCGAAGCCAGCACATGCGCGCCCGTACAGAGGCTGCCGACGGCGACGCCGCGGTTATAGACCTCGCGCAGCCAGGCGTTGACCGACTTGTTGTTGAAGTCCTCGACATAGATGCCGGAACAGACCAGCACCATCGATGGGCGGTTTTCGCCGCCGAGGAACTTGCGTTCGTCGGCAAGCGACGAGTTGACCTCGAGCGCGATGCCGCTCGACGACAGGACCTTTTCGCCGTCGGTCGAAGCGAGGCGCCAGGTATAGGCCTCGTAGCCGAGCATGCGGTTGGCGATGCGGAGCGTTTCGATCGCCGCCGAAAAGGGCAGCATGGAAAAGTTCGGCACCAGGAAGAAGACGAGAGAACGCTTTTTGGTCAGTGGCTTGTTCATGAGGCTTCCCATGCTTGGCGATGCGGGTATATTCGTCGCTTGGAAGATACTGTTCGGCTTGTCTATTTGCGACATTGACATGGAAAGCCGCGACCGCAAAGTGATTTCGCATTGCGACATCGGGCGGCAAAAGGCGGTTCGATGGATCTTTCAGGCTTTTGTAAGGAAAGCGACAGTTTTTCCAGCGCTGCTGACGTTATCTGACAAGAACTGCCAGAGATACGCAATAATCGCAAAACGCGCTCCAGGGTTGTGTTTGCCGATTGCGACGTTTTCGCTGCGGAAGCGGGGTGTCGGTATGAGGCAAGTCGCGCTCCGCCGGTCATGATTTGGACTTGCCGCAACGACAACCCGGACCCGCGCCAGCGGATCAGCCAAAGACGCTCTCAGCCTGTCCTTGGGTCCCCGGCGCGCGGATCGAAAGCAAATCGCCGACTTGGGATCCTCAATTCTTCAATCAGACCGGGTCTTGCGTGGGCAAGACATGCACTGCTTGTATTAGCGAATGTTAAATGGTAGTGATCGTTGTCGCATGCAATCACCGGTCGGTGGCGCTGCCTTGGAGCACCTCACGGCTCGGTGCCGCGTCTCGTCCGGAGGGGTGCTCGTGGCGTCTCTGAAACATTCGGGCGGGGGCATGCCGGTATGGCGCAATCGAAAAACGTCCAGGTCTGGGTCAGTCGCGCCTTCATGGACTCAACACGGATAAAAGGGTTTACCGCTGATCCGCTGCCGACGGGGATGAGCCTTGGCCAGATGGCCGAATTGAACCAAGCGGGCGAGCGGATGTCCGCCGAGCATTTCCCAAAGGAGATCTTCGCCGAATATCCCGACAAGAAGGAAAAGAAGCAGGCGGATCTCGTGCTTGCCGCAGGCGCGGTCGTGGTTTCGGCGGCCTGTGCCGATATCCTGCGGCAATTCGATCTCGGCCATTCCTCGCTATATCCGATCAAGCTTTTTCAGTATGACCGAAAGACGCCGGTGGAGGGCGAGTATTTCTGCCTCAATATCGGCGAGCGCAAGGACACGTTCCTGCCCGAGTACTCGCCGTCGGTAAGGGTGCTTGGCAGTAAGCGTATGAAAATGCCGCCAAATCTCCAGGACGACGATGTCGCCGTCAGCGCGACGGCGCGCAACGGCCCGGATTTGTGGGTGAGCCCACCGTTGATCCGCTTATTCTTTTTGAGCGACCGGCTCACCCAGGCGCTGCGAGCGGCAAAAATGGGCAGGGTCTTCGGCTTCCGCGCCTGCCGGATTTTCGAGTTGAACTGATCTTCCTTTCGGAAGCTGTCTTTGTGCGCATATGAACCCGAAGGCGGGGACCATCGCTGTCATGCCGACCAATCATCCGAGGGCCGGTCTCTGGAAAGATACCGATCAAAAGAAGAAAGGCACCGCCTTCTCGGCGATGCCCTTCATTGTATCCGGCTGCTTCGGCCGCCCCGGGGCAGGCCAAGCCGTCTTCATTGTTCGCTCTTATGCACCGCATCGTCGACCGACGGGAAGCCGATGTCCTTCAGCGTGTCATAGGACAGGTTCTCGAGCGCCCGTTCCTGGCGGTGACGCTTCCACGCCGCCCAGGCGCGGACGCGCAGGTTGAAGAGACCCGGAAGGGACGAGTGGGAGGATGCCCGTTCCGAGGCCGATGAAAAATGGATGTTGGACATTTCATGGCTCCTTCTGAGTGTCTCAGCAGGTCGCGACCATGACGCTATCTATGGCGCAACCTGATCTATCATTCCAACGAATATGTTTGATGCTTTTCATCAAACATGGTGATTGATTAGCGGGTCTGCAAACATCACGTCGTCGCGGACCCTCTGGGGCAGTTTGGCCAGTTCGCGCTGGGCTTCCACCCGATTTCGGGCGATCTGCCGTTCACGTCTTTGGCGGACAACGCCGTCGAGTACGGCGATCATTTGGGTAAGGGCGGTGAGGACCATGTCGTTGCTCCTGCTATACCCCTTTTCTACCACTGTCTGCGAAGCAGAGCTGTTACGGAGGGAACTGTTGGGCGTGGTGATAACAAGCTGGGCGGCGGACATGGGTTTCTCCTTCCTTCGTCGTCCTTGAGCTTGACTATCGGACATCGGTGATGTTCAATCAAACGAAATGAAGTGAACCAATCTTTCAGTTTTTCTGATCGAGGATGCCGCCATGAACATGATGATGCGCCACGCGCTTCCGCTTCTTGAAATGGACGTGCTGAAGACCTTCGTCGCCATTGCCGAGACCGGCAATTTCACCACCGCCGCCGAGACCGTTTACCGCACGCCGTCTGCCGTCTCGATGCAGATCAAGAAGCTTGAGGAGATGCTGAGCTGCACGCTTTTCCTGCGTGACGCGCGCTCGGTGACGCTAACGCCGAAGGGGGAAATGCTGCTCGGCTATGCCCGCCGGCTGCTGTCGCTCAACAATGAAACGGTGTCGCGTTTCCTGCTGCCGGACATGAATGGCGTCGTGCGCGTCGGTGCGCCCGAAGATGTCGGCGAGCGCATCCTGCCGGAGGTGCTGAAGCGTTTCGCAGAGTCCTATCCGAACGTGACGATCGACGTATCGATCGGCATGAGCAACGCCATGCGCAAGAAGGTCGACGAGCATCGGCTCGACATCGCCATCTTCAACAGCCTGACCGAGGGAACGCCGAAAAACGGCGAAATCCTGATGCAGGAGAAGCTCGTCTGGGCCGGCGCCAAATGCGGCAACGCCCATCTCAAGGATCCGCTGCCGGTATCGATGTGGGAGGATGGCTGCGTGTGGCGGGCCGATGCGGTGGAGAAACTGTCGCGCGCGGGCCGCAAGTTCCGCATAGCCTTTCTCAGTGCCTATACGACCGGCCAGCGCGCCGCCGTTCTCGCCGGCCTCGCGATCGCGCCGCTGCCGCGCTACCTCGTCCAGGGCGAAATGGTGCAGCTCGGCGAGCGTGACGGCCTGCCGGATCTCGGCCACTACAATATCGGCCTGCAGGTGATCAATGATGCGCCGGCGCCGGTGCTGGCGGTGGCCGACCATGTGCGTGACGCCTTCGCCGAACTGCAGATGCAATAGGGAGGCCGCATGTGGTTTGTCGTCTCCCGAGCCCTGCCGACAGCCCTTCCGCCTCTTGGGAGACGCTGAGCCTTGAGCGAGCAACCGCGCCCCGTTCTCGATCCGATCGATCGCCTCTCGGAGATCATCTTCGGGCTGCTGATGGCGCTTTCCTTCACGGGGACGATGAGCACGGTCACGGGTAGCGAGGGCGGGGTCAATGCGGTGCTCGCCGCCGCCTTCGGCTGCAACATTGCCTGGGGCATTGTCGATGGCGTCATGTATGTGCTGACGACGGCGGTCGAGCGGGTGCGCCGCCGCGGCTTTCTCGATGGTCTCCGGCGCGAGCCGCTTGATCGTGCCCGCGAGATGTTCCTGGAAAGCCTGCCCGATGACGTGCGCCGTGTCTCTTCGCCAAAGGAAACGGAAGCGCTGCTTTTGCGGGTGAGGGCGCTTTCTTCCGACCCCTGGCACCGGGCGGTCACCGGGCAAGACGTCAAGGCGGCCTTCGCCATCTTCCTGCTCGTCGTCACCTCGACGCTGCCGCCCAGCATGCCGTTCCTTTTGATCGACGATGTCGCCCTGGCCATGCGCGTCTCCAACGGGGTCGCGCTCGTCATGCTCTTCGTCGTCGGCGCGCGGCTCGGTCAATATATGGGCCGCGGCCCCTGGCCGATGGCCTTTGCGATGACGGCGATCGGAGCCGTGCTGGTGGCGGTGACCATCCTGTTTGGCGGTTAGCGTTCGCAGCACGGCCCTGTCGGCCGACAGCAGCCCCTTTTGCTCTCCCGGCCAGTCTGTACGATTGCCGCCTCACCAGGATCGCCGCATGAAGCTTGCCCACATCAACTTGGTCGCCCGCGACGCGGATGCGCTCGCCGCCTTTTACGTGAACGTCTTGAAATGCGAGCTCCTTCGGGAACCCAGGATGCTGTCCGGAGAAAAGGTGTCGAAAGGCAATGGCATTGCCAACTGTGAGATCTACACGATCTGGCTCAAATTCCCCGCAATCGACCGCCCCTTCCTGGAAATCCATGAGCACAAGATCATGCATGATCGGAGCCAACCGAGGGTGAACGAGCCTGGCCTTGGGCACCTGTCATTCCAGATGGAAGATATTCGCGTTGCGCTGTCAGCGATCATTCAGGCAGGTGGAAGCCAGATTGGCGAGATCACGGACTTTGGGACGGAGGATAAGCCGTATCTCATTGCCTATGCGCGCGATCCCGAGGGAAACGTTCTCGAGCTTGAGCAGACCCGTAATGAGCCGGGCAGATAACGGCGTCTGGCGCGAAGCGGCCGTGCCGTCTCGATCGAGGGGCCGGGTTCCGGTCTGCTTCCGGGGCCCCGCATTTTCAAACGCGGACGCGATGCTCCAATCCATCATCACCCATTGACGTTGGCATTTTTCTTCACAATAGGGTCAGGCTGACGAAGGTGGCGAGCCCCAGCCGCACAGCAACAGGAGTGTAATCGTGAGCGAACCGACCGTAGCCGATGCAACAAACCGCATTTATGAATCCCTCCAGGCGGACAATGCCGACATCGACGTGCATATTGCGACTCTCAGGGCAGCGTTGACGCGGGCGGGTTTGAAAGAAGCCGTATTCGACCCGGCCAGGCTCGTGCAGAACAACCGTTCTGGCAGGAAGCTGATGCAGGCATATTTTCGCCAGCGCGGCGTGACGGTGAAATTCGCGGCTTCGTGAAACCTTCCGACGACGTCAAAGGCGGCCCAGCATGACCGCTGACCTGATTGCCCTCGTTGGGGCCTACAGCGAGCTTGGCCTTCGCATTCGAACTGAAGTGCCGCATGCGCTGTCGCCTGCGACGGACCAGATGTGGTTGGCTAGCAGCCGGCGCGCCTGAAAGGCGAAGCACCGAAAGGCAGACGCTCAGGCCTTGATCGGCACCTGGCGGATATGGATTTCGATCAGCCGCTTCAGTTCGGGCAGATCCCTCGCTTCCAGCGCATCGACCATCAAATGGTGCTCGCGCGCCGATTGCTCGATGCGCGCCCGTGTGCGCCATTGCGAGACCGGGGCTGACACCGTGCGCTGGCGGATTTCGGCGACGACCTCCACGAGTTCGGAATTGCCGGCAAGCATGAGAAGCGCACGGTGGAAGGCGAGGTTGGCGTCGTAGTGCTCCATGATGGAGCCGCGGAACGACATTTCGTCGAAATGACGCGCGAGCCCGCGCAGTTCGCTGATGGCCGCCGGCGTGACATTGGCGATCATTCGGTCCGCAACGCCAGTTTCCAGGATCACGCGGATATCGCTGATCTCCCGCGTGCGCTGGTCGTCAAGCTCGTAGACCTGATAGCCGCGGTTCGGATTGTGCTGCACCAGCCGGCGCTGCGACAGGCGGTCGAGCGCCCGGCGCACCTCCGGCCGCGTGCATTCGTAGCGGCGCTCCAGGTCGATCTGCTTGAGCCAGGTGCCGGCCGGCAAAGTCCCGGTCAGGATGTCGTGCAGCAACAGGTCGGTGACGTCCTTCTTCTCCTCGGGCTTTTCCTCGGGCGCCAGCATTTCCATCAGATCGTCGCTCATCTCTGCCTTACACTCTCTTTCCGTCTGTCGCCGCCCGTTGCCGAAGCGTCTCGCACCACCCGTTGCCGCCGGCGGAATTGGCTCCATTTTTGGAGAAACTATGATGCTGTCCTGAACAATTCAATGCGGAGACCGCCATTGCGCGCCGGCCATTCGTCGTTGTGCACATCGGTCGAAATGTTTCAGGAGCCTCTTGCGTATCCAAAAATGTTATCATAAATTGGCGCCAATTCTGGTTACTATTGTTGCGGAAGTCAAGAAACGATGAAAAACGCCGATGCCGTCTGGGACCTCCTCGAAGCCAAGCGCGAGCGGTTTTTCGCGCTCAGCGACCGGGTCTGGGATACGCCGGAAACCAACTACGAGGAGTTTCGCTCCTCGGCGGAACATGCGGCGGTGCTGGAAGCCGAGGGTTTCCGCGTGTCGCGCGGCATCGCCGGCATGCCGACGGCGGTCATGGGCGAAGCAGGCGAGGGCGGACCGGTCATCGCCATCCTCGGCGAGTTCGATGCGCTGCCGGGCTTGAGCCAGGAGGCCGGTGTCGCGAAAGAGCGGCCGCTCTCCGAGGGCGGCAACGGTCACGGCTGCGGACACAATCTGCTCGGCGCCGGCTCGATGATGGCGGCAACCGCGGTCAAGGACTATCTCGCCGCCCATGGCATCAAGGGGAGGGTCCGCTATTACGGCTGCCCGGCGGAAGAAGGCGGCTCGTCCAAGGGGTTCATGGTGCGCGCCGGCGTGTTCGACGATGTCGATATCGCCATTTCCTGGCATCCCGCACCCTTTGCCGGCGTCAATAACCCGATCTCGCTTGCCTGCAACGAGCTCGACTTCCGCTTCAGCGGCCGCGCGTCGCATGCTTCGGCAGCACCCCATCTTGGCCGCAGTGCGCTGGACGCGCTCGAGCTGATGAATGTCGGCGTCAATTATCTGCGCGAGCACATGCCGTCCTCGGCGCGGATCCACTATGCGGTGACGGATACGGGCGGCAACGCGCCGAACGTGGTGCAGGCCCGGGCGAAGGCGCGCTATCTCGTCCGCGCCCGCAGCCTGCCGGAACTGCTCGATCTCGTCGAACGGGTCCGCAGCGTCGCGAAGGGCGCTGCCCTGATGACCGGCACCACGGTCACGGACGTGATCGTCAGCGGCGACGCCAACCTGATCGGCAATACACCGCTGGAAGCGCTGATGCATCGTCAGCTCGAGCATCTGGGTCCGCCGCAGTTCGACGACGACGACCGCAGGATGGCGGCACGGTTTCAGGAGACCTTCACCAGCGAGGATATCGCCTCCGCCTTCGAACGCTTCGGGCTGAAGCTGCGCCGCGGCATTTCCCTCTGCGACACGATCTTCCCGCCTGGAAACGGCGCCGGCACCCTCGTCGGCTCCACCGATGTCGGAACGGTGAGCTGGGTGGTGCCGACGGTGCAGATGCGCGGCGCAACTTACGCGATCGGCACGCCCGGCCATTCCTGGCAGCTCGTCGCGCAAGGCAAGCTGCCGGCCGCCCACAAGGGCATGGAGCATGCGGCCAAGGTGATGGCGAGCACGGCGCTCGAGCTGATCCTCGATCCGGAGCTCATCGCCGCCGCCAAGGCCGACCATGCGGCGAGACTGGACGGCACGCCTTTCGTGAACCCGATCCCGGACGATGTCGATCCGCCGCTGCCGGAGAATCGCAATGCCTGACCTAGCTCAACCCGATCGAGAGCGGCTGGCTGCCCATATCGACGAGTTCGGCCGCCGCATCAAGCTCTCGGGAACGCCTGAGGAACTTGAGAGCTTCCGTTATCTCGAACGGGAGATGGCGTCCTACGGCTATCGCACGGAGCTTCTGTTCCACGACGCCTATATCAGTCTGCCCGGACAGGCTCGCGTCGAGGCAAACGGCGAAAACCTGCGCTGCATCACGCATTCGATGTCGGTTGCGACGACAAGCGACGGCATCCGCGCGCCAGTCGTCTATGTCGGCGAGGGCGAGGAGGCCGCCTTCGCCTCCGTCGATGTCAGAGGCAGGATCGTTCTTGTCGATGGCATTGCCACCGAGGAAGTGACCGCGCTCGCAAGCGCACATGGCGCCCTGGGCCAGCTTCATATCAGCCCGAACGAACACCTCTACGAAATGTGCGTTTCACCGGTATGGGGCAGTCCCTCGCAGGTGACGCGGTCGAAGCTTCCAACGACGGTCGTTTGTACGATCGCGCGCGACGACGGCGCGAGGCTACGGGCGCAATGCCAAGCGGGCGAGATCGTGCTTGCGTCGCTTTGGGCGGATGTCGATACCGGATGGCGCAAAACGCCCATCCTCGTGGCAGAGCTGCCCGCCGAAAAGGAAGCAGGCGACGCGCCGTTCGTGCTGTTTTCCGGCCATCATGACACCTGGCACTACGGGGTCATGGACAACGGAGGCGCCAATGCCTCCATGTTGGAGGCGGCACGGCTGCTCGCCGAGCGGCGCGGCCCGTGGCGGCGGGGCCTGCGTCTCTGCTTCTGGTCCGGCCATTCGCATGGGCGCTATTCGGGATCCGCCTGGTATGCGGACGAATATTGGGACGAGCTCGATCGGCGCTGCGTCGCCCATGTCAATGTCGATTCGACCGGCGGCGAGGGGGCAAGCGTGCTTACCAACTCGGCTGTCATCGACGAGTTGAAATCGGTTGCGGCTGAAGCGGTCGAGGTGGTCAGCGGACAGCGCCACGCCGGTCGTCGCCACGGCCGCGCCGCGGACCAGTCGTTCTGGGGCGTTGGCATACCGTCGATGTTCGGCAGCCTCAGTCACCAGCCGCCCGGTCCCGTCAAGATGCTGACGGCGCTTGGCTGGTGGTGGCATACGCCGCACGACACGGCAGAGCACATCGACCTCGACAACCTTGAACGCGACACGGCGATCGTGCTGCACGTTCTGTGGCGCCTGCTGACTGCGCCGGTGCTGCCGCTCGACTACACCGCCTTCGCCGCTTCGATGAGGAAGGAACTGCTTGCCCTCCAGGACCGCCTCGGCGACCGCATGGACATCGACATTTTGCTTTCGCGCCTCGGCGCGTTCGAGCAAGCGGTACAGGCGGTGAACAGGATGGCCGAGAGCGCCGGCGAGGACGCGCTGGAAGCGATCAACCGTTCCCTCATGCAGGTGTCCCGTCTGCTCGTGCCCCTCAACTACACGACCGGACACCGCTTCAGCCACGACAGCGCCCTGCCGCACCCGGCCTGGCCATCGCTTGCCGGCCTGCGCGAGCTTGCCGACCTTCCGCATGGCTCGTCCGATCTGCCGTTTTATGCCGTGCACGCGCGACAATGCCGAAACCTCGCCGCACATGCCTTGCGGGAGGCGCAGGCAACACTGGCAGCCGCCGTCAAACACCACGCGCGCTGAAGGCGCGGATCGATCAATCGCAAAGCCAGCGACCAAAGGGCCTGGCAAAAAACAAGGGAACTGAAAGATGAAACGAAGCAGATTTATCGCCGCCATTTTCATGGCCGGCCTTTCCTTGACCGCCACGTCGGCGCTGGCCAAGGACTGGACGCATGTCCGGGTCGGGATCGAAGGCGCCTTCCCGCCATGGAATGCGCTTGATTCCCAGGGCCAGCTCACCGGATTCGACGTCGATTTGATCAAGGATGTTTGTACCCGCGCCAAGGTGGAATGCGAGTTGATGACGGGCGAATGGACCAGCCTCATCCCCAGCCTTAACGCCGGCAAGTTCGATCTCATCATGACGCTCGGCATCAACGAGAAGCGCAAGCAGGTCGTCGACTTCACCGTCCCCTATGCGAGCGGCGTCGCGACCTTTCTGATTGCCAAGGACGGACCGGTTGCCGAGCTGCCAATGACCGGCGAGCGCCTCAATCTCAACGATAAGGCGAAGGCCGATCCCGTCATGAAGTCGATCGGCGAAGCGCTTGACGGCAAGACCGTCGGCGTCGTGCAGTCGACCAGCCAGGAACAGCTCATCAACGCCTATTTCGGCAAGACCGTCACGGTGCGCGCCTACAAGACCTCCGGCGAACGCGATCTCGACCTCAAGGCTGGGCGCATCGATGCCGGGTTCGACAGCGGCGTCTATGGAACGTCGATGCTCGCCAAGCCCGGCAACGAGGACCTCGCCATGACCGGACCTTTGGTCAAGGGCGCGATGTTGGCAACGGAAGTGGCGATGGGCATGCGCAAGGGGGAGACTGAGCTGAAGACGAAGTTCGACGACGCGATCAAGGCGGCCGCGGCCGACGGCGTTATTCGCGCGCTGTCTGAAAAATGGAGCAAGCTCGATCTTACGCCCTCGTTTTAACAATGGACCTGGGAGGGCGGGCCGCAAGGCCCGTCCGAGACCACTCAACGGACATCCAGCCATGAACAGCCAGTTATTCGAAGCATTTGGCCGAGGACCATCGTCTCCATGAGCAATCCCGGTTTCCTCGACATCATCAGCTTCGGGCCGGACGGCTGGGGGCCGGCGCTGGCCGCCGGCGCGTGGATGACGATCCTGATCGCGATCGCAGGCTTTGCGATCGGCGGCGTCATCGGCATCTTCGGCGCCTGGGCGAAGATCTCCGGCAGCCCATTCCTTCGCGGCTGCGCGGAGGCCTATACCACCGTCCTTCGCGGCATTCCCGACCTGCTGGTGATCTATCTCTTCTATTTCGGCGGCAGCGCCGTGGTGACGGCGGTCGGCCAGCTCTTCGGCCAGGAGGGCTTCGTCAGCTTTCCGGGCTTCCTTGCCGGTGCGCTTGCCGTCGGCATCACCTCCGGTGCCCAGCAGACCGAGGTCTATCGCGGCGCCTTTCGCGCCGTGCATCCGGGCGAGCTGGAGGCGGCGACCGCCTGCGGCATGGGGCGGCTCCTCAAATTCCGGCGCATCACCGCGCCGCTGACGCTGCGTCATGCGCTGCCGGGCCTCGGTAACGTCTGGCAGGTGGTGCTGAAGGAATCGGCGCTGGTCTCGGTCACCGGTGTCGTCGAACTCTTGCGCCAGTCGCAGATCGGCGCCGGGTCGACCAGCCGCCCGTTCGATTTCTTCTTCATCGCAGCGATGATCTATCTCGCGATTTCCACGGTCTCGGGCCTGGTTCTCCAGGTCACCGAACGCCGGTTCTCGCGCGGCGTCAGGAGGGGCTGATGGATATCCGGTTCGCCCTCGAAACCTTCTGGAGCCTGCTTGCGGCCCTGCCGCTGACGCTGGAGCTCGCGGCGACGTCAATTGCGCTTGGCTCGGTCCTGGCCCTGGGACTGGCGCTTGCGCGTCTGTCAGACATTCTCGCGCTCGATCTCTTTGCCCGCGCCTATGTGTTCCTGTTCCGCGGAACGCCGCTGCTCGTGCAGATCTTCCTGATCTATTACGGTCTCAGCCAGTTTCCGGCCGTGCGTCACAGCATCTTCTGGCCGCTCCTTCGCGAGCCCTACTGGTGCGCGGTGCTGGCGCTCATGCTGAACACGGCCGCCTATGCCAGCGAGATCATCCGCGGCGGGCTGCTTTCCGTGGCTCACGGCCAGATCGAGGCGGCACGGGCCTGCGGCATGGGGCGTTTCATGATCTTCCGCCGCATCGTCATGCCACAGGCGCTTCGCCAGGCGCTGCCCGGCTACGGCAACGAGATGATCTCCATGGTCAAGGCGACCTCTCTCGCCTCGATTATCACGCTGATGGAAATTACCGGTGTCGCCGCCAAGATCATTTCGGAGAGCTACCGGGTGATCGAGGTCTTCGTCGTCGCCGGCGTCATCTATCTCGCCATCAATTTCGCGCTGACCCGGCTCGTCGCCTTCGCCGAACACCGGCTGAACCCGCAACTGCGCCCGCCGCTGGCAATCTCTGCCGAACTCAAGGGAGAAGCCCATTGAACATGTCCGCCGCCGTCACCGCACCGGTCGCGATCCGCGTGCACGACCTTCACAAGAGCTTCGGTCCCGTCGAGGTCCTGAAAGGCGTGTCGCTCGACGCACGCGAGGGGGAAGTGATTTCCATCCTCGGATCTTCCGGCTCCGGCAAGTCGACCCTGCTTCGCTGCATCAACATGCTGGAAGTGCCGAATTCGGGCACGATCGAGGTCGCCGGCGAGGCGATCCGGCTGAAGACGTCGAGCGACGGGCGCAGCCGCCCTGCCGATCAGAAACAGGTGGATCGCATCCGCTCCGAACTCGGCATGGTGTTCCAGAGCTTCAATCTCTGGTCCCACAAGACAGTGCTTGAAAACGTCATCGAGGCGCCGGTGCATGTGCTGAAGCGACCCCGGGCGGAAGCGATCGGCGAGGCGGAAGCTTTGCTCGCCAAGGTCGGCATCGCCGACAAGCGCAACCATTATCCCTCGCACCTTTCCGGCGGCCAGCAGCAGCGCGCCGCGATCGCCCGCGCGCTCGCCATGCGCCCGAAGGCGATGCTCTTCGACGAGCCGACTTCGGCGCTGGACCCGGAACTGGTCGGCGAGGTGCTGCGTGTCATGCGCGGGCTCGCCGAGGAGGGACGAACCATGCTGGTCGTCACTCACGAGATGGGCTTTGCCCGCGACGTCTCGAGCCGCGTCGTCTTCGTGCACAAGGGCACGATCGAGGAGGAGGGACCGCCGCACGAAGTCTTCACCCGCTCCAAGTCCGAGCGCTTCCGCCAGTTCATCAAGAGTTGAAGTCTGCCGTCAACGGCAGGCGGGCTACCAACAACCAAAGCAATCAACATCCACAAAAGGGGAATGCTGTAATGAAGAAAACGACCGCAATCATCGCTTCGGCGCTTGCAGTTGCCGCGGGACTGATGTCCATGCCGGCGAAGGCCGAGGACAAGAAGTGGACGAAGGTGACGATCGCCACCGAAGGTGCCTTTCCGCCCTATAACCTCACCAAGGCCGATGGCACGCTCGACGGCTACGAGATCGAGCTCAGCAAATATCTCTGCGACCATATGAAGGTCGAGTGCACCATCATCGCTCAGTCCTTCGACGGTCTGATCCCGGCGCTCAACGCCGGCAAGTTCGACGCGATCATGGCCGGCATGTCGGCGACGGAGAAGCGCAAGGAAGTCATCGACTTCTCGATGTCCTACGGCAGCACCGGCCAGGCATTCGCGACGCTGAAGGGCGGCGAGCTCGAAACCCTGCCGATGAAGGGCGAACTCTTCTCGCTCGCCTCCAACGAAGCCGGCGCCCGCAAGGCGGTCGACGAGTTGAAGCCGCTCGTCGAAGGCAAGACCGTCGGCGTGCAGACCGCCTCGATCGCGGCGCGCTTCATCGACGAATACCTGAAGGACGTCGTCGAGGTGCGTGAATACAAGACGACCGAGCAGCACGACCTCGATCTCGTCGCCGGCCGCGTCGATTTCGTCATGGCATCGATGGGTTATCTGAAGACCACGGTGGAAAAGCCGGCCAACAGCGACATGGTCATCGTCGGCCCGCGCTTCCAGGGCGGCTTCCTCGGCGCCGGCAGCTCCGTCGGCCTGCGCAAGAGCGATCCCGAACTGAAGGCGCTGTTCGACGACGCCATCGCCGCGGCGAAGGCCGACGGCACCATCAAGCGCCTCTCCGAAAAGTGGTTCGGCTTCGACCTGACGCCGCAATAAGCCGGGTTCGTCACCGCGCTCAACTGAAGCGCCGCGTGTTCCACCGAACGCGCGGCGCCTTTGCGTCGGAAGCACCGAGCTTGACTTTCATAAGTCTACCCTTATGATAAGTCATGACTTATGAAGGAAAAGTACTGGCTGCGCTGGCGGATCCGACGCGAAGGGCGATCTTCGAGAAGCTTGCCAAGGGGCGCTCCTCGGTCGCCGATGTCGCCCGATCCTTGCCGGTCTCGCAGCCGGCGATTTCTCAGCATCTGAAGGTTCTGAAGGAGGCGGGGCTGGTCAGTGACGAGCCGCTGGGCCAAAGGCGCATCTATTCGATCGATCTGGCGGGGCTCGGGCCGCTTCGGCAATGGCTGGACCGCTTCTGGGAGGATCAGCTTGCCGCCTTCAAGGCCCTGGCCGACAGCGACGAGGCTTCGGGAGCAGGGCCGAGGAAACCGGAGCGATAGCGCGGACGCGATACGGTCGGCGCAGGTCCGCTGACATCGCGAGCAATGGGAGGAAAGGACATGCATAGGATCGAGCCGGCGCCGGTGGTGAAATCCGTAACCGTCAGCGCGCCGCCGGAGCGCGCCTTCGAGATCTTCACGGCGCGCATGGGCAATTGGTGGCTGAAGACCCATAGCCTGACGGCGAGCGGCCAGAAAACGGTTGTCGTCGAACCTGCCGACGGCGGGCGCTGGTATGAGATCGGCACCTCGGGCGAGGAGAAGGAATGGGGGCGGGTGCTCGCTTACGAACCGCCGAAACGCATCCTCTTCGCCTGGCAGCTCAATGCCGATTGGACCTTCGATCCGGATTTCAAAACGGAGGTGGAGGTGACCTTCGAACCGACGGCCGAGGGTGGCACCACCGTGCGGCTCGAACATCGCGACCTCGGCAACTACGGCGCGAAGGCGGATGTGGCGCGTGCGTCGCTCGATTCCGAAGGCGGCTGGGCAGGGCTGCTCGGGGCCTTTGCGGCGAAGGCGGCGTGAGGTTTCGGCCGATTGGTTTTGGCGTCGCCTCGAGGCGATTCGCGACCGAACTTGTTTCGGACACAATCGCTCCCTATATAGCCGCCATCGGCATTGCTGATGAGCGCTGAATTTTTCGCCGCTCGCAATTGCCGCGTCGCCTTAGACTTTTGACCACGGATGTACTGGCACTGGTGTGAGAGCGATGATGAGGAAGGTCGGTGCGGTTTCGCCCCGGCCTTTTTTGTTGGCCCCACTACGGAATGACGATCGTCATCTGGTCCTGCGTTCCCGCCGCTTTGAGGTTCGACTCTGTGCCAAGCGGCGCACGTTCATCTGAGGTTCATGGCGGGTTCCGGAAAATGGCCCGACGAAAAACAGTTGGATGATATCATGAGAAGAATAGGTGCAGTCCTCGTAGCCGCCGCTACGGCACTGTCGGCGGTCTCGGCTGAGGCCGTGCCCATGTCTCCCGTTTCGGTGGGGAAGTCAGCTTCCCAGCCGGTCGAGTTGGTCCACCACAAGCCCGGTCATTACGGCGGCCCGCCGCACAAGCGCGGGTACAACGGCTATCGTTACGATGCAGGTCCTCGATACGGCTACTACAATGGCTACCAGGGTTACCGCTACCGTCGCGACGGATACCGTCGGCACAGCGACGGATGGTGGTATCCTCTGGCCGCATTCGGGGCAGGCGTAGTTATCGGTGGCGCGATCGCGTCGCCACCCCACAGGGTCTATTCCAACGCACCGTCAGCCCATGTCGAATGGTGCTACGACCGCTATCGGTCATACAGAGCCTACGACAACACTTTCCAGCCGCATTATGGGCCGCGCCAGGAATGCGTGTCGCCGTATTACTGAGGCACGCCCAATTGACGGCGGCCTACAGCGCCGCGAGTCTTATGAGACGCGCAAAGGTCGCTGTCGCACTTTGATTTGCATGTCTTTGTCCTTAAGTCGAGGTCGATTTAAGGAGACATGCAGTAGGTTCGAAGCCTTGATCGTCGTTGACGCGGTACTGTGATCGCTTTCATCCGCCGTCAGTCTGCCCCTTCGGCCGTGACGGCGGTTTAAAAGTTCCGGGAAGGCATGAACATCGGCGGGCGCCGTCCGCTGGCGCGGCCTTTCGAATACTCCGAGGGCGTGCTCGGTTCTGCAGGAGGAGCGGGGCCGGAAAGAGCGTCGCGGCCAGCCGCTACTTCGTCGGCGTCGGCCGCACCAGCGTGACGACGCGCGGCTTTGAGGGCGCATCCAGCCATTCGATCCACTTGTCCCGTTCCTCGATCGTGTCAAAGAACCGCCAGAGCTTGTAATCTTCTTCGGTGGTCTGCAGCATCTCGCCGATCGAGACGAGCTCCATCGGCAGTTCCACCTCGTTGCCGTCGAAGCGGATGAAATAGATGCCTTCGGCGGCGGGACGAATGACCTGCCCGGTGCCGTAGGTGCCATCGGGATCGTCGACGGTGAAATACATGCCGGTCAGGGTGTCAAAAATTTTGTCGTTCATGGGTCTTGGGTGCCAGTTCAAAAGATGCGGTTCATCAGACCGTCGCTTGCTGCCGGAATTAAGGCAAGCTGAAATCTCCAGTATCCACGTCTGCTGAAGGGTAAGGCGGCCCAGACATCCGCCCCTCATCCCGCTGCCGCGACCTTCTCCTCGCCTGCGGGGAGAAGGGAGATGCCGCGCTCGCTCGTATCTCTTATCTGATGACCGTGATCTCGACAGTTGCAGTCGTTATGGAAAGCGTGCTGCGGTCTCGTTGCCTCTTCCCGCTCGCAGGAGAGGGTTAGTCCTCGGGTTGAACCCGAGGAGAGGGGCAGATTCTCGGCATGTCCCAGGAGGCAAGAACGCCCGAACTGCCGGTCCTACTCCCGGCTTCTCCGCCGCCTGCGCCCGCCGCCCTCGCCATCGTCGGCGCTCACCTTGCGCTCCGGCAAAGTCACCACCGTCGAAAGCTTCGGGAAGGCGTCGACCTTGTTCGGCAGTGCCATGGCGTTGACGAAGTGCTCCTGAAATTTCGATTCAAGCGCCGTCTCTATCTTCTCGATTTTGCTGACGGTTTGCTCGATCTCGCGGCGGTGGCCACGGTTGAGCAGCGCCATCAGCGCGCCGGTGCCGGCGGCATTGCCGACGGCCTTTACCTCGTCGAGGTCGCAGTCCGGGATGAGGCCGAGCACCATCGCGTATTTCGGGTCGATGAAGGAGCCGAAGGCGCCGGCGAAGCGGATGGTGTCGACGTGGTCGACGCCCTGCTTTTCCATGAGCAGCTTGATGCCGGCGTAGAGGGCGGCCTTGGCGAGCTGGATGGCGCGGATGTCGTTCTGGGTCACCGTGATGCGCGGCTCGCCGTCATGCAGCAGGTAGGAGAAGGTGCGCCCGTTCTCAATGATGCGCGGGCTTCTCGCTGCCATGGCGCCATCGACGACGCCGTCCTGCGAGATGATGCCGGAGAGATACATCTCCGCGACGATCTCGATGATCGCCGAGCCGCAGATGCCGGTGACGCCGACGGAGGCCGCAGCCTCGGCAAAGCCTTCCTCGTCCGACCACTTGTCGACGCCGATGACGCGGAAGCGCGGCTCCAGCGTTACCGGATCGATGCGCACGCGCTCGATCGCGCCCGGCGCGGCGCGCTGGCCCGAGGAGATTTCCGCACCTTCGAAGGCGGGGCCCGTGGGCGAGGAGGCGGCGACGACGCGGTTCCTGTTGCCGAGCACGATCTCGGCATTGGTGCCGACATCGACGAGCAGCATCATCTTGTCCTGGCGGTAGGGGCCTTCGGAAAGCGTGGCGCCGGCCGCATCGGCGCCGACATGGCCGGCGATGCAGGGGAGCATATAGAGCCGGGCGCCGCGGTTGACGTCGATCTCGAGTTCATGCGCCCAGTATTGCAACGCACCGGAGACGGCGAGCGCAAACGGCGCCTGGCCGAGTTCCGTCGGGTCGATGCCGAGGAACAGGTGGTGCATGATCGGGTTGGCGACGAAGACCATGTCGAGAATGTCGTGACGGTCGACCTCGCCCTCGGCGCAGACCTTGCCGATCAAGCCGTTGACCGCCTCGCGCACGGCCTTGGTCATCGCCTCGCGCCCATCCGGGTTCATCATCACGTAGGAGACTCGGCTCATCAGGTCTTCGCCGAAGCGGATCTGCGGGTTGGAGGCGCCCGAGGAGGCGGCGATGCGGCCCGAAAGCAGCGACACCAGATGCATGGCGATCGTCGTCGAGCCGATGTCGCAGGCCACACCATAGGCCTCGTTCTTCAGGCCCGGCCAGAGGCCGACGATGAAGGGGCGGGAGGAGTCCATGTCGCGGTGGATGGCGGCGGTGACGGCCCAGTTGCCCTTGCGCAGGATGGTCTGCACCTGCGGGATCAGGTGCGGCGCGATCAGGAGGTCCTTCCAGCCCCAGTCCTTCTCCAGCATCACCTTCAGCCGGTCGAGGTCACCGAGCGGCTTGTGCATGTCGGGCTCGTCGACCTCGACATAGCAGAGCTGGACGGCGGCATTGCGCTCGATCACCCGGTCGGTCGCGGCCTTGCGCACAACCTGGGCGTTGATGACGGTGTCCTGCGGCACGTCGACGACGAGATCGCCGAGGATCTGGGCGGAGCAGGAAAGCCGGCGGCCATCCGGCAGGCCGCGGATCTTCTCGTAACGCTCTTCCTTGGCGCCCTTTGCCGAGATGTGCTCCAGCGAGGAGACGATCTTGTGCTTGGCGAAATTGCCTTCCTGCACCTCGATCTGACAGCGGCCGCAGGTGGCGCGCCCACCACAGACGCTCTCGACATAGACGCCGAGCTTGCGCGCGGCATCGAGAACCGGCGTGCCAACCGGGAAGCGGCCGCGCTTGCCCGAAGGCATGAACAGCACGAGAGGTTCCTTTTGCGCGGCTTCGGTCATGTTGGTCTCGATCTCGGAAGTGCCTTCGATGCGCATGCTTCAAGTCTTTCGTCAGGTCCGCTCTTTCCAGAGTGAAGCACCGGTAAGGTGAGTCATCTCGCGAGCGAAGCATGGGTAAACGGTTTCAGACTGCACCGGAACGCCGCCCGATAGTTGTCCAATCCCGACATGGAACGATCTCAAAGCATCATTTCAGGTGGTGATGGCGATGAAGGATAAATTGCTCACGGCTTCGTGCGCGACAGACGCCTCGCGTTGCTGCGCACCCGCTTGCCATAGGGCCTGAGTGCGGCGGATGCAATCGCCGTTCCATGGCCCGATGCCGTGCCGCCGGTCATCAGCCGCATGGTGTTGTCGAAGGCGGCCTTCCAGAGCGCCACATTGACGGCAACGACGCTCTCGGCGGTCGCAGCGATTTTCTCGGAGATCATGCGATGAAGCTCGGTCACATCCTGCGACTTGCCCGTCAGCGCCGCCATCTGCATCTCCTGCAGGCGCACGGCGATGACGAAGGGCGCTTCAAACCAGAGGGCTGCGGCATCGAGGCGAAGGCGGCGTGTCATGGTGATCTCCACTTTGCGTTGGCAGATGGAAGCGGTGAAGTGCGCCGCTACCGTGTCCCGCCCAGCCAATCGACGGTGAAAGGAGAAGGACGGCAAAGCGCAGTTGGCTTCTCGTCGTCCTTCTCCCTTCAAAAACCGTTCAATGCCGAAGCAAAACTATTCGCGCGCGCCGCCGGCGCCGGCACGGGCCGCACGACCGCCGCGACGTCCGCCGGAGGCGGCAGCCACAGGTGCGGCCGCAACAACGTGGCCGCCTTCGGCAGGCTTGTGGTCGCGGTAGGTCTTGATCCAGTGGGTGCAGTTCGGGTCGGTGCCGTTCAAGACGTTGGCGGCGCGCACGGCCTCCATTTCCTGCGGGCGGCAGGGGTTCATGATCGCCGAGGTCATGCCGGCGCCGATGACCATGGGGATGAAGCCGGCATTGATGCCGTGGCGGTGCGGCAGGCCGAAGGAGATGTTGGAGAGGCCGCAGGTGGTGTTGACCTTCAGCTCTTCGCGCAGACGCCGAAGTAGCGCGAAGACCTGCTGGCCGGCGGTGCCCATGGCGCCGATCGGCATGACCAGCGGGTCGACGACGATGTCATGCGGCTTGATGCCGTAGTCGGCGGCGCGCTCGACGATCTTCTTGGCGACGGCGAAACGCACATCCGGGTCCTCGGAAATGCCGGTTTCGTCGTTGGAGATGGCCACGACCGGCACGTCGTACTTCTTGCAGAGCGGCAGGATCGCCTCGAGCTTCTCTTCCTCGCCGGTGACGGAGTTGACGAGCGGGCGACCCTTGGCGACACGCAGGCCCGCTTCGATCGCGGCGGTGACCGAACTGTCGATCGACAGCGGCACGTCGACGAGGCCCTGGACGATTTCCAGCGTCTTGACCAGCAGCGGCGGCTCGGTCTCGTTCGGGTTGACGGCGGTGACGCCGGCATTGACGTCGAGCATCGTGGCACCCGCGGCAACCTGCTCCAGTGCATCCTTGATCACGGTGTCGAAGTTGCCCTCGATCATCTCGGCGGCGAGCTTCTTGCGGCCGGTCGGGTTGATGCGTTCGCCGATGACGCAGAACGGCTGATCGAAGCCGATGATGATCTCGCGGGTGGCGGAAGCGACGATGGTGCGGGTCATGCGGGGTCCTTTGTCCTGAAGCGTCGGGCTATGTAATCACGCCCTTGAAATCGATGATAGGCGTCGAATGGCCGGCGCCGATTTTGTCTGCGATCTGGTCAGTGCGGATGATGAGCCGCGGCTTCGGCCATCTGCTGCTGGTTTTCTTCCTTGCCCTCGCGGATCTGCTCCAGGCGCTCGGCAACCAGCGCGTCGGCCGGCAGCGTCTCACGCTTCCAGGGCTTGCGGCCCTTCAGCACGCCCGATTCATGCACGATCTCCGCGACATATTCTTCCTGGCGATAGGCCATCACGTGGATGCCGGAGACGCCTTCGATCTCCTTCACCTCGTTGATGATGTCGATGCAGAGCTGCTTGCCTTCCTTCTTCTGGTCCTGGGCGCCTTCGAGGCGGGTAATGACGCTATCGGGAATATGGATGCCCGGCACGTTGGAGCGGATCCAGCGGGCCGTCTTGGCCGACGCCATCGGCCCGACGCCGACGAGGATGTAGCATTTCTCGTGCAGGCCGAGGTCGCGCACCTTCTTCATGTATTCGCGGAACATCGGCACGTCGAAGCAATACTGGCTCTGGACGAACTGGGCGCCGGCCTCGATCTTCTTGGCAAGACGATAGGGGCGGAAGTCGTAGGGCGGGGCGAAGGGGTTGATCGCGGCGCCTAAGAACACATGCGGCGGCGTCGTCAGCTTGCGGCCCGAGAGGAACTTCGCGTTGTCGCGCATGATGCGCACGGTTTCGAGCAGCGACATGCAGTCGAGGTCGAAGACGGGCTTGGCACCCGGCTGGTCGCCCGCCTGCACGCCGTCGCCGGTGAGGCACATGATATTCTGCACGCCCATGGCGGATGCGCCGAGCACGTCGCCCTGGATGGCGATGCGGTTCTTGTCGCGGCAGGCGATCTGCATGATCGGCGCGTAGCCCATGCGGGTCAAAAGCGCGCAGATACCGACGGAGGACATGTGGCAGTTGGCACCCGATGCGTCGACCGCGTTGATGCCGTCGACCCAGCCGTCGAAGATCGCCGCGCGCTCGTAGACGTCCTGCGGGTTGGCGCTGTCGGGCGGGTTGAGCTCGGCGGTGACGGCGAATTCACCGCGGCGCAGCACGCGCTCGAGGCGGCCGCGCGAGGAATGGCCGGGCAGGGGATCGAGCGGCGCGCCGGGATCATGGGGATTGATGTCGGGGCTCATGCCTGGCCTTCCTTTGATGCCGCTTCACGGCGCGCTGCGGCTTCCGCCGTCACGCGCAGCCAGGACGAGGTTTCGCGCAGCGACTGGTTGACCGGCTTCTGCACATTCATGATCGCGTTGCCCTTCACCATGTTCTGCGAGCCCTTCCAGGCCTGCACCCAGACGCAGGGCATGTCCGGCTCGACCTCGCAATTGCCGTTGGCGCGAACGCCGCCGCAGGGGCCGTTGCGCAACTGCTTCGGACAGTTCATCGGGCACGACATGCCGGTCGAAGACAGCGCGCACTGGCCGCACATGCGGCAGTCGAAGAGGAAGCCCTTGACGTGACGCTCGACGAAGGTCACCGGCCGCTCCACCCGGCCATAGCCGATGGCGTTCCACAGCGGGTGAAGCAGCAGGAACATGTCGGCAAAGCGGTTGTAGAACCATTCGAGGAAGCGGGAGTTGCGGACCGCCCAGAGGCGGACCGTATATTTGTGGCGCGAGCGGCGGCTTGGCGAAACCCCGGTCGGGGTATAGGCGCCGGTCGCGGCCTTGGCGGCAGGCGCGGCATTGCCCTTCATGATCTTCGGCTCGCCCGCAGGCTTGGCGTCAGCCATTGTCCCGGCCTCCGGCTTTGACGAGCGCGACGAGGCGTTCGCGGTCATAGGCGGCTTCGAGCTCGGCAGCGGCGCTATCGGCCTCGGCGTCGAGATCATCGGAGACCGGCACCGGATCGGCCTTGCGCCACTCGGCGAGATAGTCATCGGTTTCGGCAGCGCCCGTGCGCATGGCGCACATGTCGATCGCTTCGGTGAAGCGCAGCGAGAGCTCGCGCTTCGCCGTCGTGCGGCCCTTCTTGATGATGACCTGGGCCGGAATGTCGCGCCAGTAGACGATAATGCGATCTGCCATCGGGTGTCGTTCTCCTCCCCCTGCATGTTTGCTTTGATCGGAGCCGATTAAAGATCAAAAACATGCAGCACTCCACAGTGCCACAGCGACCTTTGCGTGTCTGACAGGACGCGCGGCGCTGTAGGTGCGACAATGCGCATGTACAGGCTTCCGGGCTAATCTCGCCACGACGTCGGATATGTCCAAAAACGACGCTGGCGCAGAAGCCATATCAGACGCCCTGGGAGCGGTGCGCAAGTGGCGGTTGACGCTTGGCACGGCGACGTTCGCAATCAGGGCGGATTGCCCGCAGTTTCAGGCTTTTAGGTCGCAGCCGGTCGACAGGATCGCAGGCAATCCGCCTACCAGGTACGCCGCGTCAGACCGTTCCACACCCAGGTCCAGATCGGTGGATGAAACCATTGCCGTGACGGACCTGCGACATCGACAGTCCGCAGATTTCCGGCAAGCGCATCCGCGACCGCGGCAATCGCGATCTCGGTGGAGGCGGCGGTCTGCAGCAGCGCATAGGTGTGCATCGTATCTTCAGGCGCGGGCTTCTGGCGCGACTGATAGAGCACGCCGCCGGTATCGACGCCCGGATCGACCAGATGCACGGTGGCGCCGAAATTCCCAGCGTCGCCGTTGACCAGCGCCCAGTAGCCGCCCATCAGCCCGCGATAGGCGGGGTTGATGCCGGCGTGGAAATTGATGACCGGGCAGGGGATCGCGGCAAGCGTCGCGGCCTTCAGCATGCGGCAACTGATGAGAAAGACGACATCGGGTTCGAGCGCGCGAAGCTGCCGGACGGCTTCGGCATCGTTGATAGAGGCGACCGATTTGACCGGGAGCGACGGATCGGGCGTGCCCGAAACCTTATAGGTGGCGAGGATCTCTTTCGCCCGCTTGCGGGTGAAGCGCTTGCCGAAGCGCGAGGCGATCATGGTGGCAAGCTGGCCGAGCGCGGTCACCCAGCCGAGCTTGCGGGCGCGGCGGCGCAGGAAGAGGCCCTTCGGTTCCGGCTGCTCCTCGATGACGGTGACATCGGCAAAACGTGCGGCCAGCGCATTGATCATGATCCACGGATTTTCGCCACCCGCCGTCACCACGACGATGCGGCCCGGGCGCTTGCCCGCGGTTTGATTCTGGCTGGCGATTTCGGTCATGGCGGCCTCGCGGATCAACAGGGCCACAGATATGAAGACTTCCCGTTACCGCCGGCTTAACCGGTTCCAGTACCACTCGGCAACGCCGCCGCCGAGCACGACCAGAGCCACGCTCTCGACCATCTTTATGTCGTCGGTCAGGTTACAGATCTCGCCGACCAGCAGCGCAAGAAGCATCCCGCCGGCGCATCCGATGGCGTAGGGCAGGTAGTCGAGGAATTTCACCGGTGCCTCCCGTCTCATCGTGCAGCCATTGCGTGCTGAGATGAAACGTAGGGTAGCGCAAATATGCGGTTTAGGAAGGCCTATTTATCGCGCGGGACGAACCTGTCGAGACCGCGCGCCGGATCGTCCACGTCGCGCTGCCCCTCTCCTCGGGTTCAACCCCAGGACCAGCACTTTCCCCGCGGGCGGGGAGAGGGGACGTGGCCGGATCGCAGCGTTGTCAGGTAGAATTTGCCGGGACTGGGGAGGCCGCGCTGTTGCCTCACGATGCAGCAGTAATTCGCCGGTGAATACCCCCGAGACTTTCCTTGAACCGCTCGAACGTCCCATGCTCCGTCAGTTCGCACAGCACCTGCTCGTTGATGCCGCCGCGTGTCGCATAGTCGGCGGCCAAGTGGGCGAAGCTGGCATCCGGCGTTGCCTCCGGCGCCTGACCCAAAGCCCCAAACAGGGAGGCGACATAGTCGCGGCCTTTCGCTTCTTCGACGCCGTGATCCTTCAGCCAGCCATGGATCGTTTCGAGATATTTGAAGTAGCTGGCATAGGTGGCGGTCGCGACGCTCAGGGCATCGAATTCGCTTTCGCTCGCAACCTCGATCGCCTTGCCGAGCCGGCCGAAGAACGCCGCGATTTCCGGGTCCGGCGGGAAGATGATCGTCGGCCCCTGGCGGATCGCGATCATCGGCATCGGCAATGCCTTGGTGACCCGCTTCACCGGACCGATCATGGCGGCGATCTCGTCGCAGGAGAAGGTCGCGATCAGGCTGACCACATGATGATCGGGCCGGAAGCGCAAGCCGGGCAGGACGTCGCGGGCAATCTGCGGCCGGACGGCGAGCATGACGGTGTCGCAATCATCCAGCACCTCCTGATTGCCGGCGGCAACGCGCACATCCGGAAACCGGGCAGCAAGGCCTGCCGCGATCTCTTCGTTGCGCGGCGAGAGCACGACCGCCGTGGCTTCGCCCGGAAGCGATTTGAGCCCCGTCACGATCGCAGAGGAGAGGGCGCCGGTGCCGATAAAGCCGAGTTTCATGGGATGTCCTGTAGCTTTGGTGCGTTGCCGGCGCACAATAGTGCTCGGCGCCCCGGCGGCAAGTCATGGCGATCGGCTTGCCCACAATCCTTTGCCGTCGCGGCGAGAAACGGGCCCCTTACGATCGGCCGGAGAATGCCGCGGCGTTCAGCGGCCGCATGCGCGTCTTCGCGCCGTGCATGCCTATTTCATATAGGCGCGCACCACGTCCACCAGTTCCGCTGCCGCTTCGTCTCGCTCCTTCTGCGACAGGTCGGCCGCGGCCAGGTGCATGTGGATGTGGTCTTCGACAACTTCCGCCATCAGCCCGTTGACCGCACCGCGGATGCCGGCAATCAGCTGCATGACCTCGGTGCAGCCCTTTTCCTCTTCCAGCATCCGTTCGACCGCCTCCATCTGCCCCCGGAGCCGACGGACCCGGTTGATGAGTTTCTGCTTTTCGCGGATGGTATGGGTCATCGGATACTCCGGTTTCGGGCGCCGTCGCTATGCGGCCCGTGGTTCCACCTCCACCGTCACATGCGACAAATCGTGAATGGCGGCAAGCTTCTCTCGATAATAGGAGGGCGCCCGCGGGTTGTCGGCGACAATCGAGACGATGGCGCCGTGGTGGCCTGGCCCGAGCTGCCAGACGTGCAGATCGACGATCTCGGCATCTTCCCTGGCGACGATCTCTCCGATTTCCTCCGGCAAGTCCTCGCCTTCGGGGATGTAGTCCAGCAAGGTTGCGCCGGTGTCGCGGATGAGACCGAAGGACCAGCGCGCAATGACGATTGCGCCGACGATGCCCATCGCGGGATCGAGCCACAGCCAGCCGTAGATCGCGCCCAGGCCGAGAGCGGCAATCGCGAGAACCGAGGTCAGGGCGTCGGCGAGCACGTGCAGATAGGCAGCCCGCAGGTTTCGATCCTGTCCGCCATGGTGTCCATGGTGATGCCCGTGGTGATCGTGGTGGCGATGGCTGTGATCGTCCTTCAGCAGCCAGGCGCAGACGAGGTTGACGATGAGGCCGGCGACGGCGACGAGAATCGCTTCGCTGAAATCGATCGTGACCGGCGCGTTGAGGCGGCGCAGGCTTTCCCAGCCGATCAGCACCGCGATGAGCGCCAGCACGATGGCGCTGGAGAATCCGGCGAGATCGCCGAGCTTTCCGGTGCCGAAGGTGAAGCGGCGATTGTTCGAGTGTTTGCGCGCATAGAGATAGGCGAGCGCGGCGATCAGCATTGCCGCCGCATGGGTCGACATGTGCCAGCCATCGGCAACGAGCGCCATCGACCCGAAGACCTCACCGGCCGCGATCTCGATCACCATCATCGTCGCGGTAACCGCGATGACGATCCAGGTGCGTCGTTCGTTGCGCTCGTGATTGCCGCCGAGGAAGACATGATCATGGCGCGCCGCGAGCACGCGCGCCTCGTCGTGCGAATGCGCGTGGTGCCCATGATGGTGATGATGGTCGTGCGGGTGGTTGCTCATGCCGTGTCTCCAATATGATATAGGGGGGTACCCTATTTTTAGGCCGGCGTAAAGCGCTCGTCTTCTCTATCGTTCCGTCGGTGATGGTTGTCGGCGGGAAGAAGGAGCCGGCACCTTCGGAGCCGCGGTCGGCCTTAGAGCGGGATGCGCTCACATGCGTTCTGCCCGCCGCTCTGGCCCTTTGTTTTTGCCGCATTTGCAGTCAGGAGTTTCCACCTGACTGCAAATGCTCTAACCGGCCCCGCCGAGAGCGATGGCCGAGCCCGTAAACGGCAGGACCCGCTTGTAGCCCATAGGCGTCGGCTCGATCTGTGTGGCGGCGGACGTGCCGAATTGCGTGATGCCCACGCCGAGATACTCGGCCAGATCGTGGCGACGCCCGCCGCAATCGAACGAAGCGCTTGCGATCAGGCGGGCCGAAAACACATTGGTGCCAAACAAGGCTGCCGTCGTCCCGCCAATAGTGTCAGAGAGCGTGGTGCCGACCACAAGGCTGGTCCGCCGGAACGTCGCGATGCATTCGCCTTCTGCGAAGGAGGCGGGGTCATCGAAAGTTCCTCGCGGCTTGCGCTGCAGGTAGAGGGAGAACTCGCCGACGGGGTCGAGCCCGAGGGACAGCGCGCCGTTTGCCATCCCCTGCGCCTTGAAAGGCTTGGCCGCGAAGGTGAAATGCGCCGTTGTTTCGCCCGGCTCACCATCGAAGATCTCGGCATCAGGCAAAGGCAGGTGCAGGAAGTAACCGTAGTCGGCCAGCGTACCGTCGTTCGCCTCGTAGAAGCGACCCGTGGCATACCAGGCGAGTTCGGCAGGAAACAGTGCGCTCATGGCGAGTAATCCTGTGGTCGGCGGTGGAGTTGCGGCCAGCAGGTTGTGCAGCTTTTTCGAGCGAGCGGAAAGGTCCGCCGTGGCCCGCGTGCCGCTGGAAGGCGCTATTCAGCCGACAGCGTAAACACGCGCCGGCAGGGTCGGTGAATATTGGCCCTCTTTGCGACACGGCGCGCCATGGAATGACACGGCGCAGGCGAGCCGCGCGCCGTCGCCTCACGCCCTCAGAAGCGACGTCGCGAGATCACCATAGCCGGTGAAGCGATATTCGTACTCGAGCCCGAGATAATCGGCAGCCTTCTTCGCCTTTTCCTGCAGGGCCGGATCCTCCTGCTGCGAGAGATAGACCAGCTTGCGGTAATGGCCGAAATACATGTCCCTCAGTTCCGGATGCCGGTTGAGGCCGAGCGGTTCGATGACGAAGGCCTCGAACTGGCGGGCGAGGAAGTCGGTCAGGAAGAAGGCGGTGATGTCGTCATCCCAGCGGCGGGCGAAATCCGCGTTGCCGACAAAGAAGGAATAGCAGTGCGGGCCGGGGATGCGCTCGACCTTTTCCTCCTCGCACAACCGGTCGAGATGGCCGCCGGTGCCGCAATCGGCATAGGCGACGAAAATGCGCTCGAAGCCTTCGGCGCGCGCCTTGGCGATCGCGTCACGAATGCCTGGCGTGATCTTTTCGGGCGTGTTGTGCCAGATGGCGGGCAGACAGTTGAGGTCGATGTGGGAGAGACCGTTTGCCTCGCAGATCGCCAGGATTTCACGCGCAATGGCGCCACAACCGATCACGTGAACTTTTTTCGGTTGTGCGGGTTCTTTTGACGGCTGTAATTTTTCCATCTTGATTCCACTTGGCTATGCGGGAAGGAACCTGACCATGAAAGTAAGAAGCCTCGCCATCGTCGGCGCCGTTCTCGTTGCCATGGCAACGCTGAGCGCCTGCGGCAACACCATCCGCGGTATCGGCAGGGACACCGCAAATGCGGTCAACGCGACACAGGATGCCGGCCGCAGCGTGGCGAAGGCCGCCAACTAAAGCGGTGCCCGTCACCTGACGGCGCGCCGTCAACGCATTCATTATATATAAGAAAGCCGGCCGCAGATTTCACTTCTGCGGCCGGCTTTATCAATTCGGATGACCCGAAGCTCAGCCAGCCGCCAGGCGGTTGTGCTTGCGCTTCATGAAGTCCTTGGCGGTTTCGACGGCGATCGCCGCGTCGCGGCAATAGGCGTCGGCGCCGACGGCCTTGCCGAATTCCTCGTTCAGCGGCGCACCGCCGACGAGAACGACGTAGTCGTCGCGCATGCCCTTTTCCTTCATCGTGTCGATAACGACCTTCATATAGGGCATGGTGGTCGTCAGCAGCGCCGACATGCCGAGAATATCCGGCTGCTCGCGCTCGATCGCTTCGAGGTAGTTCTCGACCGGATTGTTGATGCCGAGGTCGACGACATCGAAGCCGGCGCCTTCCATCATCATGCCGACGAGGTTCTTGCCGATGTCGTGAATGTCGCCCTTGACGGTGCCGATCACCATCTTGCCGAGCTTCGGTGCGCCGGTTTCGGCGAGAAGCGGGCGCAGGATCGTCATGCCGGCCTTCATGGCGTTGGCCGACAGCAGCACTTCCGGCACGAACAGGATGCCGTCGCGGAAGTCGATGCCGACGATGCGCATGCCTTCGACCAGTGCCTGGGTCAGGACGTCGTAAGGTGTCCAGCCGCGTTTGAGCAGGATGCGGGTTCCGTCCTCGATTTCCTCCTTCAGACCATCATAGAGGTCATCATGCATCTGCTGCACGAGTTCTTCGTCGGAAAGGTCCTCGAGAATGATTTCATCGTCTGCCATATTGGGGTTCCTCGGTTCCTGGCACGGTCGCACGAAAATTTCGGGCGCGTCCATCAATCCATAGCGTTCGATTTCTAAAAATCTGTTTTCGAAAGCGACGTCGCATATGACAAAAAGCGACGGGAGGGCAGGTTCTTTTGACCCCTGCATATTCTTAACAAAAACAATATATTCGCGCCACGCGGTTTTTAGCGTCGTGGGATCGCTTCTCGGTAGTGTTCGAGTTGCGCCACTCCTTGGCGCATTGAGACCCGCAAGGACCCCGATGCTTGGTAGCATTAGGGCCAATCGATGCTTGAAGGCGCAAGAAGTGATGCGCGGGAGAGGAAAAGCGAATGAGCGACGTGACAGATCAGGGCGCGGGTGAAGGCGGCGGGCGCCGCGCGCGTGGCGAGGGACGGGGAGCGGCGGCACGGCGTGCGTCGCGCACCGGCGGCGGTCCGGGACCGTCTCTGCCCTATATCCAGCGCAAGATTCGCGAATATGAGGTTCTCGACGAGGAAGGCCTGCAGCTCATCGAGCGCAATGCCGATACCGTGCTCGAAGAGATCGGCATCGAATTCCGCGACGACGCCGAGGCGCTTGAACTCTGGAAGGAGGCCGGCGCCGACGTGCGCGGCCAGCGCGTGCATTTCCCCAAGGGGCTCTGCCGCGAACTGCTGAAGACCGCACCTGCCGAATTCACCTGGCACGCCCGCAACCCCGAACGCAGCGCCCAGGTCGGCGGCAAGGCGACGATCTTCGCGCCGGTCTACGGCCCGCCCTTCGTGCGCGACCTCGAAGGCAACCGCCGCTATGCGACGATCGAGGATTTCCGCAATTTCGTGAAGCTCGCCTATATGGCGCCGTCGATGCATTCGTCCGGCGGCACGGTCTGTGAGCCGGTCGACATCCCCGTCAACAAGCGCCACCTCGATATGGTCTACAGCCATATCAAATATTCCGACAAACCCTTCATGGGCTCGGTCACCGCGCCGGAACGGGCGGAAGACACGATCGCCATGGCAAAGATCGTTTTCGGCGACGAGTTCGTCGAAAACAACTGCGTCACGCTGAACCTCATCAACGCCAACTCGCCGATGGTCTTCGATGAGACCATGGTGGGCGCGCTGAAGGTCTATGCCCGCCACAACCAGGCCTGCGTGCTTTCGCCCTTCATCCTCTCCGGCGCCATGAGCCCGGTGACGGTTGCCGGCACGCTGACGCAGATCCTCGCGGAAGTTCTCGCCGGCGCCTCGTTCACCCAGCTCATCCGCAAGGGTGCGCCGGTGCTCTTCGGCACCTTCGCCGCCTCGATCTCGATGCAGTCGGGCGCGCCGACCTTCGGTACGCCGGAGCCGTCGCTCGTCTCCTATGGCGCAGCCCAGCTCGCCCGTCGCCTGAAGCTTCCCTTCCGTACCGGCGGCTCGCTCTGCGGCTCCAAGGTTCCGGATGCGCAGGCAGCGCACGAATCCGCCAACACGCTGAACATGACGCTCTTGGCCGGCACCAATTTCGTGCTGCATGCGGCCGGCTGGCTCGAAGGCGGTCTCGTCTCGTCCTACGAGAAGTTCATGATCGACCAGGACCAGCTCGGCATGATGCAGAAGATGGCCGAAGGCGTGGACCTCTCGGAAAACGCCCAGGCGCTCGACGCGATCCGCGAAGTGGGTCCGGGCAGCCACTATCTCGGCTGCGCCCATACCCAGGCAAACTTCCAGACCGCCTTCTATCGTTCGCCGCTTGCCGACAACAACTCCTTCGAACAGTGGGAAGTGGAAGGCGAAAAGCGGATCGAGCAACGCGCCAATGCGCTCGCCCGCACCTGGCTGGAGCATTACGAAGCGCCTTACCTGGATCCGGCGATCGACGAAAAGCTCAAGACCTATATCGCGAGCCGCAAGGACTCGATGCCGGACGCTTTCACCTGAAAGGCTCCCGAGCGCGCCAGGGAGCAAGGCGGAGCGGCGCAAGTGGCCGACATGATCCAGAAGGAGGTCTGGCGCCCGCATTACGAACACCAGGGGCCGAAACCGAAATGACGGCGCCTTCCGCGACAGCGGACAAGCTTATCGAGATGGTCCGTGCGGCGCTGGCGCCGCACGGACTTTTTTTGCGCGGAACGGTGAACTTCTCCTCCGCAGAGGCAGCGCCGCTGCTTTCCGATGGGCGGCGGGCGGCAAGCGTGCTGCTGATCGGCAATATCGGCGGCTCGCTCTGGCAACCCTTCAGCGCCTGGCGGGATGGCTTGCCGGATCGCGGCGGTGCCGATCCGCTCGACACCTGGTCGAAGGCGGTGATCGGGCCGATCGCCGACGCGTGCGGGGCGAGCGCCTATTTCCCGTCGGATCCGCCCTGGCAGCCGTTTCAGCAATGGGCGATGCGGGCGGAGGGCCTGAAGGCGTCGCCGCTCGGCATCCTCATCCATCCGCGCTACGGGCTCTGGCACGGCTATCGCGGCGCGCTCGGGTTCGAAATGGCACTGAGCGACACGGGCGAGCGCACGGAGGCGCACCCGTGCGATCGCTGCGTTGAGAAGCCCTGCATCTCGGCCTGTCCGGCAGATGCGCTTGCCGATGAGCGCTTCGATGTCGGCCTCTGTCGTGGGCATCTGCGCAGCGAGGCGGGCAGGGCGGGCTGCCTCTCCGCCGGCTGCCTTTCGCGCGATGCCTGTCCTGTCGGGCGCGCCTATCGCTATCCACTGGAGCAGCTCCGTTTCCATATGGCGGCGCTCGAGCTTTGAACGGAAACCATATGCGGTTTCCGCCGGCGTCTCGATTTCGCTCATGAGACGCGACCGCATTGCCGTCTTTGCCCGCAAAGATGGTGGAAATCTCCAAAATGACTAAAATTGGAGATGTCTTGGAAAGATAATATTATCGAATTTACACCGATTTGGACGGCGTGGCGTTGGAGTCCATCGTATGAGAGGCAGCCCAGTCGTATCCGTGAGCAACTATCCTCCGCACCTCTCGCGCGAGGAAGTGGAAGCGCAGATTTCCCGTCTCGACAGTATCCACGCCGCAAACAGCCAGATCCTCGAGGATGCCATGAAGCGCCTGCTGGCGATCGGCGCCGGCCACGCGGCCGTCATCGCCGCCTGCGTCGCGGGCTTCGATGCGCTGGTCGACCGTTCTGTCCTCGGCGGTGACCTTCTTCCTGATGCGATCGACATTCTCCGCAAGATCGCGTTGACCGTCAGCGCCCTTGGCCTGTTCTTCACCTTCCTGGCGATCGGCAACAATTTCAGCGAGGTGCAGAAGGAGGCGAAACGCCATGCGGTCAAGCTTGCCACGACGCTCAGAGAAAAGCGGCTCTTGCTTTCCCTGTCGCAGGACGTGCTCAACCGCGACCCCGGCTCCTACGTGCTGATGGGCGTCGGCGGGCTTGCCTGCCTGTGCGTGATCTTCGGGCTGGCGGCCGCCGCCGGATGCTTCGGCCTCGTCATGGCCATGGGGATTGCCGTCGGCGGTTGATCCTCCCGCGTCTTCAGCCCAGGTGGCGCGGGCGTTTGGCCGGATTATTTGTCGAGCTTCCAGGCGCATATCTTGGCGGTTTCACTGACCCAGCACGCGCCATCGCGCGTCAATTTGCCGAGCGGACTATGGGCATGCGTGGAACTTGGGCGCCCGTTCCAATGGGCCTCGGCCATGTTCGGGGCATCCTGGGTCGAAACAAAGACGTAGGTGAAATAATCCCGGCCTTGGAGCACGAAGTCTCCCTCACCGGTCGGGCGGAAATCGCATCTCCCTGTAATGTATTTGACGCCCTTGATCTGGAGTAAGCATTTCGCAGGAATGACCACTTCGTCAGTCGCCACTGTACTGACCTCTTCAGCCGCTGCGACCGAGGCGGAGCCCGCGACAATTGCGCAGAGCGCTGCGCGTGCAAAGCTGGTGAACTTCATCGTGGACCTACAAGACTGGTGTTGATCGGCCCAATTGACACGATTCGAGCGGCGTTGTCCTCAGAGTGGATTGCGGCAGCTCTCTTCGATCCTGCGCCAGAACCGCCGCAATCTCAGTCATGCTTGACGGCTGATTCGATTGGACCTTTTGCCATGCCGCTTTTTCCCAAACCTTTTCTCATCGGCGCCGTTCTCTCCGCCGGTCTTGCCGGGCCTGCGCTCGGCGCCTGCCGCGACGTCAGCCATCTTGGGCAGGATTACGTCGCCTGCAGCTTCGATCCGGCGACAAGTGATATCCGTCTCTACAACAAGGACCAGGCGGGCGTGCCCTTCCGCTCCTTCCGTGCGCTGTCGCTCGAACTGCGTCACCGTGACGAATACATGGCCTTCGCCATGAATGGCGGCATGTATCACGAGGATCTGTCGCCGGTCGGCCTCCACATCGAGGAGGGGCGCGAGCAGGCGCCGCTCAACACCAATACCGGCTGGGGCAATTTCCACCTGCTGCCGAACGGGGTGTTCTATGTCGGTGACGGCAAGGCGGGGGTGATGGCGGCGGATGCCTATCGCGACGCCGCGATCGCCCCACGTTTCGCCACGCAATCCGGACCGATGCTGGTGATCGACGGCAAGCTGCATCCGCGTTTCCTGCCCGATAGCACCAGCTTCAAGACCCGCAACGGCGTCGGCGTGACGGCCAAGGGGGAGGTGGTCTTCGTCGTCTCGAAACGCCCGGTGCGGTTCCACGATTTCGCGACGCTCTTCCGCGATGCTCTCGATTGCCCCAATGCACTGTTTCTCGACGGCACGATTTCCAGCGTCTATGCGCCGGAGATCAACCGCCATGACCGGCTGTTTCCGCTGGGGCCGATGATCGCCGTCGTCGGGAAATTTCCACGCTGACGTTCTTTTGGTATGGGATGCAGGCTTTTGGTGCGGGATGCGGGCGGATAACCGCACGCGCTGTTCCTGATCCCGCCAAAAAATTTTCTCTTCCACCCAAGGAATGGTTTGCCTGCAACGTCTAAGGTTCAAATGAGGTGAGGGCGGGCACGGATTTGGACGCTGAACTCGTCGAAAAGGCGGTGAACGGAGACCGGCGGGCCTTTGGCCAGCTTGTCGAGCGGCACTATGATTTTGTCCATGCGGTCGCCTGGCGCTGGTCCGGCAATGTCTCGGATGCGGAGGATATCGCCCAGGAGGTGTGCCTGCGTCTCGGCAGCGCGATCCGCGGCTTTCGCGGCACCAGCCGGTTTCGCACCTGGCTCTATACGCTGACGCTGAATGCCGCGCGCGACCACAAGAGACGGCAGGCGCGCGACGACCGGCGCATGCAGGCCTATGCCAGCGAGCAGGCGACGACGGCTGAGCCCGAAAACCCTGACGAGGAGCAGCGCGAGGCGCTCTGGGCGGCGGTGCGGGAACTGCCTGAAAAGCAGTGCGACGCGGTGTTGCTCGTCTATGCCGAAGGGCTGAGCCACGCGGCTGCGGCGGACGTGCTCGGCTGCTCCGAGGCAACCATATCCTGGCATGTGCACGAGGCGCGCAAGCGCCTCAAGACATTGCTCGGCAAGGAGGCAGTGTGACCATGAGCGACGATTTCGAAAAGCTTGGCGGGCTCAATCCGCCGAAGGCTTCTCGGCAAGCGCGCGCCCGCGCGCTCGCTGCCGCCATGCAGGCCTTCGATGAGCAGCAAGAAAATGCGACCTCCACCCAAGGATCGGTCCGACCGGTTCGTCAAAGCTCCATCTTCAACCGGATATGGAGCCCCATCATGAACCGGAAACTGCTTGCCGGATCGGCACTGGCAACCCTTCTCGTCGTGCCAGCCGCAGCCTTTCTGACGCTCGAACTGACGCGCAACGGTGCGCCCTTCGGCGAGAGCGCGCAGGAGATTGCGCTGAAGGAAAAGCCGAAGCAGGGGGCGGAACCGCAGGTGGCTGCGAAGAAAGCGGCCGCCGAACTCGCGCGCCAACAGGAAGCGAAAACCGTGGAGGCGCCGGCCGCCGTACAGACCGAGCGCGAAGCAGCAGCGTCCGCGGAAGCCGACGCGCTCGCAAACAGCATGGCGAGCGACAGTGCTGCCGCGCTCTCTGCCGTCGATGCCGTGCAACCGCAGATGACCTATCTGCCTGCACCCGCCGTCCAGGACGAAATGCTCGCCGCGCCTGAGGAAAACCGCGAGCGCTTCGGCAAGGCCGAAAGCAATCCGGTGAAGAGCGTTGCCACCGATCCGGTCTCGACTTTCTCGATCGACGTCGACACCGCATCCTATGCCTTCGTGCGCCGCTCGCTGATGGAAGGACAGATGCCGGAGCGCGATGCCGTGCGCGTCGAGGAGATGGTCAACTACTTCCCCTATGACTGGCCGCGGCCCGCAACCGCTGCCGAACCCTTTAAGGCGACGGTGACGGTAACGCCGACACCTTGGAACGGCGGCACGCGGCTGATGCATGTGGCGATCAAGGGCTATGACATTGTGCCGGCAGAGGCGCCGAAGGCAAACCTCGTCTTCCTGATCGACGTTTCCGGCTCCATGGACGAGCCGGACAAGCTGCCGCTGTTGAAGGGCGCCTTCCGGCTGCTCGTCGAAAAGTTGAAGCCCGAGGATACGGTCTCGATCGTCACCTATGCCGGCAATGCCGGAACGGTGCTGGAGCCGACTGCGGTCAAGGACAAGGCGAAGATCCTTGCAGCCATCGACACCTTGCAGCCCGGCGGCTCGACCGCCGGTGCCGAAGGCATCGATGCTGCCTACGCTCTTGCCGAGAAGGCTTTCGTCAAGGGCGGGGTCAACCGCGTCATGCTGGCGACCGATGGCGACTTCAACGTCGGCCCGTCGAGCGACGAGGACCTGAAGCGGCTGATCGAGGAGAAGCGCAGGAGCGGCATCTTCCTTTCGGTGCTCGGCTTCGGCCGCGGCAACTACAACGACACGCTGATGCAGACGATCGCCCAGAACGGCAATGGCACCGCCGCCTATATCGATACGCTGGCGGAAGCGCAGAAGACGCTGGTGGAGGAGGCGGGCTCGTCGCTTTTCCCGATCGCCAAGGACGTCAAGCTGCAGGTGGAGTTCAACCCGGCGGCGATCGCCGAATACCGGCTGATCGGTTACGAGACGCGCGCCCTCAAGCGTGAAGACTTCAACAACGACAAGGTGGATGCCGGCGACATCGGCTCCGGCCACAGCGTCACCGCGATCTACGAGGTGACGCCGAAGGGCAGCCCCGCGGTGCTGAACGACGACCTGCGCTATGCGACGGCCGATAAACCGGCGGCAGAAGCAAGCCCGCATGGCGGCGAACTCGCCTTCCTGAAGATCCGCTACAAGAAGCCGGATGGCGATGCGAGCGAGTTGATCACTACGCCGGTGACCGAGGCCAATGCGGTGCCGTCGCTCGTCGAGGCGCCGAACGATGTCCGCTTCTCCGTCGCGGTTGCGGCCTTTGGGCAGAAGCTCTCAGGCATGACGGCGCTGGCCGACTATTCCTACGACTCGATCATCGACCTTGCCGCCGCTTCAAAGGGCGCCGATCCGTTCGGCTATCGCGGCGAGTTCGTCAACCTCGTGCGGCTGGCGAAGGGGCTCGGCGGATCCAGGAACTGAGGGCGGAATTTGGTGCATGCGGATTTGCCCCTCATCCGCCTGCCGGCACCTTCTCCCCGCTGCGCGGGGAGAAGGGACCAAGTGGTGGCGGTTTTGCCCATCGCGAAGGCTGAGATTGAATGATGCCTAAGGTTTGGCGCTGGACGGTGCGCCCAGCGGCTCTCTCCCCGCTTGCGGGAAGAGATGTCCGGCAGGACAGTGAGGGGCATTTGTCAGGCTGCGCGAGTAGAGGGGCAACCACCCTTTCCGTCATCAAGTCAGATTGATTGGGCGATCACGTGCGCCCCTGCGTCAAACCTTCGGAAAGGCGCGCTCCAGTCCGCCGGACTTCGAAAGACCCGCCTTGAAGGCCTGATAGGCGGCATGCTGGCTGGAGCGGCCGGCCTCCGTCAGGCGCATTTGCAGGCGCGCCGGCGCTTCGCTGCCCAGCCACTGGCCGAGCTTTTCCAGTTTCAGCGAGTTGAGAAACCTGGCCTCGGAGGCAAGGTCGAGGTGACGGTAGAGGCCATCCATCAGGCGCTCGTCCTGCTCCGGGTTTTCCATCAGCAGGCGCAGGAAGGACTGGTCCGCTTCGCCGAATGCCCCAAGCTTTTCGGCAACGGAGTCGCGGTCGGGAAAGGAGGCTGGGCCGGCGTTCATGTCAGTGTCACCCCGTCTGCGTTTCCGACCGCGGCGCGTTCTCTGGGGCGCACCGGTCGCTGAACGAATCTCTTTGTCATCGGGGATAGGACAGCGGCCATCGGTGCGCAAGCTGTGACGCATATGCTGGACATGAACAATTTGTCTAATGTTGACAATAAATCCAAATCCAGCAATAAGCGGCGCATGACCATTGCACCCGCTTTCACCTCCACCCTCGCCACGCATGCGCCAACGGCGGCTGCGATCAGCGCCTTGCTCTATCCGCATGGAGAGGTCGTGTTGCATGATCTGACGACCGGAACGATCGCCGGAATCTGGAACTGTTTTTCCGGGCGCGCGGTCGGCGAAGATTCTCTGATCGAGGAAGAGTTTACCGCGGTCGGCAGCGCCGACGCCGTGCTCGGCCCCTATGAAAAGACCGGCGCGGATGGCCGGCGCTTCAAGTCGATCTCCGCCGTGCTGCGGGACGGGACGGGCGAAGCGGTCGGCCTGCTCTGCATCAATTTGGACATGTCGATGATCGATACGGCGGTGAAGCTGCTTTCGGCCTTCGCCGGCGCCGAGCAGCCAAGGCCGCAGGCGTTGTTTTCGCGGGACTGGCGCGAGGAGATCAATGCGACGCTGCATGGCTGGCTGAAGGAGCGGGGGCTGGCGCTCTCCGCCTTGAAGCGCAGCGATCGCGTCGCGCTGGTGGCGGCGCTCGAAGAACGCGGACTGTTCCAGACGCGCAATGCCGTCGACCATCTTGCAAGCCTCATCGGCGCCTCGCGCGCCTCGATCTACAATTACCTCGCTGCAGCACGCGGCGAGGCACCCTGATTGAAACGCATGCATTCCGGACGGAGACCGCTTTGTGGCTCTCCGGACTTGCCTGACCCATAACCGTTCGCGGGCGCCTCAGCCGCGAGAGGAGGAGATTTCCATGACGACCTTGCCCGATTTCCGGCTCGAAACCCATTTCTCCCGCTGGGAATTCAATGCGCGCCACCACATGACCGCGAGCGACAGCCAGACGATGAGCATGCGCGACCTGCTGGCGCTTGCGGACGACGAGGATCGCGCCGCCTGGGAAAACATCGCGCTCGGCTATACCGAGACCTATGGCGCACCAGCGCTCCGGGCGGCGATCGCCGCCACCTATGAGGGCCTTTCGGCCGCCGACATCCTCTGCTTCGCCGGCGCGGAGGAGGGGCTGTATTGCGCCATGCTGGCGCTGCTCGGGCCGGATGACCATGCGATCGTGACGGTGCCCAACTACCAGTCGATGGAAACTCTGCCGGTAACGATCGCCGGCGCCGTCACCGGTGTTCCGCTCCGGCCGGAAAACAACTGGCGGCTCGATATCGCCGATGTGCGCGCGGCCTTGCGTCCCAACACCCGGCTGATCTGTGTCAATTTCCCCAACAACCCGACCGGCGCCATCGCCGACCAGGAAACGTTCCGGGCGCTGGCGAGCCTCTGCGCCGAGCGCGGCATCCATCTCTTCAGCGACGAGGTCTATCGCGGCCTCGAGCGCGATCCCGCGCTGCGCCTGCCGCAGGCGGCAGAACTCTTCGAACGCGGCATTTCGCTGAATGTCATGTCCAAGGCCTATGGGCTTCCGGGCCTGCGCATCGGCTGGATCGCCTGCCGCGATCACGCCTTGCTGGAGCGCATGGAGAAGATGAAGCACTACCTGTCGATCTGCAATTCGCGTCCGTCGGAAGTGCTCGCAACGATCGCGCTCAAGGCGCGTGCGACGATCCTCGACCGCAACCGGGCGCTGGTCGCCAGCAATTTGGACAAGCTCTCGGCCTTCTTCGCCGAGTTCCCGGATCTCTATGAATGGCGGGCACCGGATGGCGGCTGCGTCGGTTTTGCCCGCTATCTCGGCGCCGACGGCGTCGAGACCCATTGCCGGCGGCTCGTGGAGGAAGCGGGCGTTTTGCTGCTGCCGTCGAGCCTCTTCGTTTCGGATCTCCTCCCGGTCGCGACCGATCGCTTCCGCGTCGGCTTCGGCCGCAAGGATATCGAGATCGGGCTCGATGCCTGGCGTCGGCATATCGCCGGGCTCCGGGCATCGGCCTGACGCCGCAGCAGGCGGACGGATATCTCCGCGGCGGCATGCAGCCGCCGTGGCGCCGGTTGGCGGCGGTGCCCCGAAATTGCGCGAATGTGGATATAAACCGGTGGCAATGGCCCTGCCGTTAGGGTCAAGTTAACGAGCGGCTGCTGCCATCGGATGTACTCCCCTGTTGATGCGATATAGACCCGAAATCGATGGACTGCGCGCGCTCGCCGTGGTTCCAGTTCTCCTGTTCCATGCCGGTTTCGGCCTCGTTGCCGGTGGTTTTGCCGGCGTCGACGTCTTCTTCGTCATCAGCGGCTTTCTGATCACCTCGATCATTCACTGCGAAATCCGCGACGGCAGCTTCAGCGTCGTCCGCTTCTACGAGCGGCGAGCCCGCCGCATCGCGCCCGCGCTGCTGCTGGTTTGCGCCGTCTCTATTCCGTTCGCACTGATGTGGATGCTGCCGGAGGAGCTCAACAATTTCGGCAAGAGCCTCTATGCGGTGAATTTCTTCGCCTCGAATTTCCTGTTCTGGGGGCAGACGGGCTATTTCGCGCCGAGCACCGAGCTGATGCCGCTTCTGCATACCTGGTCTCTGGCGGTCGAGGAGCAGTTCTATCTCGTCTTTCCGCTGCTCCTGCTTGGCCTGCGCCGCGCGTCGGCGGCAACAGCCCTGAAGATCGTGCTGGCTCTCGTGGCCTTGAGTTTCGCCATGACGCAGCTTCTGGCACGCGCCGATCCGGCCGCCAATTTCTATCTCCTGCCCAGCCGTTTCTGGGAGCTCGGCGTGGGTGCGGCCCTGGCGCTTGTCAGCGCCGAGAGGCTCGATCTGGCAAAGAGGCGCCGCGAAGTGCTTTCGGCGCTTGGCCTGGCGGCGATCGTCGCGAGCTATCTCTTCGTTCCGCAATCCGCCTTCTTTCCCGGCTGGACGACGGTGCCCGTGGTGCTCGGCACGGCGCTCGTCCTTGCCTTTGCCCGCGGCGATACCGCCGTCGGCCGGTTGCTGTCGCTGAAGCCGCTGGTGGCGATCGGCCTCATCAGCTACAGCCTCTATCTCTGGCACCAGCCGGTCTTTGCTTTTGCGCGACTGAGGGCGATCGACGGCATCCCGGCCGGCGGTTATGTGCTGCTGATCGTGCTGTGCTTCGCGCTGGCCTATCTTAGCTGGCGCTTCGTCGAGCAGCCGTTCCGCAAACCCAAGCGCTTCGGGCGCGCCGCCGTCTTCGGCGCGACGCTTGCGGCCGGGTCGGCGGCGATCGCACTCGGCTTCGGCTTCGATGGCTCTGACGGACTGGTTGCCAGGAACCGCGCGCTCGCGGAGTTGACGCGGCCGAGTGTCGGCCTTGGCAAGAAATGCGATGCCGTCGCCGATCTCAGATGCGCCACCAGCCCGAAGCCCGAGGTCGCGGTCTGGGGAGATTCCTTTGCCCGCCACCTCGTCGACGGCGTCATCGCCTCGAAGCCGGACGTGCGGCTGGTGCAGCTTGCCAAGAACAATTGCGGCCCCTTCCTCAAAATGGCGCCGGTCGTTCCCCGGCTCGGCCGCAACTGGCCGCGGGATTGCGTGCGTTACAACGACGATGTCCGCCGCTTCCTGCTCGCCAACCGCTCGATCCGCTATGTCGTTCTCTCCTCGCAGCTCAGCCAGTATCTGCAGGAGAAGACCGTGCTCGTCGACGGCCACAAGGAGGTGCCGTCGGGAACCAGCGTCCTCAGCGAGGGCATGCGAGAGACGCTCGCCTGGCTGAAAGCCAATGGCTTCGAAGCTGTCTTCGTGGCACCGACACCGCATGACGGGCGCGATACGGGGCTCTGCATTGCCAGGACCCGGCTGCTCGGCCAACCGGATCAACGCTGCGAGCCGGCGCTGAAGGACGTGCGCAAATATGACCGGGACGTGCTGAAGGTCGTCGCCGATATCGCCGACGAATATCCGGTCGTCAGTTTCATGAGCTATCTCTGCGATGCGCATAGCTGCAAGGTCGAGGACAAGGGCGTGCCGCTCTTCGAGGACTTCGGGCATTTCTCAGAGCAAGGCTCTCGCCAGATGGGGCGCGCCTTCGACTTCTACCGTTCCTTCGTCGCTGCGGCGGAAAGCGATGCTTTTTCGTGGCGTCGGCCGGTCGGCCCGCCGGCCTTCGACAGCGCCCGCCTCTGACGGCGCGCACCGTCGCCAAGCGCTATCCACCGACCCCAAAAAGCAAACGCCCCGGATCATGCGATGCCGGGGCGTTTGCTGGTTGATCTGCCTTGCTACTGCATGTTTCCTTTAATCGTAGCCGATTAAAGGACAAAAACATGCAGCAATTCTAAGTGCTACAGCGACCTTCGCGCGTCGGATAAGACGCGCGGCGCTGTAGGTCAGGCGCGGCGGCTGCGGCGCTCGCGGCTCGGCGCGGCGGCCGTTTCGTTGGCGGTCTTGTTGCGCAAGGGGCCGATCTTTTCGATGATCAGATCCAGCGTCGGGCGTTCGCGGCGCACATGCTCGTCGAGTGCGACGCGCATGGCCGCGAGGTGCCCGCAGGTGGTGCCGCAGCAGCCGCCGATGATCCTGGCGCCGGCATCGGCCGCCAGGCGCACATATTCGGCCATCAGCGGCGGCGTGCCGGAATAGTGAATCTCGGAGCCGCGGAATTCCGGAATGCCGCAATTGCCCTTGACGATGACGGTCGCCTCGGGGGCGGCTTCCGTCATGTCGAGCAGCGAGGAAAGGATGTCGGAAGCGCCGACGCCGCAATTGGCGCCAACGGCGATGGGGCCGTTGCCGAGATCGCTGGCGACACCGTGGATATCCTTGGGATGCAGGCCCATCATCGTCTTGCCGGCGGTATCGAAGGAGCCGGTGTAGACGTAGGGGAGGCCGACCTTGGCGGCCGCTTCCGCGGCGGCGCGGATTTCGTCCGGCGAGGACATGGTCTCGATCCAGGCGACTTCGGCGCCACCGGCCTTCAGGCCCTCGATCTGCTCGACGAACGCTGAAACGGCATCCTCATAGGAAAGCGCGCCGAGCGGGATCAGCAGTTCGCCGGTCGGACCGACGGAGCCGGCGGTGATGACCTTGCGCGGTGCCTTGTCGGCAACGGCGCGGGCGATCTCGGCGGCGCGCTTGTTCAGCGCATGCACGCGGTCGTCCGCCTGGTGCAGTTTCAGGCGATGGCGGGTGCCGCCGAAGGTGTTGGTGAGGATGATGTCGGCGCCGGCGTCGACGAAGTCCTGGTGCAGCTTGGTAATGTTCTCCGGCTTCGTTTCGTTCCAGAGTTCCGGCGCTTCGCCGGCCTCGAGCCCCATGGCGAAAAGCGAGGTGCCGGTGGCGCCATCGGCGAGAAGAATGCCTTTTTCGGCAAGCAGAGCGGAGAGGACATTGGATGCTGCGGTCATCGGTTTTTCCCGGCTAGATCACGATGATGTCGGGTCGGGCCAACCCAAGATCATAAACGTGATCGGTTCTAGTAAGTCCGAGCGGGACGCGGGCGGAAAACCGCACACACTTTCCTCGTCCCGCTAGGAACGAATAACAGTAAGATATAAAGATATCTTTATGTCTTGGCAAGCGTTCAGCGCTGGGAGGTTGCCGCTTGCGCACGCATGCTCATGCGGCCGGCAAGGCCAAGCCCGAAGACGGCGAGCGCCGTCAAGAGCCACATCGGATCGGCGCGGTTGAGGAAGAAGCTTTCGAGCATGGCGTTATAGGTCATGAAGATGACCACCATGACGCAGAAATCGGCGAAGATGCGCGCCTGCGGGCGGCGATAGGCGCGCATATAATCGAAGAGCGGCTTGATGAAGAGGAACGCCGTCATGAGGATGCCGCCCGGCACGCCGAACATCAGCACCGCGTCGAGATAGCTGTTGTGGCCGGTGACGATGCCGCGCACGTCCCAGCTCGCCTCGAAATTCGCTTCCATGCCCATGATGACCGGCGACAGCCAGAAGCTTGCATAGCCCTGGCCGAGCCAGGGGCGCTCGGCGATGCTGGCGCTGGCGAACTTCCAGATGTCGTCACGGCCGGTAAAGGTCGAATCGTCGATTAGCGCCTTGGTGAGCGATAGCAGCGTGTCGGAATAGATACTGCCGAGGGTCAGGCCGAAGACCAGGGCCGACATGGCGAGGTGGGCAAGGATCATCAGGCCGGGGCTGCGCACCGCGCGGCCGGCAAAGACGAGGCCGATTGCGATCGGCAGGAAGCCGATCGTCGTCTTTGACCCCGTATGCAGCACGAAATTGGCCGCGAGCAGGGTGATCGCCCAGCCGCGCAGCGGCGCGCCCGCGCGCAGGCAATAGATGCCGAACATGCAGAGGATGGAAAAGACCGGCGCCGAGACGTTCTTGTGCAACAGATGCCCGCGCCAGAAGCCCGCATGCCAGGGTTCATCGCCGAAGGCCGAATGAATGGCGCGATCCGGCGCCACGAAGAGCGCGGCATAGTCGATCAGGATCAAGAGCAGAATGGCGTTGGCGCCGGCATTGACGAAATCCCGTTCGCTGCGCGGCAACACCAGCACGCCCGCCACCATGATCATCGCGATCAGGCTCAGCGTCAGGCCGCGGGCAGATGCGGCGGGATCGTAGGATTGCAGGCAGGAAAGATAGGCGACCGCGAAGATCGCGATCCAGCTTGGCGAGACCAGGCGGGCCAATATCCGCCTGTCGACCGCAAGCAGCATGGCGAAAAGATAGACCGCGCCGAGCACCAGATAACCGACCTGGTTGATGATGTTGCCTTCGTTGGCCGCGTTCGGATCGGTCTCGATCGCGCCCTGGAAGGGCATCAGCGTGAAGACGATGAGGAACAGGCCAAGGCCCGAGAGCAGCGCGGCAAGACCCTGGACGAGCTCGGCCAAGCCGGCGTCGAAGGCCGCCGGCACCCGCTGGCGCGTCGTGGAGTGGTCTGCCGTGGCTGAGTTCGAGTGCATGGCGGCGCCGAAACGGGTGAAGGTCAGATGCCGCAACGCGGGCGGTATCGTCGATTGCGGCTCCTAGTCCGACACCGCCCGTTCAGGGCTGGCCGGGCAGGGAGGCCGCCGTCACCTTGGCGCAATCAGGTTAAACCTCGGTGAAACGCCCAAGGACCTGTGCGCGTCTCGCTTGGGGCCTCCGGCGTTTGAAGATCCGATATTTGCGCGCCGATTGCCGCAGGTGCTTGCCGCGCCGTCTTCATACCCGTAAAAAGGTGGGACCCATAAAAAGGTGGGGAATATCTCGGCCGTGGAAAACGCGGCCGTTGCCGTGTTCTGCGGCATGCCTTCCATAATTCGATCACGATTTTCGTCCCGAGGTCGTTCGATAGCGTCGAAACGAGAAAACACGATATGCAGTCCCTTATCCGTATGGTCGCGTCTGCCGCGGTCTCCGTGAGCCTGCTGCTTGGCAGCGTTTCCTTTGCTGCCGCCGGACAGGCGCATTTTGTCGTCAATGCCGAGACCGGCTCGATCCTCGAGGCCGACAATGCGGACGAACTGAACTTTCCGGCATCGCTGACAAAGATGATGACGATCTATCTCGCCTTCGAGGCGCTGAAGAACGGCACGCTCAAGTGGGACCAGAAACTGACGGTGTCGGAACATGCCAACGGCCTGGAGCCGTTCAAGCTGGCGGTCGGCGCCGGGCGGCAGATCACCGTGCGCGAAGCCGTCTTGGGCATGGTCGTGCTTTCGGCCAATGATGCCGCCGTCGTCATAGGCGAGACCCTTGCCGGCAACGAGCCCGCCTTCGGCGAGATGATGACCCGCAAGGCCAAGGCGCTCGGCATGAGCCGCACAGTCTTCAAGAATGCCAACGGCCTGCCGGACCCGGCCCAGGTGACGACGGCGCGCGATATGGCGACGCTGGGTCTGGCGCTGATGCGCGACTTTCCGGAGGAGTTCCAGCTCTTCGCCAACAAGACGATCGAGTTTCGCGGCATGAAGCTGCGCGGCCATAACAACGTGATGAAGCGTTATGAAGGCGTCGACGGCATCAAGACCGGCTATACGGACGCGTCCGGCTACAATCTCGTCACCTCGGCCAAGCGCGGCGGCACCCGCCTCGTCGCCGTCGTCATGGGCGGCAAGACGGCGCAATCGCGCGACAACGACATGATCGCGCTGCTCGACAAGTTCCTGCCGCCGAAGCAGGACGCGAGCGCCGCAAGCGTCGTCGAACCGGTGGCAGCGGCAACGGCAGCGACCACAACGACGAACTGATTTCTCAACGGATGATGTGAGGCTTGCCCCTCTCCTCGGGTTTAACCCGAGGGCTAACCCTTCCCCGCAGGCGGGACGAGGGTGACTGCAACCGCCAGCCCTTGGGTTGGCGTTCTGAATGGTACTTCCAACCTCTTATGGGCATTGCTCGTCGGCGAATGCGGCATTGCCGCGAGTCCCTTCTCCCCGTCAGAACGGGGAGAAGGTGCCGGCAGGCGGATGATCTCACGCCGCCGCGCGATCCTCATGGCTCGTCGGCGTGACCATGGCGGCGATGACCGTGGAAAGGTCGAGCGCGCCGATCGGACGGCCACTGGTATCGACGACATGGGCGCTCGCGACGCGGGCGGCGGTCATCGTGCGCGCTGCCGCTTCCAGCACCGTGCCGGCCTCAAGCGGCACGCCATCGGCATTGCCGGACAGCGGACGCATGATCGTTTCGACGTTGATCACCCGGCCGCGGTTCACTTCCTTGACGAAGGCGGTGATGTAGTCGTCGGCCGGCGAAAGCACGATCTCCTGGCCCGTGCCCTGCTGCACCACCCGGCCATCGCGCAGGATGGCGATCTTGTCGCCGAGGCGCAGCGCCTCGTCGAGGTCGTGGGTGATGAAGACCACGGTCTTCTTCAGCTCCTTCTGCAGATCGAGAAGCACGGTCTGCATATCGACGCGGATCAGCGGATCGAGCGCCGAATAGGCTTCGTCCATCAGCAGGATGTCGGCATCGTTGGTGAGCGCGCGGGCGAGGCCGACGCGCTGCTGCATGCCGCCCGAAAGCTGGTTCGGATAGTGGTTCTCGAAGCCCTTGAGACCGACGCGCTCGATCCAGCCGCGGGCGCGTTTCTCGCTTTCCTTGCGCTCGATGCCCTGGATTTCCAGGCCGTAGACCGTGTTGTCGAGCACGGTGCGGTGCGGCAGCAGCGCGAACTTCTGGAACACCATCGCCGTCTTGTGGCGGCGAAATTGCCGGAGGTCGGCGTCGTTCATCTTGCAGACGTCGACGCCGTCATAGAGCACTTCGCCTGCGGTCGGGTCGATCAGCCGGTTGATATGGCGAATCAGCGTCGACTTGCCGGAGCCGGAAAGCCCCATCACCACCATGACGCCACCGGCGGGCATGGAGATGTTGATGTCCTGCAGGCCCAGCACGTGGCCGTGCTTCTCGTTGAGCTCGGCCTTGCCCATGCCTTTCTTGACGGCGTCGACGAAGTCGCCGCCGCGGGGGCCGAAGATCTTGTAGAGGTTCTTCACCTCGATTGCATGACTAGCCATGGATAACCTCCGAGTGCTTTTGCAGCCGCTTGCCGAAGGCCTGGCTGGTACGGTCGAAAATGATGGCGATACCGACGAGGGCAAAGCCGTTGAGGAAGCCGACGGTGAAGAACTGGTTGGCGATGGCCTGCAGCACGTTCTTGCCGAGGCCGCCGACGCCGATCATCGAAGCGACGACAACCATCGCCAGCGACATCATGATCGTCTGGTTGATGCCGGCCATGATGGTCGGCAGAGCCAGCGGCATCTGCACGTTCTTCAGTTTCTGCCAGCCAGACGAGCCGAAGGCGTCGGCCGCTTCCAGCACTTCCTTGTCGACGAGGCGAATGCCGAGATTGGTGAGCCGGATCATCGGCGGCACGGCATAGATGACGACCGCGATCAGGCCCGGCACCTTGCCGATGCCGAAAACCATAACGACGGGGATCAGATAGACGAAGCTCGGCATCGTCTGCATGACGTCGAGGACGGGATTGACGAAGGCCTGTACCCGGTCCGACCGCGCCATGAGGATGCCGATCGGAATGCCGATCAGGATCGATATCAGCGTGCAGACCGTGACCATCGCCAGCGTGATCATCGTGTCGTTCCAAAGCCCGACAAGGCCGATGACGATCATCGACAGCGCCGTTCCGATGGTGACGGCGGTGTTGCGGCTGCCGAAATAGACGATCGCGATCATGACAGCCAGGATCACGATCCAGGGCGAGCCGACGAACAGGCTTTCGAGATAATTCAGGAACCATTGAAGCGGTTGCACCACCGTATCGATGGCGTTTCCGTAGGATCGGACGAAGCTCTTGAAACCGTCGTCGACGGTCTTGCGTGCCAGGCGGATCGTGCTGTCGTCAATGGCAGGGAACTTGCAGAGCAAAGCTGGCAAGACACTGCAGATGGATGCCATATGTTTCCCCTTCTTGGCCGGAAGTCTTTTATCGAGCCGGCTGCGTCTCGGCATCGACTGGCGTCGATTCCTGCGCACACTTCGAGTGGCCTCTTTGGGCCCGGCTTTCAGACTGTGTCAGCGAAATGTGGCGCCCGCTTTACTGTTTGCGACGCGGACGGTCATGCTTCGCCGCCTCCGGAACGACGCGCGCTCGAACGGAACCCGCAAGGGCGCTGCATTGTTCCGTTCCGCAGGATCATGCCGGAACGGAAAGGCGGCCGTCATCGACGGCGCGCCTGCCGTCATGGCGTGTCAGAGCGCCGCCTTGACCTTCTCGGCCACTTCCGGGCTCACCCACTGCGTCCACATGTCAGGGAATTCCTCGAGGAAGTGCTTGGCCGCATCCTCGTTGGTGCCCTGGTTCTGGTCCATCCAGGCGAGAACCTTGTTGACGGTGCCGTTGTCCCACTTGCGCGCCTTGACGTAGTCCATGGCGACGCTGGCCTTTTCGGCGAAGGACTTGGTCACGACCGTGAAGACGTCCGAGACCGGGTAGGAGTTGACCTTCGGGGCCGGGCAGTCCGGAACGGCCGTGCAGGCGTCCCATTCGGCCTTGTCATGGTCGACGCCGAAGGAGAGGCGGGTCATGTCGTATTTGCCGAGGATCGCGGTCGGCGCCCAGTAGTAGCCGAGCCAGCCGGTCTTCTTTTCGAAGGCGTTGGCGATCGAGCCGTCGAGGCCGGCGGCCGAACCGGTGTCGACCAGGACGAAACCGGCCTTTTCCGCATCCAGCGCCTTATAGAGATTGGCGGTCGAAACCTGGCAGTTCCAGCCGGACGGGCAATTGTGCACCGCGGCCTTCGTCGGGTCTTCCGGCGCCGGGAAGAGCTCGGGATGCTTCAGCGCGTCCTGTACGGTCTTGATGTCCGGGTGCGCGTCGGCGAGGAACTTCGGGATCCACCAGCCTTCGACGCCGCCTTCGCTGAGGATCTTTGCGGCCTCGATCAGCCGGCCTTCCTTGATCGCCGCGTCGAGCGGAGTGCGCACGGCGTTGACCCAGAGTTCCGGCGCCATGTCGGGCTGCGCCTTTTCGTTCATCGAGGCGAAGGTCGGCATGGTGTCGCCGGTGACCAGCGTCACGGTGCAGCCGTAACCGTTTTCGAGAATGAACTTGTCCACCTGGGCGGCGACGCCGGCGGAGGCCCAGTTCATTTCGGCAATGCTGACTTCACCGCATTCCGCGGCCTGCGCGGAACCCGCCAGGGCATAGAGGCCCGCGGCGAGAATGGTGGAAGCGAGGAGTTTCTTCATGTTGCAAGACCTCCCAGTCTTTTTTGCAGCCAATATCCAAACGGGAATCCACGGCGGATGGTGGACATCCTCCGTCACCCGGAGCAACTGTGCAGCCTGAAGGTTCGGCATCAAACAAGCCAAGGTTCACCCTTGCTGCGGACGGTGTGGGAGTTCTTTTTCAGCCCTGGCCGCGGAACCCTGTCGCCAGCCAATCTCCTCTTATACCGCCAGCCAAGCCTAAGTATTCTCGCTGAGAAATCAACCTCTTCAATCGGAAGGTCGGGTCGCGGCCATTTCTCGCGCGTTCTGTCTGCGACATGGTCGAAGGGCGTTTTATGGGCGTGGGAAAGGCCGAATTTAAGCAATAGCGACAATTCCTGCCGCAAAAGAAGGCGCTATGCGCCGCGCGATCGGGAAGCCTGTCGAGATCCTGACTTTTCCTATCGCGATTGCGCCACGGAGATTGTCGTGCATGTCGCGAAAAAAAATCAAAAAAGGCCGGAATTCATCTTTGATTAAATCCTCAATAACCATCCGGTAACGATGTCCAGCTAATTGTTCTTCTGCGGCGGGGGAACTGCCGCGGGTCCGGATCAGGTAGAGCGTCCCGGGCTTCGAGCGAACCTTCGGTGCGTTACTCCGAAGTGACCAGGTGTTTTTTGGCGGCCGCATCCCTCTGTCGAGGTTGATGCGGCCTTCGCATTTCCGGACCAGCGACGCCATAAAAAAACCGCCCCTGATGGGGCGGTGCGAGGCTGCTCTGGGAGGGAGTTCGAGGAGCGAAGAATGCCCCGGTCGCGGGATCAGCCGACGTTCGACGTGCGGATGACGCCGAGCGGGCCGAAGGGAGCGTCGACCAAGAGGTTACGCACGCGCGACTGGCTGTTCGGAACCTTGGAGTTCCAGGCGATTTGGACGAAATTGGGCTTGCTGAAAATGTACAGCATGGACGTGAACCTTGAGAGGCCGGAGGCCTATCCTCCGGGGCTTGTTGCGCTGGCGGTGATATAGGTGTGCGCCGCAAAAAAATGAATGCCAAACTCGCCATGCCATGTCGCATTTTGGCTATCGGTCGCGGCGCTTTCGACAAGCCTTGCGACGGCGCGAAACATTGCGTGAGCGCCCTGGCTCGATTGCGGCGAAAACGTGTCGAAACAGACCTTTGCCGTTGAGCGTTTCAGTGTTACCGATGGCCGCATGACACGCAGGATCATGTTGCAGGGAACCGGCTCGGATGTCGGAAAATCGGTACTGGTGGCGGGGCTCTGCCGGCTCGCTGCCAACCGGGGCTTGAAGGTCCGCCCTTTCAAGCCGCAGAACATGTCGAACAACGCCGCCGTTTCCGACGATGGCGGCGAGATTGGCCGCGCGCAATGGCTGCAGGCGCTGGCCGCCCGCGTGCCGTCGTCCGTGCACATGAATCCGGTGCTCCTGAAGCCACAGTCCGACGTCGGCAGCCAGATCGTCGTCCAGGGCAGGGTGGCCGGCCAGGCCAAGGGGCGGGAGTATCAGGCGCTCAAACCCAAGCTGCTTGGCGCGGTGATGGAGAGCTTCGAACAGATTTCGGCCGGCGCCGATCTCGTGGTGGTGGAAGGCGCGGGTTCGCCGGCGGAAATCAACCTCAGGGCCGGCGACATCGCCAATATGGGCTTTGCGACGCGCGCCGGCGTGCCGGTCGTGCTCGTCGGTGATATCGACCGCGGCGGCGTGATCGCCTCGCTCGTCGGCACGCATGCGATCCTGCCGGAGGAAGACCGGCGTATGGTGACCGGCTATCTCATCAACAAGTTCCGTGGCGACGTGACGCTGTTCGACGACGGCATTGCCGCCGTGAACCGCTTCACCGGCTGGCCCTGCTTCGGCGTCGTACCATGGCTCAAGGCGGCGGCACGATTGCCGGCGGAAGATTCGGTCGTGCTGGAGAAACTGGCGCGTGGCGAGGGGCGGGCATTGAAGGTTGCGGTGCCGGTGCTGTCGCGTATCGCCAATTTCGACGATCTCGATCCGCTTTCGGCCGAACCCGAGATCGATCTCGTCTTCGTGCGGCCGGGCCATCCGATCCCTGGCGACGCCGGCCTCGTCGTCATTCCCGGGTCGAAGTCGACGATCGGCGATCTCATCGACTTCCGGGCGCAGGGCTGGGACCGCGACCTCGAACGCCATGTGCGCCGCGGCGGCCGGGTCATCGGCATTTGCGGCGGCTACCAGATGCTCGGCCGGCGCGTGACCGATCCGCACGGCATCGAAGGCGGCGAGCGGGAGGTCGAGGGCCTGGGGTTGCTCGACGTCGAAACCGAGATGGCGCCGGAAAAGACCGTGCGCAACAGCCGTGCCTGGTCGCTGGAGCACGACGTGGCGCTCGAGGGCTACGAGATCCACCTGGGCAAGACGCAAGGTGCGGATTGCGACCGGCCTTCCGTGCGCATCGATAACCGCGCTGACGGCGCGCTTTCGGCCGATGGTCGGGTGATGGGGACCTATCTGCACGGCCTGTTTTCGAGCGACGCCTATCGCGCAGCCCTCCTGAAGAGCTTCGGCATCGAAGGCGGCACAAGCAACTATCGCCAGTCGGTCGATGCGGCGCTGGACGATGTGGCGGTCGAGTTGGAGGCGGTGCTCGATCGGCACTGGCTGGACGAGTTGCTTGGACGCTAACCGGACGCCTTGGCTCGGTCGGGCCGAGCGGGCAGTAAAGCGCCTTGCTTGGGGTGGACGGCGCAGCGGCGGAAGCCACACAGCTTTCGCTTTTCCGCGCTATTGCATGTCGCCTGAAATCGACTTCGGTTCGAAGTCGTCGACAAGGAAAGAGAGTTCGGCGGCCGCCGTGTAGAGAGGCAGGTGTTTCAATGCAGGACGAAAACACGCGGGCGCACTGGGACCATGCCTATCAGACCAAAGGCGAGGCGGGCGTTAGCTGGTTCGAGGATATGCCGGCGATTTCCCTTGATCTCATCCGCAGGCATACGGCAATCGCTTCGTCGTCGCTGATCGATATCGGTGGCGGCGCCTCGCGGCTGGTTGACGCGTTGCTTGACGAGGGCATGAAGGCGATCACCGTGCTCGACCTGTCACCGGCGGCCCTTGAGACGGCCAAGGCAAGGCTTGGGTTGCGGGCCGATGAGGTGCGATGGATTGCCGCCGATGTGACCGAGTGGGAACCGGATCAAAGCTACGACATCTGGCACGACCGCGCCGCCTTCCACTTCCTGACCGAAGCGGAAGACAGGGCCGCCTATGTCGAGCGGCTGACGGCGGCCGTGGCGCCCGGCGGGCACGCGATCATCGCCACCTTCTCCCCCGACGGGCCGGAGCGCTGCAGCGGCCTGCCGGTGGTGCGCTACGACCCGGCGGCGCTGGCTGAGGTGATCGGGCCGTCGTTCCGGCTGGTCGAGCATATCGAGCACCAGCACAGGACCCCGTGGAACTCGACCCAGGCCTTCCAGTTCAGCGTGCTGGAGCGGGCAGGGTAGCTGGGGCGGCGCAAAGGCGCTGGCGACTTGCGAAAGCGATGTTCGGGGCTGAGAGGTCGTCCCTGGCGCGAGCCGCGATAATCTCGCATCGCGCCAAGGCTCTATCGCTTCGTGCCGATCAGCGGACGGTCCACAGGACCATGCGGTCGAACGCACGATCGCCAAACCATTTGCGGGTATTGATCATCATATTGGCGAATTTGCCGGCGGCATAGCGGGTCTTGGGTTTGCGGGCCTTCACGGCCTTGGAAACCACGTCCGCGATGACCTGCGGCGACGAGCCGCCGCCGTCCTTGTAGCTGTCGGCGGTGGCCTTGGAGACCTTCTTCGCCATTGCGCCGTAAGGGGTATTGCCCGAGAACCTCATCATCGGGCCCTCCATCACGTTGGCGAATGCGGTCTGGATGATGCCGGGCTCAACGACCACGACGTCGATGCCGAACTGTTGCAGTTCTAGGCGAAGGCAGTCCGACAGGCCTTCCAGCGCATGTTTCGATGCGTGATACCACGCACCCAGCGGGGTGTAGATTTTGCCGCCCATCGAGGTGATGTTGATGATCTTGCCAGCGCGCTTCCCGCGCATGTAGGGCACCAGATCCTGGATCAGCGCGGCGGCCCCGAACAGGTTTACGTCGAACTGATAGCGGGCCTCGTCGAGAGGCACGTCTTCGACCGACCCATAAAGCCCGAAGCCTGCATTGTTGACCAGCACGTCGACGCCGCCGAACTTCTCAGTGATCTCGGTCACCGCGGATTTCCGGCTGGCCTCGTCAGCGACATCCAGCGCGACGGGATATGCACCGAGCGCCTTCAGATCGTCCATCTGCTCCACCCGGCGGGCGGCGACGACGACGGTCAGACCATCCTTGATCAGCTGCTTTGCGATGACCTTGCCCATGCCGGAGGATGCGCCGGTGACGAGAGCGGTTTTCTGTACGTTTGCCATGATCTTCTCCAATCCTTGCGGGCGTCGTGCCCGTTGTTCGTTGGAGATCAATCTGGCTTACCGCACGAATTTCTTCAAAATCGCTTTGTGCCAATCAACTATCGGAACGCGCCAAATCCCTATCTCCTGGCGCATATGCAAAACGGGAGCCGGATCGCACCCGTTTCCCTGATCCTGATCGGACTTCTCAGTGCGCCACCATTCCCCGCGCTTCGGCCGGCGTCATGCCGGTCCAACCCTGGAAGGCGCGATAGAAAGAGTTTGGCTCGCGGTAGGCCAGGAGATAGGAGATTTCCTCGACGTTCAGCCCGTCTTCGCCGAGATAATGCATCGCCAGTTCCGCGCGGGTCGATGCCAGCACCGTCTGGAAGGTTTCACCTTCCTCCTTCAATTGCCGTTGCAGGGTGCGTTTCGACATGGCCAGCCGCCTGCACATCGCCTCGATATTGGCCTCGCCCGACGGCAGCATGTCATGCAGAACCCGCTTTGCGCGCAGCACGATGGGAGTGTCGGTTTCATGTGCCTCCATCTCGCGGCGCAACTTTTTCTCGAACTCGGGCCAGGATTCCTCGTTCTCGGTGATCAGTGGCAGATCGGCATCTTCCTTGCGCAAGGAGAGGCGCGCTCCGCCGCCAAGGTCCGGTTTACAGCCCAGGAATTCCAACACGTCCTCGCCCAGATTGGTCAACTCGGGCAGTTGGACCTGCGCTGGCTGGATAAGTTCTGCAGTGTAACAACGGGCGGATTCCAGGAGGTAGAGGGCCTCGAACCAGACCAGTTGCGGTGGGGCCGGAACAGCCGGGTCCACCGAACCGATCTCGATATGCAGGCCGCTGTCATCCTCGGAGACCTCCAGCTTCATCGGCCCCATCAGCGGTTTGAACACCGACAGGCGCTGGAACCCGATGCGCACGTCCGGCGAACACGAGAAAGAGAACATGGCCGGTGTGAACGGTGCGTGGGCAAAGAGCTTGCTCAGATAGAGCGGCAGATCGGGCCGGTTAGCCTCGGCTTCGATGGCGCGCCACAGGGCGAACACCTGGGCGGGCGTCAGGCCCTTGCCCTCGTTGCGAAGAATATCACGTGGCAGCCCGGCCCGGCGCAACGCCTGTTCGGCGGAGATTTTCAACAGCTTGGCCACCTGGGTGATGGATCTGGCCACGGGATAAACGCGGTTTGACATGGTCGCCTGCAATTTTGAGTTCATCGTTCCCCTTTTTTCTGCACATGGGAATACGGACGCGCCAGAGCTTGATGGCATATTGGCACATTCTGATAGTGCTTTGGCGCAAGATGAGAGCGAAAAGACGTACCGGGTGAAAGCTTAGGCGGATGCGCTATCCTTTAGGGCGGACTCCGGCCCGCCTATTCCGTGCCGACAAATCGTCGCGCGGCGCAACGAGGCCGGGGAGGTGTCGCAAGCGTCGATTGACTTTGCCCCGGCCGCTTCCTAATCATCAGGTGTTGGATGGTTCCCCCTCGTCGTGGCGACATGGGGGAATAATTGGGAATGTGACGGATGGACCCAAATCGGGCATCCTTATCGCAGCCGACCCCGCGACTGTAGAACGGTCAGGGTTCGCCATCGGGCTCGGAGCTTAGGCTTGCCGTGCGATTGCATGGGGCAATCGCGGCAATTCGGAAACGAGCCGGAAAAGCCACTGGCGTGGCATCGTGATCAGCCGGGTTGGACGCCTCTTCTTCTACGAATCGTCCGCCTTTCACGAGACCGCCCACAGCGCCCTCGCGTCGGAGACGACACACAAAGGTTCGTTGTGGCACCGGAAAGCGCCGGGAAGGTGAGGCGGGCCGCTCGGGTCCTGACATCGGAACCTCGCCCTTACGGGCGAGGCGATGCGGGCCCGTGACGCCGTGAGCCAGGAGACCTGCCATCCGGCATGGGCATTCCGCCCGAGGAGACCCGTGGTCTCCAATGCCATCACGGAGGTTGTTTTGGCTCACAGATATTTTCCCCACCGCGCCGCCGGCGCGCCGAACGATTGTTGCCAGCCGCCGCTGACCTCGGCGTGTTGAGGCGGCGGCGATGAGCATCTCCAGCGCCGGACCCGTTCTGGTCCTCGGTGGCGCCCGTTCCGGCAAATCCAGCTTTTCCGAGAAGCTCGTCGCAGCGTCCGGGCTCGCAAAACATTATGTCGCGACCGGCCGCGCCTGGGACGACGAAATGCGCGAGCGGATCGACCACCACAAGGCCCGCCGCGGCGACGGCTGGACGACGCATGAGGAGCCGCTCGATCTCGTCGGCATCCTCAGCCGCATCGACGATCGCAATCATGTCGTGCTGATCGATTGCCTGACGCTCTGGGTCACCAATCTCATGCTCGAAGAGCGCGACATGGCAGCGGAGTTCGCTGCCCTTGCCGCCTACCTGCCTGAGGCGCAAGCGCGTCTCGTCTTCGTTTCCAACGAGGTCGGCCTCGGCATCGTGCCCGAGAACCGCATGGCCCGCGAGTTTCGCGACCATGCCGGCCGGCTTCACCAGATCGTTGCGGAGAAATCCGCTGAAGTTTACTTTGTCGCGGCCGGTTTGCCGCTGAAAATGAAGGGTTGATAAATGACCACTGCGAAGGCCAGCCACGGCAAGATCCCGGCGACCGTCATCACCGGCTTCCTCGGCGCCGGCAAGACGACGATGATCCGCAACCTATTGCAGAACGCCGATGGCAAGCGCATCGCGCTGATCATCAACGAGTTCGGCGATCTCGGCGTCGACGGCGACGTCTTGAAGGGCTGCGGTGCGGAGGCCTGCACCGAGGACGACATCATCGAGCTTACCAATGGCTGCATCTGCTGCACCGTCGCCGACGATTTCATTCCGACCATGACCAAGCTGCTCGAGCGCGAGAGGCGCCCGGACCATATCATCATCGAAACCTCGGGTCTCGCCTTGCCGCAGCCGCTGGTCGCCGCCTTCAACTGGCCGGATATCCGCAGCGAAGTGACCGTCGATGGCGTCGTCACGGTGGTCGATAGCGCCGCCGTTGCCGCCGGCCGCTTTGCCGACGACCACGACAAGGTGGATGCGCTGCGCGTCGAGGACGACAATCTCGATCACGAAAGCCCGATCGAGGAGCTCTTCGAGGACCAGCTTACCGCCGCCGACCTCATCGTCCTCAACAAGACCGATCTGATCGACGCCTCCGGCATCAAGTCGGTGCGCGAGGAAGTGGCCTCCCGCATCAGCCGCAAGCCGGCGATGATCGAGGCGAAGAACGGCGAAGTCGCCGCCGCCATCCTGCTCGGCCTCGGTGTCGGCACGGAAGGCGAGATCGCCAACCGCAAGTCGCACCACGAAATGGAGCACGAGGCGGGCGAGGAGCACGACCATGACGAGTTCGACAGCTTCGTCGTCGAGCTTGGTTCGGTCGCTGATCCGGCTGCCTTCATCGACCGCCTGAAAGGCGTGATCGCCGAACACGACGTTCTGCGCCTCAAGGGCTTTGCCGACGTGCCCGGCAAGCCGATGCGCCTGCTGATCCAGGCGGTCGGCGCACGCATCGATCAGTATTACGACCGCGTCTGGGCGGCCGGCGAAAAGCGCGGCACGCGCCTCGTCGTCATCGGCCTGCACGACATGGACGAAGCGGCGGTGCGCGCTGCGATCACCGCGCTCGTCTAGATCATTCCTTGAGTGAAATGATCTAACGTATTGAAATGATGCAATTCCGGACGGAAATCGCTTTCGGCGTTTCGTTCGGGATTGCCCGAACGGACAAAACGAATGCATCTGCTTCTCGCCCAGAAAGGAACGATCGCCGACGGCAACGAGGCTATCGACCTGGGGCAATCGCCGGCCGACATCCTGTTTCTCTCGGCCGCCGACACCGAGCTTTCCTCGATCGCCGCCGCCCACGGCCGCCGCGACGGTGGTCTCAGCCTGCGCATCGCCAGCCTCATGAGCCTGATGCACCCGATGTCGGTCGACATCTATGTCGAGCGCACGGCGCGTCACGCGAAGCTTATCGTCGTTAGGCCACTTGGTGGGGCCAGTTACTTCCGCTATCTGCTGGAAGCCTTGTATGCGGCCGCCGTCACCCACCGCTTCCAGATCGCGGTGCTGCCCGGCGACGACAAGCCGGATCCGGGGCTTGAGCCGTTCTCGACGGTTGCGGCCGATGATCGCCAGCGACTCTGGACCTATTTCACCGAGGGCGGCGCCGACAATGCCGGCCTGTTTCTCGATTATGCCGAGGCATTGGTCACAGGTGCGGAGAAGCCGCAGCCGGCGAAGCCCTTGCTCAAGGCCGGCATCTGGTGGCCGGGCAGGGGCGTGATCGGGGTTCCGGAATGGTTGCGGGTAGTTGGTAGGGATGCGGACGCTCGTTCCGCTGCGGGCGGAGAGCGTGAGGCGCGTTCCGGGCAAGCCGATCTGCCCATTGGCAGCAAGTCGAGCGGCGCCACTGCCGCGCTTGCATCTACAGTCAATCTGAATTCTGGATCGAGCGATCGCCCCAAGCCAATCTCCCCCGCTGTGGGGGAGATGCCCGGCTGGGCGGAGGGGGGTGACGCTTCCACAAACGCGACGGTCGCCATCTGCTTCTACCGCGCCCTTGTCCAGAGCGGCGAGACGCGGCCGGTGGAGGCACTGATCGATGCGTTGGCGCAAGAAGGTGTCCGCGCGCTGCCAGTCTTCGTGTCGAGCCTCAAGGATGCCGTATCCGTCGGCACGCTGCAGGCGATCTTTGCCGAGGCGGCGCCCGACGTGGTGATGAACGCCACCGGTTTCGCCGTTTCCTCGCCGGGTGCCGACCGGCAGCCGACCGTGCTGGAATCGACCGGCGCGCCGGTGCTGCAGGTGATCTTCTCCGGCTCGTCGCGGGCGCAATGGGAGACGTCGCCGCAGGGCCTGATGGCGCGCGATCTCGCGATGAACGTGGCGCTGCCGGAGGTCGACGGCCGCATTCTTGCGCGGGCCGTCTCCTTCAAGGCGGCGTCGATCTATGACGCCAAGGTCGAGGCCAATATCGTCGGTCATGAGCCACTTGAAGATCGTGTGCGCTTTGCCGCCAGCCTCGCCGTCAACTGGGCGAAGCTTCGCCGCGCCAGGCCTGCCGAGCGCCGCATCGCCATCGTCATGGCCAACTATCCGAACCGTGACGGCCGCCTCGGCAATGGCGTCGGGCTCGACACCCCAGCCGGTACCGTCGAGGTGCTTCGCGCCATGGGGCGAGAAGGTTATGCCGTTGGCGAGGTGCCCGGGGATGGCGACGCGCTGATGCGTTACCTGATGGCCGGCCCGACTAATGCGGCGAGCCATGACCGTGAGATTCGAGAACGGATTTCGTCAAGCGATTACAAGGCCTTCTTCGATTCGCTTCCGAAACGGATTCGGGATGAAGTCAGTGGCCGCTGGGGCGCGCCCGAGGCCGATCCCTTCTTCCTCGACGGCGGCTTCGCCCTGCCGCTCGCCCGCTTCGGCGAGGTTGTGGTCGGCATCCAGCCGGCGCGCGGCTACAACATCGATCCGAAGGAAAGCTACCACTCGCCGGACCTCGTGCCGCCGCACGGCTATCTCGCTTTCTATGCCTTCCTGCGCCAACAATTCGGTGCGCAGGCGATCGTGCACATGGGCAAGCACGGCAATCTCGAATGGCTGCCGGGCAAGGCGCTGGCCCTGTCGGAGACCTGTTATCCCGAGGCGATCTTCGGGCCGCTGCCGCATATCTATCCCTTCATCGTCAACGATCCGGGCGAAGGTACGCAGGCGAAACGCCGCACCAGCGCCGTCATCATCGACCATCTGACGCCGCCGCTGACGCGGGCCGAATCCTACGGGCCCCTCAAGGACCTGGAAGCGCTCGTCGACGAATATTACGACGCTGCCGGCGGCGACCCGCGGCGGCTCCGGCTCTTGAGCCGCCAGATCCTCGACCTCGTGCGCGACATCGGCCTCGACAGCGACGCCGGCATCGACAAGGGCGACAGCGACGACAAGGCGCTGGAAAAGCTCGACGCCTATCTCTGCGACCTCAAGGAAATGCAGATCCGCGACGGCCTGCACGTCTTCGGCGTGGCGCCGGAGGGACGGCTTCTGACGGATCTGACGGTGGCGCTGGCGCGCGTTCCGCGCGGCCTCGGCGAGGGCGGCGACCAGAGCCTGCAGCGGGCGATCGCCGCGGATGCGGGGCTCGCCTTCGACCCGCTCGACTGCGTCATGTCCACCCCCTGGACCGGCCCGAAGCCATCGATCCTCGCCGATCTGTCCGACGCCCCCTGGCGCACCGCCGGCGATACGGTCGAGCGGATCGAGTTGCTGGCCGCAGATCTCGTTGCGGGCGAACAGACCTGCCCGGAAAGCTGGGCCAGCACCCGCGCCGTGCTCGATGAAATCGACACCCGCCTCAAGCCCTCGATCTCCGGCTCCGGCTCCGCCGAAATGGTGGGCTTCCTCACCGGCCTCGATGGCCGCTTCGTCGCGCCCGGTCCCTCCGGCGCGCCGACCCGCGGCCGCCCGGACGTGCTGCCGACGGGGCGCAATTTCTACTCCGTCGACAGCCGCGCCGTGCCGACGCCAGCGGCCTATGAGCTCGGCAAGAAATCGGCCGAGCTCCTGATCCGCCGCTATCTGCAGGATTATGGCGAATGGCCGTCCTCCTTTGGTCTCACGGCCTGGGGCACAGCGAACATGCGCACCGGCGGCGACGATATCGCCCAGGCGCTCGCGCTGATCGGCGCCAAGCCCACCTGGGACATGGTCTCGCGCCGGGTGATGGGCTACGAGATCGTGCCGCTCGCCGTGCTCGGGCGGCCGCGCGTCGACGTGACGCTGCGCATTTCCGGTTTCTTCCGCGATGCCTTCCCCGACCAGATCGCGCTCTTCGACAAGGCGATCCGCGCCGTTGGCGCGCTGGAAGAGGATGATGCCGACAACATGATCGCGGCGCGCATGCGGGCCGAGGCCCGGCGGCTGGAGGCGGAGGGCGTGGACGCCACGGAGGCGGCCCGTCGCGCCTCCTACCGCGTCTTCGGCGCCAAGCCCGGGGCCTATGGCGCCGGCCTGCAGGCGCTGATCGACGAGAAGGGCTGGGAAACCAAAGCCGATCTCGCCGAGGCCTATCTTACCTGGGGCGCCTATGCCTATGGCGCCGGCGAGGAGGGCAAGGCCGAGCGCGATCTTTTCGAGGAACGCCTGCGTACGATCGAGGCGGTGGTGCAGAACCAGGACAACCGCGAGCACGACTTGCTCGACAGCGACGATTACTACCAGTTCGAAGGCGGCATGAGCGCTGCCGCCGAACACTTAAGCGGCGCTCGGCCGGTGATCTACCACAACGACCATTCGCGGCCGGAAAAGCCGATCATCCGTTCGCTGGAGGAGGAGATCGGCCGCGTGGTCCGGGCGCGCGTCGTCAATCCCAAGTGGATCGATGGCGTCATGCGCCACGGCTACAAGGGCGCGTTCGAGATTGCCGCGACGGTCGACTACATGTTCGCCTTCGCCGCGACCACGGGGGCGGTGCGCGACCATCATTTCGAGGCCGCCTACCAGGCCTTCATCGTCGACGAGCGCGTGGCGGACTTCCTGCGCGACAAGAACCCGGCCGCCTTTGCCGAGCTTGCCGAGCGTTTCCTCGAAGCGATCGACCGCAATCTCTGGACCCCGCGCTCGAACTCGGCGCGCTTTGAACTTACCGATATCGGCAACGCCGCGACCCGGCTTCGCGCCGGCAACGAATAGGGCGGTTCCGGGCTGACGGTTTTCCGTCCGGAATTGCGTGGAAGCAAAGACCTGGTTCCGGTTCGCTGCTCAGTGAGCGCGGACATGAGCCGAAGCGGGACGAGGGCGGCTGTCCATCCCGCGAACTTGAGAACTGAGGGAGTGATCATGAGCGACGAGACGACAGTAGGCGGCGAAGCCCCGGCCGAGAAGGACGATGCCCGCCACGCCATGAAAATGGCGAAGAAGAAGGCGGCACGCGAAAAGATCATGGCGACCAAGACCGACGAGAAGGGTCTGATCATCGTCAACACCGGCAAGGGCAAGGGCAAGTCGACCGCCGGCTTCGGCATGATCTTCCGCCATATCGCCCACGGCATGCCCTGCGCCGTCGTGCAGTTCATCAAGGGTGCCATGGTGACCGGTGAGCGCGAACTGATCGAGAAGCATTTCGGCGACATCTGCCAGTTCTACACGCTCGGCGAGGGTTTCACCTGGGAAACGCAGGACCGCGCCCGCGATGTGGCGATGGCGGAGAAGGCCTGGGAAAAGGCAAAGGAACTGATCCGCGACGAGCGCAACTCGATGGTGCTGCTCGACGAGATCAATATCGCCCTGCGCTATGATTACATCGACGTCGCCGAGGTCGTGCGCTTCCTGAAGGAGGAAAAGCCGTACATGACCCATGTGGTCCTGACCGGTCGTAACGCCAAGGAAGATCTGATCGAGATCGCCGATCTGGTGACCGAGATGGAGCTGATCAAGCATCCCTTCCGCTCCGGCATCAAGGCGCAGCAGGGCGTCGAATTCTGATGAGCCAGAGCTGGCAGTTCTGGGCGCTGCTTTCGGCGGCCTTTGCTGCCCTGACGGCGATTTTCGCCAAGGTCGGCGTCGCGCAGATCAATTCCGATTTCGCGACGCTGATCCGCACCGTCGTCATTCTTTTGGTGCTCGCTGGCATCGTCGCGGCCACCGGTCAGTGGCAGAGGCCCTCGGAGATCCCCGGTCGCACCTGGCTGTTCCTGGCGCTGTCGGGCCTGGCCACCGGCGCCTCCTGGCTTGCCTATTTCCGCGCGCTGAAGCTCGGCGATGCCGCGCGCGTGGCACCGATCGACAAGCTCTCGATCGTCATGGTCGCGATCTTCGGCGTGCTCTTCCTCGGCGAGAAGCTCAACCTTATGAACTGGTTGGGCGTCGTTTTCATTGCCGCCGGTGCTCTGCTTTTGGCGGTGTTTTGAACTTGCCACCACCGTGCCGATCAGCGCGGTCACCATGCCGACCTGATCGCCAATGCGCTATCGATCAGAGCCGGCGACCCGATCTTCTGGAAAGTATACGGCGTCGAGATGAAGCGCCTGCTGGAGGCGTTGGGGATGGCGATGAAAGGCTTCTTGAGAAGGCGCGCGTTCTCGTGCCGGAACGAGGCGGAATGCGCCCGTTATCCGGCGGCGTGATCGGCCCTTGAAGGGACTTCTGGAAGCATGCATATAGATGCTCCACATGGTTTAGATCGCGGGTGAAGCTTGAAGACCGTTGCTAGAGTTGCGTTTGCCGTCGCATCGCTTTTGCTAATCACATCATGCAGTGAAACTGGCTCATCCCAAACGACCAGGACCGGCGCATCCGTCGTCGAGAAGGCGGAGAAAGCAAAGGCGGCTCCGACGCCAAAGCTGAGCCGAAAGCAACGGGCCGCGGCCGAAGCCGAGGCAAAGGCGCGTGCTGAAGCGCGCAGCCCTCGGCAATGCAAGACCCCCAAACAGATATGTGGCTACGGCGCGGGGCCGGCAGGCGAAGAATGCTCATGCTGGTCAACCACAGGCGCGCCCGATGTTGGCCTGACAGTCAAGTGAGTGACGTTCGCTGAAGCCGCGGCATCTCGTTGCGGTCTCTGCGAGCCGGGAACGCGCGCCTGACCTCAAAGCCCCAGCCAGATCCTGAGGGGATGCGACGGATCTGCCAGCAAGCGGACGGCAAGCGCGATCGAAACGATGACGAGCAGCGGCTTGATGATCTTGGCGCCCTTGGCCATGGCATAGCGCGAGCCGACCTGGGCGCCGAGGAACTGGCCGAATCCCATCATCAGGCCGACCTTCCAGAGGATGGCGCCGAAGAAAAGGAAGACGCCGAAGGCGCCGATGTTGGAGCCGAAGTTCAGGAACTTCGTGTGCGCGGTCGCCTTCAAGACGCCGAAACCGGCGAGCGTCACGAAGCCGAGCATGAAGAAGGAGCCGGTGCCAGGGCCGAAGACGCCGTCATAGAAGCCGATCAGCGGTACCAGCGTTAGCGTGAACACGAAGGGCGTGACACGCCGGTGCTGGTCGACATCGCCCATGTTCGGCTTCAGGCCGAAGTAGATCGCGATGGCGATGAGCAGGAAGGGCAGCACCGCCTTCAGCACGTCACCCGGAACGACGGTCGCGAGCAGCGCGCCAAGCACTGAGCCCGCCGCCGACATCAGCGCCATCGGCAATTGCTCCCTGAGGTCCACGTGTCCGCGCCGCGCATAGGAAAGGCTTGCCGAGCCGGAGCCGAACAGCGCCTGCAGCTTGTTGGTGCCGAGCGTCTGCAGCGGCGGAATGCCGGCGATCAGCATGGCGGGAATGGTGATCATGCCACCGCCGCCGGCGATCGAATCGATAAAACCGGCAATGAAGGCGGCAGCAAACAGGAAGGCGAGCAGGTGGAAGGCGAGATCTTGCACGGGAGGGACTCAGGAGGGGGCTGTCATGAGAGGCTTTTCCGCCTTGTGTCAGAGCCGGGCGCGTTTTGCAAAGCCTTCTGTTGCGGTGCCGCCGCGGGTGCAGCTCGCAAAAGAGCAAAAGGCCAAGGATTCAAAACCTTGTTCTGAGTCGCTGTGTTTTCGGATGGAAGGCGCCGGCGATAGAGCGACGGCCGGAAGAGGCTGTCCTCGCGATAGAGTGCATAGGTAGCCGTCTTCGCCAATCGCGACATGACGATGGCGCAATCCGGTTTGACCGGTCTCACGTGCTTCGGTAAAAATGACGGACATGCGACGGCGTCCGCTTGGCGGACTGAAAGAGCGTCCGGTGCGGCCGACCCAGGCAGGGGGCCTTCAGCCGGTGCTGTCCAGATCGGCCCGGAACAGTCTGTTCCAGCCGGCGCTTCGTTAAGGAGAACCGACGAAGGGAGCCGGCCACCGATGGCATCGGTTAGCGGACCAAAGCAATTCCAGCAAAAGTGCGCAGCGGTTTTGCGTCCGGAATTGCGAAAGACAAACAAGCAATTCCAGCAAAAGCGCGCAGCGATTTTGCGTCCGGAATCGCGTGAAGATAACGCGCTGGTCGAGACGACGAAAGAAGAGGCCGGGCTGGTGCTCGGGCTCGGCTGCGAGCGGCGAACGCCTGCCGAGGAAGTGATCGCGCTTGCTGAGCGCGCCTTGGCTGCCGCCGGTGCCGCGCCTGCGGATCTCCGGCTGGTCGCCTCGCTCGATGCCCGCGCCGAGGAACCGGCGATCCTGGCGGCGGCGAAACATTTTTCCGTTCCGGCGGCATTTTACGATGCGGTCACGCTCGAAGCCGAGGTTCATCGGCTCGCCAACCCCTCCGAGATCGTCTTTGCCCATACGGGCTGTCATGGCGTTGCCGAAGGTGCCGCCCTCGTCGGCGCCGGGGAAGAGGCCGTGCTGATCGTGCCGAAGATCGTCTCCGCGCATGCGACGGCGGCGCTTGCCGGCCCACGGGGAGACGGGGCGGCGCGCGTGCCGGCTGCGGCCGAGGTCGTCTGATGAGTGCTTACGTTGTTGAATTGAATCAATCTTTTGTCCGGGTTTTCTCTAAAATGGAATCCGGTTCTTCGCAGATCGAGTTAGGGGCACCGGCAAGCGGTGCCGGTATACAGGGTGGACAGCACGAATGATCGACGACCTCTTTGCCGGGTTGCCGGCGCTCGAGAAAGGTTCGGTCTGGCTCGTCGGTGCCGGCCCGGGCGATCCAGGTCTCTTGACCTTGCATGCGGCCAATGCGCTGCGCCAGGCGGACGTGATCGTGCATGATGCGCTGGTCAACGAGGACTGCCTCAAGCTCGCGCGGCCGGGTGCCGTGTTCGAGTTCGCGGGCAAACGCGGCGGCAAACCGTCGCCGAAACAGCGCGATATCTCGCTGCGGCTGGTCGAACTCGCGCGTGCCGGCAACCGGGTGCTCCGCCTGAAAGGCGGCGACCCCTTCGTCTTCGGCCGTGGCGGCGAGGAGGCCCTGACGTTGGTCGAACATCGGATCCCGTTCCGCATCGTGCCCGGCATCACCGCGGGCATCGGCGGGCTTGCCTATGCCGGCATTCCCGTCACCCACCGCGAGGTCAATCACGCGGTCACCTTCCTCACCGGCCACGATTCCTCCGGCCTGGTGCCGGATCGCATCAACTGGCAGGGGATTGCCAGCGGCTCACCCGTCATCGTCATGTACATGGCGATGAAACATATCGGCGCGATCACTGCCAACCTCATTGCCGGTGGGCGCTCGCCGGACGAGCCGGTCGCCTTCGTCTGCAATGCCGCAACGCCGGAACAGGCGGTGCTCGAAACGACGCTTTCGCGCGCTGAGGCCGATGTCGAGGCGGCCGGGCTGGAGCCGCCGGCAATCGTCGTCGTCGGCGAAGTGGTGCGGCTTCGGGCGGCACTCGACTGGATCGGCGCGCTCGACGGGCGCAAGCTTGCCGCCGATCCCTTCGCCAATCGCATGCGCAGGAACCCGGCATGAGCGGACTGCTGATCGCAGCACCTTCGTCGGGCTCGGGCAAGACGACGGTGACGCTTGGGCTGATGCGCGCGCTGAAGAAGCGCGGTGTGGCAATTGCGCCGGGCAAGGCCGGGCCCGATTATATCGATCCCGCCTTCCATGCGGCGGCAACGGGCGAGCCCTGTTTCAACTACGATCCCTGGGCGATGCGCCCGGAACTGCTGCTTGCCAATGCCTCACAGGCGGCCGCGGGCGGCCGCATGCTGATCGTCGAGGCGATGATGGGGCTACATGACGGTGCCGCTGACGGCTCGGGAACGCCTGCGGATCTCGCGGCGACGCTCAATCTTGCCGTCATTCTCGTTGTCGATTGCGCCCGCATGTCGCATTCGGTCGCCGCACTCGTCCGCGGCTACGCGGATCACCGCAGCGATATCCGGGTGGTTGGCGTCATCCTCAACAAGGTCGGCAGCGATCGGCACGAGAAGATGCTCTGCGATGCGCTGGAGCGGGTGCGCATGCCGGTGTTCGGCGTGTTGCGGCAGGACAGTGCACTTCAACTGCCGGAGCGTCATCTGGGCCTCGTGCAGGCGGGCGAGCATGGAGCGCTCGAAGGCTTCATCGACGCTGCCGCAGCGCGGGTCGAGGCGGCATGCGACCTCGATGCCATCAGCCGCGCTGCAGCGGTCTCTCCGCGCGGACCGGCCGCGAATATCGAGCGCCTGCGCCCTCTCGGTCAACGCATCGCCGTGGCGCGCGATATCGCCTTTGCCTTCTGCTACGAGCACCTGCTGTTCGACTGGCGGAGCGCCGGCGCCGAAATCTCGTTCTTCTCGCCTCTGGCCGACGAGGCGCCGGCTCCGGCTGCCGACGCCGTCTACCTGCCGGGCGGCTATCCGGAGCTGCATGCGGGGCGCTTAAGTACGGCTTCGACCTTCCGTTCCTGCATGCATTCGGCTGCCGGGCGGGGAGCCCGGATCTTCGGCGAATGCGGTGGCTATATGGTGCTCGGCGAAGGGCTTGTCGCCGCCGATGGCGCACGCTACGACATGCTCGGCCTGCTGCCGCTAACCACCAGTTTCGCCGAGCGCAGGCGGCACCTCGGCTATCGCCGGGTCGTACCTGTCGACAACGCCTTCTTCGATGGACCCATGACGGCGCACGAATTCCATTATGCGACCATCGTCGCCGAAGGTGCTGCCGACCGGCTGTTTGCGGTGAGCGACGCGGCCGGCGACGATCTCGGCCATGCCGGGCTGAAACGCGGCAACGTCGCCGGATCCTTCATGCACCTCATCGATATTGCGGGTGCACCATGAGCGCACCGATCGTTCACGGCGGCGGCATCACCGAAGCCGCAGCCCGCTTTGGCGGCCGGCTCGAGGACTGGCTCGATCTCTCGACCGGCATCAATCCATGCCCGGTTGCTTTACCCGAGGTACCCGAGCGCGCCTGGCATCGGCTGCCCGACCGGCAGACGGTCGATGCGGCGCGGCTGGCAGCCCGGGAATACTACCGCACCCATGGCGTGCTGCCGTTGCCCGTGCCCGGCACGCAATCGGTGATCCAGCTTTTGCCGCGTCTCATGCCTGAAAACGGGAAGACGCCGGCAAGCAGCCGCGTCGCGATCTTCGGGCCGACCTATGGCGAATATGCCCGCGTGCTGTCGGCGGCCGGCTTTGCCGTCGATCGCGTCGACAATGCCGATGCCGTGAGCGCCGCGCATGGCCTGGTCATCGTGGTGAACCCCAACAATCCGACCGGCCGTGCCTTCGCCGCCGCCGATCTTCTGGAACTGGCCGCGCGGCAGCGCGCGAGCGGCGGACTGCTGCTGGTCGACGAGGCCTTCGGCGATCTGGAGCCGGAACTGAGCGTCGCCGGCCATGTGCGCGGCGAGGATAACCTCATCGTCTTCCGCTCGTTCGGCAAGTTCTTCGGGCTTGCCGGCTTACGCCTTGGTTTCGTCGTCGGCAGCGAGCCGGTCCTTGCTGCGTTCGGCGATTGGCTTGGCCCCTGGGCCGTTTCCGGTCCGGCGCTGACCATCTCCCGCGCGCTGATGCAGGGCGATACGGCAGCGATTGCGGCCGGTATTCGCGAACGGCGCGCCGGCCTCGATGCGGCCCTGGATGCGACCGGGCTCAAGCGGATTGGCGGCACCGGGCTTTTCGTGCTGGTCGAGCACCCGAGGGCCGCTCTGCTGCAGGAGCGGCTCTGCGAGGCACATATTCTGACCCGCAAGTTCGACTATGCGCCGACGTGGCTCAGAATCGGTCTGGCGCCGGATCCGGCAGGTGACCGGCGGCTGGCGGATGCGCTTGCCCGGATGGAACTCTGAATGTCCAGCACCATGCTTCTCATCCTCGCGCTGGCGCTGGTGATCGACCGTCTCGTCGGCGATCCGCACTGGCTATGGGCGCGCGTGCCGCACCCCGTGGTCTTTTTCGGCAAGGCCATCGCCTTCTTCGATGACAGGCTGAACCACGAGGATCTGGCGGATGGCGTGCGCAAGTTTCGCGGCGTCGCCACGATCGTGCTGCTGCTCGCCGTCAGCGCCTGGCTTGGCCACCTGCTGCATCGCCTGTTCACCGCCTTCGGCCCGCTCGGTTTCCTGCTGGAGGCGGTGCTGGTCGCCGTCTTTCTGGCGCAAAAGAGCCTGGCCGATCATGTGCGCCGCGTCGCCGAGGGCTTGCGGCAAGGCGGGCTCGAAGGGGGGCGGAGCGCCGTTTCGATGATCGTCGGCCGCGATCCGAAGACGCTCGACCAGCCGGCGGTCTGCCGCGCGGCGATCGAAAGCCTCGCCGAGAACTTCTCCGACGGTGTCGTGGCGCCGGCCTTCTGGTATGCGGCCGCCGGTCTGCCCGGCCTGCTCGCCTACAAGATGCTGAACACGGCCGACTCGATGATCGGCCACAAATCGCCGAAATATCTGCACTTCGGCTGGGCTTCGGCGCGGCTCGACGATCTCGCCAATCTGCCGGCAGCAAGGCTCTCGATCCTGCTGGTCGCTGCCGGCGCGCTGATCCACCGTGGCGCGCGCGCCGCCAAGGATGCGCTTGTTGTAGCCCTTCGCGACCACGGCCTGCACCGCTCGCCGAATTCCGGCTGGCCGGAAGCGGCGATGGCCGGCGCGCTCGACCTGCAGCTTGCCGGCCCGCGCATCTATGGCGGCGTCAAGGTCAGCGAGCCGATGATCAACGGTCCGGGGCGCGCCATTGCGCGAAGCGAAGATATCGATGCCGGCATCGCCGTATTCTATGGCGCCTGCACGGTGATGACCGTTGTCGTTCTGGCCGTCGCGCTGATTTGATCGCGTCGGCGGCGCCCGTCCTGCGAAAACGAGTTTCGCGTTAACACTTTGCTTTCCATATGTATTAAGATTGCTTCATACTCGGCCGGTTATTCTCTTCGGATGTCTGGTGCCACCGGCAAGTATTGCCCTCCCGGAGAGAGCGAAGCATGCGGAATGCGCTTTTGACCGTGCTCGTCGCCGCCTTGATGCAATTTTCCGTTCAACCGGTGAACGCCGCCAATCTCATTGCCGATATCAGCCTGTCCTCGCAGACCATGACCGTGACGCAGAACGGCATCGTCATGTATCGCTGGAAGGTGTCTACCGCCCGCAGGGGCTATGTCACGCCGCGCGGCAGCTGGAAGGCAAAATGGCTCTCGCGTTACCATCGCTCGAGCAAATACGACGACGCCCCCATGCCCTTTGCGGTGTTCTTCAATGGCGGTTACGCCATTCATGCCACCTATGACATCAAGCGGCTCGGGCGCCCGGCATCGCACGGCTGCGTACGGCTGCATCCGAACAACGCCGCCGAGTTCTTCGCACTGGCGCAGCAGCACGGGTTGGCGAATACGCGTATCGTCATCACGCGCTGACGGCTCGGCGTTGCCCGTGCTGTTTCGTCCGGTTCGCTGATGGGGGTAATCCCGCTCAAGAAAATAGAGTACGGGGAGCAGCGTCGCGACGCCCGCGCAGCGACGCCGAGCGCCGCTCAATCGATGCCGGCCACATCCATCAGCCGGTCGAGGCTCGGCACGGTGACGTGGCGGCTGTTTTCGATGCGGATGACGTTGTCCTTGCGCAGCTTGGTGATCTGCCGGCTGACGGTTTCGATTGTCAGGCCCAGATAGTCGGCGATGTCGGCGCGGGAGAGCGGCAGGTCGAATTCCTTCGCGGTTCCGTGTTCCGGATCGATATGGGTGGCGATGATATAGAGGAAGCTCGCCACCTTCTCCTGGGCGGTCTTGCGCCCGAGCGTCAGCATCCAGTCGCGCGCCTCGTCGAGCTCCTTCAGTGCCTGCTCATGCAGCCGGTGTTCGAGACCCGGCGCCTCGGAAACGAGCCGCTCGATTACGTTGCGCGGGAAGCAACAGATATCGGTGTCGACGGCCGCTTCCGCCGTGAGCGCGCTTTCGCGGGTGAAGGGACGACCCATGAAGTCGGGCGCGAACTGCAGGCCGACGATCTGCTGGCGGCCATCGGCCAGGACCTTGCTGAGCTTGACGACGCCGCTGATGATGTTGGCGTAGCTGTCGGTCGTTTCACCCTGGCCGACGACCTCGCGGCCCGGCTCGATGCTGCGGCGGGTCGAGTGGCGGCTGAGGTCGAGCAGCTGATCCGGGGTGAGCGTTCCGCAAACGCCGCCATGACGCGCCTCGCAGGCCACGCAGACGGCCGGAATGTCCGAGTTATGGATATCCTTGCGGCGATGTTCGTTCACGATCTGCAATTCTTTCTACCTGCATGTCGCTGCTCTTACGGCGCCGCGCGTCTCATGAGACGCGCAAAGGCCGCCGTGGCACTTTGAAGTGCTGCCTGTTTTTTCCTTCAAAGGAAGCATGCAGCAGGATGACCAAAGAGGATGCGGGTCGTTAAATCAAGAGTTGACAGGTGCTAATTCCGAAAGCGCGAAACAATGTCTCATGCTGACTTGCGCATTGTCAATTTTAACGTGTTAATTCGGCGACTTGATCAAAATCAAAGGCGTCTTCGCGCATCCGCCCTATGCCATCGTCATGACAGCGGAGAGACCGATGGAAGACGCGCTTATCCTCAAATATGCAGGCCCGGTGCCGCGCTATACCAGCTACCCGACCGCCCCGCATTTTTCCGAGGCGGTGGGCCCTACGGACTATGAAAGCTGGCTCGATGCGATCGGCCCGGGCGAGGCGATTTCGCTTTATGCCCATGTGCCCTATTGCGACCGGCTCTGTTGGTTCTGTGCGTGCCACACCAAGCAGACGCTGCGCTACGATCCCGTCGCAACCTATTTGCAGGGCCTGCATCGCGAGGTTGCATCGGTCGGCGGGCGGGTGAACCGTGAAGCCCGGGTAACGGCGCTGCATTTCGGCGGCGGTTCGCCGACGCTCGTCCGGCCGGAGGACATGATCGCGCTCAAGCGCAGCTTCACCGATCACTTCACCTTCGCGCCGGATTGCGAGATCAGCGTCGAAATGGATCCGAACGACCTCGACGAGGCGCGTCACGATGCGCTGGCGGCGATCGGGATGACGCGGGCGAGCTTCGGCATCCAGGATTTCGACCCGGTGGTGCAGAAGGCGATCAATCGCATCCAGACCTACGAGCAGACCCGCGATGCGATCGAGGCATCGCGGGCGAGGGGTGTCAGCTCGGTCAATTGCGACGTCCTCTACGGGCTGCCGTATCAGAGTCTTTCGTCATTGGAGCGGACGATGGAGGCGGTGCTGACACTCGCGCCCGATCGTGTCGCGCTCTTCGGTTACGCGCATGTGCCGTGGATGAAGACGCACCAGAAGATGATTCCGGACGAGAGCCTGCCCGGCGTGGTCGAGCGTTTCGCGCAGATGAGCCGGGCGGCCGACATGCTGCTGTCGGCCGGCTACGAGGCGATCGGCATAGACCATTTCGCAAAGCCCGAAGACAACCTGGCGCGCGCCAGCCGGGAAGGGCGCCTCCGCCGCAATTTCCAGGGCTATACGGACGATGCGGCGGAAACGCTTGTTGGCCTCGGCGCCTCGGCGATCGGCCACTTCCGTCAGGGCTATGTCCAGAACATGCCGGCGACCGGCGAATATCTGCGCCATGTGGAGCAGGCAGGCATGGCGGCGGCTCGCGGCTATCGCTTCACGCCGGACGACCGGTTGAGAGCAAAAGTGATCGCCGACATCATGTGCCGTTTCGCCTTCTCCTTTGACGAGGTCGAACGGGCATTTCCGGGGTTGGCCGGCGCGGTGGTCGAGGAGGCGCGGCTTTTCCGGGCGCGCGACGCCGACGGGCTAACGACGATCGAAAACGGTGTCTTCAGTCTCACCGAACGCGGACGGCCCTTTGCGCGATCGGTGGCGGCGAACTTCGACGCCTATCTCGGCAATGGTCGCGGGCGGCATTCGGTCGCCGTTTGAGGCGTAAGCCTGCAACACCGGTTTTCAATTCGCGAACGGTTGCAATCAAGGCCATTGGCTTTTGTGGCGCATTTACCTATAGGATCGCCGAGACTCGACTTAAGTTACTAGAGGTATGCGCGTGACAGCTACATTCGACAAGGTTGCCGACATCATTGCGGAGACGAGCGAGATCGATCGTGAGACGATCACGCCGGAAAGCCACACGATCGACGATCTCGGCATCGACAGCCTGGACTTCCTCGACATCGTCTTCGCGATCGACAAGGAATTCGGCATCAAGATCCCGCTCGAGCAGTGGACGCAGGAAGTCAACGAAGGCAAGGTCTCGACCGAAGAGTATTTCGTTCTGAAGAACCTCTGCGCCAAGATCGACGAACTGCGGGCTGCCAAGGGCTGATCGGGCTTCCGCCCAAGCCTTGCCGCACCAATTCCAATGCCGCCCGTCGCGCCCCGCGCTTGACAGGCGGCATTGGCGTTTTTACTTGAGCCCGAAACGAACAGGGTGAGCCTCAATGCTCCTTGAATACTTCCAGATGATCGATCGTGTCGAAACGGTCGATCTTTCGGCTGGCCGGCTGACGGCGCGGTCCGTCGTTCCCGAGAAGAGCCCGGTGTTCGAAGGCCATTTTCCAGGCTACCCGCTGGTGCCGGGCGTGCTCCTGATCGAGACCATGGCGCAGGCCTCCGGTTTCCTGGTGCTCGCCGCCACCAATTTTGCCGCCATGCCCTTCCTGATGTCGGTCGACGGCGCCAAGATGCGCACCTTCGTCGAGCCCTCGGCCGAACTCGAGATCGAGGCCTTCCTCGAGCATGAGGGGTCGGGCTTTGCCGTTACCAAGGCGAAGATTACCTCGGCCGGCAAGAAGGTCTGCGACGCCCAGCTCAAACTGAGGACGATGCCGTTCGATCAGGTTCCGCTCGGCGATATCGTTCGCAAGCGGGCCGAGGAACTGGGCCTGATGGCGGCTCTTTCGGCGACAGCCGGTTCGGAGAAGTAAGATGACCAAATCCGCAAACGACGTTGTCATTACCGGCGTCGGCATCGTCACCAGCCAGGGCGTCGGCGTCGAGCCGCATCTGGCCCTCTTGAGCGCCGACGCTTCGCCGGCCGTGCGCGTCGAGACCGAGAAGTTCAGCCCCTATCCGGTACATCCGCTGCCGGAAATCGACTGGTCGCAGCAGATCGCCAAGCGTGGCGACCAGCGCCAGATGGAAAACTGGCAGCGCCTCGGCGTCTTCGCCGCCGGCCTGGCGCTCGATGATGCCGGCCTCAAGGACAATCTCGAAGCCTGCGGCAGCATGGACATGATCGTCGCTGCCGGTGGCGGCGAGCGCGACATCAACGTCGACTCGCTGATCGTCGACGAAGCGCTGAAGCGCAACGATCGCGAACAGCTCCTCAACGAAAAGCTGACCACCGAACTGCGCCCGACGCTGTTCCTCGCGCAGCTTTCGAACCTGCTCGCCGGCAACATCTCGATCGTGCACAAGGTCACCGGTTCGTCGCGCACCTTCATGGGCGAGGAAGCGGCCGGCATCTCGGCGATCGAAACCGCCTTTGCCCGCATCAAGGCCGGCCAATCGAGCCATACGCTCGTCGGCGGCGCCTTCTCGGCCGAACGTCTCGACATCATTCTCCTGATCGAAGCCATCCAGGGCCACGCGCTCGGCGACTGGCACCCGATCTGGTCACGCAAGGCCGAAAACGGCGGCGGCATGATCCTCGGTTCGGTCGGCGCCTTCCTGGTGCTGGAATCGCGTGAATATGCCGAAGCCCGCGGCGCCCGCATCTATGCCACCATCGACGCGATCGGCGGCGACCGCGGCTCGCGTGAAAGCGGCAAGCTCGAAGCCCGCCTTGCCGATCTCGCCAAGCCGGCGGAGAAACTTGACCCGGCTTCGACCGTCGTGTTCTCCGGTACCTCCGGTTTCCATGATCTCGTGGCACGCGAGAAGGCGTTTCTCGAGGCGAAGCTGGCCGGGGCGCCGGTGCGTGCCTATGGCGGCCTCGTCGGCCACAGCATCGAGGCGCAGTTCCCGCTGGGCCTGGCGCTCGCGGCATTGTCGCTGGGCGAGGGTGCCAAGGTGCCGGCCTTCGATGCAGGCGCCGAGAAGCCGATGACGGCAGCGGCGAAGAGCGCAGTGGTCACCACCATCGGCCATTCGCGCGGCGAAGGCGTCGCCGTCCTTTCGGCGGAATAACAGGAGCGGACCATGAGCAACGCTTACAAGGATCATCTCGGCCGCCCGATCATCGCCATTACCGGCATGGGCGTCATCACCTCGCTCGGCCAGGGTGTCGAAGACAACTGGGCAGCACTTTCGGGCGGCGTCTCGGGCATCCACAAGATCACCCGTTTCCCGACGGAGGGCCTGAACACCCGCATTTCCGGTACGGTCGACTTCATCGAAATCCCCGCGAACAATGCCGTCGAGCGCTCCTATGCCATGGCGCGGGAAACCACGCTGGAAGCGCTGGCGCAGGCCGGCATTTCCGGCGACTTCAACGGCCCGCTGTTCCTGGCCGCCCCGCCGGTCGAGCCGGAATGGAGCGCGCGCTTCGAGCTTGCCGATCGTTCGCCGCCGTCGGAGCGTCCGGGCGACGCCTATAACCGTTTCCTCGCCGCCATGCGCCAGAAGGCCGATCCGGTGTTCCATGAGGCCGTGCTCTTCGGTTCGATCTCGGAACGCCTTGCCGATCGCTTCGGCACGCGCGGCCTGCCGGTGACGCTGTCGACCGCCTGTGCGTCCGGCGCGACCGCGATCCAGCTCGGCGTCGAGGCGATCCGCCAGGGCCGCACCGATCGCGCGCTGACGGTTGCGACCGATGGCTCGGTCAGCGCCGAGGCACTGATCCGCTTCGCGCTGCTTTCGGCGCTTTCCACCCAGAACGATCCGCCGGAAAAGGCGTCCAAGCCCTTCACCAAGGACCGTGACGGCTTCGTCATAGCCGAAGGTGCAGCCACCCTCGTGCTCGAATCTCTGGAAGCAGCGGTCGCCCGCGGCGCCCGCGTCTACGGAATCCTGAAGGGCTGCGGCGAGAAGGCCGACCTCTTCCACCGCACGCGTTCCTCGCCGGACGGTGGCCCGGCGATCGCGACGATCCGCGCGGCCCTTGCCGACGCCGGCATCGACGAAAACGGTATCGGCTACATCAACGCCCACGGCACCTCGACGCCCGAGAACGACAAGATGGAATACCTGTCGATGTCGAACGTCTTCGGGGATCGCCTGCCATCGATCCCGGTCTCGTCCAACAAGTCGATGATCGGTCACACGCTGACGGCGGCGGGTGCGGTCGAGGCGGTGTTCTCGATCCAGACGATGCTGACCGGCACGCTGCCGCCAACGATCAACTACCAGAACCCCGATCCGGCGATCGTGCTCGACGTGGTGCCGAACGTGAAGCGCAGCCAGCAGGTGACTGCGGTGCTGTCGAACTCCTTCGGCTTCGGCGGCCAGAACGCCAGCCTCGTCATGACTGCCGAGCCGGCTTGAGCCATTACGAGGACAAGGCGCATTAGGCGTTACCCCCTCTGGCCGGCAGGCCAGAGGGGGTGCAGCGCCACTCTCCCAATGTGTATATATGCCAGTCAGCACGGCCCAGCCGCTCGACTAGATAGAGATTTAAAGGAAGAACCATGCGCGCCCTGCAACTGCTCGATGACCGCAAACTCGAAATCACCGATATTCCGGAACCGGAAGCGCCCGGCCCGGGTGAGGTGACGCTGCGCGTCAAGGCGGTGGCGCTCAACCATATCGACGTCTGGGGTTGGCGCGGCATGGCCTTTGCCAAGCGCAAGATGCCGCTCGTCATCGGCGCGGAAGCATCCGGCGTCGTCGACGCGATCGGTCCGGGCGTTTCGAGCGTGCTGCCGGGCCAGCTCGTTTCGATCTATGGCGCGCGTACCTGCGGTCTCTGCCGCCCGTGCAAGGAAGGTCGCGACAACCTCTGCGAACATGTCGGCGGTGTGCACGGCTTCCACCTCGACGGCTTCGCGCAGGAAAAGATCAACCTGCCGGCGCGCCTGCTGGTGCCGGCACCTCCGGGCGTCGACGCCGTCGGCGCAGCCCTTGCTCCGGTCACCTTCGGTACCGTCGAGCACATGCTGTTCGACAATGCCAAGCTCGAGCCCGGTGAAACGATCCTCGTTCATGCAGGCGGCTCCGGCATCGGCTCGGCGGCGATCCAGCTTGCGAAGAAGATCGGCTGCACCGTCATCACGACGGTCGGCTCCGACGACAAGATCGAGAAGGCGAAGGCGCTCGGCGCCGATCACGTCATCAACTACCGCAAGGACCGCTTCGAAGGTGTCGTGCGCAAGCTCACCAAGAAGAAGGGTGTCGACGTCGTGTTCGAACACGTCGGCAAGGACACCTGGGCGGGCTCGATGCTCTCGATGAAGCGCGGCGGCCGTCTGGTCACCTGCGGTTCCACCTCGGGTGTTTCCACCGACATGAACCTGATGATGCTGTTCCAGCAGCAATTGAAGCTGCTCGGCTCGTTCGGCTGCCGCATGGAGAACATGGCGAACGCCATGCAGAAGATGGCCCGCGGACTGGTGCATCCGGTCATCGATACGGAGGTCGGCCTCGACGAGATCGACCGGGCACTGGAGCGCATGGAATCGCGCCAGATCTTCGGCAAGATCATCCTGAAGATGGATTGATCGACGTGCGCATGCTGATCACACGGCTGGTGCTGGCGGCGGATCGAACCCGGCAGTGGCTGATTGCGCAGGTCGTCTTTCTGCTGCTGACGGTTTTGAAGATGTTTCCTGCCGACGGCGCGATCAATTTCATGGATCGCGCGGTGCGCTTCATCGGCCCGAAGACCGGGCGGCACAAGCTGACGCTGACCAATCTGCGCAATGCCTTTCCGGAAAAGAGCGATGCGGAGATCGAGGAGATCGCGCTCGAAAGCTGGGGCAACATGGGCCGCATGGCGGCCGAATACGTGTTCCTCGACCGTCTCTTCGATTTCGATCCGGAGCGCACTACGCCGGGTCGGGTCGAAGTGTCGGGCATTCCGCTGTTCCTGGAGCTTCGCGACAATCCGCGTCCCTTCATCGTCTTCACCGCGCACAGCGGCAATTTCGAGATGTTGCCGGTTGCCGGCTCTGCCTTTGGTCTCGACGTGACCGTGCTCTTCCGCCCGCCGAACAATCCCTACGTGGCCGAGAAGGTGTTCAAGTTCCGCGAGGAGCGCATGGGCAATCTCGTGCCGTCGCATGCCGGGTCGTCCTTCGCGCTCGCCCGCCAGCTCGAACGGGGCCTGGGTGTCGGCGTTCTCGTCGACCAGAAGTTCCGCAAGGGGCTGAAGACCAAGTTCTTCGGCCAGGACGTGCAGACCAATCCGCTGCTTGCCAAGCTCGTCCGCCAGTTCAACTGCGAAGTCTATCCCGCCCGCTGCATCCGGTTGCCCGGCGGCCGTTTCCGCCTTGAGCTCGAGCCGGCGATCGCGATCCCGCGAAAGGCAGACGGCAATGTCGACGTCACCGCCACGGCACAGGTGCTGAACGACAAGGTGGAAAGCTGGGTGAGGGAATATCCCGGCCAGTGGCTCTGGTATCACGACCGCTGGCACATCAAGCGCTACCTCAAGGACTGATTCCCCTTCCGCTCAAACAAGCGCACTTGAGCCTGCTTCAGGCCGGCTCTGAGGATTTGGCGCGTCCGGACATAAGGCCCGGCGGTCGGCACTTTCGCGGGCTCGCCCGCGGCAGCGCATGCCCCTTTTGTTTTGAAAATGCTTCAAAAGGTTAAGTTTTTCTTTCTGCTGTTGAACGCTAACGCAATGAGTGTAAACTCAACGTTGTCTCGCGAGGGGAAGACTGCAAGCGCTTTGGATGACCGGAGCGGTACGGTTTTACGCGGAAGTAGTGGGGGAAGCATCAAAACTAGATCAGTGTCTGCAGCATCAACGCCTGTCTTGTAAGTGCATCGAAGCGGCTCTGCCGTGGGGAATTGGGGTTTCGAATTGAACGCACTGATTGAGCTGTTCTGGTTCAAGTATTCGCAGCTACAGTATGCCGTACGTACGGCAGACGAGCATTTGATCGGCATTCTGGATCGCGAACTGGATCCGATCCTCAGATCCGTCTACGACGAGAAGGCGGTGAGCGTCGAAGACGCCCGGCTTCAGTTCCAGTTCCTGATCGACATCCTGCGGGTCGAGGCCGACGACATCTCCTGTGTACTCCGGCACTCGCAACTGCTGCAATCGCTGATCAACCGCTATTTCGCGGCGACCGGCGCGGAGAAATTCGCCGACCTCCAGCTCGAGCGGCTGCCGGCCCAGCCGAGCAAGGGCAGGGCCGATGAAGGCCTGCTCAACGAGGCGATCCTCGACAGTTTCCCGGATCGCATCGCGGTGATTACGCCGGATTACCGCTATCTCTACACCAACCCGCGCAATGCCGAGCATCTGGAGAGCCGCCCGATGGACCTCATCGGCCGGCATATCGTCGAGTTCATCGGCATCCAGCGCTTCGAGCAGCGGGTGAAATCCTATCTCGATCGCTGTTTTGCGGGCGAGGTGGTCGACTATACCTTCGCCAAGACGGTCGATGCGCGCACGGTCGTCGTGCGCTGCCGGCTGACGCCGTGCATGTCCAGCACCGGCAAGCTCATCGGCGCGATCCTCGTGATCCAGGAACATGCCGACCGTCGCCGCGCGATCGCGGCCTGACGCTCGCCCCCCTTTGGCAAGGTCAAGCGAGACGATTTCTGGAATGAAGAAGCGCGACCGCAGTACGGTCGCGCCCAAGCCCGCTCTCAAGTACTTGCCTGTCCCTGGCGCCTTCACTCGGCCGGCGAGGTGATGGCGCGCAGACATTCCCGCTCGAAGCCGACATGCCGCCTAAGGCTCGTAAAGAAGCCGCGCAGCATGTAGCCGGCCGTCTCCGCATTGACCGTTTGGTCGGCGGCGCCGAGGCGCTCCAGCATTTCCGTCAGCTCTTCCGCGAAGCACTCGTCTTCGCAGTGCTCGTATTTCAGCCGCTCCAGCGTCGCGCCGAGCGTCGGGTCGCCGCGGAAGGTGCGCTCGATCCACGGGAAGACCAGGCTTTCCTCGCCGGAATGCAGCTCGCGGATCAGCGGCTGCAGCACCTTGGCGGCATAGACGCATTTCTGCCGGTCGATTTCCGTGGGCAGGCTGTCGGCGATTTCCTCGAGGCTGTTGCAGAGCGCCAGTTGTTCTTCATGCGCCCGGGCGAGCCAAGCGAAGGGCTCGGCCACCGGAACGGGGTGGGAAGGCGGCTCGGGCCGGCTCCGGATTCGTCCATCCTCAAACGTCTTTTTCATCGGCATCAAACGCCAGCTCCCAGGGCGCTCCCTATTGTTTGCCGAGGATGATGCATACGAGGCGCTCCAGCCTTGATCTGAATCAAGGCCGGGCTGCCCCGATTCTGACACTTTCCGGCAAGCTGCAGTGACGTGCCTCGTTCAGGGCGTGTCTCCGCGTGCGATTGGACCAAGTTGGGGACCCAACCATGAAATACACATTCGAGATGATCCTGCTCGGGGTCGGTGCATTCCTGGCGCTTGTCGGCGCCGGCTTTGCGCAGGACCGGCACTTTGAAGCCCATATGTGGGTGCTGTTCTTCGTGCTCCTCGCCGGCACCATCATGCTGATGCGACGCATCGAGTTCAGCCCGGTTTCCGCGGGCAGGGCGCCGCCACCGCAGTCGGAATATTTCGACGAGGTGGTCAAGTATGGCGTGATCGCCACCGTCTTCTGGGGCGTCGTCGGCTTTCTCGTGGGCGTCGTGGTTGCGCTCCAGCTCGCCTTTCCGGACCTCAACATCGAACCCTGGTTCAATTTCGGCCGCATGCGGCCGCTGCACACCTCGGCGGTGATCTTCGCCTTCGGCGGCAACGCGCTGATCGCGACATCCTTCTACATCGTCCAGCGCACCAGCCGCGCGCGCCTCTTTGGCGGCAATCTCGGCTGGTTCGTGTTCTGGGGCTACCAGCTCTTCATCGTCATGGCCGCCACCGGCTACCTGCTCGGCATCACCCAGTCGAAGGAATATGCCGAGCCGGAATGGTACGTCGACCTCTGGCTGACGATCGTCTGGGTCGCCTATCTCATCGCCTTCCTCGGCACGCTTCTGACGCGCAAGGAGCCGCACATCTATGTGGCCAACTGGTTCTACCTCGCCTTCATCGTCACGATCGCGATGCTGCACATCGTCAACAACCTGGCGGTACCGGTCTCCTTCGTCGGCTCGAAAAGCTACTCGGCCTTCGCCGGCGTGCAGGATGCGCTGACGCAATGGTGGTACGGGCATAACGCCGTCGGCTTCTTCCTGACGGCCGGCTTCCTCGGCATGATGTATTACTTCATCCCCAAGCAGGCCAACCGCCCGGTCTACTCCTACCGCCTGTCGATCATCCACTTCTGGTCGCTGATCTTCATGTACATCTGGGCGGGTCCGCACCACCTGCACTATACCGCGCTGCCCGACTGGGCGCAGACGCTCGGCATGGTCTTCTCGGTCATGCTGTGGATGCCCTCCTGGGGCGGCATGATCAACGGCCTGATGACGCTGTCCGGCGCCTGGGACAAGATCCGTACCGATCCGATCATCCGCATGATGGTGATGGCCGTCGCCTTCTACGGCATGGCGACCTTCGAAGGTCCGATGATGTCGATCAAGACGGTCAACTCGCTCAGCCACTATACCGACTGGACCATCGGTCACGTGCATTCCGGCGCGCTCGGCTGGAACGGCCTCATCACCTTTGGCGCGATCTATTACCTCGTTCCGAAGCTGTGGAACCGCGAACGCCTCTATAGCGTGCGCATGGTTAACTGGCACTTCTGGCTCGCGACCCTCGGCATCGTCGTCTATGCGGCAGTCATGTGGGTCGCCGGCATCCAGCAGGGCCTGATGTGGCGCGAGTACGACGACCAGGGCTTCCTCGTCTATTCCTTCGCGGAATCGGTCGCGGCCATGGTTCCCTACTACGTGCTGCGTGCCCTTGGCGGCGCACTGTTCCTCTCCGGGGCTCTGCTCATGGCCTTCAACGTAACAATGACCATCCTCGGCCGCCAGCGCGACGAAGCTCCGATCTTCGGTGCGACGCCCGCGCTGAAAGCTGCGGAATAGGAGGGCATAGACCATGTCCATTCTCGACAAACACGCTTCGCTGGAGCGTAACGCCACCCTGCTGCTCGTCGGCTCGCTGCTCGTCGTCTCCATCGGCGGCATCGTGGAAATCGCGCCGCTCTTCTACCTCGAAAACACCATCGAGAAGGTGGAAGGCATGCGGCCCTATTCGCCGCTGGAGCTTGCCGGCCGCGACATCTATGTGCGTGAAGGCTGCTATGTCTGTCACAGCCAGATGATCCGCCCGTTCCGCGACGAAGTGGAGCGCTACGGCCATTACTCGCTGGCGGCGGAATCCATGTACGACCATCCGTTCCAGTGGGGCTCCAAGCGCACCGGGCCGGATCTTGCCCGCGTCGGCGACCGCTATTCCAACGAGTGGCACGTGCAGCACATGACCGAGCCGCGCTCGGTGGTGCCGGAATCGGTGATGCCGAGCTACGCCTTCCTCAAGGAGATGCCGCTCGACGTAAACAACATCGCCATGAACCTGAAGGCCAACAAGGCGGTCGGCGTTCCCTATACGGACGAGATGATCGACAATGCGCTGGCCGACATCAAGGCGCAAGCCGATCCGAACGCCGACACCTCGGGCGTCGAGGCGCGCTATCCGAAGGCCAAGCTCGGCGACTTCGACGGCAACCCGCAGAAGCTGACGGAGATGGATGCGCTCATCGCCTATCTGCAGATGCTCGGCACGCTGGTCGACTTCTCCACCTACGACGACACCACCGGCTATCGCTAAGGAGAACGCAGATGGAAACCTATACGGCCATGCGCCAGTTCGCCGATAGCTGGGCGCTGCTTGCCATGACGCTCTTCTTCCTCGGCGTCGTCGCCTTCATCTTTCGGCCCGGCGCCAAGAAGGCCGCCGACCAGGCCGCAGCCATACCCTTCGATCACGATGTGATCGAGACCCAAAAATCAGAGCGGCATGCGGGCGGAAAACCGCAGCACACTTTTCCTCATGCCGCTCGTAAGGAGGACTGATATCATGGCGGACAAACACGTCGACGAAATCAGCGGCGTCGAGACCACCGGCCACGAATGGGACGGTATCCGCGAGCTCAACAACCCGATGCCGCGCTGGTGGGTCTATACCTTCTACGCGACCATCGTCTGGGCTGTCGGCTACATGATCGTCTATCCGGCGGTGCCGCTCCTGACCGACGCCACCAAGGGCGTGCTCGGCTATTCGAGCCGCGCCGAGGTGAGTGTGGAACTGGCCAGCGCCAAGGCGGCACAGGCCGGCAATCTCGAAAAGATCGCCTCGAGCTCGCTCGCCGAGATCATGGCCGATCCGCAACTCCAGCAGTTCGCCGTCTCCGGCGGCGCCTCGGCCTTCAAGGTCAACTGCGCCCAGTGCCATGGCTCGGGTGCGGCCGGTTCCGCCGGCTTCCCGAACCTGAACGATGACGACTGGCTCTGGGGCGGCAAGCCCGAGGAGATCTACCAGACGATCGCCCACGGCATCCGCTACGATGGCGACGGCGAGACCCGCGTTTCGGAAATGCCGTCGTTTACCGAAATCCTGCAGCCGGAAGAGATCAAGCAGACGGCGGCCTACGTCGTCAGCCTCACCGGCACGCCGTCGGACGTCTCGATGGTCGAGCCGGGCAAGGCATTGTTCGAAGCCAACTGTGCGTCGTGCCATGGCGCCGACGCCAAGGGCAACCGCGAGTTCGGCGCCCCGAACCTGGCTGACGCATTGTGGCTGAAGGGCGAGGGCGAGCAGGCGATCATCGCGCAGATGAAGGCGCCGAAGCACGGCGTCATGCCCGCCTGGCTGCCGCGCCTCGGCGACACCACGGTCAAGCAGCTTGCCGTCTTCGTGCATTCGCTGGGTGGCGGCGAGTAAAGCTCGTCGGCACTGAGGAAGGGGCTTCCCCTTACTGTCCCGCGGACATCTCTCCCCGCTTGCGGGGCGAAGATGCCGGCAGGCGGATGAGGGCAGCCCTGATCGTCAACCAGGAAAGGCCGCGTCGAAAGACGCGGCCATTCTCATTCCAGCGCGGCGGGGCGTGGACGGGCCTACCTGTTATCGTGCCGACCAGACCGCCAGCTCGTAACCATCCGGGTCGGCGAAGTGGAAGCGGCGGCCGCCGGGGAAGGAAAAGATCGGCTTGACGATCTTGCCGCCTGCCTTGTCGACACGGGCCTGTGCTTGCTCGAGGTCGTCGGCATAAATGATGACCAGCGGTCCGCCGCTGCCGACGGGGCCGGTGGTCGTGAAGCCGCCGGTCAGCCGACCGTCCTGGAACTCGCAATATTCCGGGCCATAGTCGGTGAAGGTCCAGCCGAAGGCTCCGCCATAGAAGGCCTTGCTCGCAGCGATGTCGGCGACGTTGAATTCGACATAGTCGATGCGGCTGTCATTGCCCTTGTTACCCATTTTTCACCCTGTCTTTTTCGGATTCCATGAGAGATTTCAAAGTGGCGAGATCCTTCGCCACCCAACCGGCGTCGCCGGCAAATTGTTCCGCGCTCATGCCCGGCTGGCGCAGAAGCGTGAACATCACCTCCGCTCCGTCGCCGTTCGGCACGACGCGCAACGCGTTGTTGACCTCGCTGCCATCTGCAAGCGTGACGAGATGATCGACGACGCCGAAGTCGTTGTCGGGGGCAAAACGCACGCGCGCATCGCCGAGCGGTCCTGGCGCCAGCCAGTCCTCGCCGTCACGCGTGAGGCCCGACGAGAGGCCGGAGGCCCAGCGGTGCATGTTCTCGTGCTTGGCCATGAAGGCATAGACCTCGCGCCAGTCGCGGTCGATGGTGGTGTGAACGATCTTCGCTTCAAGTGTTGCCATGCTTGGTTCTCCTGAACGCGGAATTAGCACGGGCGAGCGCGCCGGTCTTGAACGAAACGGCCAGTCAGGCGGCCTGCCGATGGCCGCCAAGCTGGCGGCGGATTTCCGCAGGCGAAAGCGACGCCAGCTCCTTTGTCTCGCGCGAAAGATGCGCCTGGTCGGCGTAACCGGCATCGAGGGCAAGGATGCCGAGGCTCACGGACGGTTCGCGGCGGCAGACTGCAAGGAAGCGTTGCAGGCGGAGAATGCGGTCGAGCGTCTTGGCGCCATAGCCGAAATGCTCGTGGCAGCGACGGCGCAGCGTCCGTTCACTGGTGCCGGTGGCTGCGGCCAGCGACCGGATTGGATTGTCCGAGGAATCATGATTCTGCTGCAGGTAGGCGAGGCAGGCGGCAACATCGCTCGATGGCGGCGCAACCGCTGGCAGACGCTGCAGCACGGCCTCCGCCAGGATGTCAGCGTGGCGTGTCGAATCCGGCGCGTCCTGAAGCCTTGCGTCGAGTTCGCGCCCGGCCTTGCCCCAGAAGGCATCGAGCGGAACGATTTCACCGGTGATCTCGGAGAGCGATGTGCGCAGGAAGGACGCGGCGATGCCCGGACGGAAGCGCAGACCGACGACCTTGCAGCCGGCGGCGATCACCGGACGGGCGGCAACCCGGTCGGGGCCGGCGACCACGAGGCCGCGATCCGACCAGAGGATATCGACGCAGCCGTCGGGCACGACCGCGATCGGCGCGGGCGGTCCCGCCGGCATCTGGTGGCTCCAGAGGCATTCGACGTGGCGGCCAAGCGCTGGGGGCGCGGCACGCTCGCGATAGATGCCGTGCTGCTTTGCAAGCGTCAGCGGCTCGTGGGAGCCGTCCATGCCGTGTCCTCCACGCTTCGGCTCGTGCCGATTGCCTCTTCGCGCGACCTGGTCTCGTCGTCGTTCTGGCCCCGCAGTGCCGGAAAGCCGGCGGCGTGGAACACCGGATCGAGACCCTGCCGCCGCTTGGCGAAATAGTCCTTCGTCAGTTCGGCAATGGTACCGGAGAGGAGCAGGATGGCAATCCGCCGCGTCGAACATGGTGGGGACGCGCTCCGACGCGCACCCTGGACCTTTCGCCGCATGTTGGCGCTTTGGCCCGCAAACTTGACACAGATCAACGTTTTCGGCGGCCAAATCGGGCAAAACGTGATGCAATACATGACATATCCGGGGATTTCCCACAAATGAGCCCTCATCCAGCCGCAAATCCTGCCTCTGTCGAACGACATGAGGCCGAACCGGTCAATGCGGCGCATGTGCGCAAGCCGCTTTACGAAAAACGCAAGAAGATCTTCCCGAAGCGCGCCGAGGGCAGTTTCCGCCGCTTCAAGTGGCTGGTGATGCTGGTGACGCTCGGCATCTACTATCTGACGCCGTGGATCCGCTGGGATCGCGGCGCGCATGCGCCCGACCAGGCGGTGCTCGTCGATCTCGCCGCCCGGCGCTTCTATTTCTTCTTCATCGAGATCTGGCCGCAGGAATTCTTCTTCGTTGCCGGTCTGCTCGTCATGGCCGGCTTCGGCCTGTTTTTGGTGACGTCGGCCGTCGGGCGCGCCTGGTGCGGCTATACCTGTCCGCAGACCGTCTGGGTCGATCTGTTCCTGGTGGTCGAGCGCTTCATCGAGGGCGACCGCAATGCCCGCATGAAGCTCGATGCCGGACCCTGGACGCTCGACAAGATCGGCAAGCGCGTCGCCAAGCATTCGATCTGGATCCTGATCGGCATAGCTACCGGCGGCGCCTGGATCTTCTATTTCGCCGATGCGCCGACGCTGCTCAAAAGCTTCGTTTCGCTCGAAGCGCCTGCTGTCGCCTACATGACTGTCGGCATCCTGACGGCCACCACCTATGTCTTCGGTGGCCTGATGCGCGAGCAGGTCTGCACCTATATGTGCCCGTGGCCGCGCATCCAGGCGGCGATGCTGGATGAAAACTCGCTGGTCGTCACCTATAACGACTGGCGCGGCGAGCCGCGCTCGCGCCACCAGAAGAAGGCGGTGGCTGCCGGGGAGGCCGTCGGCGATTGCGTCGACTGCAACGCCTGCGTCGTCGTCTGTCCGATGGGCATCGACATCCGCGACGGCCAGCAGCTCGAATGCATCACCTGTGCGCTCTGCATCGACGCCTGCAACGGCGTCATGGACAAGCTCGGCCGCGAGCGCGGGCTGATCTCCTACGCGACGCTGAACGATTATGCCTCCAACATGGCGCTCGCCACCAATGGCGGCACGACGACCATCGACCCGAGCCGCGTTCGCAGCGCCGACGGCGCCTTCTCCGACAAGGTTCGCCATTTCAACTGGAAGATCGTCTTCCGCCCGCGCGTGCTGCTCTATCTCGGCGTCTGGACGCTGGTCGGCATCGGTCTGCTCTATGCGCTCTTGTCACGCGACCGGCTGGAACTCAACGTTCTGCATGACCGCAACCCGCAATTCGTCGTCGAGTCCGATGGCTCGGTGCGCAACGGCTACATGGTCAAGCTCTTGAACATGATCCCCGAACAACGCACCATCACCCTCGCGATCGAGGGCATGCCTTCGGCGACGATGCGCCTTGCCGGCCATGCCCCGGGCGACGGCCGCACCTTCGCGGTGGGTGTCGATCCGGACAAGGTAACGGCGGTCAAGGTTTTCGTGACCCTGCCGAAGGACAAGCTTGGCGAAGCGGCCGATGGTTTCAGCCTGATCGTCGAGGATCCGTCGAGCCACGAGCGCGACGTCTACAAGGCCAACTTCAACAGCCCGGGAGCCGCGAAATGACAATGAATCAGGCAGGGGCGAAACAGGCAAAGGCGCCGCGCCCCTTCACCGGCTGGCACATGCTGGGCGTCATGGTGCTGTTCTTCGGCACGATCATCACTGTCAACGTGATCATGGCCTGGAACGCCAGCCATAGCTGGAGCGGGCTGGTGGTGCAGAACACCTATGTCGCGAGCCAGCAGTTCAACGGCAAGGTGAAGGAGGCGAAGGCCTTTGCCGCCAGTGGTCTCGACGGCAAGCTCGCGATCGAGTCGGGCGCGCTGCGCTATACGCTGACGCGCCAGGGCAAGCCGGAACTGACCGCCGACAAGGTGGTCGCCATGCTGAAGCGCCCGGTCGAGGAGCATGAGGATATGACCGTCGAGATGGCGCATCAGGGCGAGGGCGTCTTTGTCGCCGCCGCGACTCTCAAGCGCGGCCAGTGGATCGCCGACATTACGGCGACCAAGGGCGATACCGTCGTCTATCGCCAGGCGATCCGCTTCATGGTGCCGGGAGAAACCCCATGAGCTGCTGCGCTCCCGGGACCGAAATGGCTCTGGAGATCGACAGGGCCGGACAGGGGCTGCCGAGTTCGGAAGAGCTGTGGCTGACGAGCCGGTCGCTCGGCGGCGGGCTGCGCCAGACGGATCTCAGCGTGCCCGGCGTGCATTGCGGCGCCTGCATCACGACACTCGAGGGCGCCTTGAAAACGCGACCGGAGGTCGAGCGGGCGCGTGTGAACCTTTCGTCGCGGCGCGTGTCGATCGTCTGGAAGGAAGAGGTCGACGGCGTCCGCACCGAGCCGCAGGAACTGGCGCGCACCATTCGCGCCCGCGGCTACGAGACCCATCTCTTCGCGCCGGGCGAGGAGGACGGCGACCAGACGCTGAAGAAGCTGGTGCGCGCTGTCGCGGTCTCGGGTTTCGCCTCGGCCAACATCATGCTGCTTTCCGTCTCCGTCTGGTCGGGCGCGGAGGCTGCCACGCGCGATCTCTTCCACTGGATCTCGGCGCTGATTGCCGCCCCGACGCTGATCTATGCCGGACGCTTCTTCTATGCCTCCGCCTGGAACGCGCTGAGGCACGGCCGCACCAACATGGACGTGCCGATCGCGCTGGCGATCACGCTGTCCTTCTCGATCTCGCTTTACGAGACCATCACCCACGGCACCCATGCCTGGTTCGACGGCACGGTGATGCTGCTCTTCTTCCTGCTCATCGGCCGCACCCTCGATCACATGATGCGTGGACGCGCCCGCTCGGCGATCAGCAGCCTCGCACGGCTTTCGCCGCGTGGCGCCATGGTGCTCGATGCGCAGGGCGGGCGCGAATATCGCCCCGTCGACGAAATCAAGCCGGGCGAAAAGCTGGCGATATCAGCCGGCGAGCGCATCCCGGTCGATGGCCGCATTCTCACGGGCGCCAGCGATCTCGATCGCTCGATCGTCAATGGCGAGAGCGCACCGGCACCGGTGAAGACCGGCGACACCGTCGAGGCCGGCACGCTGAACCTCACCGGACCGCTGACCATCGAGGCGACGGCTGCGGCGCGCGACTCGCTGCTCGCCGAAATCATGGGGCTGATGGAGGCCGCCGAAGGGGGCAGGGCGCGCTATCGCCGCATCGCCGACCGCGCGGCGCAATATTATTCGCCGGCGGTACATCTGCTTGCGCTTTTGAGCTTCATCGGCTGGATGTTCGTCAACGGCGATTTCCACCACGCGATGCTGGTCGCGGTCGCGGTGCTGATCATCACCTGCCCCTGCGCGCTCGGCCTTGCCGTGCCGGTCGTACAGGTCATTGCCGCCGGGCGGCTGTTCCAGAACGGCATCATGGTCAAGGACGGCTCGGCGATGGAGCGGCTCGCCGAGATCGATACCGTGCTGCTCGACAAGACCGGCACGCTGACGGTGGGCGAGCCGCGTCTCGTCAACGGCCAGGACATTCCGCCATCGGTGCTGGCGACGGCGGCTGGGCTTGCCGCCCATTCGCGCCACCCGCTGGCGATGGCCATTCATGACGCCGCGAAGCTTGCACCTGTCATTGCCGGCGAGATCAGGGAAATTCCCGGTGCCGGCATCGAAGCGCACACGGAGGCGGGCGTCTACCGGCTCGGCAGCCGCGCCTTTGCCTGCGGCGATGCCGGCGAGGCGAGCGGCCAGTCGGAAGCGATCCTGTCGCTTGACGGCCGCGAACTCGCCTGCTTCCGCTTCGAGGACCGGCTGCGGCCCTTCGCCCACGAAAGCATCGAGGAGCTCGGCCGATTGGGTCTGGCGACAGGCATCCTCTCCGGCGACCGCGCGCCTGTTGTCGCAGCCCTTGCCCGGCGGGTCGGCATCGAACGCTTCCAGGCGGAGCTGACGCCGCGCGGCAAAGTCGATGAGTGCGCGGCTGCCGCCGAGGGTGGCCACCGCGTACTGATGGTTGGCGACGGCATCAACGACGCCCCGGCGCTGCGGGCCGCGCATGTGTCGATGGCGCCGGCAACGGCGGCCGATGTCGGCCGGCAGGCGGCGGATTTCGTCTTCCTGCACCAGGGGCTCAATGCCGTGCCGATGGCGATCGACACGTCGCGCCGGGCCGGGCGGCTCATTCGCCAGAACTTCGCGCTGGCGATCGGCTACAACGTGATCGCGGTTCCGATCGCGATCCTCGGCTATGCGACACCGCTGATTGCGGCTGTTGCCATGTCGACCTCATCGGTGATCGTCGTTGCCAACGCCTTGCGTCTGCGCGCGGCGGCCGGCAATGTCGCCGAGGCAGCCGGTGAGACGGCAGCCGTCACCCTGCGGCCGGTCGGGAGCGCCTCATGAACACGCTCATCTATCTCATTCCCATCGCGCTGTTTCTGGGCGGCATCGGCCTTGCCGCCTTCCTCTGGGCGCTGAAGAGCGGCCAATACGAAGACCTCGAAGGCGCGTCCTGGCGGGTGCTCGACGATGGCGACGGCAAGCCCGAAAAGAAGTGATTTTGTCAGTAATCGCTTGTCCTTAATCGATTTGAATGCCAAAACAACCTCCGCCGTCGCTTCTCGCGCCAGGGCCTTCGACAGAGCCCGCCACGAGAGGGCGAAGTTCAATTCGAAGGGCCGGCTCTGACGCGCTTATCCCGATCGCGCCCGGCACTTCTGTCCAAGGAGGCAATCACGTGTCACAGGCGGAAATCGGCCTAATCGGTCTCGGCGTCATGGGCTCGAACCTGGCGCTCAACATCGCTGAAAAGGGCAACAAGATCGCGGTGTTCAACCGCACCGTCGAGGCG